>JBEKMY010000207.1:0-2746 GCA_049523355.1 Smithella sp. | reverse complement strand
AACATATATTGAATACAAACTAATGTTTTCAATACTAATAACCATCATTAGTAGTTGCGTACCACTAATCATAATTAGTCTTAATCTACTTTACTTTTACTATGCAATTTTCAAAGAACAATAGAAGGTTTCCAATCTAAATGACTGTAGTAAATAAATCAAGCTCATTCTCATGAGCTAAATTACCCACTAAATATCATTAGACATTTAGTCCCTCAAAATTAAACAGAGAAAATATTAAAACCAGTTTTTGTGCCATATCGTTGGCACCAGAATTTTAAATGCTAGCTTACGCAAGCCAAAATTCCATTAAAAAGCTGTTACACTTTTTAACTCCTTAGAAAGGAGGTGATCCAGCCGCAGGTTCTCCTACGGCTACCTTGTTACGACTTCACCCCAATCGCTAACCCTACCTTCGGCCGCTGGCTCCTTACGGTTACCTCACGGACTTCGGGTATTGCTAACTCTCATGGTGTGACGGGCGGTGTGTACAAGACCCGGGAACGTATTCACCGCGACATGCTGATTCGCGATTACTAGCAACTCCGGCTTCATGTAGGCGAGTTGCAGCCTACAATCCGAACTGGGAACAGTTTTATAGTTTGGCTCACTCTCACGAGTTTGCATCTCACTGTACTGCCCATTGTAGCACGTGTGTAGCCCTAGACATAAGGGGCACCGGGCAGTCTCATTAGAGTGCTCAACTAAATGGTAGCAACTAATGATAAGGGTTGCGCTCGTTGCGGGACTTAACCCAACATCTCACGACACGAGCTGACGACAACCATGCACCACCTGTCATCCTGCCCCGAAGGGCTTCGCCTATCTCTAGGTTATTCAGGAGATGTCAAGTCTAGGTAAGGTTCTTCGCGTTGCTTCGAATTAAACCACATGCTCCGCTGCTTGTGCGGGTCCCCGTCAATTCCTTTGAGTTTTAATCTTGCGACCGTACTCCCCAGGCGGGGTACTTATTGTGTTAACTGCGGCACAGAGGGAGTCGATACCCCCTACACCTAGTACCCATCGTTTACGGCGTGGACTACCAGGGTATCTAATCCTGTTTGCTCCCCACGCTTTCATGCCTCAGTGTCAGTTACAGTCCAGTAAGTCGCCTTCGCCACTGGTGTTCTTCCTAATCTCTACGCATTTCACCGCTACACTAGGAATTCCACTTACCTCTCCTGCACTCTAGATATATAGTTTCAAATGCAGCACCCGAGTTAAGCCCGGGTATTTCACATCTGACTTGCATATCCACCTACGCATCCTTTACGCCCAGTAAATCCGGACAACGCTTGCCACCTACGTATTACCGCGGCTGCTGGCACGTAGTTAGCCGTGGCTTCCTCCTTGGGTACCGTCATTATCGTCCCCAAAGACAGAGCTTTACAACCCGAAGGCCTTCATCACTCACGCGGCGTTGCTGCATCAGGCTTTCGCCCATTGTGCAATATTCCCCACTGCTGCCTCCCGTAGGAGTCTGGACCGTATCTCAGTTCCAATGTGGCCGATCACCCTCTCAGGTCGGCTACGCATCGTGGCCTTGGTGAGCCGTTACCTCACCAACTAGCTAATGCGCCGCGGGTCCATCTCAGTGCGGATTACTCCTTTAATTAAATGATCATGCGATCATCAAATATTATGCGGTATTAATCTTCCTTTCGGAAGGCTATCCCCCTCACTGAGGCAGGTTACCCACGTGTTACTCACCCGTCCGCCGCTAGGTTTGTTCCGAAGAACTCCCCTCGCTCGACTTGCATGTGTTAGGCACGCCGCCAGCGTTCGTCCTGAGCCAGGATCAAACTCTCAATTTAAAAGTAGGCACGCCGCCAGCGTTCGTCCTGAGCCAGGATCAAACTCTCAATTTAAAAGTTTTGAGTTTGAATAGCTCATCGCTATTTTTCTCGCTATTTTCATAGCTTTAAAGAATTGCTGGTTTATGTTATTTACCTCTGTTTAATTTTCAAACACCATCTTGCTGTTCATCTGACAGCTTACACATCTTATCACCTTAATTTTACTTTGTCAACAATTATTTATTACTAATTAAAACTTAAAGTGTTTTCATTTTATCATCATTTAAAATAAAGTACCATAGATAAACGTTATAACATTTAAATATTATGCAATTAAACAAGTTTATGATATAAATACATTTCATATTTCTTCATACACCTTATGTTGATACACAAGAGATTGTATCTAATATAAACAGATCCAAATCTTATAATCTGACTCCTTTTAATATAAATTATTAACTAATGCCGCTAAAATATTAGCTAATTTACAATCTTTTTAAATTATTAACTATTCTCTTGTATCTATTTCCTCTTTCCTCAAAGTTTAAAAACATATCGAAGCTTGCACAAGCTGGTGATAATGTAACTAAATCCCCAGATATTGAAATTTCTCTTGCTTTTAACACAGCTTTCTCGAGAGTATCTGTTAATATAATTGGAATATCAATATGTTTATTTGTTAAAAGCTTTTCAAAAACTTCTTTTATTTTATATTTAGTATTACCTAATAAGATTAAAGCTTTAATCTTATTATATCCTTCTTCTGCCAGCACATCAAAGGGAAGGTTTTTATCATAACCTCCGGCAATTAAAATAACAGGTTTTTCAAATGCCTTTAGCCCTGCTACAGTTCTCGTTGGACTTGAAGCAATTGAATCATTATAATATTTGACTCCATCTAATTCTCTAACAAACTCACACCTATGTTCTACACCAGTAAATGTGGT
>JBEKMY010000206.1:0-2633 GCA_049523355.1 Smithella sp. | reverse complement strand
TAAATTGTGGAGCCAGTGAAGTATCTGACTTCCGGGAGTATGACGGGTGCCTGGGATATGAAGCAATAATATGTAAAATATGTGGTTATATATACGACCAAAACGGTGCACACGCTCCCGAAGAAGAGTTTCCGCAGGAATACAGGAATCACTAATTATTATATTTCTACGTCAGGGCATTATTAAAGCACTGACGCTTGCAGGGAAGGTATTTTAAGGGGATTGTAATCCCCGTTAATTCTTCCCTGCACCCTTCAAAATATCCCCCGATGTTATATTGTTTATCTTTTTCAAAACCAACTAGCGGTGCCTTCTGCACGAAAGTTCTATTCCATGCCTTCGGCAATAAAGATTTTGTCATTTGTTTATTCTTTTTTTTATTCAGTGAAAATCTTTATCGTTACAAAAATATTCTTCTGAAAAGCGCGAACAATATTTTCGCAATACCCTCTGGGCATGGCATAGAAGCGCCTGCGGCTCTTTCGTGCTCTTTGCACCGCCTTCTCTGTGAAGTTGGTTTTTCAAAATGTTTTTAGAGGGAAAACCATTTAACGAAAGGAGAAAAGAAAATGAAGCTTATTGACAATGTATTTTGTTGGGCGTTTTTAATTTGGGCTGTAATCTTTTTTGCTCGTGTACTTCCGAACACGATTGAGCATGGTAATTCTAAGATTAAAGCTTATCAGGGGCAAAAAATAATTATTGCAAATAACAAATAATTGACCGGCTGGAAATGAACCGGAGAAAGAGAGAAAAGAAAATGATCTATCAAATTAATTATTCAGGGAGAAGATTAGAACCGATCAACGCAGAAGACAAAAACAATTTAGCAATCGGAACAATCTTAAAATTAAACGGCTACGATAACCCGCGTTTTGTCATTACTGATAAATTAGGGATAAATGAACGTTTCCCTATGTACGGCATGAGATACATAATCGTAAATTTAGAAACTATGGTGCAAGGCGTAAAAGATGCCTATGAGCTTAAATGGATTAGCGAGAAAAAAGACGGCAGAATACAAACCTATATTTTAGATGAAACTATTCCAGCAGATGAAGTCAAAGTAATTTACGAAAAAGCAATTGCAAAGAAAGAGGAAAATGACCGGCTGCAAAAACAGGTAGCGGAAGAGCGCACCCGCAAAATAGAGCTTGGGAAACAGCTTTTTGAACAAGGAAAACCGGACTATGCAAAGGCCGTCATTATTGCTAGTCGTGAAATTGATGATTGTGAACTTATGACGGATTATTTCAATACCAAAGAAGACCCGTTTTTCATAATCGGCTGGTCAAAGCATACAAAAGACCTGTTCTCTGAAATGAGAAAAGCGGCCATTCTTTCCGGTATGCCGGAACTATCTCATTTTAGCGAAATCACCCCGGAAGATGAACACCGTGAAAAGTACAGCATGGGCGCGGGCTATTATTTAAAGCGTGGCCATCGATATGATACGGCTTGGAAAGTTACAAAACAATCTTTGTCCTGTTGTCTTGAGTCTGTTTACTTAGCCTTTGCAGAGGGCCGCGTTAAATTGGGAGGGGCAAAATGAATAATTACAAATTAAACCAATTATTGAACACGCCGTTTATTGATTTACCTGAAAAATGTATGACGATGGAAAACAAACAACAAATAATAAGGGAGTTAGAAGGGCTCGCACAACGCGCTGGAATGATGGCCGCTTATATTTTAGAACGTGATGGTTATGGATGCGGCGATCAAGGGCATGAAAACGCTATTAAAAGAATGAATAAAACGGGGAAAACAATCTGGATGACGGTCTTCGGTTATAACGCTTTTCATCCGTTATCGTTTTAGTGAAGCATGCTGTCCTATCGGCACGACGGGGGAAAGAGAATTACGACTATGTTAATATCAGTTAAACCTTGTGTATAAATTGTGGAGCCAGTGAAGTATCTGACTTCCGGGAGTATGACGGGTGCCTGGGATATGAAGCAATAATATGTAAAATATGTGGTTATATATACGACCAAAACGGTGCACACGCTCCCGAAAAAGAGTTTCCGCAGGAATATAGGAATCCCTAATTATATTTCTACGTCAGGGCATTATTAAAGCACTGACGCTTGCAGGGAAGGTATTTTAAGGGGATTGTAACCCCCGTTAATTCTTCCCTGCACCCTTCAAAATATCCCCCGCTGTTTTATTATTTCTCTTTTTCAAAACCAACTAGCGGTGCCTTCTACACGAAAGTTCTATTCCATGCCTTCGGCAATAAAGATTTTGTTAATTATTCCTTATTGTTTTTTTCATCGGTGAAAATCTTTATCGTTACAAAAATATTCTTCTAAAAAGCGCGAACAATATTTTCGCAATACCCTCCGGGCATGGCATAGAACCGCCTTCGGCTCTTTCGTGCTCTTTGCACCGCCTTTTTGTGAAGTTGGTTTTTCAAAATGTTTTTAGAGGGAAAACCATTTAACGAAAGGAGAAAAGAAAATGAAAGTTTACGAGATTATCACAAACAGGATTATTGAGAAGTTGGAAGCGGGGATAATTCCCTGGCATAAGCCCTGGCAATCTGTCGAAGGTATGCCGAAAAACTTGATTTCTAAAAAAGAATATCGGGGAATAAATGTTTTTATGCTTGCGGTTCAGGGATATGAAAG
>JBEKMY010000205.1:0-2518 GCA_049523355.1 Smithella sp. | reverse complement strand
TTGGCAACAAAACAACGCCAGCGATTATCCCGATTTCAAAATCTAGTTGGTGGGCAGGCGTCAAAGAGGGAAGATTTCCTCAACCTGTTAAACTTGGCAAACGAACTACTGTTTGGAGAATTTCAGATATACGAAAATTAGTAGAAAAATAAATCATCTTGTTCAAGTGTAAATTTTTGAACAGTCAGTGAGAATTCATTAAATACCTTTAGTATTGCTGAATGTCAAAACTTTCCCCCCGGCCTTCAATCCGTCCAAATAGTCCGCCCATTGCTGCATCATCTTCCGCCGTTCGGTAAGGTGCGCCGTCCGATTATAAGCGCGTCCGTTCGGGTCACGAACTGCATGAGCAAGTTGGTGTTCAATAAAATCCGGTCTTATTTGCAAGACTTCATCAAGAATAGTTCGAGCCATCGCTCTGAAACCGTGACCTGACATTTCTTCTTTTGCGTATCCCATATTTCGCAAAGCCGCAAGAATAGCGTTATCGCTCATAGGACGTTCAGAAGTTCTTCCCGGAAACACATACCGACCTGCGCCAGTCAATTTCTTCAGCTCCGTCAATATTTCGATTGCCTGTTTTGACAATGGCACTAGGTGCGGCTCTTTCATTTTCATTTTGCTGCCGGGAATATTCCATTCAGCATTTTCAAAATCTATTTCTGACCATTCAGCATGACGGAGTTCACCTGGGCGGACAAAAAGCAACGGCGCAAGCTTTAAAGCGCATTGAACAACAAAGCTCCCTTGATAACTGTCAATAGCTCTAAGAAGTTTCCCGACTTCCTTAGGTTCGGTAATTGCCGCTCTATTTATTTTTTGCGGCCGCGGTAATGCCCCTTTTAAATCCGTTGTCGGATCACGTTCGGCTCGGCCTGTTACAACTGCATACCTGAAAACTTGACCACAAATAATTCTTACTCGCTGTGTAGTGTCCAATATGCCTCTTGATTCTATACGCCGTAAGACTGATAACAATTCAGGCACTTTTATTTCCGCAATCGGTCTTTTGCCAATCCATGGGAAAATATAAAGCTCCAAACGGCTCATTAGTGTTTCGGCGTATCCTTCAGACCAAGTTGAAAAAAATCTTGTATGCCATTCTCTGGCTATCGCCTCGAATGTTTCTGTTTCTTGAATAGTGGATTGTTTTTGTGCTTTGCGAATCTCGCCTGGATCAAATCCGTTGGCTAACTGCCGCCGGGCTTCATCTCGTCTTTGCCGTGCATCCAGAAGGCTTATTTCTGGATATGCGCCCAAAGCAAGCAACTTCTCTTTACCACCAAATCGATAGCGAAACCGCCACAATTTTGCACCCTTTTCTGTAACATGTATATAAAGACCATCACCATCAGTCAGTTTATAAAACTTCTCCTTAGGTTTTGCGTTACGGACTTTTAGTTCACTTAAAGACATAAGCTCACCTCGTTATATTTGTAAGTAGTTGCCCGATAAATCTGGCCTCGTCCAATGTCAGCCGCATTGTGTTGTTGCCTTTCCAAACTTCAATTTTTCCGTCAAAAGTAGCACGAACAAACGGTATTTTTTCAGCCTCTAGACGCTCAGCCCTATCACGTGCTTTTTCTTTTTTTCTAATAGCAGATGGATCGAACCCTTGTCTTAAAAGTTCTTTTGCTGCGTCTCTGTTTCTTCTGGCATCCTCAAGGCCTGTTTCAGGATATGTTCCCAGTGCCAAACTTTTCTGTTTACGATTAAAGCGATATTTAAAACGCCACCACTTACCGCCGGAAGGTGTGATATGTAAACAGAGACCATCTCCGTCGTAAAGCCTGTAAAGATTGGCTTCATGTTTTGCAGCTTTGATTTCGGCATCAGATAAACAATCATTTTTTTTGTTCATGTTTTCCCCTAATACGGGTATCGTCTTTTTTCGTACGGGTATATTTGAAAAATATACCCGTAAATTGAGTGTATTTTATAAATCTTTATAACACGTCTTTAGACTAAAAGCAAACTTGGTGGGCGATGTGAGACTCGAACTCACGGCATCTGGCTTCGGAGGCCAGCACTCTATCCAACTGAGCTAATCGCCCTTCCCAATCACAATAAACACTTTATATTTTAAACATTTTCCAATAGCAAGAAAAAATACCTGATGGTTAATATTATGCCCTGCACGTTTACTATATTTTTATTATTACGTATATAAAAATATTCCCGTGAAAGCATTGGCACAAAAGAACTTTTTTAAAACATGTTAATTGTTTTATCGGGAAAAATTAAGATTAAACAAACCGGCAGGGATATAAACAAAGCAAGAAATCATCACCATTTTAAACGATAATCTTTGCCTCGGCAGTTAATAAAATTAACCGCCGTCTTTTTAGATGAAACCGAAGTCTTTGCTTTTATCTTCTTATGTAATTATGTAATCCGGAATCCTTTGTGCCTGAATAATCTCAGACAGGCATCGACAACAACATTATCGTAAAGTATTCCCTTGTTTTTCTCGATCTCTTCAAGAGCCGCTTCAATGCCCAGTGACGCGCGATAGGGA
>JBEKMY010000204.1:0-5110 GCA_049523355.1 Smithella sp. | reverse complement strand
TCACGCGCCAGGCGTCGTGCGGTGATGCCGGCGTTGTCGTTGGATACTTTTACAATTTCATCGATTATGTTTTTATTCAGGACAGCAGGAACAAATCCCGCGCCGATTCCCTGAATTTTGTGCGGACCGGGTGAACCACCCGAGAGCACAGGCGATGCCTCCGGCTCAACCGCAATCGCCCGGAAATCTTTCTTTCGGGCTTTAATGACTTCGGCAACTCCTGTAATCGTCCCGCCGGTTCCCACGCCGGAAATCAGGATGTCGACCTTGCCGTCCGTATCAGCCCAAATTTCTTCCGCAGTTGTTTTGCGGTGAATCTCGGGATTCGCGGGATTTTCGAACTGCTGCAGAATAATTCCGCCCGGTGTTGTTTCTGCAAGCTCCCTTGCTTTTTTGACAGCGCCGGGCATGCCTTCCGCTCCCGGCGTCAGAACCAATTCCGCGCCGAAGATCTGCAGAAGCTGTCTGCGTTCAATGCTCATAGTATCCGGCATGGTCAGGATCAGACGGTAACCGCGCGCAGCCGCCACAAAAGCCAGAGCGATACCGGTATTGCCGCTCGTGGGTTCGATGATGATGGAATCCTTTTTCAGAGTGCCGCGTTTTTCGGCATCTTCAATCATAGCTATGCCGATGCGGTCTTTAACGCTGGACAGGGGATTAAACGACTCCAGTTTTAATACAACCCGGGCTCCAATCCCCTCTGTCATTCGATTTAAAGCGACCAAAGGCGTACGGCCGATGGTTTTGGTAATATCTTGATAAATACTCATTTTGTTCTCCTTTCGTAACCGGCAAATCCTGAAATGTATTTGACGGCGATAATTGATTGAAATTTAATTTCTCAATACAAATATTGCATCATTTCGCATTAGATTTTCGCCAATGCGTCATCCAGAGCTTCTAGGATATCGTCAATATGTTCAATCCCGATCGACAGCCGAATGAGATCGGGTGTCAACCCGCCTGCCAACTGTTCCTTTGCGGAAATCTGTGAATGGGAGGTGCTTGCGGGATGCAAAATCAAGCTCTTCGCGTCTCCGACATTTGCCAGATGAGAGAATAAATCGATATTTGAAATAACTTTTACCGCTGCATCGTATCCTCCCTTCACTCCGAAAACAACCATGCCCCCATATCCCTTCTTCAGATATTTTGAGGCTATCTTGTATGTCGGATCGTCAGGCAGACCCGGATACCGAACCCAGGTGACTTTCGGGGCAGTGTTTCAGCGCCTTGTAAAAATATCCATGCGTTATCCGGTGAAAGCGCTGCCCCGAGATTTCTCAGCGGTACTGTACGCACACGCAGGGCAAACGCGATCGGCGCCAGCGGTTCGGGTAAATCAAGCGCCCAGCGTAAACCATGGTAATTGTTATCCGGTTCGGTGAACAATCTGTGCTTTCCACCCTTCCAGTTGAATTTCCCCGAGTCCGTAATGCTTCCGCCAATTGCCGTGCCGTGGCCGCCAATCCATTTTGTTAGCGAATTGACAACGATGTCCGCACCGTAATCAATAGTACGCAGCAGGTATGGCGTTGTAAAAGTTGCATCGACGATCAATGGAATGCTGTGTTTGTGGGCAATATCGGCAACTTCTTTTACATCCGTGAAATCCAACACGGGATTGCCGATTGTTTCGATAAATAAGGCACGTGTTTTTTCGGTAATTGCCTTTTCAAAATTTTTCGGATCGTGCGGATCGACGAATATTGTCTTGATGCCTAACTTCGGCAGGATAGCGTCAAACTGCGTGTACGTTCCACCGTACAAATTATTGGCCGAAACAATTTCATCGCCGGCTTGGGCGAGCGTTATGATCGCGTAAAAAATTGCTGACGTTCCGGATGACACGACAACCGATGCTGCGCCGCCTTCTAATTGTGTAATGCGCTCTTCCAATACGGCATTTGTCGGGTTTGTGAGCCGCGTATAGATATTGCCCAATTCTTTTAAACCAAATAAATTCGCCGCATGTTCGGTGTTCTTAAATACGAACGATGATGTCCTGTAAATCGGCACCGCCCTCGCTGTTGTTGCCGGATCGGGTGTTTCCTGCCCCGCGTGAACTGCCAATGTTTCCAATCTTCTTTTTGTCATTTTTTATTTCCTCCTTAAATTTAATTTGTTTAATTTAAATAAAACCCCGTCTTCTTGTTAAGCTGCCTGATCGAAAATACCGACGTAATCCCGATTAGCAGCATATTCTTCAAGGTCAATTTCCTGAAAAGATATTCTCAGCTCAGGAAATTGTAAGAAGAGATATAACCTCTCGTTTTCATCAGCCTCTCTGTATCTTGCTTCAATCCATATTTCTTCATTCATGACAATTTTCCTCCATAAATAATTGAATTAATTGTTAATAAAAAACCCACCAGCCGTAATGAATTCTAAATTCCGGGTGATGGGTTACCTTTTGGTACTATAATGATTCAGTTCTACATGAACGAACCTCCCCATTCCCGGGATTTTCGCATTCCCATGCAGCAACACATCATTTGCGTAACATTATTCAGTTTTATTAATTTTAAGTTCATAATTCAGCCATTTAGATTTCGTAATTTACTGTTTTGCGCTGTTTCTTATCTTTTTGCCGCTCGACCAACGAGGCCAGCGTTGTTTTTTCCAGAGACCCGGCTAACGCCTTGGAAGCATCCCCCCACAAATCACGGGCAATACAAAAGTCCGAGCGTTTGCATGTTGCCGGGTTTTCTATGCAATCGACCAGATATATGGGCCCCTCGACAACCTCAAAAATATCTTTGACGGTTATTTCAGAAGGCTCTTTAGCCAGCTCATACCCGCCATGCGCTCCCCGTGTGGCATGAATTAATCCGGCCGATTTTAACGGGTTAATCAAATGCCAGAGGTATTTTTCCGAAATATCCTCTCTCTTAGATATCTCTCTTAAAAGAACCGGACGTTCGCCATAATGGGCTCTCTTAGATATCTCTCTTAAAAGAACCGGACGTTCGCCATAATGGGCTGCCAGGTCTAACATAAGCCGGACACCGTAGCGTCCTTTGGTTGAGAGTTTCATAATTTTTTAATCTCTATAATTTCTATTGGAATAGTAGATATTATAATCACAATTAATTGTCAAGAAAAATTTTAAAAAAATTTTTATTTTCACGTAAGTGATTAATATAATATGATTTTACATGTTATCACGATTGCTATGGTTTATTAGTAAATTACTTAAGGCATCATATTTTGCGTTTAAGCCTTGCACCATGACCACTTCCTAAAGTGCGGCCGATGTTCAGAATGCGCATGGAAAGGCAAGACGCGCAGGCCTCCGATGTCTCGTTGATACAAGCTTTATTGGGATAGATTTCATACATCACCCGGTATTCCGGCGGCGTCAGGTTGGGCATAACGATATTGGCACCGCGCATCAGGCCGAGTTCGCGGCCATCGGCTTTATTAAGGCTGGCGAGCGCCGTTGTGCTGGGAATATTTGCTTCCGGGCAAACCAGACGTGTCAGGGCAATTACTTTATAAGTCATTTTTTCAGTGTTCGGCACTTGTTCATCGGTTGATTCGCGAGATAGTGTCTGTCCAAGAGGCGTTTCAGGATGCGGAATAAACGGACCGACGCCGATCATGTCGAGATCCAATTTGCGAAACGTCAATATGTCACGGGCAAGATCTTTATAAGTTTGGCCGGGAATACCTATCATAATTCCGCTGCCCACCTCATAACCCAGCTTTTTTAAGTTCTCCAGAATGGCAAACCGATCCGATGATTTGTCACCCAAAGGCGGATGAATTCGGTCATAGAGGTTCCGGTTGGAAGTCTCAAAACGGATGAGATAGCGATTGGCCCCTGCCTTACGCCAGGTAATCAAATCTTCATCGGACCTTTCCCCAAGGCTAAGAGTAACAGCCAGTTGCGTTTCGGCCTTAATCCGGCGGATGATATCGGCCATCCATTGCTGTGTAATACCGTAGTCTTCTCCCGACTGCATGACAACAGTTCCATAACCGAAATTGACGGCTCTATGCACACAATCCATAATTTCTTCTTCGGACATCCGGTAACGCTCAATATGATGATTATCGGCGCTGATGCCGCAATAACCGCAACGCCGGATACAGATATTCGATATCTCGATCAGTCCCCGCAAATGAATCTGCTCGCCTACATTCGCAATACGTGCTTTGTCCGCCTGATCCCAGAGAGTTTCCAGTTTCTTGTCGTCATCTTCACGTAACCAATAAATAATCTGTTCCTCGTTCATTGCTCAAATCCTGTTTTTCAACCCAAACGTAAATTGTCCCATGTTTCACGCGGTTTTCTTTGTGCTTCAAATAGTTGTGATTTTCCGTTTCCATGTATTGTTTTCTTTATCATATAAGATGGCTTGATATCCTGACTATGCGCTATAATTATTTCGCCGATGGTGTTTCCCCTTTGTAAGTCCGGAATTCCTGAAGCCAGAACAGTGGGACCGCGGAAATCATAAGGTTCGAAAATGCTTTGTCCTTCCTTAAAAAGGGAGAGAATTTTTTCATTTTCATCTTTGTCCCGTCCCAAAATAATTTTCAAATCCGGCTGAAGACGATAATGCCGGCCAATAGTCAAAAGAACCAAGTCTGTCTGATTATAGCAGGGAGTATGGGCGAAAAGATCGCGAAGACGCGCGGCAATAACTTTGTCCGTAAGCAGGCATCCTCCGGCGGGACAGGGATAATCTTTGACATCCAAACTTTTCGCGAGCGCGAATTGCTCTTTGCGACCACGGCCGGAGATATTGAGAAGTCTGTCACGATCCACTATGCCTTCGCGTTCCGGAAGCGTCGGTTCGAAATGCTGCGCCGAGAGAGGCCGGAGGATCAGATCTTTCAAGCCGCTTTCCTTTTCAATCAGAGAAATAGTATGCCGCTGCTGAGACATGGGACGTTGTCCGAGGACCTCTCCTGTAATTACAAAAGATGCACTGATGTCAGGCATCATCTCTTTAACCTTACGCAGCATGTAGATACGGCAATCGATACAGGCGTTCATTCCGCTGCCGTGGCCATGCGGCGGTTTCTCCACCATCTTGATATAATCCATTCCTTTATGAATGACATGAATGGGCACGGAAAATTCTTCGGCGACTTT
>JBEKMY010000203.1:0-3306 GCA_049523355.1 Smithella sp. | reverse complement strand
GTATACTTTAATTATATTCCAATTCCACCGTTAATTTTATCCGTAACTCAGATCAATCTCATTATCGTGTCCTATTTTGCGTTTCATGCCTTCTTGTGGTGGTATTGCCAGAAGTATGGCGCAAAAATGATCAATTTTCGTCTGGGTGCATGGATTGACAACGTGGGAGCATTTACCTCGGCTCTCTGCGATCCCTTTATCATCCCTCCCATGATACTGCTGTTCCAGATTACCATGCTCGGCAACGGAATCCAGCAAGGATTTTATATTGCTGTTGAATCGATGATTCGGGCACTCATCCTCGCTTTAGCCGTTCTTGTTATTCATTACAGTCTTCTCGGAAATTGGCCTCCCTATAATCTTTACTTTTATGTGCTTCTTATTTTTGTCGGCGGGTACTATTCATATCTTCTTATGCGGCGTATTGAACTGATGAAGATAGAGGCGATCAGAATCAGCGAACACGACAGTCTCACAGGTATACTGAATAGGCGGGCGTTTTTAAAAGCCGCGGAATATCTACTATCCCTCAACGAACGGAAGCGTATTAACCTCGTTTTTATATTCGCTGATCTTGACAATTTCAAAGCGGTTAACGATGAGTTCGGTCACGACATGGGTGACAAAGGTCTAAGGCATTTTGCCGAGATGGCGAAATCGAGCGTCAGGAAGTCCGACATCATTGCGAGATATGGTGGTGACGAGTTTGTCATGATTCTCACGAACACTTCTCTCGATGATGCGGAGTCGGCTGTGCAGAAGATTCAGCGTGAGTTCAGAGACTGGGCCAAAAATAATGGATTGTCAGTTGGTTCCAGTTTCGGTTTGGGACTGGTACCGGAGGGCAGAAATAACATTGATGATATCCTGCGGCAGGTGGACGCTGCATTATATGATGCAAAGCTGAAGAGGGATCATATCCATAAGGTAATCATAGTCAAGACAAAGAATGGGGATGTTTAAGGTGTTTAGTTAATAGAGGCTACACAGTTCCGTTACTTAACCAGTACACCCTTTTGGTTTCAGCCTCTGAGAGGAACGCAATCCTCTGATGTGAGTCATTGAAAATCAAACATTTCGAATAAGCGTCAATCCAAAGATGATGTAACACACAGATAGATTCAGGTTCAAGCCGTTGGTTCAATTTTGGATTGACGCATGAAGAACTAAGCCGCGTGTTGTGGGCTATGGTGTTTCAATCATGTCTTTGCCATTTTTGGTTATTGATAAAAGGTGAATCAGGGCCGGTGATGTGTGTTTTAAGCTGAAACATTTCTGTAATAGATACCAGGAACGCTATAGATGGATCCATTCTTGACCGGATAATGGAAGGGTGCTCGATTTTTGGCAATAGGACACCCCGGCGAAACAGAGTGTTTTTTTCGCAGAAAGCCGGGCATATGGATTTTATGGTGTAAATGGTACTCATCTCATCAACTCCGGCGGGCTTTTACATCTAACGGGAAGCAGCCGTTCTACTGTGCACATTTTTCCTTTCTGACATATTGGACAGACCGTGACATCAATCCCGCTGATTCTGAGCAGTTGCTCCTGCCAAGTCTCCCGCCTTTTTTCCTTTGTTACATTTTTACCGCCTAACATCTTATGGCATGCAGCAATATTGTCTTTACGGTTTCTGTTTGCCAGCAGGCCGAAGTGACGTATCCGTACAAAGCGATCGGGCAATACATGAAGAAGGAACCTTCTGATGAACTCATCTGTCTGGAGCGTCATGGTCTTTAGACGGTTGCCGTCGGCATAATCCCGCCACCGGAAAAAGACTTTGCCGTCCTGGATATTGAGGATGCGGTTATTGCTGATGGCGATCCGGTGGGTATATCGGCCGAGATACTTGAGAACACCTTCGGGACCGCCAAAGGGCGGTTTGCAATAAACGACCCACTTCTTTTCATAGAACTGTTTCCTGAAGGTATCGAAGGTGCCTGATTCCTTGAGATGACTGATACTGCCTGGAAATGCAAGATCACCACTCTTGAAACAATGTTTGAGGTGGTCAAGGAACTTACCTCTGAATAACGCCGACAAGACCCTTACGGGAAGGAAGAATCCTTTGCGGCAGGACACCCACCCCCGGTGACAATACAGTGGATGTGGGGATGATCCATGATGTTCTGTCCCCAGGTGTGCAGAATACTAATGACGCCTGGTTTAGCGCCGAGGTGTTTAGGATCATTGGCCAGTTCAATGATTGTTTCGGAAACAGAACGAAAAAGAAGATCGTACATGACCTTCCGGTTCATCGATACCAGGGGATTCAGTTCCGAGGGAATGGTGAAGACCACATGAAAATATTCAATTGGCAGAAGATCTTCACTTCCTTATGACCGCCCAAGGTAGCCGTTCTACAGGACTCGATGGCACGCATGACCCGCAAATGATTGCGCGGCAACCGATGGGATGATCTATAAGCAGTACCCTGTTGACGGAAAATGTCCGCTACTTCAAAACCGCCGGCTGTTCGCATCCGGCTTACGAAATTTGTTGTGTTGTTTTATCGAGAGGAGAAATGACCTGAGACAGATTCAACCGGCTGACATGCAGATAGACGGTGGTCGTTGTCGGGGATCGGTGGCCCAGAAGCAGTTGAACATGGTGGAGGCTCGTTCCCGCTTCAATCAGGTGGGTGGCAAAACTGTGTCTTAAAGTATGGACACTGGCCGGTTTGGTGATGCCGGCACGTTTCTTTGCAGCGTAAAACATCAACTGGATCGAATGGACGGTGATGTGCTCATCCTTCTTTTGACCTTCAAACAACCACTCCGTGGGTCGATATTTTCTCCAGTATCTTCTCAAATGCTCAAGGGTCGTCTTGGACAAAATGGAGTAGCGATCCTTGCCGCCCTTGCCATCATTTACCTTGACCGTCATCCGTTTGCTGTCGATATCAGTCAACTTAAGGCGGGCGGTTTCGCTCGCTCTCAGTCCCGAAGAATACGTCATCATCAGGATCACCTTGTGCTTGAGGTTCTTCGTAACGGCAAAGAGGGCTTCCACTTCCGATAAATCCAGAACAACCGGTAGTTTTCTCTTGCTCCGGGGATGCCTGATCTTCTCCACCGGCCAGTCGCGTTTCAGCGTCGTTCTGTAGAAAAATTTAAGGCCCGCTACATAGAACCGGAATGTCCCCTCGGACAGATGCCGTTTATTGATCAGGTAAAGCATGTACTCCTTGAGTTCGGCTTCTCCCAGTTCCTCCGGGGACCGGTTAAAGTATTTTGTCAGGTTCTCAACTTCCCGTAGGTAGGTCTTTTGCGTCTTCGGCTTTGCTCCGCTCAACTGTAAATC
>JBEKMY010000202.1:0-2508 GCA_049523355.1 Smithella sp. | reverse complement strand
TCCGGGGACCGGTTAAAGTATTTTGTCAGGTTCTCAACTTCCCGTAGGTAGGTCTTTTGCGTCTTCGGCTTTGCTCCGCTCAACTGTAAATCCACAAGCATCTCATCTCTTAACTTTCCCATAACAATACAATCTCCTTTGATTTTGATATCCGCCTGTTCATGAAGGCGGTATAGCAAAGGAAACTGTATGAAGATTCTGCTTGATCAACAACTGCTAAAAATAATCTTTGTTGGATTGACAGGAAGTGTTTATTTTGAGACAGGAAGTGTTTATTTTGATTCTATGAAAGAAGGCGATGGGATGGCTACCGCGTAGCGGTTTAGTTCTTCAACCAGTAATCCTCAATTCCGATGAATGTCAAATGTTGTGGAGTTGTAGGGTATGCCATGTAAAACGTATGACCAGTCGGTTAAAGTCCGACGATGGGAGTTCGGTAGTTCGCCCATGTAGCTAGAGGGAGGTGTAAAGGGTAACCTGAAGCATTAAGTTCTCTGACAAAGGCTCCTTAGGGGAGTCGAGCAAACCTGCGGGTCGCAGCGTGAGCGAACCCGGATGTAGCCTCGAAACACAAGACGGAGTTGTCGACCCTTTCCTACACTGGGGAAGACCGTAGCATCTATCCTGACGAAAACTACCAGAACCGATAGATGGACTTCCGGGGTAACAGGGGTGACACGCAGGAGCAGCCATACGACAATGAACACGGGAGACCCTTGTCGATGCCCAACAGGAGGGCAACAGGTGGATATAAGGAAACGAAGTTTCACTAGGTCGGCAAGGGAGTCGGATTTGCCCATAGTACCGCTTGTATTCCAAGGACAACATAACCTTGGGAGAGGAAAGGGGCAATACTTTTATCAGGTTTCAGAAGAAGTAAAGGAAAGGGGATTGCGGTAATGCTGAAAACCCCAGAAAAGATTCGGGAACTTCAGAGGAAACTATACCGGAAAGCAAAACATGAGAAGGAGTTCCGATTCTATCTTCTCTATGACAAGATATACAGGATGGACATCCTGAGCCATGCCTATAGACTTGTCAGAGCGAACAAGGGGGCACCTGGAATAGATGGTGAAACCTTCGACAGCATTGAGAAGAGAGAAGGAGGAGTTGAGAAGTATCTTGAAAAGATTGCCGGGGAACTAAGGCGGAAAGACTACAAGCCACAGGCTGTACGCAGGGTTTACATCCCTAAGGCGGCAGACGGCAAGAGACCGCTGGGAATACCGGTGATCAAGGACAGGATCGTGCAGATGGCAGTGAAGATAGTAATCGAGCCTATCTTTGAAGCCGACTTTCAGGACAACTCTTACGGATTCAGACCGAAGCGGAACGCCCACCAGGCGGTGGAAGATGTAAATAATCATCTCCTTGAAGGCAAAACGGAAGTAATCGATGCCGACATATCCAAGTACTTCGATACCATTCCTCATGACAAACTGATGCAACTGGTAGCTAAGCGCATTGTTGATAAGCATATCCTTAAACTTATCAAGATATGGCTCAGGGTTCCGATTGTGGAAGAACGTGAGGATGGCAAGAAAGAGTACAAAAGGAATGACAAAGGGACACCGCAGGGAGGAGTAATATCTCCCTTGCTGGCCAATATCTACCTAAACGTGCTTGACACCTTGTGGGTGGTCAAGAAAGTTGAGGAGAGATTGGGAGCACGACTGGTAAGATACGCGGATGACTGCGTCATCTTATGCAGGGGCAACACTGATCGGATACTGAATGGGGTAAGACGGGTTTTCGATAACCTTGGCCTCAATCTGAATGAGGAAAAGACTCATGTTGTGGATGCACGCCGGGAAATGTTTAATTTTCTAGGCTTCAGCATGGGCATGAAACGAGGACGGAAAACCGGCAAACTGTATCCCCACACAGAACCATCCAAGAAGGCACTGAAGCATATACGATCGGAAATCAAGCAATTGACGACCGAGCGGTACAGTGCAACACCGACGGAAACTGTGATTCGGAGAGTGAACGAAGTCGCCAGAGGATGGGTAGGCTACTTTCGATTTGGCAATTGCACGAAAGCCATGTCGTATTTGAGATATTATCTGGGTTACAGGATGCGGATCTACATGCGCCGGAAGCACCATTACCACAGTCTTGGGTATAGGGCATATCCGGATAGATACTATTACGATTCGTTAGGCCTGTATGAAGTTCCCACCAAGGCTCCCTGGGTACAGAATGTGAAGGCAACCGGATGAAGATAATCGGTAAGCCGTATTCGGGAAAACCGAACGTACGGAATTGACGAGGGGGAGCTGGAGATAGAGCATTCAGCCACTACGCCAGCTCTCTACTCTACTGTAACAAAGTCCTGCCGCACCAGCATTTTAACAAATTCATCTTAAAGAATATCGGTTGAAAGAGAGCATACCCGCATCAGTTAGTTTCATTAGCCCCAATTACTAACTGCAAAGATTCCCAAACCATAAAAATCACCACTCCAACCAATTAATCTCATTCCATGATTCATCCTTTTCCGTATCC
>JBEKMY010000201.1:0-2957 GCA_049523355.1 Smithella sp. | reverse complement strand
TTAATAGCTTTTGATACCGTTTCTCTTACTGATTTAGACAGAGAATCATCATTGCTTATCCGATTGCTATATTCTTGCAGTGTGTATCTCTCCGCAGATTTTCCCACTTCTTCGGACACTCTATTATCTTTTGAAAATTGTTTATTGTCTGTCGCTAAATGATTCCACCGAACTTCATTTTGCAATCCGGAAGACGCAGATACGGTCATTTCTGATCTGTTGTTGAGAGCCGTGTTCGCAGAGAAGTTGGAAAACTTTGCTTTTGCCGTGATTCCATCCATTACAAACCATGTTCCGTGCGGCGTACTAACTTCACGCCAACCGGATTCGGAGCCGATATCGCCTTTATAGCTTTCAATGGTTCCTGCATCCCCGACAACCGGTTCTGCGCCGGATTGATGCCTTTGTATTGCTTCCGCGCCATCCCGCAGACTTTGATTTTTATACTCTGACGCTGCCTGCCTGTCTATTTGCCCTTTGACGCCACCTGCTGCCCTTCCCGTTGCTATATCTATTACATTGTCCAGACCGGCATCGGTTTTCCCGACTCCAGACGATATCTGTTCGGCCATGTTCCCGGCCATTCCATCTTCAAACGTCCTTGTTGCCCTTCCCGGCCCGCCGAAAGCTTTCATATTATCAATAGTAGCGGCTCCTGAACCTGTTGCATACGCGGCACGAGCCATCGAATCTAATTCGAAATCATTTCCCCGGACATTTCCCATGGCCGCAAATCCACTTCTTTGCCCTTCCAGAAATTTCCCCTCCTCGCCCAATGACATCGCCGTGTGCCCGGCAAGATTGCCTGTAGCTGTAACCATCCCCGATACTCCTCCGGCTACTGCTGTTAATGCATAATTCCCGAACTTGCATAATACCATCGATATTATTGCGGCAAACATGATACTGCCCGCCCGCATATTGCCGTACAGGTTTATAGCCCGCTGTCCGGCCGTCGGCCATAAGGCCACCCCGGTATAACTCATGCCGTGATCCCTGATATTTTGTATTTCGTTAAATGTCCTAATCATTATCAAATTATGAATTATCACGTCGCATATGCCCCAGCACGCAACAAAGACAAAAAATCCCACAATGATACCAATTGTTTTACCGCTTAATGTTGTGGGCAAAAACAGCATCAAAAAGGGGATCATTCCTATGACAATCGCCTTGAATATGGCTTTTGCTACCGGAATATACTGAGACGCCACCAGGGTTGACCCCATTCCGGACGAAAAAGCATTCTGGTTGGCTAATGCGGTCATTGCCATTTCCGGGTTAAGATTCTGAACCGCAGTGTCTAATTTCTTTGCCAGTACTGTGTTTACAATAAATGTCGTCGCCTGAAAGGAGTCATTATTATATAAATACTGAATTGTATCTCCCAATACGTCCTCGCATCGTTGCACCTGCATAGCATCGCTTACATTAAACCCGGCGCTGGCACAGGCTTTCATTTCCCAGGCCGTATATGTCGATTGCTGGCCGATAATACTGCTGATATTTTGCCAGGCCACATTACATGTAGTAGCCATTCCTCCCGGATTGCTGCTATCCCAATAGGTTACAGGAACAGATGGATTAGCCGCTACGGCCATTACGTCCGTTAGATCATTGCTTGTATCCAGGTCATTCAGTGTTATCAGCGGGGATGGCTGACTCATTTCAAAGGTAACGCATTTTCCCACGTAATCATCGAGTGACTGGTTTAGGTTTGCATCCAGGGTGTTTATTCCCGTAAAGGCCAGGATAATCGACGGGCCTATCGCCCCCGCGGCGTTATCGTATTGTTCGCCCGGAGGATATCCGCCCGATGTTGTAATAATATCTGACAGTCCTTTTTCAACCTTGTTTAAGACGCCGGCAACGGCAACAAGGCCGTTGGGCACATTGGAAATTGTTTGAAATTTATTAACCACCGGATCATATATGGTCAGATTTCCTTTGGGTACGATTAATCCCAGGTATATTATGACTCCCAATCCTAAGGGCCACGCCCAGGACAAGGGTGATCCCTTCTTTTGGCCGCTGAGTAGCGCAAATATCGTACCGAATCCCCCAAGGAATATTCCCATGGTTACGACGGCAAAAAATAATGTTATGTATCCGTTATCTGAAAATATAATGTCAAATCCGTTCCAGGTATAATAATCCATGTCCAGCGCATAGCAGTGGGATGCTGTGAGGATAATGCCTGTTACGATAATTATTTTTAAAAGACTTTTCATAAATACATTATCTGTTCATGGCCCTGTTGGCCGTCGAACTGCCGAATCTTCTGGAGAGATCGCGATTCAATATTTCATCAACCTTTTCGAATCTGCCCACCAGAGCATAAACGGAATTAATTTCCTGTATTGCTGTTATGTAACTTTCCCTCAACTGCTGCCTCGTCTTGTCTACTGCAGCGCCGAATGCAGTCATTTTATCTATTTGAGGTTTGAGCACTTCGTACTTGCACGTCTCCGCCGTCGCATCATTTGCGGCCTGTGCTCTCGATGCCACCAATTGCGCCCTCTGGATCATGAACCAGATTCTTTGGTACATATCGTCCATTAGCCGGTATGCATACGCTTTTGCCGTGGGTTCCGCCAAGTTTGATGCTATTACATCAACATTGTTTGCTCTTATAGCTCCTTTTATTACCGATAATACCGACAGCGGGTTGGATTGAATAAACGATATTTGATCCGGTGTCAGGGGTTGCTTGTTTTGAATAGCACCAGCAATGCCTACAATCGTATTTTTTACATATGCTGTTAAATTTGCGTTGGCATCGGGGACCGGCACGCATGTATCGTTATCCAGGCTTCTTTTTTGCACATCCCCATTAACCAGATTATCCACTGTTTTTTGGTTATTACTCGAACAGGGAGGTACTGAATTTACCGTGACGCCGCGGGGGCCTCCTGATTTCAACTCGATGTCGCCCATGAATCCTCTCAATAATTCGA
>JBEKMY010000200.1:0-3175 GCA_049523355.1 Smithella sp. | reverse complement strand
GACTCCTAGGGCACTCAAGCCTATGCTTGAGATGTCAACTCACTCTTGGGAGGAGTAAACCCCTCTTCCTCTGTCTTCTCTTCTCTTTCTTCTCATCTTCATTTCTGAACCAGCAAGAGAAAGAGAACTCTCTTCTCTAGCTCCAAGCTTTCAAGCCTTCAAGCTTTCTCAAGCTTCTTCAAGCTCCAGCACTCCTTGAGGAGTTTCAGCTAGCTCCAAGAGGAGCATCCAGGCAAGTGAATCTTGCTCATCTCTTACTTTTAGCCTCTCAAGGCATATATCATCTTGCTTGATAGTCCTATGGACATCTAGAAACCCATCAGGGATTTCTATGGGGAGAAAACTCCCCAATAATCACTCAGCCCGAAAGGGCAAAGCCTGTGCTAGCTTCTGGCGAAGCTAGCACTGCTTCGCCTCTGGCGAAGCTAACTTCTCCCTAGCTTCGCCTCTGGCGAAGCTAGAGGACTTAGTCCCCTAGGGGACTCACCTCTTGCCTAGCCTCCCCACTTGGGAGAGGCTAAGTCATTTAGCCTCGCCAGAAGCAAACTTGCTTCTGGCGAAGTTAACTTCGCCCAGTCTCTCCTCGGAGAGACTAAGTCATTTAGCCTCGCCAGAAGCAACTTGCTTCTGGCGAAGCTATTCTAGCTTCTTGCGAAGCTGTGCTTCCCCAGCCTCGCCAGAAGCAATCTTGCTTCTGGCCCGAGGCAAGTTTTGCCTCTGGCGAAGCTAATGAGCTTCTAGCCTCGCCAGAAGCAATCTTGCTTCTGGCGAAGCTATCCTGACCCTGCTTTGCCTTCTGGCGAAGCTAGGGCTTCCTGGCATTTGCCTTATGGCAAATTAGCTCCGCAGGAGCATATCTGTCATGCCTTGGGCAGACACTTGTTAGGGCTTTCTTGCCCTAGGAGTGAGGTCCTTCCTCCTCCTCTTCCACTTGCTTTTCTCGTGCCTCGTGTCACGCGACGCCAACACTTTGAACACGCTCTGGACACTCGACGTGGAATCTCCAAGTTATCTCGCCTCGGGGGAAGTAGAACTTATCTCCGGGATTCTCCTGTCCCCGACTTTAATTACTTTCATATATTATTGCTTATATTGCACACTTGCCATGTCATGCACGTACACGAACTTATTGACACGACATCCACGTTATATGCTTGATTAACTCTGTCACTCATACTTATGCCATGTCTAATCATACACTTTGCTTAATTATGTTAAAGAACATAACCCCTCATGTTTTACACTTGCCATGCTCACTATGTAACCCACGTATGCCATGCACACGTGCACTCCTGCCATGTTCACTCTAGAGCCCTCGAGCTCTCGTGCTTATAGCACATCTCTATTGTCAAGAACCAATTGCATGTACATTAGATAGACACCTCATCCACCTCATCCATTTTATGCTAATTAAACAACTTACACCGGGATGGGGGAAACGATGGATAAGGATATGGTTTCGTGTTTTGGGCGGACCTTAGGATAGGTTGCGCAGCCGAAGGGGTTCACCTGTTGGCCAACAGGGTTCCCGTGGGGTGTTTCGCCACCCCTAATCCATGGAGGGCATAATGTAAGACCCTGGGACCTCGTCCCGTGGGAGCAGAGTCTCCCTACTCCCCAGTCTCTTAGGGCACACAAATAAGTCCCTGTGCTTCGCGGCACGTTCCGGCTTTGACCGGATACTCCAGTTCCGTGTCCTGTGGTATGCACTGGACCCTCTCAAAACACGGTTCGTCAATATCCATCGGTTCCAAGTAACCTCATATGACTTATATGTGAAATGGGACGCATATACTTCAAATGAGAAAGATAATAATAATATGGATTTACTCGTGTATCTGTGTTGCCACTCAAATTCATATGCTTTACTGTTTTAGTCTTTATATGCATCTCCGGGAAGTTATGAATGCTCAGTGGACAATCACGAGAGTACTAGGTATATCAGAGGGTAATTCCGCTGTTTGGATTACTCCCTCGCCGGTACCAGTCTCATCGGGATTAGAAACTAAGTATGCATAATTAATCGGACTCTATTATATGATTTGAGATACTAACGTCTTTTCTTATAACTGCTTATCTTGGAATACTAACGTCTTTTCTTATAACTGCTTATCTTGGAACACTAACGTCTCTTCTTATCTCCTCGCCTTACCTTGTGGTTCACTTCACACTTGTTGGGGTTGCATTCTGACAACCCCTGGCTTGCATGTCCAGGTACCGAAGAGTGGGAGAACAACGAGGAGCTCACCCCAGAGGACTCCGAGTACTTCCAGGACTTGGCCGAGCAGCAGTGAAGCCTCAGCCGCATCGTCTTCGTCCCAGCAGCCCATCTAGCTCACGTGGACTCTTTTGCCTTATCCCGTGAGAATCTTGCTGTATTTTGTAATCGTCACTTGAACTCTGTGATGTAATATTTTGTATTAAATCACGCATCGTGATAACAATGTAATTGTACTCTCTAAGTTGGAATGTGCATTTTATCTAATTCGCTTCCGCACCTTGTCTTTTTCCTGTATTGTTGCTTAACGTGCGTACGCGTCAGTGTACGTACGTCGCAGTGACGACCTCGCTACCCGGGCCGGGTATGGGGGCGTTACAGGTTGGTATCAGAGCCTAGGCTCGTATCACCTCAGTACAGTCCATTCTTGAATTAACGTGATGTTAGTTCTAGTCTGGAGTGGTGCATTCCAACTGGCAAGTACATTGTTATCAATTCCTTCCTTGTAACTCTCCTTGAACTTTGAATCCTGAACCCTTGCCTTGTCACTTTTCAGTTATTCCTTCCTTACCATCTCACGACATGGACACTCGGGGAAATCCTCACCGAACTAACTCTTCGAATGGAGGCCCAGGAGAAGATAATGCAGGGATGATGGGAATCTTCAAACTGATGATGGAACAACAACAACAACAGAACGCCCAACAGCAGGAACAGATTGCCCTTCTGAGAGAAGGATTACTAGCAGCTCAGCAAACTGCAGCAGCGGCCGTGAACAGAGTAGCAGCACCGAGGGAACCAAGGCCAGGGAATCTTTCGGATTTTATGAAGCTATCACCAGCAGTATTCACTGGAACAGAGGAACCACTGGCAGCAGAGCGATGGATCACCGACATGGCTAATTTACTAGAAGGAGCCAATATCCCAACAGCAGACCAAGTTAAGATGGTGAAATTA
>JBEKMY010000199.1:0-2506 GCA_049523355.1 Smithella sp. | reverse complement strand
GGGATTTTGTTTACGCCCAAAAGCGGTAAAGAGATGCGTGAAGATATTGCCCGCAATACAGATAAGCTTTTAGTCAAAGCAAAAGATGAATATAAAAAAACCGCGGAAAAATGCAGCGATGCTATAAGCGGGGCAGAATCTTTTAAGGATTACTGGGAAGCAGATAATGACAAAACAGTTTAAGGGAATTCGAGGGCCGTTCTATTTATTTTAACCATCGCCAAAGCCAGCATCAGTACCGCTAATATGTTAATTCGTCGTTTCATCAAAACCTTTTGTCATACCGGCGAAGGCCTGTATTCAGTCGCTATTTGTCATTGAGGCTCTCTCTTTCCTTTTGTCATTCCCGACCTGATCGGGAATCCAGTGTTCTATTTAATAGGGCGCTGTGAACCCTGATTATCTTTCTTACTCTTCCTCGTCTAAGCCAAACAAAGCGCATTTCACAGATTTTCTGTCCACAGGCTCAAATGTCAACGTGTCAAATTTGACAAGCCACGCCAAACGAGGAGAATAATATCCCGGCACTTCTCTACTTTTTACCAAACCAAAAACAACTTCATTTGATTGATGTTTTTTCTTCTTTAATTGACAATCAAAGAATATCCCTTCATCGGAGGTACGTTTGGGAACTTTTAAAACTGCAACTATTCGATCACTGCAAAACTCATGTTCATTCTTACAGTCTTCAAGAGATTTTTCAACACGCAATAAAAAAACAACTTCATATTTTCTATTCGTTCTAAATTCGAGTGCGTAATTTTTATTAGGTAACAGTTGTCTTAACTTGCTTATCCAAGCATTGAACGGAATTTCGTATGTAAAATGTCCTAAGAATTCATCTTCTGATTCAGGTGGGAAACGGAGTCCCTCAGCAAAACATGGATTTAAAGACATAATGGTCGAACAAAGCAACCAAAAAATAATCAAAGCAATAATCTTTCTTACAGACACAATCAACTCTCCATTTATGAAATCATAGGTAAGGACATGGGAACGCCCTAATTCATCCCGCCGCTATTTCATTTTATTGTATTCTTCGATAACATTTTTGCTGAAGTCATTTCCCCTATCATAGTATGTAACCGGCAGGTTTGCCACATCAATAACCAGAGCGTATTTTTCCTTTTTAGCAATAGCGCGGACAATTTTTATTATTTCCATCGTCAGTTTTTGAGACAGCTCCTGATCGCGCTTTCGCATTTCATCTTCGGCATCCTGAACCAGAATTTGATAATCGCGCACCTTCTTTTCGTAAGCGAATTCCTTTTCATCCCGTGTGTCACGGGCCATCAATTCACCTTGTTTATCCAACTCATCTCTTAATTTCTTTATTTCCGCTTCCACTGATTTAATTTCATCTTTTTTCTTTTCGTATGATTTTTGAAAATCATCCGCGGCTTTTTTACCGGCGACTGAATCATGCATTATTTCCTGCATATCGATAAAACCGATTTTATCCGCAGCCGGGCAACTCGCGCTCCAGGCAAAAATCAATAAGACAATTAATGTCATCAGGTAATTTTTTCTTTTCATTTCTTCCCTAATTATCCGAAGTTAAAATATTTTACTTTTATTCGCTTTTTTGGGATGGACAATCCTGTCCTCCAATACTTGTACCATATTCCAAATTACATTTCTACGGCATTTGATTATCGACAATTAAAGATTATAACGCCAAGCGGTAAGAAAAAAACCATCATTGATGAAAGGCCGGATTGAAAAAGTGAATAATTGTCATTGCCTGTCCTCCGCTGGCGGAGGTGTCGCGCCAGCGACGGAGGTGGATATTGTAGGGATCGTTCCCCGAACGATCCGAATACTGGATTCCGGTTTTCACCGGAATGACAAAAGACAGATTGCCACGGCTCCAAAGGGTCGCCCAACAATTACGAAATTGATCATTTCTTCGGATTCTTAATAAGGTAATCGTTTAATCCCTTCACAAAAGCATCCGGATCAGCGATTTTTTTGATGCGCAGAAGGTCTCCGAGGCTTGTGGGGAACGCTCCCACGCAAAACACAAAACTGACTCCGTTCTCAATACCATAGGTTATGGACTGCGGGTAGTCATTCACGATATCCTCCACTTTTGTTTTAAGAGTTATCATGGCCTTTTTCCCTTCATTTCCCATGGGTTTGCCTCCTTCCAAAATATCGGGAGAAAGCGGCCATCAGGTTATTACCTGATGGCCCGCTCTCTGCACTGCCCCTTCTAGTAGAAGCCTACCTTATCTTCGGTAAGGCTGATAAAGATGTTCTTTTTCTGTGTGTAATGTTCGAGCATCATTTTATGAGTCTCACGTCCGATACCCGATTTCTTATATCCGCCGAAAGGCGCGTGCGCCGGAAGGTTGTTATAATTATTCACCCACATACGTCCCGTCTCAATGGCTCTGGCCACCCGAAACGCCCTGTTGATGTCCTTTGTCCATACCGCGCCGCCCAGACCATACTCACTGTCATTGGCCATGCGGATTACTTCCGCTTCTTCCTTGAACTTGAT
>JBEKMY010000198.1:0-2509 GCA_049523355.1 Smithella sp. | reverse complement strand
GGGGGGGGGGAACGTATATCCCCTATCTATGCGATGTTTCCAACAAAGCCCTAACCTGCTAAGGTTCATCCAGGCCGGCAATATACAACATTTTCTTGTATTCAAAAGGAGCTACTATGCCAGGTGCACTTGATGGACTCAAAATACTAGATTTTACGACATTGCTGCCCGGACCCTATGCGTCAATGTGCCTTGCCGATATGGGAGCTGACGTGTTGAGAATAGTTTCCGGTTCACGCCCTGATTTGGGAGATCTTCTGCCCCCCTTTGTTCCGGGGACCGATATTTCGGCCGGGTCGGCATTTCTGGGACGGAATAAACGCTGTATCACTCTGAATTTGAAAGACCCCCGAGCATTAGGGATCGTCCATCAGCTCATTTCTAAACACGGATTCGATATTCTTATCGAACAATTCCGGCCCGGTGTTATGACAAAGTTAAACCTTGCCTACGAGGACCTGAGAGCCATAAGAAAAAATATTATTTATTGCTCACTCACAGGTTACGGTCAGAGCGGCCCCATGACGACACGGGTTGGCCATGACATTAACTATATCGCCCGTTCAGGGATCGCGTCCTACTCGGGCAAAAAAGAGCAAGGTCCCTGCCTGATGGGGATGCAAATTGCTGATGTGGCCTCGCGATCGAATAATGCAATTATTGGCATTCTTGCCGCCGTGATATCCCGGAATGCCACGGGAAAGGGCCAATCCATTGACATCTCCATGACCGACGGTATGATTGCGTTCAATGCTATTTTCGGCGCCACCTATCTGCTGGATGGAATAGAACCCAAGCCCGAGGCAACGGTTCTGAATGGCGGCTCCCTTTATGATTATTATGAAACCAGAGATGGCAATTACATCAGCTTCGGAGGTCTTGAACCCCAATTTTTCGCTAATTTTTGTCAAGCGATCAACCGACCGGACCTGATACAGGAGGGCGTGACACCAAGAGACCTTGCTGCTGTGAAAGAAGACGTCCGCACTATTATAAAGAAAAAAAACAAAGACGAATGGTGCGGGATCTTCAAAGACGCCGACGCCTGCGTGGAACCTGTGATGACATTGAAAGAAGTTTTCGAGGATTCGCTGGCTAAGGAGCGGGGCATGATTGTGAAGCTGCCGGTTGTCAATGGCATGACAGTCAAACAGATTGCCAACCCCATCAAGTTTTCTGAAACAAAGCAAGTATATAAAAGTGCCGGAGTGACAGCGTCAACAGGTAATCATACCAAAGAGGTCTTCCGGGAATTGGGATATACCGAAGACGAGATAAAGGCATTTGAAGAGACAGGGCTATTCAATTAAAAGCAAACCCGGATTGTGTAAAATCGGACATGTGCGGTTCCGGTTCGCCTTATGGCCATCGGGTCATGTTCCAGCGTCTCGGACAATTGCCACAGAAGATCAAGTGGGCAAAAAAACAGGCCAGGATTGACGTATAGAAGGAGATGGCACAGCTAAATTAATGATTTTTGAAGTCACGAGTATGAACCATGCAGTATACTGAGAGGTTCATACCCTCCGCTTTGCGGGATAATTCGACCAACGCTTCCTATCGTCAGCGAGTCTTATTAAATTGGAGTTTCACAACCCAATTAATAGTGTAAAGAGGTTTCGTCAGGGAGAAAAATTGATTTGTATCAATAACAAGTAAATAATCCGGAAATTATATTCAAACAATGTTTCATATTCTGTATGCAGTTATAATATGGAAAGTAAAGATATTATGATCACAGAAAAACCGGTAATCCCTGAAAAATTAAAAGAACGTCTATATCCTGTTGTGTTGCGACAATTTTCCCTGAAAGATTTCCATGCCGTTAATATACGTGATATCTCAAAAGAAAGTGGAATCAGCACGGGAACCATATACAAATATTTTTCATCAAAAGAAGACCTTCTTTTTTCAATAATTGACGAAAAATTACGCGATCTTGCATCATTGTTGAGGATGCATCTTGCGGGCACTGATGAGGATATACGCGAGATGTTTAGAAAGTTATTTTGGGTTACGATGAATTTTTTCGACGACAATCCTGAACTTGCCATTACGGCTTTTATTACAGTTCCATTGAAAAGCTTTATGGCGAACAAGTCTTATAAAAGGGAGACAGAAATAGATATATTAAATGAGATAGTCGTAAAAGCCAAAAAAAGAGGAGTGGTTATTTCGGATATAGAAAATAATTATTTTGCCGACCTTTATATAATGATTATGCACAGGCACATACAAAACTGGTATGTCCATGGGATGAAATGGAAACTAGCCGAGACAATAAACAATTTATTTGATTTTTTCTGGAAAGTTGTGGCTCCTTTAGGTAACAAAGAATCGAGATAATATTTCATAGAGGGAAGAAGTTTAAAGGTGCAAGCATTATCAAATTAAGGAGGAGAAAAATATGTTTATTCCAATTAAAAGATTTTACTCAAAAATAAGAGGACTGATTAATTTCTCATCTCTAAAAAAAGAAAAAATGATGTCTATAGGCAGCGTTCTGGAA
>JBEKMY010000197.1:0-2510 GCA_049523355.1 Smithella sp. | reverse complement strand
CGATATTGAAAAAGCCAAACCAAACGCTATATACATCCAGCATGCTAGTAATTTAAATAAATATATAACAAAGGCTCACCAAGAAACAGGTGGCAAGCCGGAAGGTGGTGGAAACCGCAAACAAGTTAGTAGTGCTCGGGCATGGATGTGTGAGACATTTTACGATGTACGGACTTTCGGTGCTGTTATGAGCACTGGTGCCAATGCCGGACAAGTTAGGGGACCGGTACAGTTCTCTTTTGCACGGTCTGTTGATCCAATCCTACCTATGGACGCATCCATAACACGAATGGCTGTAGCAGAGAAGGTGAAGGACGCAAAAACCATGGAAGATTACGAAAAGTGGGAGAATGAGCAAGAAGAAGATAAATTGCGAACAATGGGCCGCAAGGCGTTAATTCCTTATGGACTTTTTGTTGCCAAAGGTTTTATCAGCGCCAATCTGGCCAAAGGCACGGGATTTTCTGATGACGATCTCAAAAACCTTTGGGAAGCGCTCGCCAACATGTATGACCATGACCGTTCCGCCAGCAAGGGGATGATGTCATGTCGAGGTCTCTATGTATTCAAACATGTTGGCACTGACACAAATGCGGATCAGAAGGTCCGACAAGCCATGCTCGGTTGTACACCGGCGCATGCTCTTCTTGACCTCGGCAAGGTGATAGAAATCCAGAAAGATGATGCCGCAATGAAAAAGAATAACGTGATAGCGGCACGTAAATTTACGCACTATGCCGTTAACGCAAAAAAAGAAAATGTTCCCACTGGCGTAGAGTTATGGATATGGGACACCACAAAAGGTAGCTTAGTTAAGGTTTAAGAAAATGCCCGATGAAAGATTGATTCATCATGAACCTGAAGAGCTAGTCCCAATTTCAGCCTTGACACAATACGCATACTGTCCGCGCCGCTGCGCGCTCATCCATGTTGAACAGATATGGATTGAAAATCGTTTTACCGCTGAAGGCCGGATCATGCATAAGCATGTGCATGATGAAGGCGATGAATCGCGTGGTGATGTGCGCATCGAACGGGGCGCGTCATTGCGATCTTTGCGGCTGGGGCTGATCGGCAAGGCGGATGTTGTGGAATATCACCGTCAGGTTGATGGATCATGGCAGGCCTTTCCTGTTGAGTATAAGCGGGGCAAGCCCAAGCCTGATCACAGCGATAAAATCCAGCTCTGCGCTCAGGCGCTTTGTCTGGAAGAAATGCTAAACGTGCACATTCCGGTAGGCGCGTTATTCTATGGTAAAACCAGACGGCGTCTGGATGTTGACTTTGACGAAGCGCTAAGGCAAGAAACGCAGGATGTTGCAAAGCTTACGCATGATTTGATTGATGCAGGAATTACGCCCGCGCCGGTCTATGCCAAGCGTTGTGAAAGCTGTTCGCTTATGGCCGAATGTATGCCCAAGACGATACAGAAAAAAAGGTCGGTCAAAAGTTATTTAAAACTAATGCTGGCTGAAACAGAAAATTAACACAAAGAGCATAAAACAAAGATGAAGGAGTAATTCTGCAAATATGATGACATTAAAAAAGTTTTATTCTGAACTTGATGCGGTTCCCATCACAACGTCATGGTATCTCACGGAGATAAGTGAGGCAAAAGGAAGGCAACAGCTTTATACAAAACAATCACCGCAGAGATTGAAGTCTCTCAAAGAACATGCCCTCATTGAAAGCGCGGTTTCGTCCAATCGTATTGAGGGCGTGGAGGTTGATAACAAGCGTGTGGGCACTGTTGTTTTCGGCAAATCACTTCTTCATGATCGCTCCGAGGAGGAAATCAGAGGTTATAGAAATGCGTTAAAACTTATTCATGATAATGGGGCAAAGTTATCCATAACACAGGAAACAATCAAGAAATTGCATGGGCTGACACGCGGAGAAATTTGGGATGCCGGAAAATATAAAGAAAAGAATAGCGATATCATTGAAAAACATCGGAACGGCGAATCTACTGTAAGATTCAAAACTGTTGCGGCGGACAGGACTGCTGCGTGTATGAGGCAATTGATTGATTCCTGGAGGGAGTCTCTAAGATCATCCCAAATTTCTCCGCTGATAGTCCTGGCGGCGTTCAATCTTGATTTCTTATGCATTCATCCTTTCCGTGATGGAAACGGTAGGGTGTCCCGTCTGTTGCTGCTGTTGCAATGTTATCATTTGGGATTTGAGGTCGGCAGATTTATAAGCCTTGAACGAATAATCGAACAAAACAAAGAAAGATACTATGAGACATTGAAACTAAGTTCAGAAAGATGGCATGAGGGAAAACATGATCCGTGGCACTATATCAACTACGTTTGTTTTGTTCTCCGAAGCGCCTATAAGGAATTCGAAGAAAGACTGGATATGTTACCGCAGCCGCGTGGCGAAAAAACGGCAATGATTCACGATGCGATAAAAGGATATGCAGGCGCATTCAGTGTCGCCGATATACTGCGAAAATATCCCGGAATTAGCGTTGATCTGGTTCGTAAAACTTTGAAGGATATGCA
>JBEKMY010000196.1:0-2516 GCA_049523355.1 Smithella sp. | reverse complement strand
TCTACTTTTTTTATAATATCAGGCAGCTTTTCAATATCGCCCAGAACTGGTGTGCGATGAATTAAGCTTTTTTGTTTTCCCGGATCATCATCAATGAAACCTATAACCCTATAATTTAGTTGTTGGTTATCAAGAGTTTCCCGCAATATTTTTTCGCCGGCAGAACCGGCTCCAATGATTAATACTTTTTTAGCAGGTAACGTGGGGAAAAAATTGGCGATGCTTTCCGTGCCTGTGTAGAAGGCAAAGAAAGTACGAATCAGAATAAGTTTCCCGCAAATAAGTAAGAAAGAGAAAAAACCATCGATAACAAAGACGGCGCGGGAATATCCCGCAAATCTTTCTGTAAAAAGGATGATGACCATAATCAGAAGTAATGATAATGCACAAGCTTGGGCCAGCAGCCAGAAATCTTTAATACTGGTAAAACGCCACATGCCGCGATAAATGCCGAAAGCAAGAAAAACAACAATTTTTAGCGGGACCATCCATAAAATTAGAAATAAAATTTGCCGTATATTATTGGAATCAAGAACAAATTCAAAGCGAAACAAATATGCTAAAACTATTGCCATCACGAAGATGATCGCATCGCTCAAAATCATTATGTAAAAATTACGATTTTTTAGTTGTTGGAGATTAATTATAACACCTGTAAAAAATGGTTACTTGATAATAGCTACAACTCCGCTCTTTGAAGGACATAATAAATAAAAAATAAAGCTATTTTTAAATAGCACAACTTAAATTATTATAAAATATCAAATATTTTGTCAACCATAATTGGTTATTAAACTAAATAACCAAGTTTTATTTGAAAATAACTAATGAAGATTAATCATAATGCATAATGAAAGAAGGAATTGTTACCCTAATAGTCCGAAAGAATGGATTGCCGGATTAAAAGACCGTGTCGTAATCATCTGCCTGAAAACGGGAAAAGGTTTGTAACGTTGAGCGTCACAAATTGCTTACATTCTGCTTGAAGAGTCAGAAATTAAATTTATTTCTTGTCTACAAACAAACGACTTTAAAAATCTTCACACTGTGAATTGCAGCCAAAGAGATAGTAACGGTAAAACATTTATGACAGACCATCTGAATATGCCGGCTCTGTCCTAAGCTATTGCTTGCCATAAATACGAATTCTTTCTCTTTCTCCCTCTTGAGCAACTTCTTTTCTGATTTTGTTGAACTCTCCCCATGTTATTTTCCCTTCAGCAAAATCAAGGCTGGCTTTTCTTTTGTTCTTGATGCTATACTTTTCAAGAAACAGACCGAATTCTTTATCTTTTGAGTCTCCGTAGGTTTGCGAAATATCGCTGAATTTTTTATCGATAGATGATACTTCTTCACGATATTTCAAAAAATCATTTTTTTCAGCATCTTGAATCATGCTTTTATCAGAAAGTTGTTCAGCAGTAATATCGTTAGCATAACATGGTGATTTTATAAAGAATCTCTTATATTCTTCTTTATTGCAAAAATCATTACTTTCCTTACTTAACGATTCCAACAATTCTTTTTCTTTGGCAGCATTTTTCTCGGAGGTTGAATTACTGCACCCTAACACTACAAATAAAATAACTTGAAGTGCAACTAACAAAAGCAAGAATGTTAATCTTTTCATTTTGTATACTTCCTTAATTTATTTTTATGATGTAAAATATAAGGAAGTATTGTTTATATGTCAATTATTTTTTAATTATTATGGTAGAAAAACTTATTACTTTAATGGTTTTATCGACCCCTTTCCATTGCTTAAATAAGTTTCAGATGGTATTGCCGTGAAATGATCAAAATATTCCGGAGACATACGCAGGAGTCTGCGTTTTTATATTCAGTTCAACGCATTACATTTAAATCCTTGCAAAGAAGCTATTATTCCTTTCCTCCATCAATATTTTATTGACACGGATATTACTTCTTTCTATATTCCTACCCGTTAAGTGTTTTTTAAAATCATGAATAAATGGATTTGATATGCTAAAACGACTGGTGAGTGCTATTTTTCTTGTCTTTATCGCTTTGACGTCAAGCCTTCTGTTTTTAATGGCCCTGCTTCTTCGCATCGTTTCTTATCCCTTTGACCGCCGTCTGCGGCTTTTGCATTTGTTCACTTGCTTCTGGGCTTCGATTTATACCTGGATGATGCCGGCCTGGTGGATTCGCATCGAAGGTCGCGAAAATGTCAGGAAAGACACAGCTTATATGATTGTCTCCAATCATCAGTCTCAGATGGATATCCTGGTTGCTTTCCGGCTTTTTTTTCACTATAAATGGGTATCCAAATCTGAAATGTTCCGAGTGCCGTTCGTCGGCTGGAATATGACGCTTAACCGCTACATTAAACTGAAACGCGGCGACAAGGAAAGCATTGAACAGATGTTGCGGGAGTGTGCAATCCACCTGCGTGAGGGAAGTTCTATCTTCATGTTTCCGGAAGGTACCCGCTCTTCCGACGGAGAGGTTAAAAACTTTAAGCTCGGCGCATTTGAAATGGCTCTGAAAGAGAA
>JBEKMY010000195.1:0-2523 GCA_049523355.1 Smithella sp. | reverse complement strand
TTTTATTGTTCGCCATGTATCCTCCCTTTTATCTTCTATTTTGAATGGTAGCCTCTTGTTGGAACGTTATTATTGTTCTATAAAAATTAATCGATCAATTGTAATCGGAATCCATTTTCCGATGCAGGACTAACTTCCAGATAATGAACACAACAAATCCCATAATCAAAGTTATTACGCTATAGCCCCTGATTATCAAGGCGCCTGCCTGAGCAACAGGAATATCCTGCTTGAGATAAACGAGAAAAGAAGAAATACTTACCTCATTAATGCCAAGCGACAAGGGGATAAAACTGAAAATACCTATCAGGGTAGTGATGGCAGTCATTGCAGCGGCATCCAAAAGATTCACTGAAATGGAAATACTGCGCAAACTGGCATACCAGCCCAGAACAATGAATAACCAGCCTCCGATTGTCAAAATGACGACTGTCGCCATAATCTTCCCGCTTCTTACGCACTGATTAAGTGGTTGAAAAAAACGCCCAACGACATTAGCCGGAGGTATGTGCCGGATAATTACGAAAAAAAATGCAAAACAAATAATCATTAAAACAACGACAATTAGAATTACTCTTCTATCCAGTAATTTCGATGCGCCGAAAATTATTCCCGATAAGGCCATCAGCAAAACAACCGTCAAATCGAGAATCCTCTCCGTCATAAATATACCGTAACCGGGAATCCTCTCCAGAGAACCGGTTTTTTTTAACAGTTCCACCTTCAAAGCTTCACCGGACTGAAATGGCGTAATTAAAGCAAAAGCCACTGACATGGAACACACCATGTACAAACGATAAAAATCAATATGGATATCCGAAGCCTTCAACAAAACAAACCAACGCATGGTTCGAAACAGCCAAAAACAAAGAATCGTTCCCACAACCGTGCAGGGCAACCATTTCCAATCCGCATGTGTCAGAAGTGGAATAACAACACTCCACTGAAAGGAATGAATAATGTAATACATGCAAATAAAAAAGATAATGCCGCTTGCTATTATGCCTGAAAGTTTTTTAATGTTTCCCTCTCTTCAAGATATTCGACTTTCATGAATTTCGCCTGTGCGGTAATCCCCCTGCAAAATATTAACATAATGATATATTATGAATTTTCTGCAAACCATTTATGAAAAGTATAATAGGAACGGCTTGGCTCGAAACCGAGGCGAATCCATACCTTCTGAACTGCCAGATTGGTGATCTGGGTAGAGGTTATTATCTTTTCCATGTTTCTGTCAATGCACCATTTCATGCAATTCATCAGGATCATACGGTAGATGCCCATGCCCTGGTAAGCCTTTAAAATGCCGAAAAGGATGACCTGCCCTTCATCAGAACTATTTTCCCGAACCGTACCGAACCCTATAACTTTATCTTTCAATTCAGCAACAAACACCAGATCTGCAACTTCTTTATGAAGGCAGGATTTGTATGCCCAGTCCGCATAAGTTTCATTGCATTTTGTTCTATCCAACCGGCTATCTGCATGATAGTGCCCAAGATAGCCATCGAAGGCTTCAGCCGCTGTGGCTTTAATAATTTCTTCTTCACCGGATATGAAGGACCTGATCCTGATCTCAGAGACATATGCCGGAGGAGGATTTTTTCTGAGATTACATGAGTAATATATGAGCGTATCCATAAGCAAAAAGCCCTTTCGTTCCAGTTCCTGCACCGCCGGCAGGTCATTGGTAGGGCAGCGAGCCAGCAATAAACGCACCTCATTTTCTTCGCAGAATCTCATGATATTCGGGATATCATGAAGTTCCACATTCTCAACCTTGGCCGTCTTAATTCCAAAGCGCTCCTCATCTATTGCAGAAAGGGAAATCGACAAATCTTTCAGTTTCATTCTTCTTCCCCGATTCTTCGTAATCCGAAAAACAACGCTGCGGTAGACTTTTATAAAGAATCGTCTTTAACAGATAACCGTGTCCGGTCTTCTACAATATAAAGAGGTCTTCCCTTTACCTGGTTAAAAACCCGGCCGATGTAAACGCCCAGAATTCCCATCCCGAAAAGGAGAGTTCCTGATAAGAAAAATAATGAAACCATCATACTGGTCCAACCGGTAGGTATATAATCAAATAAAAAATAACGAATAAATAACCATGCTCCATAGCAAAGAGCCGCAAAAGCCATGAAGAACCCGAACTGAACGCAAAGTTTTAAAGGCTTATTGGAATAGGAAATAATGGTATCGATAGCAAAAGATAATTGGCGGATCAGGGTATAACTGGATTTGCCTTCGGCGCGCCTGTCATGTACAATATCAATGCTTGCAATCTTGAAGCCTGTCCATCGAACAAGAAGAGGAAAGACACGGGGCTGTTCAGGCAGCATTTTAACCACATCTACAACCTTACGAATGTAAATTCCAAAATTCGCCTGGGCTGCGTCGCTTTTCTGATCTATCATATATCCGAAGAACCAATGAAATAAACGGGAAGACAGTCGTTTCCAAAACCTGTCCTGCCTTTCAACCCTGCGTCCAAAAACTACGTCAAAGCCCTCCTGTGCT
>JBEKMY010000194.1:0-2543 GCA_049523355.1 Smithella sp. | reverse complement strand
GTCTCCGGAAAAATTAACGCTGTAATTGCTCTTGGCGGCAAGCCTGAATTTGCCGCGGCTGATAAAAAGGGAAAGGTCTATGTTAATATCGAAGACACCGCCGAGGTCGCTGAAATTGACGGCAAGAGTCTTTCCGTATCAGGAAGTTTTTCATTGAAACCGTGCGAGGAGCCGACCGGCATGGGTCTGGATATAGAAAATCACCGTGTCTTTTCCGGATGCCACAACAAAGTGATGACAGTTCTGGATGTGAACAAAGGGAAATTAATTGCCGCGGTACCGATCGGTTCAGGTGTTGATGGCAATGGTTTTGACCGGGAAACGGGTCTGGCGTTTAGCGCAAACGGCGAAGGCACTTTAACGGTAGTAGCGCAATCCGCTCCGGGTAGGTTTGAAGTAGCTCAAATCGTGCCGACTCAACGTGGAGCTCGCACGATGGCAATAGATACGAAAACTCATAATATCTATCTGCCCGCTGCGGAATTTGCCGAGGCGCCGGAACCGACTGTCGAAAATCCGAAGCCGAGACCCGTTCAAATTAAGGACTCTTTTGTAATTTTAGTCATTGGGAAATAAAAGCGGGAACAACATTTACAGCTTGTTTTGCAGCTTCATCATTTATCGCTTTTTTATATGTATTATAATTTTCGCCGTGTTCATAAAAGTTTAAGGGTAACGCCGGCAATGGAGGCGGGGATTACAGATCATGTTTGGAGTTTGGAAGAAATTATCACCCTTATTTGAGATAATCTTTTAACTCTTGCTTTAAATGGTTGATGATGTTTTCTTTTTCTTCAAGACTTGCATAAACCAAGGGTGGGGGTGTTGTTCCTTTTATAGCACCTTTCCATTCATCATTCATTTTATAATACCATATTTTATAATATTTTTTTGATAGTATTTCTTTATCTTCGTATCTAATTGCAAACACTATATAGAAAGGGTCTACATTTTCACAGAATCCCATATCTACCGATGCAAAATGGGGAATATTGGGAGGATATTCATTGGCTGAAGAAAATTCAGAAATTGATGGTTTTCCTTGAAACTGTTTACCTATAACAATAACTCTATGGTATAGATTAATGGCGGCATGTTTACCGATATTATTTATGTTGTTTATTTCTAGCTGAAACTTAGGATTTGTCTTTATTGTAGGTGAACCGTAAATTACAAAGTACGGTCTTTCATTTGTTGTTGGAGGTGGAATTTGCTCTTGCTTAACAGGCCAAACAAAATATCCCAATCCAAAAACAAGAATTGCTAATAATACTTCAGCAAATATTCTTCTCCATAGTCTTTTTTCTATACCCCAAAATTTCCAAACAGGATGCCACAATAAAAAAAATATAGTTATCAATGATATGGTTATAGAAAGGGCTGTTTTGGGAATTAACCACATAATAATCCCCGCCACAATTCCGACCAAACAAAGCCACAAATCAATAGGTTTTTGCATATTTTCATATTACCACCTTCTTTTCTTTTATCAAGAATATAATCATGGATATATCTTGACCCAAAAATATTTCATTTCAAACTGACCCACTACCAAAAAGTGGTTTAACTCTAACTTAAGATATGGTACAAGTATCGCAGGCAGGGAAGAGTATATGAACACTATCAACTTAGGCAAAACCGGTTTAAAAGTTTCAGCGGTTGGTTTTGGCGGAATTCCGATAATCCGCCTGCAAACCGGTGAAGCCGTGAAAGTATTGCGCCATGCGTTTGATCGGGGAATAACTTTTTACGATACCGCCAATATATACCGCGACAGCGAAGCTAAAATCGGTCAGGCGTTATCCAGCCTCCGCGACAAAATAATAATCGCAACAAAAACGACCCAGCGCACTGCCGAAGGATTTCGGCAAAATCTCGAAAACAGTCTCAAGGCAATGAAAACCGATTATATTGATCTGTATCAATTTCATCAGGTGGCCAATGATGAAGAGTGGGGAAAAATCAAACAGGAAAGCGGAGCATGGGGCGAAGCCCAAAAAGCAATGCGGGAAGGGAAAATCAGATTCCTGGGTGTTTCTTCTCATAACTTGCAGATGGCCGTTAAACTGGCGAAAACTGGGCTGTTTAGTTCTGTTCAGTTTCCTTTTAATTTTATCGAACAGGAAGCGAAAGACGAGTTGCATAAATATTGCCGGGAAGAGGGGATTGCAACCATTGTCATGAAACCATTTGCCGGCGGCGTAATTGATAATGGCGCTCTGGCTTTTAAATATCTCAGGCAGTTCTCCGATATTATACCCATTCCCGGTTTTGATTCGGAGAAGTCGATTGATGAAATCATATCCATATATGAACATCCAAATGATATCACCGGCCATGATTTGGAACTTATGGAGAAATACAGGCAGGAATTAGGCAAGGTATTCTGCCGTCGTTGCGAATATTGCCAGCCTTGTCCAAACGGCGTCCTGATTACACCGGCGATGGGTTATCCGATTGTCGCCAGCCGTATGTCGCCCAAGGTATCGATTGAGTTTTTGAAAGCTCCCATGGAATCAACGCAATTGTGTGATGAATGCGGA
>JBEKMY010000193.1:0-2571 GCA_049523355.1 Smithella sp. | reverse complement strand
AGTTAAACAATGTCCTGCAAATGAAACTCAAAAAAATTACCAGGCTTCGGTAACATTTTTTATGAGGCAACGTTTACTCTCTATATGTTCCGCTCGGTAACATTTATTTATGAGGCAACAAGCTATAATATCGTCTTACTTTACAAAACGATCGTTTGAGTAAAGCAATGCGATCGGGAAATTTATATTTTTTCATTTCTTGTCCTCTTGTTCTGCTTCCTCGCGGTTTCAGAAACGTGTTTATCAAGATCGTCAACGTTCGCCCGGACCAGCCGCCCGAATCTGGCGATCGGAAAATTATGCTCCTGGGCTGTCTCCATGCTCATTCCCGGATAGGCTTCGATTTCTTTTGCGCAGGTTAATCTTTTTCCTTCAGCCATTTTCACTCCGAATACTTTTTTATTGCGAATTCACGTAAGCGTTCGTAGCAATCTCGTGCGGGAATGACAGCGTAGGGATTGCCCTATAAAAAAGCTGTCCTGGTTACGGCGCACAAATTGATTCGTATTATTTATGCTATGCTGACACATCGAACTACTTTTTGCCCAGAGGTAAATCATGATAGTTGACTCAATTTATTAGTCCTGAAAATCATTCAATCTTTGAATTATTAATCAATAACGTTTTTATATGAATTCCCAAATTTTAGATTTGATTTTGTGTTTAACTTACGCTATATCCATCACGTTATTTTCCCGCCGGGCAAGCCCGGCCACAGACATAATAAATTTCTTTGGAATCATTATGTTCCGGACCAATAGGGTGCCGCCACCGTCAATATGTAAAAGTTGTGTCGTAAAATCTGAGAGAAAGGATAATAATCCTATTTACATCGCTGCTGCAAAAAAAATTTTATGTCATCAAATATCTGCCGGTAAAATAGTTATTTTACTTTGGTGTTTTTTTTCCGTATCGCTTTTCCTTCAAGCTTTACCATCCCGGGCATGGGCCAACGATACTTCCTCAAAGGAATATAAAGATTTCATTGCCCAACTGGAAAAACAAAGCGCCATTTACGGATGGACGGACATAAAACCCGGTAATATTCAATGGGAATATTACCGGCTCACAAAAAATAATCACCCGCTTATATATATTGAATTTGGCCATCAAACCGATAACTGCATTTTATTTTTTGGCGGCGTACACGGCGATGAACTGCCGGCCGTATATTTAATGCTAAAACTCGCCCATTATGTTAAAGAAAATCCTGCATTATTTCAGGACAAACACATCATTATCGCGCCGTTGCTCAATCCCGACGGTTTTTTATCGGTACCGCCGACAAGAACCAATACCAATGGTGTCGATATCAACAGAAATTTCCCCACCAGAGATTGGATGGCCAGCGCAATGCGCCAATGGGTAACAAAGACGAAAAAAAATAAACGCTATTATCCGGGAATAAAGCCTGCATCGGAACAGGAAACGCAGTTTCAGATTGCATTGATTAAAAAATTCAAACCGCAAAAAATATTGTCGGTGCATTCGCCGCTTAATTTTTTTGATTATGACAGCCCTTCATCAGACTTAAATTCATTTGAAGAATGGATGGAACACATTTGCAAAGAAATACCCCATCCCTTGAAAAAATTCGGCTATTATCCCGGATCGCTCGGCAATTATGCCGGCCACGAACGCAACATCTTTACGCTGACGCTGGAACTTCCTTCTTCCAATCCGAAACGCGGCCATGAATATTTCCAAAAATTTCAGACCTCTCTTTTGAAATTTATCAATTTGCCCATTGTCGGTTCTCCGCCAAGTGTCAGGATTATTAATGATTACAAATCCGCGATCGGTGGATAGGGAAAACCTTAAAAAGAGTTCTGAATTCTAAAAAGAAGTTCATTCGACAGTGCATGTAAAGACTGTCCTTAATTATTATTTTCTTCCTGAAATCTTTATTTTTCAAAACTGTGATTTTATGCTAAATTACAGGCAAAAGAAATAATTATGACGGCTTGGAAATCGAAAATCTGTTTCCTGCTTGAAGCGAAATCATTTCCATGCTTCAGAACAAATACAAATCATGAAAGGATTAATTATAATGAAGAAAATTGTAATTGGTTTAGTTATTGTCCTACTTGTAATTATATCTTTTTTAATGACCTGTTCCTGCTATAAAAAAGAGGCGGATGTTGCAATTAAAGCTGCCGAAGAAGCTGTAAATGTGACAAAGGCTGAAGCAATCGGGATTGTTCCTGATGATGTAAAATCACTTGAAGACACACTTGCTACCGTAAAAGAAAAATTTTTCAAGGGAGAATACAAAACCGTTTTAGGAGAAGCGAAAACTCTTGCCGGTGAGGCCAAGGAAGTATTGGCAGCCGCTAAAGTCAAAAAAGAAGATCTGACCAAAAAATGGGCAGAAATAAATCAGGGAATCCCCAAGATGTTTGAAGATATTCACAGGAAAGTGGACGTTCTTTCCAAAGCCAAAAAACTGCCAGCTAATATAACAGCCGAAAAATTTACCGAATCCAAAGCCGGGCTCCTTTCCGCCACAGATGAATGGAATAAGGCACAGCAAAGCTTTAGCAATGGCAATTTAAATGACGCTGTTGAAGT
>JBEKMY010000192.1:0-4224 GCA_049523355.1 Smithella sp. | reverse complement strand
CCCGGATGGCCACTTGAAAATCCCCCACCTGTGGCCGGGTCAAAATCCCCCACCCCGGTGGTCGGCAGAACGGGTGTAATTTAGTTTTTTTTCTTTTCTAATGCAAGTCTTTTAGAAGCCTCCTTGAGCCGATAGCTTTTACCTTCAAATTTCAAGAGATGACCTCGGTGCAACAATCGGTCAAGAATGGCCGAAGCCGCCGCATTATCGCCAAGCAGTTTTCCCCAATCCTCAATCGGCCTGTTTGATGTAATCAGTGAGCTTTTCCTTTGTCGATAGCGCTCCAGAATCACATCGAGCAGATCATCGGTAGCGGTTTGCGGCAGACGTTTTTTCAGGAACAGATCATCAATAACCAGCAGATCGGCGCCACAGAACAGCTTGAACAGCTTTTTGCGCCTTCCGGTTTGTGTAGCTTCAAAGATGTCTTCAAAGAAACACTGTGCTTCCCGGTAGGCAACTTGATAACCGGACTGGATCGCAGCATGAGAAACGGCCTTGGCAATGTGGCTTTTACCGGTGCCGGGGTGGCCGATTAAGAGAGCATCCCCGGCATCCTGTACAAACTTTCCGCTGATCAGCTCCAGAATCTCCTGTTTGGGCAGCCGGGGATTGTACGACCAGTCAAAATCCTGCATAATCTTTCGTTCATCCAGCCCGGAGTTATTGAACCGACGCTCAATCAAGCGCGAGTGCCGGCAGTCCAGTTCATCTTGCACAAGCTGCGTCAGTACATCAAACACGTTTATTCCGCCGCTGTGTTGTGCTTGCAGGCAGCGGGCCTGCAGAGTCTGGGCCATGCCGTGTAAATGCAGCGCCCGGAGTTGTTTTTCAACCTCTTCAATAGTTCTCATAATTACTCCTTTCACTGAAGTGTATTGGGTTTACGACCGTTGCCGGCCGCATGGGTTTCAAAAAACAGGGCATAGTCCTGCGGTGAACGAATGAGGCTGTGCTCCTGAGTAAATTCGGCTGACGCCTTCTCCTTGCCGGCCAAATTCGCTCCGGCAATACCGGCAACCAGTTTTCTGATGGTTTTGCATGTGTAAATTCCCCGCTCAAGTGCCATCCGGGCGGCCTGCTCAATGTGGACGGCACAGTGCCTGCGGGCAAGCGCAACGATGCCCTGCATGCGGCGGTGCCCCAGCCGACCCTCTCCCTCAAATAGTTGTTTGCACAGCTTTTCCGTACAGGGTCCGATGGCGGCAGCCTGAGCCAGCAAGTAGCACGTCTGACGTGAAGGGTTGAAAATGAGATCTTTTTCCTCCATAAAGACCATACCTTTGCGGGTGCCCTTCATATGCCGCCGCACAACTTCCATCGTCCGGGGATCAATGATTTCAATCTCATGTTCATAAATTCGCACAATAACTTTGGTATGCAGTCGGGCAGGCAATGCGGCGTAATAGCAGTCATGGATCTGAATGGTGCCGTCATCCTGCACCGTGCGGGTTTCCTGCGCAAAATAGGAGAAACTGTTGAGGGGCAGATTCCCAAGAAACGGCTTTTCTTCCTCAAACATCTCCTGTACCTGACGTTTCGTCCGGCCGTGAATCCGCACGGCGGCCCAGCGCTCTTCCCAATGCATCAGCCACTGATTCTGTTCTTCGATGCTTTCAAACCGGCGGCCTTTCAGTGCTGTGTTCTGGGTGTGCTGGATCGCGTTTTCAACGCTGCCCTTGCGATCAGGATCTGCTACGCGTGCAGGATCAGCCACAACGCCGTAATGAGCCAGCACAAGGGCATACAGCGGGTTTAACTCCGGCTCATAGAGATCGGGCTTGATGACCCCCTCCTTCAAGTTATCCAGAACCACATATCGGGGAACTCCGCCAAAATACCGGAATGCCTCCTCATGCAGTTTGGCCCACACCTCTTTGCTGGATTTCCAGACCACTTTGCGGAAACAGCGGCGGGAGTACTTCAGCGTCATGACAAACAAGCGCGGACGGCGGTATGTGTTTGTGCCGGGTTTGCGGGTAAGCGCACCAAGACCGTAGTCCACCTGTACCTCCTCACCAGGCGGAAACTCAAGCCGGTCATACTGGATGGGATTTTTTCTGCGCAGTGCACGGCAAAACCGTTTCACGCTGTTGTATTTATGCTCAAAGGCAAACCGCTCAACCAGATCCTGATAAATGGCTACGGCATTGCGCCCCAAGCGTACCTGTTCCTCAATCCATAAACGGTGATGCTCACAGGCTGAGCGAGCATGGGCCAGTATCTGTTCATCCTCAGATGCCGACGCAGGCACTGGAGACGCCGGTGGCCGGGGTGGGGGATTTTGACGGGTGACGGCCTCGGTGCCGGTGGCCACCCCGGGGGATTTTGATATACTGCCGGTGGCCTGCTCGTTACTTTCTGCTATACGGGCGTACTTGCGGATCGTCTTGCGATCCACGCGCACTTTGCGCTTGATCTCGCTCCCATGTACTTATGTAAAATGGGAGTCTGTAACGTTCTGCTGACCGCTTGTGAAGATGCTTTTGAAAACCTGTTTTCAGGCCTTAAAAGCAACCGATAGGTGGGGGATTTTCAAGTGGCCATAGGTGGGGGATTTTGGGTGGCCACCCGGGCTAATAAGATATGGTTATTGTTTGTTTGAACAAAGAACCCCGTACCAATCGGTTTTGTTTCCTTTTTATCATTAATCATTTCTACTGAAACGACAGTCTTAAGCCACTTTTGATTAAAAAAGGTAGTCGTCTCTGTTGCTGAAGAATAAGGGGCATTACAAATCAAATTACCTAAAATAAATATAGATAAGACTAATATTATTCGTTTTATCATTTACGTTTCTCCTCCTTATCCTTCATGCCAAATAATTAACATCTGATCTTCGTTTCTTCTAAAGACTCAGCCGTCGCATAGCGTTCAGCTATATTGCTTTGGTTAGCAACCAGAATTTTCGATTCTTTCCAATTTCATCGCAAGTTCTTTTAGAAAATGGGCAGTCTCATCGCAGAGCAAGTTAAACTGTTATGTGTAATTACTTTCCTCGTTTCCTTCATCTAATATCTTATGATCCGCCTCAATCCTGAGTTTCTTTATTGTCTCAATTCGTTTCGTCAGATCTTTGTTTTCTATGACTTTGGCTTCAAGGAGCTGTAGCAACTGGAAGGTACTCAAATCACGTCCCGTGACTTTATCTAAGAGTTCACTATCTGTGACTCTTAACTTTTTCAGCAGAAACTCTTTCAGTGCTCTCTTTTTGATGTTATCCGGTCCAACTAGCTTAAAGAGTTCAGAACACGAATCACAGTATGTCTTCTTAGTATTTTCAACTGGCTGGTGAAGATGGATGTTTTCATTTTTTTGAAAGAGCGATTCCTTACCGAAAAACTTGTTCACAGAATCGATCGCATTTGACAAATCGGCGATTGGATTTGGAAAATTAACGAACTCACCTTCATAAGTTCTCAAAAGAAACCTTTGAAAATTCTTGTCATCCGGATCGGCCTGAAATTCTTTAATCTCATATGAGCTCCAATATTTTTGTTCATTTGAGCTCATCATTGCTAAATCTTTGTATATTGCTACAACGGCAACTCTACCATTATTGACCAGCTTCTTTCCATACCTTACATATAGATATTCATCGCTATCATTTTTACAATTTGCCGTTAAGCCACCACCTGATAATGTGTCGTTTATATTGTACTTCTCAGGATGATCGAAATACTTACGCAGAACTTCTTCCTTGAAAAAGACCATGCCAACTTGATTTGCTCCCAAGTGCAATCGCTTACTGTACTCGGGGATGTCTTTCTTGGAGAGAGTTGATTTGTAAAAGTGCTGAGCCAAAACGTCTTTCGATGGAAAGAATATGTGGGTGATAACCTCTTTGTCCGTAGGCATTCCCGTCTCTTTTCCAACACTAAAAGAGATTTGATGGAGGATTACATTAGCATTTATGGTGCCCAACTGCTGCTCCACCAATTTTTCAAACAGAACCATGGCTTCTTCATTGGTAAGATGAAAATCACGATTCAAATCGAGGGCGGAAATACCCGCCGGATTTCTAAACCATTTCTTTGAGCAATATCTCAATACTTTCTTTTCCAAGTCGGTCAATTTGACCATTTCTTAACTCCTGTATTGCTAACGAGCCTGTAGAAAAAGTCATTTTGGGCACAGTGACCATCTTCCAATCGGCTCGGATTTTTTAAATCGTTATTTTTTTATGTTCTGTTTATTTTCTCCGGTAAAATTTGTGTATATTTC
>JBEKMY010000191.1:0-2633 GCA_049523355.1 Smithella sp. | reverse complement strand
ATGAGTGCAGACGCGAGGGTGGCTATCTATGCAGACGCGAGGATGGCTATCCATGCAGACGCGAGGATGGCTATCCATGCAGACGCGAGGGTGGCAGCCATTGTGGACGCGAGGGTCCCATGAGACGCGGTGGTGGCAGTTTGAGCCTCGCGTCTGTCCGGCTCTGCCTTGGACGCGAGGATGACCATTTCTGGATGAGACCCGCGTCTTGTTGACTTGAGTTTGGGTGCGGCAGTGGTCTTCGTGTGAGCTTCTTGTCTCCACGGCCAAGCTTGGGACGCGAGGGTGGCGTTTGCCACATGAAACCTGCGTCTCATTTCTCTTTAGTTTGTCTTGAGGGTACTTGCATGAGACCCGCGTATCTGGGGCCCTGACTTGGACGCATGGTTGGCCATTTGCATCTTCGAAGCCATGGCTAGCCTCATCTTGATTTTGGTCATCATCACTTGGTTCTTGGAGATGGGTTGATTTTCCCAACTTTTCCATTGCTTCTCTCCGAAGAGCGTTCTCTACACGTCGGGCTTTGCGCCTTTGGTGACGGTCCACGTTCCTTCGAGCTCGGCGGGATTGTGATTGATCCCCGAGTTGAAGAGTGTATCCCTCACCAAAATTGACGGTAAGATTTGACGATGCCTTCGGCGCAACCCTAGGGCTTGTTCGTCGTATTTTCTTGGAGAACTTCCGGCCATCCTCTTGGGAGGATTCCTCTTCGGAGTTGGAGAGAGAGAGAGAGATAGTCGATGTCGTAGAGACCTTGCGGCCCCTTTTGATAGTCTTCAGGCTTGAATCACCTGCAGACAATAGAGCTTCATACCTTGCTTGGTTGAACTCCACGACAAGTGTTTCGACTTTGGTCCCGATGAGCTTGGTGTCGGATTGCGCCACCACTTCTTCGTTTGTGAAGTAGCTAGTCCCCAGCGGAGTCGCCATCTTTTGTTTAGGTTAGAAAAAAGATGTAGCAAAGATGATGAGAGTCTCTTCTTCTATTGATAAAAAGAACAAGATTACAACAAGATTACAACAAAATTCTTCACGAAACCACAAAAGAGGGAGATGATCTCTATGGTAAGAGAGATATCCCCCTTTGTTTAGATCTGGGTTCTTCTTGGTAGCGGGAGATGTGGAATATGGGGTCTCGTGGACGATCCGGACACCTCAAAGCTCTTTGGTGGGTTTGATCTCTCTCTTTTTGATTGGTCTTGTTCTTGATCTTGATTGAAGATTCAATGGGAAGTTTTCAAAACACCCAAGGAAACTAGAGAAAGGATCAACTTCTATAAAGAAGGATTCAGTCTTTCTCTTTCAAGATTGAGAATCAAGATTAACACTCTTCTCTTCCTTTCTTCGATCCAAGATTGCTCTTAGAGAAGCCTAGGATGAGCAAGAGGTTGAAGAAGGGTTGAAGATTTTACCCTTGGCTGAATTTCTCTCTCAAAAATTCGGCCTCTAGCACCCATGGCATGGGGGGGCTATTTATAGGGCATTTGGTGACTTGGGGGCCAAGACACTGGCTTGGACGCGAGGCTCATGTGAGCTTGAAGACGCGAGTCTGGAGTTGATGTGGCAGACGCGAAGGTGGTGTAGACGCGGGGGTCGTTGTATTGGAGTAGACGCGAGGGTCGAGTGGGCGCAGCACTGACACAGACGCGAGGGTGGGATTGCTGATGCGGAGGTCGTTGCTGACGCGACAGTGGTTGAGACGCGGGGGTCGTTGCTGACGCGGCAGTGGTTGAGACGCGGGGGTCGCCTGTTTGGCTTGAAACCCGCGCCTTGGCTTTGAGCTGAGACTCGCGTTTCTTGAGGGTCGCGTCTCCTTGTTGATGAGGGTCGCGTCTTGAGGCCTTGCGTCTCCTCTTTCATGAGGGTCGCGTCTCGAGGTCTTGTGAGGCTTGCGTCTCCTCTTTCATGAGGGTCGCGTCTCACTATGTTTGATGGAGTTTGAGACTCCTCTGATTTGAAGTTCTGAGCCGCTTGTATCCTTTCAAAACATTGTGGTCTTCGATTTTGGCTTTAGCTTGTAGAGTCTGGGCTCTGGCATCTGCTTGTAAGATCTGGACCTGGTGTCTTTGGGTTTTGAACTGTTTGTATTTTGAATTGAGGCTTCCGGGATGAGAGCCTGTCTTCGGTTTAGGATTCCGTAGCGTTTTGCCATTTTTTGACAGCATACAGGACCCCCTCCAAAGTTTTCGAAGATTAGCCGACGCATGATTGGTTCAGGGCGGCCTTCGGAATACTTTGGATTCTTGAGCTGATTTAGATCTCTCACGATCGTGTCAACTCTGTTGATTGTTGAAGTGCCACGGACAGGTACCTTGAGTCTTCGCAAGTGTAGTGTTAACTGCTCTGACGGATCAGGATCTGTTTGTTGTGACTGCTTCAATCTGGCATTTATAAGTTTGACTTCAGTTTTCTTGATTCTTGGAGCTCGTCTTTTGATGGAGATGAACACCTGTTTGGATTTTAGTCAATTAATTTGACCAGGGCATCGCTACCCTTTGTTGGGGATTTGATACCCGTTATTTCGATCTTCGAGAGATCCGGGGGTTACAACCCGTTGTTGGGGATTAAAACCCGTTATTTCGATCTTCGAGAGATCCGGGGGTTACAACCCGTTGTTGGGGATTAAAACCCGT
>JBEKMY010000190.1:0-2641 GCA_049523355.1 Smithella sp. | reverse complement strand
TGTCAAATCCGTTCCAGGTATAATAATCCATGTCCAGCGCATAGCAGTGGGATGCTGTGAGGATAATGCCTGTTACGATAATTATTTTTAAAAGACTTTTCATAAATACATTATCTGTTCATCGCCCGGTTTGCCGTCGAGCTGCCAAATCGTCTGGAGAGATCGCGATTCAATATTTCATCAACTTTTTCGAATCTGCCCACCAGAGCATAAACGGAATTAATTTCCTGGATTGCTGTGATGTAACTTTCCCTCAACTGCTGTCTCGTCTTTTCTACCGCAGCTCCGAATGCAGTCATTTTATCTATTTGAGGTTTAAGCACCTCGTACCTGCACGTCTCCGCCGTCGCACCATTGGCGGCCTGTGCTCTTGATGCTACCAGTTGCGCCCTCTGGATCATGAACCAGATTCTTTGGTACATATCGTCCATTAGCCGGTATGCATACGCTTTTGCCGTGGGCTCCGCCAAATTTGCCGCTATTACATCAACATTATTTGCTCTTATAGCTCCTTTTATTACCGATAATACTGACAACGGATTGGATTGAATAAACGATATTTGATCAGGTGTCAGGGATTGCCTGTTTTGTATAGTACCGGCAATGCCTACAATCATATTTTTTACATAGGCTGTTAAGTTTGCGTTGGCATCGGGAACCGGCACGCATGTATCGCTATCCAGGCTTCTTTTTTGCACATCTCCATTAACCAGATTATCCACTGTTTTTTGGTTATTACTCGAACAGGGAGGTACTGAATTTACCGTGACGCCGCGGGGACCTCCTGATTTCAACTCGATGTCGCCTATGAATCCTCTTAATAATTCGATAAAGTCCTGACTTTCATTGAGTCCTATCTGTTGATTTAAGTTTGCCAGCATCGATCCCTGTACGCTATAGAACAGCGCCGTCACTTCCTGTGGACAACCGGCTACCAGATCATCGGCCGATGCATTGTCCACCGAGGTTCCGCTCGATGAGGTGATCGATTGCTTTACCGATTGATAAGAATCCGACAACCCCCCTGTAATTTCGTAATCCGAGTACCAGTCCGACAGCTCCCCGCCGGATTCATATTCATTTGTGTCGCTGAATAAATCCGAGACGCCCGTTTTATCAAGAGTATATGCCGCGACTGCTTTGGATGCCTTACACTCGTCGAGGGACATGTGGTTTAGCTGATCGGCAATAGATTCCATGGACTTGATGGCTTTACTGCACGGCTCACATAGTACGTTCAACGCCAGATCAAATGCAACAGCTGGGGCGCCCTGGAGTATGCGTTCCAGCTTCTGCACCAGATAATTAAAGTTCATGAAGGATATGCCGCCAGCAAATACATCGATTCCTCCGCATCCGGCCTTGATGCGGGGAGGCTGGACCGTTAATAAATAATCCTTTTTTACCGGCCATCTTGCGGAAAATGATCCACCTGAAAAATATCCTCTTTGCTGTCCCTGATAATAATTCGGGCCGGAATATACTTTTTGACTTACCCAGTCATCGATCCATCCGGCGTTGCTGGTGCATACCGGTGACACTATCAATGTAAATGTCACCATCATTATCATTGCGACTTTAATCTTCCTCATAAGATTCCCTCTTTTATTTTTTAAATATACTTTTGGGATCTTCAACTCCGCCTTCCTGATGTTCATACGTTGAATAATTTTCCACCGTTGTTTCGCCTTCCAGTAATCTTACGCCCCGGTATATACGCTCTTCCAGATCAGGCAGGGACGCTACCCCGGAAGAAACAATCAGATACTCGCCGCTTTTACGCCCTACAATTAATATTGTCGGTGTTATCGTCACGTTGAATGTTTCGGCAACTTTACTGTCTTTTTGCGTGTCATAGGGCTGTATTTCCCAATTATATTTATCGCTGAAAAATTTTAAGATCGGCGTCTGTGCCTCGCAATACTGGCACCCGGTTGAATAAAAATATATCAACCCGTAATTACCGGTGGCCCAGGTAATTTTGTTTTCAATGTCTTCTTTAGTCTGATTGGCCATTGCTACACGGCCGGGGGTGGCCGTCGGATCAGCCGCTGCCACATCATATTCCGGATGCTGCTGAATATAGAGCGAATTGGCGTTGGCAAACACCACCGATTTCCGCCTGGCCATATCCAGCATCCGGGTATAATCGCCTATGGAGCTTTCCGAGGGATTTTGTACGGCCTGTTTCTGGAGACCCAATAGTAATTCCTGAAACTGATCAGGGTGCAGATTCCACAGCGTTTCATCCGGTATTCCGGCAATGGAAGGTATTATTTTGACCGGCTTAAGATCCATTTTTTCTGCGTCGGAACTTTTTGTTTCCGGTTTCGGATCTTGATACCACCACCAGCCGGTTTTATTGTCATTATAGAATTCACCGTCCTTATCACCGGCCAGAGCGTGCTTTCCGGGTGACATTACGAAAAGTGTAATAATTAATATTGTGATTAATCTAGTTCGCGGTTCCATATTCCGGTTTTATTTTGTCGAGTAATATTTCGAGTTCTTGTTCTTTTGTTTCTCTTCTGAATATTTCCAGGGCATATTCCAGCGAGACATCGCCCTTTAATTTGTAATATTCACTTTCATTTTTGATTTCTTTCTTTCTCCCCACATCCCTGTTTTGCACCTGCCGGTC
>JBEKMY010000189.1:0-2648 GCA_049523355.1 Smithella sp. | reverse complement strand
GCTGCGTAAGCAGCCAGTAAATACCGTCAGCTATAGCCTGCGGCTCCAACAGTTTGCCCATATGAGCAATTCCTTTATAAAAATTATCTTCGTCGTAGCCGGCAACTTTTTGAAATCCGCTGATTACAATGCCGGGCATAACCAGAGATACTCGGACACCATACGCACAAACTTCCTGACGCAGGCCTTCCGTGATAGCGCCGATGGCAAATTTGCTGGAGCCGTAAAACGCGCTGAAGGGAGAAATGTTTCGCCCTACGACAGAACCTACAGCGACGATATCGCCTTTTTTGCGTCCGATGAAATATTTGGCTGCACATCGCATCAGATAAGCCGCGCCAAGTACATTGGTCTGGTAAACATCTTCCCACTGGGAATTATCACTCAGAAGGGTACTGCCTGCCAATCCGCGTCCCGCGTTGACCACAACAATATCATATTTGCAGCCGCCTTCTTTCCATTTCAATGTTTGCTCTAGCAGCTTGTCTATATCGGAGCGCAGACTCGCGTCACCGGTAACAACTAAAGCTTTGCCGCCTTTTTTCTGAATATCAAGAGCAACTTTCGTGAGCCTGTCTTTGCGCCGGGCATGAATGACGACTGCGGCGCCCGCCTGTGCCAGTGTCAGGGCGGTCGCTCGTCCGATGCCGGAACTCGCACCGGTAACAATCGCTGTCTTTCCGGAAAGAGGTTTTATTATAGTTTTCTTATTATTAATTTGTATAGTCATTTCATTCCTCCTTTTAAATTGCCTGATTTTGTAATTCGGCAAGCAAACATTCAAAACACTTTTTTAACCTTCAGCGAGTCTTTGTTTCCACTGTGATTTTCGGCGGCGAGTCAAGATGCTTTTTCACCGTACAGGTATCAGCAGCTTTAATCACTGCGGCTTTATACTTTTCCGGAAAATCAGGCGGCAGTATAATATCAAGCGTTATTTTATCCACCATGTGCGTTTCATCATTACGAAAGATCGTTTGAACAATACTTAAATTACCGGTAGGGATGGAGCGTGATTGACAGAAGGATGCCACATAAAATCCGGCGCAGGTGCCGATGGAGGCCAAAAAGAGTTCAAAAGGCGACGGCGCGGTATTCTCTCCGCCGTGCACATCCGGCTGATCCGTATGAACGGTAAATTCCCGGAAATGCGCGGATACTTTTTTGTTCCCGTCAAATGTAATGTTGAGTTTTGATTCCATAAATTATGCTCCCTTGAAAGTTGATGAAAACTCTATCTGAAAGCTTGTTTTTAAGGAAAGAGTATATCAATATCATGTCTTACAGAGTCAAGCCAATTCTTGCGCTGGGTCATTGTGCTGGTAACAACCACATGGAACATCCGTCGGTGGAAGTTAGTGACGCCGCAGAGGCCGAAGATGCAATTTTTCCAGATCGTCTCCAGTGGATCGCCAAAAACATTCTTTTCTCTTTGGGATTGAGTGTTGGATGTGTTGAAAACAAGCGCTGCCCCTGCTCTTTGAGCAAGCCCCTTGGAATCCCTTCTCCTGAATCATTTCCAGAAACTCGTAGGCGACGCCTGGCCGAATCACGCGATCCACCCAGCCTTTTAGGATGGCTGGAGGCTGTCCCCACCAATTGGCATGAACAATAACGATGCCGTCCGCCGCCGCGATTTCTTCACAATGTTGTTTGATGGTAGAAGGCAACATGGCATCTTTGGATATTTCTTCGGAGTTCAAAAGCGGATCGAATTTTTCCCGATAGAGGTCATGAAAAAAAACGGTATGCCCGTTTGCTTTTAGCGCCTCAACCGCCGTTTGCGCGATGGCGTGGTTGAAGCTTGCGGGATCAGGATGGGCAAGAATTACAGATATAAGCATATTGATGACATCGTACTTAATTTGACGTTTATTTACAAATTCGATAGCCAAAGTAGAGCCCGGCAGAAAAGCACTGGATTCCGGCTTGCCGGATCTTTGTCCGGCTTTTAGTCGGGAATGATAAAAGGAATATTCGCATTTGTTCTACTTCGCCATCAATTTTTCAAAATAAGCAATCGCTTCGCTCAAATTCTCCGGCTGAGTGCCGCCTGCCTGGGCCATATCGGGACGACCGCCCCCGCTGCCGCCAATTAGAGGAGCGAGTTCCTTGATAATGTTTCCTGCATGGTATTTTGCTGCCAGATCTTTGGTCACCATACACAGGAGCATTGCTTTTTCACCGGCTTTGCTGCCTAGAAGGATAATGCCGGATTCGAGCTTGTCGCGCAGTTTGTCGCCGAAATCGCGCAGTGTTTTGACATCGGCAATGCTCACTTGAGCCGCAAGCACTTTCACTCCGCCAATTACGTGCGCCTGATTCATCAGGTCGCCGGAATCCCTGGCCGCGAGTTTCCCTTTGAGGGTTTCGATTTCTTTTTCCAGCTCACGGGTCTGCTTCAGAATCTTTTCAGTGCGGTCAAAAACTTCCAGAGGATTGGCTTTAAATAAACCGGCAGCCTTCTTCAATTCTTCTTCCGCCTTCTGGACATGCGTGAGCGCTTCCCTTCCGGTTACCGCTTCAATTCTGCGCACGCCCGCGGCAATGGCGGATTCATGGACAACTTTCAGCAGGCCGATGTCGCCGGTCTGTTTGACATGCGTTCCGCCGCAAAGCTCCATGCTCATCTCGCCCATCTTCACGAT
>JBEKMY010000188.1:0-2651 GCA_049523355.1 Smithella sp. | reverse complement strand
GGCCTTATACCGCCAAATGCTTGGGCAGCAAGTACGGCATATACCAAATATGCGGTTGTTTATCCTGCCAACGGGTATGAATTTATTTGTACCGCTCCCGGAACAAGCGGCACCGCTCAACCTTCCTGGCCTACAACGATAGGCTCAACAGTTTCCGATGGCACTGTTACATGGACATGTTACCAGCCTTTGGTGGCCTTACAGACCAAGATCGGCTCGGAAGGACAGAACTACACTAATAAGACCTTTAACAATGTTTCAATAAGCTATCGCGTGATTCAGAACAGGTTCATCACATTCGATGCGACCAACACGGAAAATGACAGTTGTACGCCGACTTCATGTAACATGTCTGGAGTGAATGTGTATGGGAGATACCTCAAGGTCACCATCGGGCTGCTATCGACAGCATCCCCCACAACTGCTGATACGTTGACGACTTTATTTGTAAGGCGATGAGGAATGTTTCTTAAAATTACCAGGCGCCTTTCCGATGATAAGGCGTTCACACTGATCGAAGTGATTGTCTCCCTGGTCCTGGCCGGCATTATTGCTACGGTTGCCGGGCTCGGTTTAGTTCAAGTCAGTCAAGGTTATATCTTTGCAAAGCAAAACACGGAAACCATGCAGAAAATTCAGGTTGCCATGAATAGAATTGTCAAGGAACTGGCCGCGGCGCAACCGCAAAACAGTACGTCAACAGCCATCACATCAGCAGGGACAACGTCCGTCAGTTACACAAGACCGGCATCTATCGGTTCAGCCACATTTGTAACAAATACTATATCTATTTCCGGTACTCTGGTCCAAATGAGCGGAAATACCGGCGGGACCATCCTTAACAATGCTGTAGCCAACTCCTTATCTTTTGCTTATTTTGATACCAATGGCACACTCTTACCTGCGCCTGTCGCATCATTGGCCAAAATCCGGCGGATTGATATCACTGTAAGTGTAACCGGTGCGGACAATTTACCATCCCAGTTTACAAATAGCGTATGGATCAATGAATCTTATTAGCAATTAAGGGAGAATAATATGCGCCTTAAAAATAAAAAAGGAAGTATCCTGATTACTCTCATCGTTGCCATACTTATTACGGCTGTGCTTGGTATTGGCATTTACACCCTGTATTCATCTTCTTCCTACAGTGAACTCCTGTCAACCAGAAACGATAACGCATATCAACTTGCAAAGGCCGGTATTCGTTTTGCCGTTAACACCAATGGCGACATTCTGGGCAACTTTCAGATGCCTGACAGCAATCATATATTTAACCTTGCCAGAAACGGCAATGTAATAACATCCACCGGTATAATAAATGCGGGCACTTTCCTGGAGGCCAGAAGGGTGCTTCAATATACACTTTCGGGAGTAACCGATCCTCGTATTCCTACTCTGCCCACACAAAACCAAACGGTTGGAACTGCAGGTTCCATAGCCGATAACGGAACAACGATCACGCTGGGCGGAAGCACCAGCCCTGGAGTCTCTCAAAGTTATGGCGCCATCTGGTATAATGGGAACAATGCCAATGCCAACTGCAACTCCGGCGCCTGCAGTTTTGGTTATGGTCTGCGCGCATATTTTGAATTTCAATTTCCCAATAATGTAAATTCGGGCGATGGATTTACTTTTGCCATCATGAGCGCTCTGAACAATACAAATAATCGTGTGGGAGGTTTTTCTAAAACACAATATCCCGGTACTTACACATGGAACAATTGCACGGGGCCTAATTGTTCTACTTCAGTTGCCGGCGGTGAATTACAGGGGTATGCCGGACCGGGTAATACCGACGGTTCTACAAATTCAGTCGCAAGTGATGGACTAGGTCTGAAACCGCCGAAAATGGCCATACAGTTTGACACTGTTACGAATGGTAATAATACACCTTATTATCTTGCCCAGACCAGAGATGATCCGGCCTGTTCGGCGACTTCCGGCGATTATGTAGCCCTCCAGTTCTGGGGTGATACTCCTTCCACTACTGTTATCCTAAAGAATTCCGCAGGCGCAAACGTTACACTTCCGCTGAGCAGCTTTGACGACAATACGCATGGTTTATATCAGACGAGTACCTATGGCTCTCTGTCGACAATCACCTCATGTGTAAGCGCAACAGCAACGGTAACAACAACACCGGCAGCAGCAATGACATGTCCGCCTGTGAACGGTCTCGGCGCAGTATGTTACTTGATGGAAGATGGAAATACCCGTAGTGGCAGGATAGAAATTACCCGTTCGACGAGTCCCGTAAACAGCGGCACCTACGCGGGTTATTATCAATATCTTATCAATGTATGGGTTGAGCAGAAGAGCACTCTTACCGCTCTTCAATTGAGCCATATCCAGGATGTGCTTGTGCCGTATACCGATACTTCTACAAAAATCAGTCAGACAGTCTACTTTAATCAGTCAGACCATAATAACCTTGCAAACATCTTCTGGGGTTTCACCCAAGGGACAGGCGACCTGGTTCAACAAGTGGCGATTACAAACACCGATGTCTTTTTCCCGAATACGTCGTCAACTTGCACTTATTCAATTTCCCCCGCGAGTGCTACGTATCCGGCAGCAGGCGGATCGGGAAGCGTTACTTTAACGGCAACAAGTGGTTGTTACTGGGCGGTACAGAGCCTTGCCAACTG
>JBEKMY010000187.1:0-2695 GCA_049523355.1 Smithella sp. | reverse complement strand
TAGAATACATGTGGCTAGGGTTTGCCCCATTTATTTTCCTATAAAAATGTGATCTTTATGTGTTCGTGTCAATATATCGATATATTGACATGATCGTGCTTCGACTCGTGGTTTTCGTGGTTGGATCCCGGGTTAGGTTCCTCCTTGGGACCTCGGGGATTGCTTTTCATGTTTACATCATATGTATTTCATGTATGTGGATTTCCTTGATTGGGATTTGGATTTGAGATGTTGGATTTGGTGATTTGGGGGTTTTCACGTGTTGTGCACGTGTCATCGCATATATGTATGCCATGTTTAGTTTGTGCATTCGTATTATATCCATGTGATCATTGATATATTCATACTTGCTCATGCATCACGTTATATCCTGTTAGAGTCGACCTAGGTGTCGACATCATTTGCATAGCGTTGCGAGCATCATTTCTTGAGACTTGTTGACGTTCTGACGTCGTTTATCTTTATCTCTCTTTGCATGTGTTTTTGCTCTGGATGTTGTACAGGTCGCGAGTATGTGATCCGTAGGGATGCACAGGGCCACGATGTGGTGAGCCGAGAGTAGTGATTAGCTGTGGGGGATAGAGGGCTCCTCTACTTTGGAGTTTCATTTTTGTTTGCTTCTCTAGTATTTGTATTTCAGATACTTGTGCCCCTGCTGTGGGTTTATCTTTTGGATGTTTGTATCGTACTTTTATGTATATTACGTTTGATATCTATCTAGATCTCTGTGTTATTTCTATTTGAGATGATGTATTATGCGGCTGTTTTATGTCGGGGACTCAGTGTGGTTGTTCCTGAGTTGCCCCTCCTCTTTATTTCGTTGTGATTCTTGATGTGGCCACCACTCTTATATATTGCTTCCGCTTGTATTGTTCGGCTTTGATTAAAGTCGAGTGTATTGCTTGATACCCTCCTCTCTAGAGTTGGGGTACCACTGCGACAGTTAGATTAGCCTATGGCCAATGGATGGCATAGGGCGAGTTTAACCTCTCGGATTCTCATCTTCGGGTCATTCCCGTCGTATGGAGATTCGGGGCGTTACAGTTGGTATCAGAGCTCTAGGTTCTTCCATTCCTAGGGTGTTTTTCTTCCTGTGTCGGTTTGGAGCTATTAGGATTCTTTTAGAATTCTTTAGAATGGGCGATAGGATTTCCTAGTCCGAGTGAGGTCGTGTGCATTGTAAACTCCCAGTGTGTTTACGATTGATTGTGATTGCTGACTTGTATATCTTTTACTTGCATAAGTAAGATATGTGCATTATTTTTTTTAGGTTGCTAACCCGTCCAAATGTTTGATTTATTTCAGATGGTTGGACGTGGCAAGGCTCGTGCTACGAGGTCTGGTCCGGCCGAGGATCAGAGTGGGGTTGGTGATCAGATACGGCAGGTGCTGACGGAGATGCTCACGCCTTTCGCTGTGAGGATGGGGGATATGGAGGGGGCTATTGCCAGGCTGGCAGCTACTCCCCAACATACGCCTCAGCCTCCAGAGATAGGGGTAGCACCGATTCCATTAGTACCAACCGGGACTGCTCACGTTGGTGTGGCGGCGCCTGGGCCGGTTGAGCAGGAGCAGTGGATGAGGCTGATCGAGAGGTATCAGAAGCTGAGGGCTCCAGAGTTTCAGGGAGGCTTTGATCCGCTTGTGGCCAACAAGTGGAAAGAGGACGTCGGTGCTTTGTTGGAGCTGATTGGTGTTGATCCGGTGCAGAGTCACAGGTTAGCAGCTATTGGCCTCAAGGGCGACGCGAGGATGTGGTACAAGGCGCACTTCACGCCAGCAGAGAGGATTTCTGCCACCTGGGCAGAGTTCGAGCAGAGGTTTGATGCTTACTTCGTCTCGTCGGCAGCGAAGGCTGGGAAGGAGAGGGAGCTCATTTCTTTGGAGCAGGGCGAGCTGTCTGTTTCAGAGTATGAGAGTCGGTTCGTCGGGTTGTGCCATTTCACTGATCTGTTTGTCGACCCGGTACGTCAGGCTCGGATGTTCGAGCAGGGACTGCGCACCCGCATTCGACAGCTGGTCATCTCGCAGCGGTTTCCCACACTGCGAGCGGTGGCAGATTCGGCGCTTGCGCTCGAGCAGGACTTTGCTCGGGGCAAGGAGGCAGCGGCCAAGAAGGAGGCAGCAGAGAAGGGGAAGGGCAAGCGTCCTTTCGCAGCGGTTGGTGCAGGAGCACCAGTGCAGGGTGGACCACCCCGTGGGGGCCCGGCACAGCAGAGAGATCCGGCAGTTTGCTACAACTGTCGTCAGCCAGGGCACTTTGCTCGAGACTGCCCGATGCCTCACCGAGGAGGAACGGGTAGAGGTGGTGGACGGGGTCCAGCACAGGGGCGCGGCCAGCAGCAGCAGCAGAGGGCACCACAGCCCTATCAGCAGCAGTTCAGACTAGAGGCACCGCCTGCAGGGCAGGTGCATGCCATCTACGATTTTCCGGACGTGCAGATAGAGCCGGTGGTTGCGGAGCCAGATGCACCCACACTTTCCAGGGGAGAGGCGCGTGGGTATCAGGTCGGCGGTTCTTCCGCGGGAGGTATATATATCTTGTTATTTATATACTCCATTTGTAGTTTAGCTGCTGCATCTTGTTTTCATGCGAGGGTTTGATCATGCATTCTTTGAGTTCATGATTTGGTTCGTGGTGATGTGCTTGCTCATTGAGCGGCCATACCATAAGGCTTTACTCGTTCATTGGACA
>JBEKMY010000186.1:0-2700 GCA_049523355.1 Smithella sp. | reverse complement strand
CCAGGATGCGACGAGCCGACATCGAGGTGCCAAACCTCCCCGTCGATGTGGACTCTTGGGGGAGATCAGCCTGTTATCCCCGAGGTAGCTTTTATCCGTTGAGCGATGGCCCTCCCACGAGGAACCACCGGATCACTAAGCCCGACTTTCGTCCCTGCTCCACTTGTAAGTGTCGCAGTCAGGCTCCCTTATGCCTTTGCACTCTACGAACGATTTCCAACCGTTCTGAGGGAACCTTTGGGCGCCTCCGTTACTTTTTAGGAGGCGACCGCCCCAGTCAAACTGCCCACCTAACAATGTCCCGTCACCAGTTTCATGGTGTCCGGTTAGAATCTCAGTACTATCAGGGTGGTATCCCAAGGATGACTCCGCACAAGCTGACGCCCATGTTTCTCAGTCTCCCACCTATCCTGTACAGACAATACCAAAACTCAATGCTAAGCTACAGTAAAGCTCTACGGGGTCTTTCCGTCCAATCGCGGGTAGCGAGCATCTTCACTCGCAATACAATTTCGCCGGATTTGTTGTTGAGACAGTGCCCAAGTCATTACGCCATTCGTGCGGGTCAGAACTTACCTGACAAGGAATTTCGCTACCTTAGGACCGTTATAGTTACGGCCGCCGTTTACTGGGGCTTAAGTTCATAGCTTCGCTTGCGCTAACTAGTCCCCTTAACCTTCCAGCACCGGGCAGGCGTCAGCCCCTATACATCAGCTTACGCTTTAGCAGAGACCTGTGTTTTTGCTAAACAGTTGCTTGGGCCTATTCTCTGCGACCATCTTTCGATGGCACCCCTTCTCCCGAAGTTACGGGGTTAATTTGCCGAGTTCCTTAACAACAATTCTTCCGCTGGTCTTAGGATTCTCTCCTCACCTACCTGTGTCGGTTTGCGGTACGGGCACCAATATTACTCCATAGAGGCTTTTCTTGGCAGTGTGGAATCGGATACTTAAGAGCAAGCTCTTTTCCCTGTAACACCTCAGGCTTAAGATTGAACGGATTTGCCTGTTCAATCACCCTTGATGCTTAGACACACTATTCCAGCAGTGTGCACATCCTATCCTACTGCGTCACCCCATTTGTCAAACGCAAATTGGTGGTATCGGAATATCAACCGATTGTCCATCACCTACGCCTTTCGGCCTCGGCTTAGGTCCCGACTAACCCTGAGCGGACGAGCCTTCCTCAGGAAACCTTAGGTTTTCGACCAAAGAGATTCTCACTCTTTTCTCGCTACTTATGCCAGCATACTCACTCCTGTACAGTCCACCACTCCTTTCGGTATGACTTCTGCCCATACAGGAAGCTCCTCTACCACGTACACATAGTGTACATCCATAGCTTCGGTGGTAAGTTTTAGCCCCGGACATCTTCGGCGCGGGATCTCTCGACTAGTGAGCTATTACGCACTCTTTGAATGAATGGCTGCTTCTGAGCCAACATCCTAGCTGTCTATGAAATCCCACATCCTTTTCCACTTAACTTACACTTTGGGACCTTAGCTGATGGTCTGGGCTGTTTCCCTTTTGACCACGGATCTTATAACTCGTAGTCTGACTGCCGGGGTACAAGTATATGGCATTCGGAGTTTGATAGGGTTCAGTAACTTTTGTAAGCCCCTAGCCCATTCAGTGCTCTACCTCCACTACTTAATTACCCGACGCTAGCCCTAAAGCTATTTCGAGGAGAACCAGCTATCTCCGGGTTCGATTGGAATTTCTCCGCTATCCACAGCTCATCACATGATTTTTCAACATCAACGTGTTCGGTCCTCCACGGAATTTTACTTCCGCTTCAACCTGTCCATGGATAGGTCACCCGGTTTCGGGTCTACAGCATGCAACTAAATCGCCCTATTCAGACTTGGTTTCCCTTCGGCTCCGTACCTTAAGTACTTAACCTTGCTACATACCGTAACTCGCTGGCTCGTTCTACAAAAAGCACGCGGTCACACTTTAAAGTGCTTCCACTGTTTGTAAGCGCACGGTTTCAGATTCTATTTCACTCCCCTTCCGGGGTTCTTTTCACCTTTCCCTCACGGTACTTCTTCACTATCGGTCACTAGGTAGTATTTAGCCTTGGGAGGTGGTCCTCCCTGTTTCCCACAAGGTTTCACGTGTCTCGTGGTACTCTGGATCAAATCTAATCGACTTCTCTTTTTACTTACAGGACTGTTACCTTCTACGGTGGAGCTTTCCAGCTCTCTTCAATTAAGATATACTCGATCTTTAATGATTTGTCCGCAACCCCAAAGCCGTTAGGCTCTGGTTTGGGCTCTTTCCCTTTCGCTCGCCGCTACTTAGGAAATCGATTTTTCTTTCTCTTCCTCCAGGTACTTAGATGTTTCAGTTCCCTGGGTTTACCCTAATACACCTATTTATTCAGTGTAATATACATAGTTTTAACTATGTGAGTTTCCTCATTTGGAAATCTTCGGATCACTGGCTATTTGCGCCTACCCGAAGCTTATCGCAGCTTATCGCGTCCTTCATCGGCTCCTAGTGCCAAGGCATTCACCATGCGCTCTTAATAACTTAATCTATTACTCATAAGACAATAATCTTTTGAGTTTCATTAAAACATATATTGAATACAAACTAATGTTTTCAATACTAATAACCATCATTAGTAGTTGCGTACCACTAATCATAATTAGTCTTAATCTACTTTACTTTTACTATGCAATTTTCAAAGAACAAT
>JBEKMY010000185.1:0-2720 GCA_049523355.1 Smithella sp. | reverse complement strand
TGTGTTTAAACGCGCCCTGATGGACACTTGAATATCTGAATATTTTATTTTTTTGGATCGTATTAAAGTTTATTCTGGTTATCCTCGGAAGACCGTAATCCAAGAATTCTTTAAAATGACCGTTACAATCTTTCTCCATTTTTTTGTTCGCAAACTTTACCCAATCTTTAGGTGATGGAGTAGATAAATAAATAACTTTGGGAAGACGGTTAGTCAAGCCATGATAAGCCATAGCGCTTAAATGGGAAATATAAGCAAAAGGGTCTACTGTGCAGGCGATATCTTCGGCATCCTGCAGTTTGCCCAAAATCTGAAAGACACGTTCATTGGGGAAGTCAGCGAGTGGAAATATTATTCCCAACTCAATAAGGGGAGCAACTATACTTGTTTTTAAGTATTTAAAAGATGGCTTTATGCGTTTATCGATCTCGATGACGTTTTCGCGATATTTCTTTGTATGAAATAAATTGAAAATAGCCAGGCACAGTTCGTAGTCTGTTACAACAGGTTGTGCGAGTTCGCTTAAATAACGAGTCAGGGCAGTGGTGATTTGCATAAATCCTTCCAGTGTGATGTATGATAAGTGTCCTAAGGACACTTATCATACATCACACGATATTTCAAGTCTTTTTTAAAATAGTTTTATGTCAGCGTAAAAACATGGCAGCAAGCAATAAAGTCGATGAAATACCTTGACAAATAATAAAGGATGTGTTATCTTACGTCCTCAGGACGTAAGATAACACATCCTTCTTGATTCAGTTTTACCTGTTTCCCTTCAATAAGTAAAAGAGCCAGTACATATAGTGTTGACACAAAAACATATATATATTTGTGTCAGGTGAAGTATGGTAAAAATGATAAAAACAACGGACAATCAAATAATTAGTGGAATTTATGACCATAGTAGGGTTTGGGTTTTCACTCCAGACCATTTCAATTATCCGTCGGTTTCAGGATACCTTCGATCAGGGACAAGTGTGATTGACTTATTTCAATCCAAATATTTGTTAGCACATATGAGTTCTGAAATTGGATCAAGCCGCTGGGCCTGAAGATTTGCCCATGTCAGCCACTTTCCCAGATCGCTCTCCTCTTCAATTTTCCCATATTTCTCGATAGCAGCAGTCTTCACATGATTAATGAAATTATTAATTGCATCGCTTTGAGACCATGAATTTACTTGTTCTAAGAGGAAATTAATTCTTTTTTCTTCTTCAGTTTTTTGACGTTGAATTTCTTCGTATAACCTCCTTCGCTCAAGTCTTTCTTTTTCTTCTTTTTCCCTCGTCAATCTGTCTTGTTTTATTTCGTCTGCAACTTTTATGAAACCAATAAATATTTCATTCAAGCGGTCTTCAATTTTCTTAGATTCGGAATCATGCCAGGATCTTCTCATCGCGCTCCGTGTATAAGTATCTATGAATAATCTTAATTTCCCTGATGGCTTATAATCATATGTTGTGTGTGCATATAAAGAAGGGTAACGTTTGGCATCTTCAAGTTCTGATTTAGTCTTTTGATGTTCAACTTTTCCCGAAGGCTCTTCAATGCAAATTTCCAATTCCTCGCCTTTAATAGACAGCATTGTATTCGGATATCCACGGTCCTTCATAAATATTTTCATTTCTCTTTTTTCTAATTCTTTAATGATCGTATTCATAATTCTCATTGTACGAGGCAACAATGCTTTGCTCACGCGAACATTAAGGCATGATAAACGGTGATTCATTATGCGACCATACTTGTCAACATCTCTGCTTCTTAAAAATGATTCTGTTGTTTTTACCAATGGGTGTGGAGAATGAAGTCGTTCCGGAACGACAATTTTATTTTCCGGCAATTTTTCAAATAACACAAGAGGATCATCTTCATCTGCACTTTTTGATTTCACAACGTCTAATGTTCTCTTTCGGATTTCGACCACTGACTGTTTTGAATCATGGATCGGTTTAAGGATTGGCCGAGTAAGCTTAAGGCCCTTCTGAACCATGGCCCAATAACCACGTCCAGGTAATGGGACTTTCATTTTCTTGCATATCTTGGCAAATCCGACGTCAGACAGACCAAATTCCTTGGACCATTTTGTCACCGGTTTTGACCACACCATTTGATACAATTCTTCACGTGTCAACTTAACAATACCGTCATCCATATTAATTAAAACCTCCTATGTGGAAATATAACAACAATACAATATGATAATGAATAGACTGTCTATAATAAGATATAATTAATTCCCACCCTGCTGATGGTTATTAATATGTAATAGCTGCTTTCAATATCTGTGATTTTTGATGCTGAAAAAGTGTGTCTCATATTCGCTACGCTCATTATCAACACACCTTCAGCAAAATCACAGAAATCAGCTATTACAAATTAATGCTTATTGTCCCGCCCAGGTTATTAGGCGAAGGAAAATACAGACCTTTTTATTTTGATTCAGTGAATGAATATCTTCTTCCCGGTTGAAGTGAAACACTGGCTGTGATATATTTGAGTAACTGAAAGACAAAATTTGGGGGTATATTTGGGGGTATGCTTGAAATTACAACATAAATAAATGCAATAATTATATATGTTTATGTTATCTGTTCGATCCCCCTCATCGAATAAATTTATCAGGAGAGAGAGTTATGCCCTTTATCCAGTATCTGCTTATCCACGTACCGAGTTTTCTGCTTGGTTTTTTAATTATTTTTTTCTATGTTTTTTCAACC
>JBEKMY010000184.1:0-2729 GCA_049523355.1 Smithella sp. | reverse complement strand
AGAAGGCAAATTGTTCAATAACACGTTTGATTCCACATCTGTATTTAAGGACATTTTCATTGCAGTAAAATATAACAAAATCAGACAACGTAATATCAATTAACTATGATTTGGAAATCATATTATTGGGGAAAGGATATATTAAAATTCTTCAAACGACTGGAAAGTAGAAAGTAAGAATTAAACTGTGCATAACATCTAAGGTTTCGTGTGGCTGAAAGCCCAACATGAAACCAAGTTGGCAGGAAATCCCGCAAGCAGTGCTGGTCTAAGCTTAGTTTTGTTTAGGTATGCGTTTTAAATCAAAAAAAGAATTAAAGGAGGGGAAAAACAGGCAAAAGAATAAGTCTGTTTATTTTAATTTGCTCAAAATATTGTCAATTCAGGGCTTTCATAAATTTATTTTTCATTCAATTTACTATAAATATTCGCATTTAGGCAATACGCAAGTGATTCCCTGTTCAGGAATAAAAATTTAATCATCATATCTTTTCTAAAACATTTGCTAATACAGGTGTTTTCGGCGGACCGCGAAAGTTGGGTGGAATAATTTTAATGGTAATCATTTTCCCTTCACCACAACAAGGACACACATCGGGATTGTAATTTAAATTTTCCTTGCATATTTGTTTCCAATCTTTTTTAATTCTTTTTTCAGGAGGATTTAGACCCAACAACCTTTGAATGTCGCGCAATTCTTTACGTCTGGTGGATGACAATATTCCAAAATGACGTATCCGTACAAATCTTTTGGGGAGAATGTGCATACAAAACCTTCGCAAGAACTCCTGTCTTGATAAGGGCATTATTTTCTCTATATTATCGCGGTAATCTCGCCATCGGAATTTTACTCCGGACTCATCAATACTCAGCAGCCTGTGATTGCTAATGGCTACTTTGTGCGTATATCTACCAAGATATTCAACTACTTGTTCAGGTCCGCCAAAAGGTTCTCTGGAATTCACTCCCCAACGATTTTCATAGAGCTCGTTGATAAATTGTTTTTGCTGTGGAAGCTGTTTTTGTAATGCATCAATAAATTTCTCGCGAAACACCACAGAAAGATTTTCAACATCAAATAAAAACACTTTTCCATTGTTTGATACATTTACCTGCTTCCATTGGCTTTTATAATCAACACCGCCTCCAGGGACAATACAATGTAAATGCGGGTGCAGTGAAAGACTTTGGCCCCATGTATGAAGTATGGCAATCATGCCTGTTTCTACACGAAGGTTTGTATGAGAAAACTGCGCTATTGTTTCCCATGCCGATTGAAAAAGCAGATTGTACATCAGTACCGGTTTATGCATGAATAAGCTGTTAAGCTTATCCGTCACTGTGAATACAACATGGAAATAAGGAACTGGAAGCAAATCCTGTTTTCTGTTTTCTATCCATGCTTCTCGTTGTGTATTCTGACACTTGGGGCAATGACGGTTACGGCAGGAGTTATAGCTGATACGAAGATGTCCGCAACTATCGCACTCGTCAAGATGCCACCCCATTATGGAAGTACGGCAATTTTCCAAGGCGCGTAATGTTTTCTGCAGATATGGGTTAGGGTGGTATTGATTTGTGAAACTTTCGCCAAATTCCCTGATGATATCTGCTACTTCATACTTTGGCTTCACCGTACAGAGTATCAAACGGACTGAATGCTTTTCTTTTTTCCGGTCTTGCTATATGCAGGTAAATCATGGTTGATTCGATACAATCATGCCCCATCAATTCTTTTATGGTTACGATATCAAGTCCGTCTTCCAGCAAGTGTGTCGCATAGCTGTGACGAAGTGTATGAACACAAACCGTCTTGAGTATTCCTGCTTTCTTTACGGATTCCCGCATTATCCATCTTAGTCCGTTCGGGCTAAAAGGAGCCCCTTTTTCTTTTCCGTTGAAAAGATATACTTTGGGTTTATAGAGCTTGAAATATTTTCGCAAGCCTAATAGTATATTCTTTGATAATGGAACATAACGGTCTTTGCAACCTTTAGCCCGCCGGATATGTATCATCATTCTTCCCGAATCTACATCTGAAATTTTTAATCGACATAGTTCGCCCGACCTTAATCCCGCTGAGTATATCATGCTTAGAATAACCCTGTGTTTTAAAATATCAGGAGCCTTGAATAACCGCTTACATTCCTGCTTGCTCAGTACTTCGGGCAATTTGTTTTCATTAGGGATAACAGGCAATGATATTGCCCGTTTCGGAAGGCCCATAAACCTAAAATAGTATCTCAAACCATAAACTGTATGCTTGAAAGCACTTCGAGATGGGGTTTTTGAACTTCTTGCCAGTTTTGCAAGATACTCGTCGATTTGGTCATCACTTACTTCATGCGGCAGAGCATTGAAGTGTAAACACAGGTGCGCCAGTTTGCGACCATAATTGGTAAATGTACTTTTGCTTTGGCTGGAAAGGATAATCTTTTGCTCCAGTTTAGCGTACACATCTGAAAAGCCTGCAACTTCACGACAGGCAATTTCTACGAACGTTTCTTTCTTTGCCATAAGGATTCTGTTTTAAATTTAGAATCCTTTTACGATATTTGCATATTACTATCCCGCTTTTTTGCGGGATTTAGTGCAACTTTGCATTGCTTCAATGGCGGGTGGTTGACGTTGCAGCGCAGTGTGGTTTAATAACAATAGCAAGGCGGACACGTCAGACTTCGTCTGACAAGTCCGCCACTGCAAGCAATGCCGACCGTTATGCCCTATAT
>JBEKMY010000183.1:0-2795 GCA_049523355.1 Smithella sp. | reverse complement strand
GCTCAAAAAGGATATGAAACTCTTCGTTGAATCGGTCCTGACTAAACTCTGGTCGACCTATTTTGACAAAGGTATAGTAATCACAAAATTCGAGAACAACGTCGTTCATCTCAAAATCACCAAGCTTCAAATCAGACATTATTACTTCGAGAGACTTCTCATGGGTTACTTTCAGAAGGCCCTTAAAATTTTCGGGAAGAAAACGGTTGTAAAACAGGTTAGGAGTATTTCATCGGGCAATGATGATATTTATTTTACATATGAATTACAAGACTCTTGATTATAATGTAATTCATGCATCGATTTAAGATTATCAGTACCGTAAGTCCCGGTATTTCACCTTTCAATTTTGTAATCATCAATTCTGACGACTATCCACTGTTGAGGAGTTGTACGTGGATTCAGCAATACCAATGATTCGGAAATAGTATTCCCAACAACTTTTATTTCCTGCTTCCTCATTTTCCATAATTCCGATTTTATGCCGGATTACAACAGTCATCAATATTTGGGTTGACTCACAAAATCATTCTTCATATACTTATAACATGATCAATGAATCCCTTGTCAAATGGTTACAGTTTTTCCGGTCACGGGTATTTTTCAAGCGTATTTCCGCAGATCTCATATTACGCTGCGCATTTGCCTGCTTTGCGGCCTGTCTGTTCGTCTGTATTCTGCAGCGTCCGCTTGCTGCGCAGGAAAGACTAAAAGAAGATCATCCACCGGTCGCTGCGCAGGAAAGACCGAAAGAAAATAATCCACCGGAACGGACGATTTATCTGACTTTTGATGACGGTCCTTTGGAAGGCAGCGAAGATGTGGATGAAGCTGTGCGCCGCGAAAAGATAAAGATCAATGTCTTCGTTGTGGGCATGAATACGCAGAACAGCAGTCGATTGCAGAAATATCTTAATCTGTATGAAACCAATGCCTGGATTGAAGTGGGCAATCACAGTTTCAGCCACGCCCACAATGATTACAGCACATACTACAACAACCCTGATGCCGTTTTGCAGGACTTCCTGAAGAATGAAAAGACACTCCACATTCCCAACAAACTGGCTCGACTGCCGGGAAGAAATATGTGGCGCCTGAAAGACCGCAGCGTGGATGACGTGAAGAGCGGATCAAAGGCTGCGGATGCACTTTTTGCCAACGGGTTTAAGGTTTTTGGATGGGATCTGGAATGGAGCCACGATCCCAAAAGCGGCGTCCCCATTCAGACAGTGGAAGACATGATCAGTTTAATCGAAAAGCGCTTCTCGGAGAAGCGAACCGTCACGGAGAATCATCTTGTAATTCTCTGCCACGACGAGATGTTCCGTAAGAGCTGGGAGGAGAGCGAACTCAAGCAGCTCATCGACAAGCTGCGGGCCAAAGGCTTCAACTTCGGCCACCTGAGCCAATACCCTTAAGAACGTATCCCAATAATCAGTCCTGATTAAACAGATTTAGACTTAGTAGTAAACAAAACAATTATTGGGGTTCGGGAATCGGATTTTTATTTATTCCTTTCTCAATATTCAAAACTGCAATTTTATGTTAGGCTGTGACCAATAATCGTTAAAAAATCCGTCTTCATTAAATTAGCAAATATTTTTTGTGTCGTTTGCAGTATTAACGCCTATCCATATAAAAACTGTTATGATAAAAGAAAGATAATGAATAAACCAATAAACATTAAAGTCCCAGCTTTTATTGATGATCAATTAACGGGGGGAAGGCGTATGGTCTTCTCACTTATCTCTTTTATGTTTGGCGGTAGAGGAAGTATCACTATCCAAAATGGGATTCTAACTTATAAAGAATCAAGCTTTGCTTCATCGCCATCAAAATCTTTTGATCTTAGCAATATATCAAAGCTATTAGTTGTCAGAACTCACTATTCTTCTACAAAAGATTTCAGTTTACTCAATTATTCATCTCATTGGTCATTTTACTTGGAACTATTCCTGATTAATAAGAATAAGGGAAAGCACCTTTTAATACCTTCATTCATTGACATTAAAAATATCTTTTGTCGATGGGAATGGGAAAAATTTCTAGATGAATTGAAAATGTTTACTTGTTTACCATTAGAAATGATTGAAATCAAAGCAAATAATAAAGATGTAAAATAAATTACTCATCACAATCCTGCTGATCGCCTTGTTGCACCTTTCGAATAAGCGTCAATCCAAAGTTGATAAAGCGAAGGAGTGCGATGAGGTTCGCGGAGTTGGTTCAATTTTGGATTGACGCTTGAAGAACTAAGCCGCGTGTCGTGAGCTATGGGGTTTCAATGGGGTGTTTGCGCTGCTTTTGTACTGCCTGACAGATAGAACACGATGACGGATGTCTGTTTTGAGTTGAACCTGATCAGTAATGTGAGCCGGGAACGTTATAGATTGAGCGCTTCTTGATAGGCTTCTGAGCGTAGATTTGATTTTGGACAATAGGACACCAAGGCGAAAAGGAGTATTTTTTTCGCAGGAAACCGAAGATATGATTTTTACATTGTGCGTGAACCTCATCTGAGTAACTCCGGCGGACTGTTGCACCTGACGGGAAGCAGCCGTTCTATTCTGCACATTTTGCCTTTCTGGCAGAAGGGACAGACCGTGACATCGATTCCGGTAATTCTGAGCAACTGCTCCTGCCAGGTTTCCCGCCTCTTTTCTTTTGTTGCCTTTTTAACACCACCCATCATCGTATGGCATAATGCGATATTATCTTGGCGGTTTCTGTTTGCCAGCAGGCCGAAGTGGCGTATCCGTACAAAGCGATCGGGCAATACATGAAGAAGGAACCTT
>JBEKMY010000182.1:0-2853 GCA_049523355.1 Smithella sp. | reverse complement strand
TGCTTCAGGTTACCCTTAACACCTCCCTCTAGCTACATGGGCGAACTACCGAACTCCCATCGTCGGACTTTAACCGACTAGTCATACGTTTTACACGGCATACCCTACTACTCCTCAGTTTTCGATAAGGTATCAAATTGAAAATTACAATTTGAAAGGTGCAACGAACGTTCGGTTAAACCGGTGCGGAGCATTCATACCGCGCCATTGTTTGGTCGTCCCTAACTTATTCTCAAGAACCGCGTTATCAGCTTTTCTAACGATCGAAACGTAAGCAACCGTCTAACATCTTGTACGAAAGCAAAATTGGCCATGGATGCCCTGCGTTGCCCTCGAGTGCATCATATGGATCGTACGAAAAAATTAGCCCTTGGCTACCTATTGTGATCATAGCTCTATCCAATAGAGCTTGCGGGTAGGTTAGTTCCGATAATTGCGGTTTCAGTTGCCGGTATAGCAATCCATTTATCCGGGTCTGACATGTTGGTGATAAATCCAATAACTGCCCTTTCTTAAATGGTTCCCAGCCATTGCTTCCTTTATGAAACAGCTCGATCTTTTCGCCGATGTAATAACCATGGGCGGCTCCTTGAGAGTATTGATAGCGACTAAAAGACAAAGTTAAATAGCTTTTTCTGGCAACTGTAGCAGTTATACTTCTCAGGTCCTTGCCGCCACCTTTCTTGCAGTTACCTTTGATGAATGAGTTAATATCGTCTGCTATAACTGGATCAGCAATGTCGGGATACTTAATCTCACATTTACAGTTTGAACCACATGGCCTTTTTTTGTGTATGATCGGATAGAGGTCTTTCTCTAGTGGATATTTTGGTAGTGCATCCGACAGGTGTGCATCTTTCGAAAGTCCAAGTGTCTTCCTTAACGGAGCAAGGTTAACTATTATGGTGTCTTTCTCGCACTTTAATAATTTGGTTGCCTTGCCTCTTACTGTTACCCCAATTCCAGTAAAGGGTGCCCATTGTGCATATCCACTTTCTTCAGGTGTCATGATGTCGTAGGAAGCACCAGGATTGTCGAAGCTTATTGTCTCAAGTGGAAAACCACTGGTGTTTTCCACAGTACTAAAATAGAATGCGGAAGAAACTTCAGAAACCTCGGATGGATATTTTAACTCCGGCGTACCCCTAGCTTGGCCGAAGCGATACTGAACCAATAGTGGACTATTAACGCCACCTGTGGTGCCACACAAGGAAACCTTCTTGACGCCAATATTACATGAGAATAGAATTATTTCTTTAGCAGCGCATAATGATGTTGGCGGCAGTATATTTTGACGATGGTCAGCAAATGCTTCGCCAGACAATAGTAAGAATAATGCGACAAGAATAAGCAATCTACTCACGGAAATGATTCTTAATAAGTCATTACTCATGGTCCCTCCTCTACTATGAGCGAATAATATTTACATGTACCTTGAATAATAATCTAAATGCCACAAAATATTTCATAGCACTTTTTATTAAGAAGGATTTTTTAACGATTGTTGGTTGTAACCTATCATAAAATTATATTTTTGAAAAATAAGACTTACAGGAAGTTCTTCACAGGTCTGATAGACTGGAAACTATTAACTCCGTCATTGCACCTTATAATCGTTAATCAACAAATATTTATTACGAAAAATATTACATGGACTATGCTGATGTCCACCTACAAACAAATGTTTTTCTGTTATATAAAATTTAAGGATTACTACTTGCAATCAAGTATTTTCAAGTTAAAAATCCTTGAATAGCAAAATGCGGTTTGTCTCGCGTCTCAGGCCTTTTTATAGAGCTGGTATCCTGCCCGCCCCGCTTGCTTGGCTTGATACATGGCAATATCGGCATTTCTCAGGAGTATTTCATCATCTGTTTCATCATCGGGATAGACAGCGATGCCTACACTCGTTGTTATAACAAGTTGATGAGTATCAATGAGGAAGGGCTTACAAAAACTGTCAATGATTTTTTGTACAACATGGACCGCATCTTCTATTGTCTCTAGGTCCGGGAGTATCAATAGAAACTCGTCGCCACCGAAGCGGGCAATGGTATCACCCTCCCTTAGTGTTGCATGCAGCCGTTCTGCCGTTGCCTTGAGAGTAGCATCCCCTATATCATGACCCAGGGTATCATTTACATCCTTAAAATGGTCGAGGTCGAGCATCGCGATTCCTACTTTTTTTTGATTTCTCTGGGCCTGGACAATAGCAATATGCAAGCGATCGGAGAAGAGTTTCCGGTTGGGAAGACCCGTCAGGGAATCATGGTAGGCCATCTGCCGGATCTTTTCTTCTGTCTGTTTTCTTTCGGTGATATCCCTGATCACGATAACAACACCCTCGCTCCCCTTAAGTAAAGCGGTCATAATCTCCAAGGGGAAATTTTCGCCAGTGCGTTTCAGGCCAGTTGCCTGTCCGATATGAAAGCCAATCTTATTCAGAGAATCGCGTATCTCGTTAGGACGGTTTTTATCCACCCGACGGTCGAGGTAGAGTAAATCCGTCGTCTTCTTAATTACCTCCTCCGGAGAATAACCAAAAATATTTACACTTTCATTGACCATCTGAATCCGGCGGCTGGAATCAACCACCATGATAACTTCCGTGTTGATGCTTGCCAGAATATTGCGTAATTTTCTCTGCCTATAGACCGCACGGCGCCAGCGCCGGTAAGCAACCCATAACAGAACAAGTATCCATAAGAAGAGAACATTGCTCACCCATCGATAGTATTGATATGAGATATACTGTAAGGATGAAATAATATTGAAGAGCAGGTGATATACACCTAGGGAAAGGGCAATAGCAATTGCCACCCACAGGTCTCTCGTATCGCGCTTCTGAATATC
>JBEKMY010000181.1:0-2861 GCA_049523355.1 Smithella sp. | reverse complement strand
ATTCATCAAGTCCTATCATCCTTACGATAAACTGGTCTTTATTTTACTTCAGATAATACAGGTTGTGGCTACGCCGATACTTGGAGAACTGACCGGTTTCATCGGCGGTTATCTGTATGACCATTCTGGGGAACTGTTTATTCCACGATTGGTCTGACAATCGGTTCCTGGATTGCTTTCATGCTGGCAAGATTTTTGGGTGAGCCGCTTTTGGAGAAAGTAGTTAAGAAAGAGGTTTTTGAAAAATTCGAACATTTTATGGAACACAAAGGGCTTCTTGTTTCGTTTTTACTCTTTCTTATTCCGGGCTTTCCCAAAGATTATTTATGTTACATAATGAGTGTCAGCCTAATTCCCACGGGAACATTTATAATAATATCCACAGCCGGACGTCTCTTAGGCACAATTATGCTTTCTGTTACCGGAGCTTTCACCGGCAACGGACAGTATATTTTTTTAACCGTTATTCTGTCTCTGAGTATAGCAATTTTTATCGTGACTTATTACTATCACGATAAACTTCTCGCTATTTAAAAAAAGAAGTGATGGAGATAAAGTATTAAATTTTTTCCTTTCATATCCTGAAATATTCATTTATCGCCTCAAAGGCAACTCTGGCCATTAAGTTGATATCCTCTTCTTCTACAACATACGGTGGCATAAAATAGATGACATTGCCCAAAGGACGCAGAAGAACACCTTTTTCGAGAGCGAGCCGATAGATTCCGTAACCGACTCTCCTTTGCCAATCAAAACTTTTTTTAGAAATTTTATCCTCCACCAATTCCAGCGCACCGATCATTCCAATCTGACGATATTCGCCAACATACGGGTGACCTTTGGCTAAAGCGTTTACCTTTTCGGCAATGTTTCTTATTCTCCTTTCATTTTGGACAAGCACATCGTCTTCAGCCAGGATACTCAATGATTCGCGGGCAACAGCACAGGCCAAAGCGTTACCGGTGTAACTGTGGGAGTGCATAAAGGCCTTAAGCTCTGTATATTCGGCATAGAAAGCCGAATATATATGATTCGTCGTAACCACCAGGGAAAGAGGCATGTAACCTGCTGTAATCCCCTTTGACAAGCACATGATATCCGGACTGATGCCGGCATGTTCACAGGCAAACATTTTGCCAGTACGGCCGAAACCAACCGCAATTTCATCGGCAATAAAGTGAATATTATATTTTATGCAAATCGCCCGGAGTTTTTTCAGATAAACCGGAGGATATATTTTCATGCCGGCGGCACACTGTACAAGAGGTTCAATAATGACTCCACAAATTTCGCCGGAATGCTCCTCGATAATTTGTCTAAGTAATGCAAAGCATTCGGCATCACAATTCCCGCGGTCTTTGCCATAGGGACAACGATAACAATCCGGCCCGGAAGCTTTAAATGTTTTAAGAAGCAATGGCTTGTAGACTTTACTATACAGGTCAAGATCACCTACGGAAAGCGCGCCCAATGTTTCGCCATGATAGGCATCAGTAATCGCGACAAAGCGGATTTTATCCGTATGGCCGGTCTGTTGGTGATAATGAAAACTCATTTTCAGGGCGGCTTCCACCGCTGATGATCCGTTGTCGGCAAAAAATACTTTGTCGAGTCCCGCCGGTGTAATACGAATAATCTCTTCTGCCAGCTCAATGGCAGGCGGATGAGAGAAATTGGCAAAAATAACATGTTCAAGTCTCTGTGCTTGCCGACGCAGAGCTTTGTTTATTCTGTCATTGCTGTGACCGAAGAGATTTACCCACCATGAAGAAACAGCATCAAGATATGCCTTGCCCTCCAGATCATACAAATATGCCCCCTTGCCTTTTTTAATCACAATAGGAGGAAATTCTTCATAGTCCTTCATCTGCGAACAGGGATGCCAAATATAACGCAAATCTTTCTTTTGCCATTTATTCATTTTTCGTCACCATTTATATTAACAGTTTACCTTTATTTTTTCCCTGTATCTTTTAGGATTCCGATTTCCTCCCCGATGGTTGTTATTGAATTGATAGCACGCGTCAAATCATCAATCGTGTGGGTGGCCATCATATTAATTCGCAGGCGGCTGGTGCCCTGCGGAACAGTTGGCGGACGAATGGCCGAAACAAAGATATTCTTATCCATCAACCTATTGCTGAAATTTACCGTCGGTTCAGGTTGACCAAGAACAATGGAAATAATTTGAGTGGGAAAATCCATGATATGGAAACCTGCCTCCTTGAGTCTTTGCCTGAACCAAACGGAATTGGCCATCAGGGACTGCCGCAAACAGGGTTCAGCTTGAACAATTTCCAGTGCCTTAAGTGACACGGCAACGGTTGCGGGTGAGAGCGCTGTAGAAAAAATAAAACTGCGGGCTTTATTGGCAAGATAATCAATCAAATCGCGATTCCCGGCAATAAAACCGCCTTCACTGGCTAACGCTTTACTGAAAGTTCCCATCTGAATATCAATTTCATTTTGCAAACCAAAATAGTCCACTGTTCCTCCTCCATTTTCTCCCAAAACGCCAGTCGCATGAGCATCGTCAACCATCAACAGCATATTGAACTTTTTCGCAACTTGGACAATCTCCGGTAACGGCGAAATATCACCATCCACACTAAAGAGCCCGTCTGTGACAACCAAAGCCCGCTTGCCGCGACGGCTATGCGCCTTTTTCTCCAGATCAGAGGCATTGCAATGTTCATAGATGACGATTTCGGCGCCGCTAAGCTTACAACCATCGATGATACTGGCGTGATTGAAACGGTCGGAGAAAATCACCCATTCTTTCCCTGCAATACTGGATATGGCTCCGACGTTCGCCATATAACCTGTATTGAAAAGCAGCGCCGCCTCTGCTCCTTTAAACG
>JBEKMY010000180.1:0-2863 GCA_049523355.1 Smithella sp. | reverse complement strand
TTTTTCCAAAGGAGAAATAACATGAGTGCTATCAAAGACGTCGTTGATCTTGCAATCACCCTTAGTAATAAGATCAAGGATCGGCAATTGGCCGCCGAAATACTTCAAATTCAAATGTTGATTGACTATTCCGATTGAAGTCGCCACCCAATTCCGCTGCAATCCGCCACCCAAATCCGGAGGAAGTCGCCACCTGATTCCGGTACAATCCGCCACCCCCCTGCGAAGAATTTAGCAACGCTGGATAATTCACGAGAAAGCCATTACAGCTTCAGGAAAAACCCTGGAGGCACTAATGGCAGCAGCGAGGTTATCCATGCGAACAATTAAAGAGATTTTACGATTAAAATGGGAACACCATTTATCCAAGAAACAAATTGCAGTCAGTTGTAATATTGCCCGCAGCACCATCACGGATTACCTGCGTCGGGCAGAACGGGCAGGTTTGACCTGGCCATTGCCTGAGGATTTGGATGACGCAAAGTTGCAGCCTATTCTTTTTCCTTCCAGAGAGGGCATCTTCAATCAGGGCAAGCGTCCGGATATGGGAGAGATTTATAAGGAACTAAGCCATAAGAGTGTCACTCTCCAGCAACTGTGGCTGGAATATAAGCAGAGCAATCCCGACGGGTATCAGTATAGTTATTTCTGTGAACTTTATCATCAGTGGGCAAAGACACGGGATGTGACCTTACGGCAAACCTATCGGGCAGGGGAAAAGCTTTTTGTTGATTATGCCGGTCAGACAATACCGTTTACCGATCAGATTACGGGACAGGTTCAAGAAGCTTATCTATTTGTAGCCACACTTGGCGCCAGCAGTTATACCTTTGTTTGGGCAAGCCTCAAACAGGATCTGCCTTCCTGGATCGATGCCCATGTGAAGGCTTTTGCATTCTTCGGCGGCGTTCCGGAGATAGTTGTTCCGGATAATTTGAAAGCGGGAGTTACCAAGCCATGCCGGTATGAACCGGAAATTAATCCCACATACCATGACCTCATAAAATATTATGGTGCTGTGGTGATACCGGCCCGTGTCCGCAAGCCAAGAGATAAAGCCAAAGTGGAATCGGCAGTCGGTATTGCCCAAAGATGGATAATAGCCGCTCTGAGGAATCATACCTTCTTCGGTCTTCACGAATTAAACAAAGCTATTGCCGAAAAACTGACCGAGTTAAATAACCGCAGCTTCCAGAAGATGGAAGGCTCCCGCCGCAGCCTTTTTGAAACAATCGACAAGCCGGCATTAAAACCTCTTCCCTTAGTTTCTTATGAATACGCAGAATGGAAAACGGCCGGTGTCAATGTTGATTACCATATTGAGATTGACCATCATTATTACAGTGTTCCCTATCAGTTAGTCAGAGAACATGTGGATGTTCGTCTGACGTCAACCGTTGTGGAGATTTTATTCAAAAACCGTCGGGTGGCCTTTCATCAAAGAAGTTATGATAAATGGAAGTATACCACGCTGACGGAACACATGCCTCAGTCGCATCAGCGTTATCTGGAATGGACTCCTTCCAGAATCATGGCCTGGGCAGGAAAGAATGGTCCCAACACGGAAAAGATAGTTCGCCACATCCTCGAAAACAAACCCCATCCCGAACAGGGATTCCGTTCCTGTCTGGGGATCATCAGGCTGGGAAAGATTTATTCTCCAGAACGTTTAGAAGCAGCCTGTATCCTGGCTCTGCATATCAAAGGCTACAGTTATAAAAGTATCGAGTCGATTCTCAAAACAAAGCTCGACCAGAAAAAAGGATTCATTGATCCATTAAACAATTTTACTCCGAAAGCTCCTATCGTACATCCCAATATACGGGGCAAGGAATATTACAACTAAAACTAGATAAACCTGAAAGGAAAAATAACTATGCTCAATCAACAAACCATCGAAAAACTCGCTGTCTTAAAACTCAACGGCATGGCGGATAACTTTACTCTACAGCTTCAGCAACCAGAAATGAATAATCTTTCCTTCGAGGATCGCTTTGCGATGATCGTCGATGCTCAATGGGACTGGAAAGAAAACCGCCGGATGAAGCGCTATCTTAAAGATGCAAAACTCAAACTCCAGGCATGTGTGGAAGACATTGATTATAAAACCCAGAGGGGTATCGATCAATCCGTCATGATGCGGCTCATTGCCGGTGACTGGATCAAAAACTTCCAAAACATTATTATTACCGGTCCCACCGGAGTGGGTAAAACCTTCCTGGCCTGTGCCTTAGCTAACCGGGCCTGTCGGAATGGATTTCACAGTCTCTATCTGCGCAGCCCCGGTTTCTATTATCAAATGGCTCTTTCCCGGAATGACGGCAGTTATAGAAAAATCATGAATAAACTCTCCAAAACCAATGTCCTGATCATTGATGACTTTGGCATTGCACCCCTAACTGATCCCGACAGAAGAGATCTCTTTGAAGTTGTCGATGAAAGACACGGGCATGGATCAACCATCATCACCAGTCAGTTGCCAATAGAAAACTGGCATGATATCATTGGCGATCCTACTATCGCCGATGGCATCCTTGACCGGCTTATCCACAATGCCCATAAAATTAATCTAAAAGGAGGTTCTATGAGAAAAAAACATTCCACATTGACTTGATAAAATACTTATGAGAAAGAACTAAAAAACCAGCGTCGCTTCGCTCCGATCACGGGGGGTGGCGACTTCCTCCGGATTTAGGTGTTTGTTTCCTGCGGATTAGGATGGAGACTTAATCGGAATAGTCACCTTTGCCAGGAAATGATTCATCACTGTCGGCTTTAAACTGCTCTCTCCAGTTCCGCAGAACATTCGGGTGAATATCAAGATTCCTGGCGGCTTCTGATACTTTGTAGCCTTGCTCGGTCA
>JBEKMY010000179.1:0-3443 GCA_049523355.1 Smithella sp. | reverse complement strand
AAGTCTTTTTCCGGTGGCGGGATTATGCCGACGACAACCGTCAAAAGACCATGACGCTCCAGACAAATGAGTTCATCAGAAGGTTCCTTCTTCATGTATTACCTGATCGCTTTGTACGGATACGCCACTTCGGCCTGCTGGCAAACAGAAACCGTAAAGACAATATTGCTGCATGCCATAAGATGTTAGGCGGTAAAAATGTAACAAAGGAAAAAAGGCGGGAGACTTGGCAGGAGCAACTGCTCAGGATCAGCGGGATTGATGTCAATACCTGTCCCGTTTGTAAAAAAGGCAGGATGTGTAGAGTGGAGCTTCTGCTTCCCTACAAATGCAACAGCCCACCGGAGTTGATGAGATGAGCACCGTTAATCTTGCAAACCATGTATACCCATCTTCCCGCGAAAAGAGAACTATTTTTCGCTGCGGCATCTTATTGCCCAAAATTAAAAACTCTCCCATAAAACAATTGAGAATCGGGCAATAATATCAGCGACTTTATTTCACCCTTTATCAATGACAAAAAACGGCAAAGACACGATTGAAACCCCATAGCCCACAACACGCGGCTTAGTTCTTCAAGCGTCAATCCAAAATTGAACCAACGGCTCGAACCTGAATCTCTTCGTTTGCTAACTCAACTTTGGATTGACGCTTATTCGAAACCTACATGACAGCATTCTGTCACAAAGGAGGATGAAAATAGTCTTATTGACACCTTTCATTGTGAGTTGAATAATATCAATGTATTACACTTCTATTTTCAGGGGGAAGATAGTATTGCATCGCTCATAAAAACAAGTTTAACCGACGATCTGCTAATCGATTTTTTTAGTCACACGAAGCAAGCTATTAAATGCATTATAACTTGTATTCTTTATGTCTGACCACCGCCTAATGCTTTGTAAAGAGCTATAAGATCGGTGGCTATATTTTGCTCGCTCTGCACCAACGCATTCTCGGAGGTGTAAAGAGAAAGCTGGGCATTGAGCACATTGAGAAAATCGGTCTGGCCTGCAGTATAAAGCTGCAAGGATAAGTCCACGGCCTTGCGGTTGGCGACAACGGCATCATTAAGCGCCTTGCGGTGCTGTTGTTCCTTGTCAAAAGCAATCAACGCATTTTCAACATCCTGAAACGCCGCCAGGACTGTTTCCTGGTAAGTGATGAATGCTTCATCTCGTAGCGCCGCCTGTAAATGTACATTGGACACAATCGCACCGCCCTGGAATATTGGCCACGTAACCGATGGACCGAAGGAATATGAGCGACTGGCATCGGTCCACCACGAGCGTAGCAGGTTGCTATTCCAATTCATCGTACCGGTTAATGAAAATGTAGGAAAGAAATCAGCTGTAGCGACACCGATTTGTGCGGTGGCGGCATGCAACTGAGCCTCCGCTTCGCGTATGTCGGGCCGGCGGCGCAGCAAGTCTGACGGCAAACCAACGGGCACTTGCGCAGGTATGCCGGGCAGGTTACTCGTCGGTGTTAACTGCTTTAACAATTCCGCCGGCAGCCGGGCCAACAGCACACTCAAAGCATAGATGGATTGCTGCGTGGCGGTTTCCAGTACCGGAATTTGAGACTCTGTTGTAGCAACGGCAGAGTCGGCATTGGCGACGTTAAGCGCACTATCGAAGCCCACATTAAATAATTTACGAGTAATCTCAGCGATGTGTTTCTGGGCTTTCAGATTGTTTTGCGCGATTACAATCTCCTGCTGGTAGCCGCGGAGCTGAATGTAATTGAGTGCCACTTCAGCAGTGACGCTGACCTGCACATCGCGGATATTTTCAGTTGCGGCCTGGATATTGGCATTGGCAGATTCCACGTTGCGGCGCACGCCGCCAAACAGGTCCAGTTCCCACACGGCGTCCAAACCGGCTTGATAAAGATCCTGCCAATGCTGATTGTCTGGTGTGCTCGCTGCATCATGTAATCTCTGGTAACCGCCGGATGCTGTAACCCCCGGCCACAATCCGCTGACGGCCACGCCCCGCAGGGCGCGGGCCTGACGTAACCTCGCTTCTGCTATTTGCAGATCGAGGTTCGTCTTTAATGCTTCCTCGACAAGGGAGGTCAATATCGGATCGTTGAACTGCCGCCACCAATTAGTGAGGTCAGCTGGTTGCGCAGTAGCTATTGATGGCTGCGCATTTGGTGCCTTCGTCACACCGACCCACCCGGCGGGAACTTTCGCCGGTGGCTGATGATAATCCGGGCCAACCATGCACCCGTTTACTATTAGCATGGCTAAACAAACCGCTGCAACCAGGACAGAAACGTAGCATAGTCGATTGTTTGTATTCATCAGTTCTGCCTCACTCATACCGAAGCGCATCGATGGGATCAAGCCTCGACGCTTTCCATGCAGGGTAGAAACCGAAAATAACGCCCACGCTAGCCGAAACGATGATGGCAGCCACTATTGCTCCGACTGAAACTGCCGTCGGCCAGTGCAATACAGCAGATACAAGATATGAACTGCCGCGGCCCAGCATAATGCCCAAAGTACCGCCAAGCAGGCACAACACAATCGCCTCTGTCAAAAACTGCCGCAGGATATCGCCTGGTTCGGCGCCGACCGCCATGCGCAGCCCGATCTCACGCGTTCGTTCGGTGACAGAGACGAGCATGATGTTCATGATTCCTACGCCTCCTACCACCAGCGAGATCATTGCCACGCATAAAAGCAGTTTGGTTATCAACTCTGTTGTCGAACTCATCGCCTTGGCGATCTCGGTCATGTCACGTACGTTGAAATCATTCACATCGGTGGCGCGAAGGTGGTGCCTTTCGCGCAGCAGCGTGGTTATCTGCTCGATAGCAAAGGGAATCTGGCTGCTCGACTGCGCGGCGGTCAGGATCTGGTCCACATTGGTGAATCGAATCGGTTGCGGCGCGTCGGCCTGTTCTGAAGCCGTCGGAACATAATAGAGATTCTGCTGGATGTTCGGATAAATTTGGCTGACTGCAGTGACCTCGGCATTGCTCGCTGTGTTCGTACTACTCTGATTGCCACTGGAAAGTGAGGAAGCAACCACGCGATATTTGATTGTCGTCCACGGCGCCAGCAGGATATCATCCTGATCCATACCCATTACGTTCGCGCCCTTTTTCTGCAAAACACCGATGACTTTAAACGCCACATTTCGGATACGGACTTCTTTACCGATGGGAGACTCCCCGCCGAACAACTCGCTGACGATTGTCTGGCCTATTATGCATACTTTGCTGGAATTTAGAACGTCATGCTCGCTGAACGCTTCACCCTTGTCCAGAGCGGTCCATTCCCGGACATCCAGAAACGACGGAGTGGTGCCATAGATATATGTCGGCACCCAGTTGCGGTTGCCATACACTACCTGCGTGCGTGCGCGTACGATCGGAGCCACACTTCTGACGGAGGGGCACTCTTTAATGATTGCATCCGCATCCTGCGG
>JBEKMY010000178.1:0-2994 GCA_049523355.1 Smithella sp. | reverse complement strand
ATATATATTGAATCTTTATCTGTTCGGGAACACGGAATAAATTACTGTTACGCTTTAAATAGTCTTCCAGTTCGGCTGGAGTGGGTGTAATTTTCTTTTTGATATCATTGCCTGAAATTTGCACGAAATTAATATTAATTTTCTGGTTCTGCAACACGTACAGATCATAAATTTCCTGATCGGAAATTTTAACGCCTTCAAGAACAAGGGATTCAATTTTGTTCGCTATTATATCTGCTTTGTGGAGAGTTTCAAAATCTTCAGAGGACATTCTGTTGTAGCGGAGTATCTGCTTATATTTGCCTTCATCAAACGCGCCATTTGTTTGCAATACCGGTAATGACATGATGCTGTTTCGTAATTCATCGTCGGAAACTTGAATCTTTAAATCAGCGGCTTTGGCAAGAATAATCTGCCTGTTGAGTAAATCATCATACGTTTTTTTCTTGAGGTCCATTTTCTTGAGTATTTCCGGAGTAAATTTTGCTCCAAGACGAAGCCGGGTCATATCCAGCATCTTTTCGTATTCGTTGTGAAATTCAGCTTCGCTGATCGCTTTTTTATCAACTGTGGCAATTATTTTTGCGCTTTGGCCTCCTCTGTTGGAACCGAAATAAAGGACAAAAACTATAATGATAATCCCCAGGATTCCAATCATAAACCAGCCGCGTGCGTGTTTGCGAAAAAATTTCAGCATAAAAAATCACCTCAAAAAAAGATAAGGAATTTGTTCAATAATAGTTAATCTTTTATTCTATTATTATAGTCATTTGCAAAAAGCAAACATAATTTAAAAAGGCGTTGATTAGGATAATGAAATGCTGTATAGAAAATAGTTCTACGGAAAAGTCATTATATATTGCGATAATATAGGGGGATAAATGTTACTTGATTATATATTAGGAAAATTTTCCAACGATCTTGCTATTGATCTTGGAACTGCAAATACCATTGTTTATGTCAAAGATAAAGGCATGGTTTTAAATGAACCCTCTGTTGTAGCCGTGTATCAGGATTCCAGAGGAATGAAAACGGTGCGTGCTGTAGGTAATGAAGCTAAAAACATGCTGGGGCGCACTCCGGGTAATATTGTTGCCATCAGGCCAATGCGCGATGGCGTTATCGCCGATTTCGATATAACTGAAAAAATGCTGAAACATTTCATTTTAAGCGTCCATAATCGCAAGTCTCTGGTGCGGCCGCGAATTATTGTTGCCGTGCCGTCAGGGATAACTCAGGTGGAGAGGCGTGCCGTACGTGAGGCAGTGCAATCGGCTGGCGCCAGAGAAATTTACCTGATTGAAGAACCAATGGCCGCGGCTATCGGAGCAGGTTTGCCTGTTTCCGAGCCCACGAGTTCAATGGTGGTTGATATTGGCGGCGGGACAACTGAGGTTGCTGTTATTTCCCTTGGCGGAATTGTGTATTCGAAATCGGTGAGAATCGCCGGTGACAAGATAGATGAAGCAATCGTTCAGTATATGAAACGAAAGCACAATTTACTTATCGGAGAAAGAACGGCCGAAATTATCAAAATTGAAATCGGCTGCGCCTATCCATTTGACGAAATTAAAGTTGGTTCCATAAAGGGACGCGATTTGATTTCCGGAATTCCCAAAATCACGGAAACTAATTCTGAAGAAATAAGGGAGGCCATCAACGAACAGATCACATTTATTGTTGACGCGATCAAAGACACTCTGGAAAATTCTCCGCCGGAACTTGCCGGTGATATTGTTGACCGTGGTATCGTTCTTACAGGTGGTGGAGCCCTACTGCAAAATATTGACATCCTTATAAGAGAAGAAACCGGATTGCCTATAACTATTACTGATGATCCCCTGTCGGCTGTGGCCAGGGGCGCGGGCATGGCTCTGGATCAAATCAGTGTGCTTAAAGATATTGCTCTTGAGGTCTAAAAACGTCCGGGGCGAAGCATAGCTGATTAGCAATATTTTATTTATTTTTGTTTTGTGCGGCTTCAACATTTTTTCTGTAAATGAAAGGCAAATCGGCTAAAACGATCCGCTTTTTGCTTATGATATTGCCAGTAAACTGTTAAACTAAGCTTCGCAAACCTTCTATCCCGGCTGACAGCGTTCGATACAGCCTTATAATTATTTTCCTTATCAGGTAAAAAATGTTTTTTTTAAGGAAATATAAAACAATCATCTTCATTGCCGCTCTTCTTGTCGTGGCTTTGAGTATGATTTTCTATAATTTAAAATATGGAACGGATAAAAGTTTCCTGAGAAAGATTGTATTGGAAGCTATAGCACCGGTGCAAAAGGCTTTGAGCTTTTCCATCGCCAGTGTAAAAGATGACTGGTCGCGCTATATTTTTCTTGTCGGTATTGTAGATGAAAATAAAAAATTAAAGAAGGAAATTGAAGAACTCAAAGCAGTTTTGATTTCATATCAGGAGAGTTATCAGGAAGCGCAAAGGTTGAGAAAGCTTTTATCTCTTTCAGATGATTATAAATACCAGTTCATTTCCGCCCGGGTTATCGGTAGAGAACAGGCCGCTCTTTCCAGAGTAATATTGATCAATAAAGGTTCATCTGATGGTTTGAAAACCGGTATGCCGGTTGTTGCTCCTCCCGGATTAATCGGCCGCCTGGTTGATGTCTCCTGGCATGTTTCCCGAGTGCTGCTGTTCATTGATGAGAACAGTAATATTGACGCCATTGTACAGCGAAACCGCACGCAGGGGATTATCAGCGGGGCAGGCTCCCGCGGGCTGATTTTTAAATACATTTCCAAAACTCAGGATGTCAAAGAAGGCGACGTTATTGTTTCTGCCGGAATGGGAGGTGTGTTTCCCAAGGGTATGCTGATTGGTCAGGTCATCCATGTCGACAAACAGGATGCCAGTCTTTTTTTGAAAATTAATGTTGCCCCGTTTGCTGATTTTTCTAAACTGGAGGAAATATTAATTTTATCTTCCGATGAAACTAAAATTTAATAACGATGCTTTATTATTTATCACTGCCA
>JBEKMY010000177.1:0-3038 GCA_049523355.1 Smithella sp. | reverse complement strand
CGTCTGCCAATGGCCGGGACCTGAACCGTTTAATCCGGGAACAATAAGCGTTCTCATCAACACCTTAATCCTCGTAATAATAGAGTAACCCCTTCTTCGTTATTGCAATTTAATATTATCACTTCTCTATCTTCTTAATATAATGGCGGCCGGAGGAGGAGTCGAACCTCCCTGTAAGGCATTTGCAGTGCCCCTGAAACCCGGTCTCATCCCGACCGTACGGAACATCCAAGAATTCATAATTATCTTTATCGTATTATCTCTCTGCCGCATTTTTTCAAAAAATAGCGATGAAAAGAAAGGTCTGCCGTAAGTTCCGGATGAAAAACAGTCGCTAGCGCGCCCGGAGTCTCTGCAACAGCAACATAATCATCAATCCTCAACAATATATTGACATCTGTCCCGACTCGCGTAATCTTCGGTGCCCGGATAAAGGTCAATGGAATAGGACGAGGTGAGATGGGCTTAATTATGGCATGCAAGCCAAAACTGTCCAATTGACTACCAAAACCATTACGCTTAATTTCAATGTCCATCAGCGCCAGATGCGGCGTTTCTCCGGCTATATTTTTTGCCAGAAGAATTGCACCAGCGCAGGTTCCCCATATTTTCATTCCGCTGTTAAACTCCTCGATAATTGCTTTATGCAAACCGAAAATGTTTATTAATTTTGAAATGCAGGTACTTTCTCCACCAGGAAGAATCAGTCCCGAAAGACCGGCAATGTCCTGTGGCTTTTTAACTCGGCGTCCATTAACACCAAGACTCTTTAAGTGACTAAGATGTTCTATGACGCCGCCTTGCAGATCAAGAACACCGATCATGTTCACGAGATATTCTCTTCTCTTCATAATAATAACAAGATTCTCTTAAAATAGTTCAAATACGCTAGTTGGATGTTTTCTGCATATGATCTGGAATTTATTTCCAGTCTTAGCTATATGTTACATTTGCACTGTTTCTTTATAAGCACTAGACTTAAGGTCCGCTGCGCCATTCTTTCCATCAAACGCAGCAAGAAGTCCCCGGAAAGTAAATGGACTGCATCTCTGCATGACTATTGCCGGGCAATTGTGTTTGCGGGCCATGCGTTTCGCCAACTGAACGCCTTGATGACTATTGATGGTTATAAGAATAATCACAAATGATGAACGATTCACGAGCCTGCGTAGTCCTTTAAAACCATTCCCCCTGACATCACCATTATGGAATTCCAGCTTATGGCCAGCAGCGGTGGCCATACTGGTAAGATACGTTTCGCTACGATTCAATCCTCCAACCCATCCGATTTGCATTGAGCATCTCCTTTCCATGTCTTCTGTAAAATCCTTTTCTTTTCGCCATCCCCTTCCGGCAAGCAACTGTCCTTTCGGAATCTCGGAGATTTCCAATCCCGGCATGGCATCACCAATTGCTCTTGATGCATCCAGAATCTTTGCCGGATCATTGAAATAAGCCGCGGCCTTTACTATAGCCCGTGCCCGTGCTTCGGGATTTGTGGATTTGAATATGCCCGAACCTACAAAGATACCATCACAACCAAACTGCATCATGAGAGCGGCATCAGCCGGTGTGGCAATGCCACCGGCAGCAAAATTAACCACAGGCAGTCGTCTCAATTCCTTAACCTTGAGCGCCAGTTCATAGGGCAGACCGTTTGCTTTGGCAAAGCCGGTGATTTCTTCCGTGGGCAGTCCCGCCAGAATCCGGATCTCGCGATTGATGGCCCGTATATGACGCACGGCCTCCACAACATTGCCTGTTCCCGCTTCTCCCTTGGTGCGGATCATGGCCGCACCTTCGGCGATTCGGCGCAACGCTTCACCCAAATTGCGGGCGCCACAAACAAAGGGAATTGAAAATTTGCTTTTATCGATGTGGCATTCCTCGTCAGCCGGAGTGAGGACTTCACTCTCGTCAATATAATCAATCTGCAGTGCTTCTAGAATTTGCGCCTCCACGAAATGTCCGATACGCGCTTTGGCCATCACCGGAATGGTAACGCTTTTTTTAATTTCCGTGATCATCGCTGGATCGGACATCCGTGCCACACCGCCATCTTTACGAATATCGGCGGGAACACGCTCCAGTGCCATGACCGCAACGGCTCCCGCCTCTTCGGCAATTTTAGCCTGCTTAGCATTCGTTACGTCCATGATGACGCCGCCTTTGAGCATTTGCGCCAACTGAACATTTAATTCATATCTGTTCAAACTCATTTTTCTTTCTCCTATAACTATTTTATTTCCTATTTTTTTCTCAGCATACCAGTGACATCTATGGTACGAAGTATTTTCAACTCTCTTGGCGACGGTTCTGGTACAGCTTTCGCGCCCTGAAATATTTTCAGATTCCATCCCGTCTGTTGTTTCATTTCCTCGATGCCGGAAAATGAGAAATAGGAATCCAGCATGAATTCCTTGGTGACTGGCTCCGGCCTCAAAATGCCAAGGGTTGTAATGATGGCAGACGGACCTCCTCCTACAAAATGATAACGCTCTCTAGCCGTGCCGCCTTCCAGATAACCCGGTGTGGTGATATAGTCCACACGCTCAGCGAAGCGCTTTTTTTCATGCGCGGCCATAATGACCACCCGTTTGCAGCCACAGCCGATTTCATTGGCGCCGCCGCTGCCATTGAGACGCACTCTTGGATGAGACCGGTGCTCGCGGCTGTCTTCACCCCAAAACCCTGTCGTGTTCACGTTGCCGTATTTATCGACCTCCGCAGCACCGATGATGCCGACGTCGCATCGGCCCGATGCAACCAGAAAACCTAGTGCGTCAATTGCTCCTGTAAAGCAAGTCGCATTGGCCGAAATTCTATTGTCTTCTATGCCCCAGGGTAAACCGCCGACGGGTGTCGATCCGTAAATACCTCCTTCCGTTATCGCTTGGGCATTAGGGGCATGATGCGCTATGGCAAAATAACCGGCGAGCATACTCAACCCCACACCAAAAATGCAAAGATCTCCGTCACAAATCTCCCTGCCTGTGGCCACTGCCATCATTTCCTGTTTCGTATAATTCATGTTCTAT
>JBEKMY010000176.1:0-3040 GCA_049523355.1 Smithella sp. | reverse complement strand
TAGCCTGTCAAATTTGGGGTAGCCACTACCATAAGGGGGAAAGATTTTTATGATACATCCGGTTCCAAAACCCGTTAAGGGAGAAAAGAAAAAGAAGGCCAAGCCAAAGAAGTCTCCAGAGAGAGAACTGATAGAGACCATAGACGACATTGACTCCATCATTTGCCTTATTGTAAATGACTTTAAATGTATTCTCTGTGGAGGAACGGCTAACCAGACACACCACTATTTTCACAAGGCTTCTCACGGAGCCGTGCGGTTTGACCCTGATAATCATTGCCCTATGGACTTCGGCTGTCATAATTTCATAGTCCACACCAAGGGAGATACGGAAGACCTGCGGGACAATTTGATAAAACGGATAAGCCAACCTGTCTTTGATAACCTTAAGGCAAGGTCTAAACAGCGAGCCGACAGGTCTATATCTTATCTTAAAGAAGAGTTGGATACGAAGTTGGCTAGATTGGATATAGTTGTGAGGAGGTATCCAGAAAGGTTGGTCATGTTGTCGGACGCAGCAAAGAAGAGATTAGATAAGTATTTTGATATCAAGTTTAAAAAGTGTGACCCCATAGACCTTGCAGCACAATGTCATGGGTTTAACGGGTGGAAGTAAATAGGGTTTTAGTTGGCTAGACTAAAAAGTAAACCCCCTCTTGGTATTTTAATCCTTGAGGGGGTTCTTTTGTTTAGCTAGCAGCCGGAGTCGAGGTCGGAGTAACCTGAGCAGCAGCCGCCTGTACGGAAGAAATCTTCGCTAAAACCGCAGCAGCAGCAGCCACAACATCAGTTTCCCCAATCGTTTTGCCCTGCGTTGCAAAAGTCGCTATTAACTGAGCGCCATCAGCCGCAAGCTGGGCCAGGCTAAACCCGCCCGTCATGTTGGCAACATCGGTTTCCAACGCCTTAACCAGTAAGGCCAGTTCATCGGTTCCTAACTGTTTCGCCAGGGGTACGATGTAGTCCTCAAAGACCATTTCCGCATCGGCCCAAACTTCTTTTCCAAAATCAATAATGTCCTGCATAATTGTTGCTGTCATAACTTAACTCCTTTCTTTAAAATTTAATTTTTAAAATTGTTGTTGAAACTGTTGTTTCTTCCTGTTTATCCGGCTGCTCCCTCATTGTGTCCTCTGATGGGTCGGGAATCTCATAAGGCTTGTCTTCTAATCGAGGCACTCCGCTATGTAAATAATCCAGAAACTTACTTAGAAGGCTCAACTGGTTTCCCCGTAATCGTTTCAGATTTTAAAAGAACGCCCCATACAATAGCCGTAATAGGAAAAATCAAGGTTGACGGGTCAAGCGGTTTACTCCAATCAACTGTTGCCAGATAACCGATAACTCCCGTGACACTGCCTAAAACGGTAGTATGCCAGTTCTTGAACCCGTTTACTCGAATGAAATTAGCAATTTTTACCAGATAGCCAACTTCTTTCAATTCGTCCAAAGTGTTCATACTCTTACCCTTTCGTATATAGTTGCTTTTATTTGCTCACGCAGACAACTATACCATATATTCTAAGTTTTGTCAAGTTGGTTAACTATTTCTATATTAACACTGCCAGATTTTAAGGCCGCCTCCAGCAAAGGGAAGAACTTATTAAAAGCTATCTGGCTTTCCCCAATAAAATCCTTGCTCTCCGTAACCCCCAAGGCTATACAGCCCTCTAGCTGACTAGCCATGTTAGCAGGGTGAATACGTATTTCGCTCCTGCCGGGTACGTTTAATACGTGGGGCATAGGTCTATTAAAATGTGGAGAGAAATCAATTATCACCGGGTAAACTCCGGGAAGGATTGAAGATTGTCCTACGGTATTGGCTCCGTTTTGATATGGTCTTTCAATCGTGTGGCATAGATACTCGTTATCTATATAGAAATCCCCCTCTGTAGAAACATCATCAAACTTATTTCTTATTACTTTTAAATCCATAACTCACCTAGTTTTTTGTTGGAAATATAATACTTTTTGTTTCTATTTTACACTCGTCCCTCTTACAGTCTACCTGATGACCGTGACTATAAAGGCTTTGCCAGATATTTATTCTATCTGTGCTGCTGGCATTTAAAGCCCCCCTGACTTCAGAACCTAAACTATCTATCTTCTGAATTATGTTGTCGTGCCATAGGTCTAAATTCTGTTTTATTAAGTTTTCTTTCTTGTCGTCAATTCTATATTTACGTAGTTGATTATACAAGATAAAACACACAAACAAAGCAACAACAATTTCCGCAGCCGTTCTAAGATTTTCCATTCATTTCCCCTTCTGTTTTATTTTATACTAACACCACTCAAGCTACCAGAGTAATATGATGTTCCCGTTGTCACCGCCGAGGCCGTGAAATTCTGCGTACCGTTGCCGGTTGTGATTGTTACGTTCCCGCTTGTCGGGCTGAAAGTATATCCTGTCTTGCTCGGTGTGATCGTGTATGAGCCTGCCGATAATCCGGTGAAGCTATATGTCCCGTCACTTGCCGTTGTCGTTGTTAGTGTTGAGCCTGTGGACGTGCACGAGATGGTCACCCCTGATTGAGTTGCACCGCTTACCGTGCCTGAAATGGTGTAGGTGGTCTGCATATTTAAAATAGTCGTTGCCAATCTTCCACCAATTAAAGTTGCACATGATGGGTCGATATCAGGAAAGTTGTAAAATCCACATCCTGTCGCATCTGCGCCAGCATAAGTTATTCCATTAAGATTACTTGATATCGCCTGTGTAAAAGCCGCATTGACGTTTGTTCCGGCATTGTCGTTGTAGACAAGAAGAAATTTAGAACCCGGAAAATCAGAGGCTATATTAGCAGTAAGCGTGTTAAGTCCTGCGAGATAATTCGCCTGTGAAACGCCCGCAGCACCATCTGAATATCCCTGCCACCAAATCCAATTCTCCGGTGAAACACCAGAACCGTAAAGTGATATAAAAAAGTTTTTTGCATTGGTATATTGCGAACCGTTCCAGTACCATTTGGGGCTTCCGCAAGCTGAACCGCTATCAGCCGATAAAAGAACAGAACCACTTAATGACCATGTCACAAAA
>JBEKMY010000175.1:0-4985 GCA_049523355.1 Smithella sp. | reverse complement strand
AACCCACTGGTATGGCTTTCCCTGATGTTTGATTATCAACTTCATGGCTTGAATGCAGGCGGTTATCATCTGACCAATCTTATTTTGCATGTAATGAGCGCTTTGCTGTTATTCTGGCTTTTTAACCGCATGACAGGGGCGATCTGGAAAAGCGCCTTTGTTGCGGCTCTTTTCGCTCTTCACCCTCTTCATGTGGAATCAGTCGCCTGGATTGCTGAACGCAAAGATACCCTGAGCGCGTTTTTCTGGATGCTGACTCTCTGCTTGTATGTTTATTACACGGAAAAACCGATTATAAGAAGGTATCTGTTAGTCCTTTTGTGTTTTGCCTGCGCTCTGATGAGCAAGCCCATGGTTATCACTCTGCCCGTTGTTATGATACTTCTGGATTACTGGCCGCTGAACCGTCTCGAGTCGCGGAAAATCGTGACAAATATGCCGGAAGTTTTGCCTGTTTCCACAAATGAAGAAAAAAAGAAAAACAAATCAGAGAAAGAAGAACTGAAGCAAAATATATCTCTACCCGATAACCAAAAAATATCAGAACCCAAAATTGCGGGAATAATTCCATTATGGCAACTGAAGGAAAAAATACCTTTTTTTATTTTGTCCGCTGTTATGATTATCATAACACGCTATACTCCGAATACTACTGAGATGTCGGATCTTTCTATTTTAAAAGTGTTTTCCCTGAGTTCCCGGCTCGCCAACGCGCCTGTCGCTTTTGTAACTTATCTGGTAAAAACATTTATGCCGAATAACATGGCTATCTTTTATCCTTTTTTAGAGCAAATTCCTCTTTGGCAAGTTCTGGGAGCATCACTGCTGATTATCTTAATCACCGCTGCCGTCATCCTAATGATAAAACGTTTACCGTATCTGTTTACCGGATGGATATGGTTCTCGATAACCATTGCCCCGGTCATTGGAATCCTTCAGATATCGATAGCCGCGCCATACGCTATGGCCGACCGCTATCATTATCTGCCTTCTATCGGCCTTGCTGTTATGCTGGCTTGGGGGATACCGGCTTTGATCAGTAGTGAAGCAATAAGAAAAAAAATTATACTTCCGGTAGGGATAGCAGCCATAGCAATTCTAGCATTCTTAACGTGGCAGCAATGTGGCTACTGGAAAGACAGCATGGATCTTTGGAATCACACTTTGAAAGTTACTGATTACAATTGGCTCGCTTATAATAACAGAGGGACTACCTATAATCGCCTCGGTAATTACAGGCAAGCGATTGAAGATTATAACAGGGCGATCAAAATCAATCCGGATTATGCCATTGCGTACAACAACAGGGGAGCTTCTTACGCTAAACTCGGCCAGCAGCTGCGGGCCATCGAGGACTATAGCGAAGCAATCCGCCTGAAACCAGATTATACCTATACCTACTACAGCAGGGGAGCTGCTTACGCTATACTCGGCCAGCAGCTGCGGGCCATCGAGGACTATAGCGAAGCAATCCGCCTGAAACCGGATTATGCAGATGCCTACAATAACAGGGGAATTTCTTATGTTAATCTCGGCCAATATCAGCGGGCCATTAAGGACTATAGCGAAGCAATCCGCCTGAAACCGGATTATGCAGATGCCTACAGTAACAGGGGAATTGTTTATGATAATCTCAGTCAATATCAACGGGCCATTGGGGACTATAACGAGGCAATCCGCCTGAAACCGGATTATGCAGAAGCCTACAGTAACAGGGGAATTTCTTACGTTAATCTCGGCCAATATCAACGGGCCATTAAGGACTATAGCGAAGCAATCCGCCTGAAACCAGATTATACCTATACCTACTTCAGCAGGGGAGCTGCTTACGCTAAACTCGGCCAATTTCAACGTGCCATTAAGGACTATAGCGAAGCAATCCGCCTGAACCCGAATTATGCAGATGCCTACAGTAACAGGGGAATTTCTTACGTTAATCTCGGCCAATATCAACGTGCCATTAAGGACTATAGCGAAGCAATCCGCCTAAAACCGGATTTTGCCTATACCTACTTCAGCAGGGGAGCTGCTTACGCTAAACTCGGCCAGCAGTTGCGGGCCATCGAGGACTATAGCAAAGCAATCCGCCTGAAACCGGATTATGCAGATGCCTACAGTAACAGGGGAATTGTTTATGATAAGCTCAGTCAATATCAACGGGCCATGGAGGACTATAACGAGGCAATCCGCCTGACCCCGAATTATGCAGAGGCGTATAGCAACAGGGGAGCTGCTTACGCTAAACTCGGTCAGCAGCTGCGGGCCATCGAGGACTATAGCGAAGCAATCCGCCTGAAACCGGATTATGCAGAGGCGTATAGCAACAGGGGAGCTGCTTACGCTAAACTCGGTCAGCAGCAGCGGGCCATCGAGGACTATAGCGAAGCAATCCGCCTGAAACCGGATTATGCAGATGCCTACAGTAACAGGGGAATTTCTTACGTTAATCTCGGCCAATATCAACGGGCCATTAAGGACTATAGCGAAGCAATCCGCCTGAAACCGGATTATGCAGATGCCTACAATAACAGGGGAATTTCTTACGTTAATCTCGGCCAATATCAACGTGCCATTGGGGACTATAGCGAAGCAATCCGCCTGAAACCAGATTATGCAGATGCCTACAGTAACAGGGGAATTGTTTATGATAATCTCAGTGAATATCAACGGGCCATCGAGGACTATAGCGAAGCAATCCGCCTGAACCCGAATTATGCAGATGCCTACAGTAACAGGGGAGCTGCTTACGCTAAACTCGGCCAGCAGCTGCGGGCCATCGAGGATTATAGCGAAGCAATCCGCCTGAAACCACATTTTGTCGAAGCCTATGGCAATAGGGGATATGCTTATTTATTGCAGGGCAACAAAGAGCTTGCCTGTCGTGACGCGCAAAAAGCTTGTAGCTAAAGGTAAAGGGGACTGCCGCTGATTTGATGAGGAGACGCTAGAATTGATTACAAATCGAAAGTTACGATGACAGCGTTGATGGGTCCCATTCTTAAAGACCTGCGGACAACTTCCTGTAATTCTCAAAAAGTAACTCTAAATGAATGTGCAACATTTCCATTGGAAAGAATTAAACAATGACTAAACTCCAACTTAGCATGTGATACAAGTATTAAGGGGAGTCCCCAACATACTTTTCTCCATCCATTGTTGTTTATAATAAATTATCCTATCAACAATTTTAAATAAAAGTGATTGATATTTATTGAAATAATATTAAAATATGCCTCAATTCACCGGTAAGAACAGAGATCGTGGTGAAAAATAATATTATGAGGAGGGGAACTATGGACGGAAAAATCAGGATGGTATGCCGGATTCTTGCAGCCTGCGCACTGTGCTTATTTTTGGTTCAAGGCGCGATGGCCGGGACGGCGCATAAGGCCAGCAAGGCTGCGGACAGAGCATTGTTCACGGAACTTAAAGCCTTAAGGCAAAAGGAAAAGGCGTCGCAATCCGCCGATGAACGCACCGCCATCAGAGCTCAGATGATGCAACTAAGACATCAGGCGCTTGTGGCGAAGAGGGCTCAGCGCTCAGTCAAACGGGGAGGTAAATAATATGAAAACCATAAAACTTCTTATTATAACTATCTGTATAACCATGCTCTGCGCCTGCAGCGGCAGTAGCGGCAGCAGCAGCAACTCCGCGACCACAAGCCCGACGTTTAGCGCCGTTGGAGGGACTGGTTCCAGCGGTATCGGCGGTGCGGGCGGCCAATTCTATGTTGAATCCGACGCGGCAATCAATGTTTTAAAATCCGGCTCCGCCGATGCAAGCTTCACAATGCCCGACACAAGCACTTACAACTTCGGCACCAACGGGTATACAGTTTCGGGAAGCGAGCAGATCCTTCTTGATACCGCCGTGCCGGCAGGCTACAGTGGCCTTTATGTGATAGATAATGATACCCATGGCACCCCCGATAACTGGAATCTCTACAAGGCTGATGGAACCGGCAGCGCGGGCATCCCCGGTGGGTATGGGACCAGCTCACCGGTTACCGGCCTGTCGGTGCCGTCGGGCGCGACGCTTACGATCAGCGCAGATAGCTATTATTATAGTGGCAGTAGTTACTACGGCGCGTACATTGTGTTAACCAATGATGTGGTCATTGACGGCACACTCCAGACAGCAGCGGGCTATAATTATATCTGGTTTGATAATTCATCGTCGTACACGGCCTCGCTCCCTGCTAATGTCGTTGTGACGGGCACTGTCACCACGTCCGGTGCAGAAAATGGCTGGATTACTTTCGAAGCGGGCAAACATATCTACAACAGCGGCACCCTCGATGCCAGTGGAAGCGATAATTCCACGGGCGATGGCAACGATAGCGAAGGCATCTGGCTCTATGCCTACACGGGCAGCGTTTACTCCAAGGGCACGATAAAGTCTGACGGCGGCAATGGTGGCAACGGTAGTGGCGGCGCAGGTGCTTATTATATTGAAATTTTCGGTGGGTATGCGGAAGATACCTATGTCGATCCCGTCAACGGCGGCAGTGTTGTCCTCAGCGGCACCGTTGAAGCCAAGGGCGGCAACGCAGGCGGTACGACCGGCGGCAACGGCGGCATAGGGAGCGGCGATGTTGATTCGTATATCGTCGCCCTAGGCGGCGACTTGATCGTTAACGCGACTTTCACTTTAAACGGCGGTAACGGATCAGGCTCAGGTAAGGGAGGAGACGCAGAAGCCATAGAGTTCTACGTCTTTGGCATGGATTATCGCCGCGTGGGTACCTGCCAGATATCGGGCAGTTTCAATCTTAACGGTGGCAATGGCGTTACTGGGGGCGCAGGCGGATATGTTGACTTCTACTCTTATAATTGGGATGATGGAAATTTTGGTTCTGAGGATACCGGCAATGGAGTTGGACAGGCTCCCGACATGCAACTTCTCGGATTTTCCAACATCAACTTAAACGGCGGCAACGGCACGACGGCCGGCGGTAACGCAAATAAAAATGCCTACGAACT
>JBEKMY010000174.1:0-3085 GCA_049523355.1 Smithella sp. | reverse complement strand
ATTATGATTTATATGATGGATGAAAATATAATTTATTTTCATTTTTCATTATTTTCGTAGGATTTGGAAGTGGCAAATTCCGATTTGGCCTCTTTCCGATTTTGGCGGCTAGTTTCGTTTTATTTGATCCAAACCTCTTCTCCCCATTTGTGGTCATTTTTGTTGACCCAAGTGGGACCCATGGGCTGATATATTTCATATTTTAGCACATGGGAGTGGTGGAGAGAGTTTTGACTTGTTACTTGCTTAATATTTAAGTTTACTTTTGCTTTGGTTTTTGCATTATACTTTAGCCTAAGTCTCCATTGCTTAGCCCCTAATTTATGGGAAGCCCTTAGCCTATAAATAGAGGGGAGGGGATGTTAGAAAACCCACACCATTCATTAGAGACTTTCTTGCAAGAGGAGGAGAAGGAGACGCGAGGCGGGAGCAAGGTTTCCGGTCGTCCGAGGCGCGTTCTTCCCTCAACCCCGAAAGGCAAGTTCTTCCCTCTAAGCTACCCTCACCATTTTGATGGTTATCTAGGATGATATCCTTGTTTAGAGATTGCCCCACTTTAGTTGCCATGCTAGGATTGCCATGTTAACTAAAATCGGGTAGATTTATCGCTTTTGATGCATGTATACGGATAGGATGATCCCGTACCTTGATAGGACATGTAGAGACCATGTGATTATTGCCATGATAGGGAATCTATGCTTTGTGCATGTTTTCCATGGTTTTTATGATGTTTTGTGCATTTGGATTTTTGATACGGAGTTTTGAGATCAAAACTGGCGTATCTGGGTATCAGGCCGTCGGTCGACTGACCTGGTCACCGTCGGTCGACCGCCCGGTCGACCGATGGGCACCAGACCGGTCGACCGATGTGTATATATTCCTGTCATATTTTGGAAACCAACTTGCTGGTTGGTGGGTGTGCAGGCGATCGGTCGACCGGCCGGTCGACCGACCTGCTACTCATCGGTCGACCGGCCGGTCGACCGATGTGTTGTTTTCCTGTGCATGTTTGTTTTCTTCGATATTTCGATATGTTGATTTGACTCATGTTAAGTAGAGTCTTGACTTGAGCTTGTGCAAGCATGTTTATATACATTTATGGATATGTTTGAGAGTCGGGGACCACTTGATTCATGTGTGGTTTGGCCCCGGCCCCGTGACACCGTTTATGCTTTAAATGGTTGTTTATTTACCCCGGGTTCCGTTTGGACCGGTGTTGTGCACGGCGTTGTGTTGCGGTTGCAATCGTACCGTGATAGTACCTGAGGGAGAGCCCCTTTTTGGGAAATTGCGGATGTAGTCAGGGGTGGAACCAAGCGCTGGTTCCATCATGGCTATGGGTATCAGTTAGTATGGTGAGCCATATGATGTTCTGATATCGGGGGCACGGTGAGTTGACATCGTTGGGCCCAGGAGGGGACCGCACGGCCGGCGGGCAGTGTGTACAGCCCTCTGTTTGCGTTGTAGACCATACGTGTTATGGGTGCGTGATGGCTATGACTGTGTTGCGTTATTGCAGGCCGATGGACTGTAGTAACTGCATTGTGTGTTATTGCATGTCGACGGACTGTGGTAACTACACTTGTGATATATGATTTGGTTTTCATATTGTTGATAGACTGGGTGTTCCCCCCAGTAGTAGTTTGATTGATCATTCATCTACTCCAGAGATCTGGGCGAGAGACCGTACCAGTTTTGGACGGTATTGCCGATCGTGAGTGCGTATCCATACCGGGTTCGGATGGTACCACCAAATTAGGAGGAGTAGCCGGGCCAATCTTGGACGGGACTGCCAGTACGTGGTCGAGTAGTCGTGCCATGTTTTGGACGATGCTGTCAGTACGTGGAGCCGCCGGGCCAGATCAGGACGGTACTGCCAGATTGTTGGATAGACTATTATACACTTTAGTTTATTTGCTTGAGGGCGAGTATCCGTGCCAGTGTTGGACGGTACTGCCAGTTTGTATCATTGCTTGTGTTTGGAGAGCCGTGCCTGTTCAGGACGGTACCAACAGATACACTGTATTCCGAGAGGCGAGTGTCCGTACCAGTTGTGGACGGTACTGCCAGTACACTGCATATTTATATATTTGATGTAGTTGTACCTTGCCTTATATTTGTTGTCTTGTTAGATTTACATTTCGACCAGTATATTGCATGCACCCTGTTTTGCCCCTAGGTTGGCTTCCCGACTTAGCCGGTGATTTCCGTTGCGATGTTGGGGGTCAGCTTAGTGCGAGTTCTTGCTGGCATTTTGACGCCATATCCCCCCCAGGTTTGGCGAGGATGCTGTGATGTGCCAGAGTGGCGTGGTTTCGCGAGGCGACCGTTAGCATGCCAGAGTGTCGTGTTGCGGTGCTGAGGCGGTGTTAGGTTGTTTTTGCTAGTGTGCTCCTTTGCGGAGATGGTTATCTCCTGCACCTTGTATTCTGTCTCTCTTTCATATTTGAGAGCTCCGTGATGTACTTTTCTCTTTTGGCCGAGGGCCATTGTACTTTGAGTCTTATTGTATTATTGTCCATGTTATGGACCGTTATATATATACTCAGTTTGACTCGTTCATCATTGCTTCCGCTTATGTTATAACATGTGGATATCTCTATTTGACTCATATTCACTTGTGTTGTTATATTATTGCTCAGCTTATACCTGCAGTTGTTTAGTAGGGGATCCTATCACAGTCAGTCTGTGCCCCGTACTCGTTTTGCCTCCATCGATCTCACCCGATTCTTTTCTTAGTCGGGGATCATGGTTGTATTGTATCACCTGCTAGAGTGTGTATACCATGTTACATTTAGACGAATCGATGACCAATTGCTTGGTATAAGATGAGTTTAACCCTCTGGGAAGTTCACACCAGGCCTTCCCCTGGCTGTGGATTTTCCGGGGCGTTACAGTTGGTATCAGAGCTCTAGGTTCCATTCTTCCTTGGGATTTTCTTTCCCTGTGTTTTCCTTGGAGCAGTTAGGATTCCTTGAGATTCGCTGAGTCTAGGATCCGTTGTAGATTGAGTCCGATGTCGGGCGACTTGCATGATTGCTTGGTGTATATTTTTATACACATATTTTTTTGTTCCTTGTCCTCA
>JBEKMY010000173.1:0-3087 GCA_049523355.1 Smithella sp. | reverse complement strand
ATACCCTTACTCCTCCTATATGTATTAGATTATATCGATAACCATAAATACACCAAAGAGCTGAGGCACGACAATATTTTCATCCTCCTTTGTGACAGTATGCTGTCATGGATGTTTCAATCAGGAATGAAAAGGCTATATTGATGAAAGAAACCAGCATTGATAATTTACTCAAAAAAAATAAATTCCTTGAGAAAAGGAATAAAGAATTAGAAATTTCTTTGCTTGAGAAAGTAAACAGTCTGATTCCTGTTTCTCTAGAGCAGATGTACCACACGCTATTTCGTTTGTCTCCCCATTCGATTATTGTTTCGAAGGTGAAAGATGGGACCATCTTTGATGCCAGCGATTACTTTTTCCGGATAACCGGATTTTCAAGAGAAGAAGCCATTGGCAAGACGGCAGTAGAATTAAACTTATGGCTCGATCATGATCGTGAAAAAATTGTCGAATTTCTTTCACGAAAGAAAAGATTCCAGAATCTGGAAGTGAAACATAGGATGAAAGATGGCACTATAAAAACATGCCTTGATTCCGGAGAGATGATAATGATCGGGGATGAACAATATCTTATTTCAATAGAGACTGACATCACCGAGCGCAAGCAGGCGGAAGACAAATTACGCTTCGAGCAGCAATGGTTCCAGTCTTTAATAGAACACTCTTCCGATATCATTGTTGTAATTGATCCAGACGCAACAGTAACATACGTAAATAAGGCTTTAGAACAGGTTTTGGGATTCAAGCCTGAAGAAAGAATAGGCAAAAAGGCGCATGAACTGATTCATCCGGATGACATCAATCTTTTGGCTGAGTCTTTCATTTCCTTGATCAGTGATACAAACCCTCTTGCTATACATTGGGAAATGCGTCTTCGTCATAAGAATGGAAATTGGCGTTTGCTTGAGGCTGTAGGAAGCAACTTGGTAAATAATAATGTTGTAGAAGCTGTAATTGTCAATTACCGCGATATCACCGAACGCAAGCAGAAGGAAGATGCGCTGCAGAAGAGTGAAGAACGTTTGCGTCTGGTAGCAGAAAGAACAAATGATCTAATCTATGAAAGGGACCTCGTTACAGGAATAGCTACTTTCTATGGCGAGATGGACGCTTTGCATGGGTATGAACCGGGTGGTTTTCCATGTTCCCTTGAGGGCTTTATAGAACATCTTCATCCCGATGACGTCATAAAGGCTGGAGAGGCGCTTCTCCTTGCCTGTGAACAAAACAGGCCATATGAGGTTATACACAGACTTAGACGTAAAGACGGTTCCTATATCACATGGTGGGATCGAGCTAAGCTAGTAAAGGATGAAAGAGGTTTCCCACTTAAGTTAATAGGAGCGGCAACTGATATCACAAAACTTAAGGAAGCACAGGAGGAGCGCGATCAGGCGGAAATTGCTTTGAAGGCAAGTGAAAGCAAATACCGCCTGCTGGCTGATAACATCAGTGACGTCATCTTCGTTTTGGACATGAATTTGAATTTCACCTATGTCAGCCCTTCCGTAAAAATCCTTAGAGGATACGAACAGGAAGAGGTGATGAAACAATCAGCTCTTGAAATGTTGACACCATCCTCCGCAGATCTGGCCACGAGGACCATGTCCGAGATTATGGAACTGGAAAAATCGGGGCAAAGAGAGATGAACGACACATACCGGACGCTTCAGCTGGAAATGAAGCGAAAAGACGGAACCACCATGTGGACGGAAGTGAAGATGTCCTTTATCAGAGATGATCATCAGCAGCCGATAGCCATTGTGGGTTTAACCCGGGACATCACCGAACGCCAGCGGTACGAGACGGAGCTCAAGAACTTTGCCGAAAATCTTGAAGACACCAATATAGCGCTGCGTGTATTAATGAATAAAAGAAATGAAGATCAAAAGGATTTTGAGGAAAAATTGCAGGTCAACATCAATGATCTGGTTATTCCTTATTTGACAAGGCTCAATAAGAAAGATCTGGATGATCGCAGTAAAAATTATCTTAGTGTTTTGGAAAGCAATCTTAGTAATATCTTGTCTCCATTCATGAGAGACTTTCGATCTTCACAGAAGAACCTTACACCTCAAGAAATTCAGATTGTCGATCTGATCATGAAAGGAAAGAATACAAAAGAAATTGCCGATATGCTCAACGCGTCGGTAAACACGGTTGCGACCCATCGAAATAATATCAGGAAAAAACTAAATTTGAGAAAATCTAAAATTAATCTTCGTTCATATCTCCTGTCACTCCAATAACATGTATTTCATATACATGTTATATCATTTATAATTCACCTATTACAATCATTGAAATCTGAAAATTTAAGAGTACAATACGGAATAAGATTAAAACTTATTAATAATTATAAGAATTTAATCCCGCGGAAATGTCTCTCAGAAGGTAAGAAAGGGGTCTTCTATCCTCCTCCTTTTTTTAATAAAAACTTGAACGTTTATTTCCGCGGGATAGTCAGTAAAAAGCAAAACAAAATTCTTTTAACATAAAACAACAGGAAATTTCCGAGCATGGTTGAAACATTACAGGTTTTTTGTAAGAAGTCAATCCCGCAGGAGTTCCTGATAAGGGTATACGGTACATAATGCTCTCCGATAGGTTCATATATTAATTGTTGGCTGTAAAAGAGATATCAAAAGAAGGGATTGAGCTGTTATGGCGGTTAAAGTTCCTGATGATGTACTCAAAGTAACAACAAAATGTCCTCAAAAGTTTTCCTGTCTTACTTCAGATCAATGTGGCGACTACAAGATGTGTGAAGTTGAACATGTCAATGGCAAAAACATTATATTCCTGAAAGATACACAACAAGGACAATGTCCATATAGATTAAGTTATGGCTATGGTCAAATATGCACTTGCCCTACGCACTACGCCATAAAGTGCATAAAACAATAAATAAAGAATGTTCACCAAAGCTTAAGCTTTGGAAGAATAAAAAAAAGCGCTTACCTGTGAGCAAAGCTGATAAGAAAAGGTTGCTTTAGCTTGTTCTAAAGCGGACCCTCGTATATTAAATCGAACACAGATTACAAAAGGAGAGTATATGCCGAATATTAAAGCCTATGTTTTTAAACA
>JBEKMY010000172.1:0-3092 GCA_049523355.1 Smithella sp. | reverse complement strand
AAAGACATAAGGCGATTTTTCATTGCGATGATCCCATTGCCACTTTAACGCCTTGTATAATTCGGAATCTTCCGGCATGGGGAAATAGTCAACTTGCTGGTCGCTGTGTAATCTCTTTCTTGTCCATGGGCGATACCATTGTTTTTCAAAATTGCTTCTTCCCATGTCCGGTTAAAAATCTCCCCTCTTCGGGCAAATGTGAAGTAATAGCACTGTAATATTACCTTATCTTCACCACTGCAAACCATCATAACTTTGTCAATGTCTTCTGCCGGTGGAATATATTCAACTTTCACCTCTGTTGTTTTTCTAATTTTCGCAATTCATTCAACATTTCAATCAAAAATAGTTAAAAACTGCTGAAATCCAATTTAACATGTGGTAAAAATATTGGCGGTTGTTCACTATGTTCAATAAGATAAATATTGATTCAAAAAAGAAGATCCTGATTGTTTATATCGTTTTGACATTAGCTGCGGTTGCTGCGTATTGGCAAGTGTATCAATACGACTTCGTCAATATTGATGACAACATTTATGTTACGGAGAATAGTCATATTCAATCGGGAATCACTCTGGACGGAGTCATTTGGGCGTTCAGTACAAAATATGCCGAATTATGGAACCCTCTGATATGGATATCCTTCATGTTGGATCACCAGCTTTTTGACACCAATGCCGGCGGTTATCATCTGACCAACCTTATTTTGCACATTCTCAGCACATTATTGCTTTTCTGGCTTTTTAACCGCATGACCGGAATAATCTGGCGCAGCGCCTTTGTCGCGGCGCTCTTCGCGCTTCATCCCCTGCATGTTGAATCGGTTGCCTGGGTATCTGAACGTAAAGATGTCTTAAGCGCGTTTTTCTGGATGCTGACTTTATGCCTTTATGTCCATTACACTGAAAAACCTGTTGTAAAAAGATACATGCTTGTTCTTTTTAGCTTTGCGTGCGCTCTCATGAGTAAACCCATGGTTGTAACTCTGCCTCTTATTATGATTTTCCTTGATTACTGGCCGCTGGGACGTTTTGAGTCGCAGAGATATAAAACGAACTTGATTTTATTGCAGTTGAAGGAAAAAGTACCTTTTTTTATCTTGTCGGCGGTTTTTTCCATCATGACGATCTATGCTCACCACAATAGATCCATAGAACATTTTCCTCTGTTTTCCCGGCTCGCCAACGCGCTCGTTTCATTCGTAACTTATATAGGAAAAACGTTCTGGCCTTATGATATGGCCGTTTATTATCCTTTTCCAGAACAGGTTCAAATCTGGCAAGTTTCAGGAGCCATTCTTCTAATTATGCTTATCAGTGTTTTTGTCATAATAACCATAAGACGTTTGCCGTATCTATTTGTCGGATGGATGTGGTACATGACAGCCATTCTTCCGGTTATCGGAATCCTTCAGGACATGGATCAAGCTATGGCTGACCGATATCATTATTTACCCTCTATAGGCATTACCATTATGCTGGCATGGGGTATTCCACTTTTGTTCCCAAACGAAAATAGGCGAAAATATTTTTTATTCGCAGCAACAATATCCTTTCTTATTATAATGTCGGTTTTAACATGGGAACAATGCGGCTACTGGAAAAACAGCATAAAACTTTCTAAACATACGCTACAGGCAACAAAAAATAACTTTGTGGCACATAAATGTCTTGCTGATGCTTTACTTACCGAAGGTAAAAACGAGGAGGCTATTTATCATTACAACGAGGCAATTCGTATGTATCCTGATTTCGCTAATGCCTACAACAACAGGGGGAGCGCCTACTTTAATCAAGACAACCAAATCTCCGGCTGTAAGGACGCAAAAAAGGCCTGCGAATTAGGAACTTGTATAATATTAGAAGCGGCTAAAGGCAGGGGGCTCTGCCATTAACTTTTTACTACAATTCTCTTTCGCCTACTGTTGTTTTTCTAATTCTGTCCGTCCACACTATACTTGAAGATTTTCGCGGCGAGCCGCGAGACATCGTTTGCTATCGAATTCAATTGGCAGTGTTTTCTTTTTAAAATAATTGACATACAAACGGGACTTCTTTATATTTACCAGTAAGAAAATAATATCTTATTAAAAAATTAACAATACTATACAAAACATTACCTCTAACCGTATCGTGTGAAGTTTGATTGACTTGAAACTTTAGTGGAGACAATGAAAATGAAAAAGATACTGGATGTTATTTTATTAGGTATGATGATTGCTCTCATGGCTGGTTGCAGCAGCGGAGGGGCTGGAAGCACTCCAACCACCTTTTCTATTTCCGGAACGGTAAGCGGAGATGTTGCTGCCAATGTTACGATTAATCTGGCCAGCGGCGTGAATAATTCTACGACGACTGCTTCAGACGGAACTTACAGCTTTACAGGTTTGGGGAATGGAAACTACACCGTAACTCCAGTTTTAAAAGGCTATACATTCACTCCCACTACTCAAGTGGTAACAATAAGCGGGGCAAATATTACCGGACAAAATTTTACGTCAATATCCAAAGCTTCGACTTTCATTGGTATGTGGACCTGGGAAAGCGGGTCCGATACATGCAATCAGACCGGCAGCTATAGCTCATTAGGTTCTACTGATCCGGGCAACGTCCCGGGAGCACGCGCAAGTTCGGTTTCATGGATAGATAACAGCGACAATCTCTGGCTCTTCGGAGGATTTGGTTATGATTCAGCAGGTAATGTTGATCTTCTCAACGATCTCTGGAAATTCGATGGCGCCAATTGGACCTGGGTAAGCGGATCCAAGACATCCAATCAGCCCGGCAGCTATGGCACATTAGGTTCTGCTGATGCGGGCAATGTCCCGGGAGCGCGCTCAAGTTCGGTTTCATGGATAGATAGCAGCGGCAATCTCTGGCTCTTCGGGGGATATGATTATGATTCAGCAGGTAATGTTGATCTTTTGAACGATCTCTGGAAATTCGATAGTGTCGTCAGTAAGACGTGGACATGGGTAAGCGGGTCCAATACGTACAATCAGGTCGGCAGCTATGGCACAAAAGGTTCTGCTGGTACGGGCAACGTCCCGGGAGCACGTTCTAGTTCGGTTTCCTGGAAAGACAGCAGTGGCA
>JBEKMY010000171.1:0-3119 GCA_049523355.1 Smithella sp. | reverse complement strand
GAGCAGTTCGTTGCTGAGTACAATTCCAATTCTCATCCTTTCTCCTGGACAGCAACCGCCGATTCAATCCTGGAAAAGGTCAAACGACTTTGTCAAAGAATTTCTGGGACGGGACACTAGTAATTATCTGCCAGATAGGAATTCCAGTGATGCCGAATCTCAACATTATCTCAACAGGCGCAGAGAAAGGAAAAATACTAAGAACGACCCAAATGGGACTATTTGGAACCAACAAAAGTAGACTTAAGAACCAGAGCGGTACAACGGCAAATATTGTATATATCGCGCTTAATCCTTGTCCCTCCCTTATGGTTCCACTAATTGATGCTATACAAGATGAAAGCACAGAGAATAACAGATAGCCCAGGATGAAATAAATGATACCTAGAATCAGAAAATTGGCCGGGATGTGTATCGAGCTGATAAAACCACCAATAGATGACGAAGCCAACTTGAGGAGCAATGGAATTGAAATTACCCATACGATGACCTGAATCAGACCAGCAGCGCCAATACCCAGCACTTTGCCGATAATTATTTGCCGAGCGGAAACTGAAGACAATAGAATCTCCATAATGCGGTTTTCTTTTTCTTCACCGAGTCCTTGTAGTATATAAGTTGATGAAAAAATGAGGGAAAGCGCCAAGAAAATGCCAAAAAGCCCTGGGATGATAATATCCGCGGGACCTCCTTGTTCCTTTGATACCGCACCTGAGGTTGTAAGCCGGGTGCTTACAATGTTCAAAGGGGATTCAATTATCTGAATGGTGGCGGCTGGAACTTTGTTGGCTAATAAATTACTGGTAAGGAAATCCTGGATTGTGGCTTGTATTTTCGTCGGAATTGAAAGTTGTTTTTCCAGGGTGTAATTTTCAATAATGCCCGTAGTTGAGTAATTGGCAGGAATGACAAAATAGTCACTGATATTACCATTATCCATTGACTGTAACGCAGTGTCAGTGGAAGGCAAAGGTACAAATTTGATATTGTTTTTGGTTGTAAATTGATTAAATGCTCCTTCTTCGTCCACATAGCCAATTGATGTGATTGTTGTGTTTGTTGGGGGTTTTACCGTTGCCGACACAAGTTGGAAGATACCAATTGCCAACAAAGCCAATACTGGCAAAGCCAAAGTCAAAATAATAAATCCGATTCGCTTTAGTGTAGTAATAAATTCGTGCTTAAAAATCAATGATGTTTTATTCATAATTTTAGGCAGTTCGCATTTTTTAGACTAGCAGTTATTGACAGGCGGAAAATCATATGAAGTTACGGTGGTCCGTGATCCTCCGGTTCTAACTAAGTCGTAAGTCTGAGCAACCCAGATATTTTTATCATTTTGGAGTGTTCTCTTGGGCACTTTTCAAAAGCCATGAACTCGACTGCACTTTTTCCCCGCCCACGTTATAAACAATTTTACATCCTAATTCTTCACAAGTTTTTAATTCAATTTCCGGCATGCTCCCTGGCATTCTGTCTCCACCTTTAGCTAGTATATTGGGTTTAACCAGTTTAACGCTTCTTCACAAGTGACATCCTTACCTCGATCAATGACAACTTTGTGTACGTATTTTATGCTTTCAATAATCTCTTTTCTTTCTTGTTCTGATGGATAAAATGCTCTACCTTTCTTTTTAATTAATTGATTGTCACTGTTCAACATTACCACCAAAATATCTCCCATTTGCTTGGCTTCCTTCAGCAATCTTATATGGCCCTTGTGAATTGGATCAAAGCCTCCTCCCGTAGCTACGATAACTTTCTGCTTTTTTATTGGCGTTTTGCTTGGTGTCATGTTAATTCTCCCATTATTTATTTGCGCACCATTTTGATAGATCAATAGATTGTTACCGCTTCACTGCCGGAGGTAATATTGTCTAATTCACAATACATGGTTAATGTGGCGTTTCCTGCGACCGTTTGGGCACTGAGGGCAACCGTAACGTTGGTGCCGGCAATAAATGTGACATTATTAATCCCATCCGCCGCCACCGCAAAAGTTATCACCTCCCCAACAAATGGGGATGACAAATTATTCACAATATCAGCTGCGCTCGGAAGTGCCATAGTGAGCGCCGAAGAAGAAGTATCGAATCGGAATAGTTGGTATTGGTCAAACTGAGCCCCAGTCACACTTAAATTGGCATTTCCCGCATTGTAATATTCACTTTGGCTCGAACTGTTTGTGGTAGAAGTACAACCCGCAAAACCAAATAGGCTCAAAGCTAGGAGAATAATCAAAATAATTGGTAGATACTGCTTGTAATAATTTCGTTTCATCTATGTCTCTCCTATTAAAATATTTACGTTTAATTGGCTGTTCGCTTCGAAGGTCTTCAAATAACTTCATTGTCTTTATCATCATTTGATGTCATTTCTTTATTCAAATTATCCAGAAAATTAAGAACCTCCACATCAGAAGGAATATCGCTGGGGGAGCCAGAAAGGTACGATGCTCGAATTTTGAAACCCTTATCTATTACAATCATGGCTGGTAATCGACCACCATAGAAAAGCGTGATCTCTTGTTTATAAAGCTTCGCGATATCATGGTTTGGGTCTGGTATTCCAACAAATGGCATTTTGTGTTCCTGCCACCATTTAGCAAATTCTTCTGCGTTTTCCGGCCCGATAACTATTACTTCGGTATTGCTTTCGACGAATTTCTGATAATCTTGAAGCAACTGCTCCATATGCCTCCGGCAATGCGGTCAAAAGAAACCTCGATTAAAGACAAGAAGCACATTCTTCTTTCCCTTATAATCTGAAAGGCTTACTGAACGATTTTCGCTATCGTTTTTATTGAAATCACTGGCGAACATCGCTTTTTTAGAATCTATCAAAGTGAGCATGACTTTTACCTCGCAGTGTATTTTTGCATAAAACAAATTATTTAATAACTTTGGAGTTTAGCAGAACCAATATTAAAAAGTTATAAAGTCTGCTTTGGGACAATTACAAATCCATGACATTTTGTAGTTGAAGTAATCAGACACGATGAACGGATCGTGCAGACTGAGGTCAAACCAATCTTTCACCTGCCCCCAAAAATGCCATAATTTCGTAATACTATTCTTTCCGATTTTATTACTATTTGATGGCGAATCACATAAAATGAT
>JBEKMY010000170.1:0-3129 GCA_049523355.1 Smithella sp. | reverse complement strand
TGTGAAGGTAAGAGTTTAGATGAAGACCAGATAATAAAAACCACCTATGCCGATCAGGAAACTAATCGAACAGAACACCGGGCAGGTCTTGATCTTGTTTTGTCCGATCCGAAAAGCGTAAGCCATGCAAGGCTTGTACTCGATGACCGCAGAATCGATGATGTCCGAAATAAAGCCTATGAGGTTTTTATAAACGAATTACAGGATCGGATATATTACAGGGAAACAACAGAAGGCATTACGAAATCCGTTAAAGCAATCAGCGGCGGATTAATTGCCAGATTCCAGCACTCCACCAGCCGGGAGAATGATCCGCAGTCGCACGACCATAATATTATCCTGAATATTGTGGAACGAAATGACGGCAATGGCTATCGTGCGCTGGACAATACAAAGATAATATCTGATCAACGTTACCTTGATGCCATCTATAAAAGCGAAGAAGCTTATGGCTTGAAGCAACTCGGCTATGGCATTGTCAACCACGGAAACGGGAAATTTGAGATTGAAGGCTATCCCCAGGAAGTACTGGACCAGTTTTCCAAACGGCATCAGCATATCAAAGAAACGGAGCAAGCGCTGAAAGATGCAGGTACGCTGCCCTATGCCAATGACCATCAAATAAACAATATCGCCACATTGGAGAGCCGCCCGGCAAAAGATACTTCCATTTCCAAAGAAGAATTAAAAGATTCCTGGCATGTCCAGCACGCAGAAATCGGCATATCGCTGGAAACCATCCACCAAAATATTGCAAGAACCGGCCATGACATTTTATCTACAAACAAATTATCAGCAGTAGATTGTGTTTCCATGGCCGTTACCGATCTCACAGCGAGGGAAAGCTGTTTTACACGAACGGATGCCCTGAGGGAAGGCCTTTATCTCGGCATGGGCACATTACGGGATAAAGATGTAAAGCAGGCCTTTAACGAGCTTATTAAAGCCGGGACGATTCAAAGTCTCGATTTCGGCAAGCAGATTTATAGTTCCAAAGAGATGATTGCCATAGAGAACAATATCCAGGAAGTTTTCCAGACATCAGACCGGATATTTAAAAAAGTAATGTCTATGCCGGAAGCGGAAAAATATCTGGAGCGCTATGAACGAAAAAACAAGATTGATCTCACTGCCGGTCAAAAGGAGTATTTTTATGCCTCTATTTGCGGCAACGGCAATCTTATTGTTCAGGGTGATGCCGGAACAGGCAAGACAACTGCAATCAAGGCTATAAACGAAGCCTGCAAAGAAAAAGACATAACCGTTATCGGAATAGCCAAAACAGGAAAAGCGACTGCCAAACTTGCAGAGTCTGTTGATACGGCAATGACGATAGATAAATTCTTGATACAGTATAGTGACAAATCAACAAATCCCCATGCCAAACGGATGAAACTGATTGTTGATGAAAGTTCGATGACCGGAAGCCGGGAAACGCTTAAAATTCTAAAGATCGCACAAAGAGATGGCCTGCAAATCGATCTGGTGGGAGATCGTTTCCAGCTGATGAGTCTTTCCGCAGGCAAACCTTTTAATGAGCTTCAGGACAGAAGCGGGGTAAAAATCGTCCACTTAAATGAAAATATTAGGGCAAAAACAGCTTACGCCAGGGAGATATTTAAGCATGCTGCCAGTCAGGATATACCCAAAGCCGTTGAAATAATCGAGCAGGCCGGAAAGCTCTATGAAATTAAAGATCGGGCTGAAAGACTCGAAGCAATAAAAAACAATGCCTGCACAAAAGACAATACAATTATTCTGACAAGTATTAATGTTGACCGTAACGCATTGAATGAAATGATTCATCAGGAAAAAGTTGCTCGGGGCATTTTAAAAAATGAACAAACGATTACAGTCCGGGAGCCCATAAATGTAACCGATTCTAATAAGCGCTTTGCATACAATTACAAAATAAATGATTATATTTTTGCATCGAAACCTCTACCGCAAATGAATTCCGGCACCGAAGCAAAAATAGTCCAGATTGATTCGGCCAAGAACATTATTTATGGCCGGATCGAAAATAAACAAGATCAATTTCCTGATCAGCCGGGAAAGATTATTTCCATCGACACAAAATTATATGGCGACCGGCTTTCCGTTTATCAGGAAAAAACAGTAACCTTTGCCGAAGGTGAACAAATCATTTTGAACAAAAGAGATAAAGTTTTAAGTGATGATGGCAAAAGTTTTACCGAAGTAAAAAACGGCTATGCCGGTACAATAAATTCAATCGAACATGACGGTAAAATTCATGCAACTCTGGAAAGCGATAAAAAAGTAATTATCGATCCTAATAATAACAAATATTTTGATCGCGGTTGGGCCGTCACTGTTTATAAAAGCCAGGGCGAAAGTCGTCACAATGTTATCATTAACGGATCAGGCGAACGGACAAACCGGAATGAATTTTATGTAGCCGGTTCACGTTCAATAACCGATCTGCATCTCTATGTTGATGATAAAAATCAATACATAGAAAGATCAAAAATTGAACAGGAAAAAAGCTCAACTTTCGATCACCATGACAAAAATTTATCGCTCAATACTGATGGCAGAATTAACATAACGGATCTCATTTTTGATCGTTCATCATCTAAAGCTGATCGCGAATCCGGTTGGGAAATAAATCAAAAAGACGAATTTATTATTGAGATGAAAGATCAATCTGCCAAAAATTATGGCAGAATTAACATAACAGATCTTATTTTTGACCATTCTTCATCTAAAGCTGATCGCGAATCTGATAGGGAAATAAATCAAAAAGACGAATTTATTATCAAAACAAAAGATCAATCTCCAGAGAGATTACCAGCGCCGTCTGCGTCAATGGAAGTGGAGATTTAGGGTATGAGGATTCAATGTACAAGGGGACGCGGGTTTTTAGGACACGTTACGCAAACGTCGGTTGCTGAATGTAAACAAATTAAGAACCGGCAAATCATAAGGCATTGAAATTATTATGTGTTTATTTGGCGAGTACGTTTTAAGGAATAACAACAAAACAATACATAACTATATGTATTTATTACGTTAATATAGTTTAAACAACTGTAAACAAAAAGGAGCGGATATATGGAGGTAGTTCATATCAAACTAGGGGATCAATTGAGCACGAAAATTAATGAA
>JBEKMY010000169.1:0-3153 GCA_049523355.1 Smithella sp. | reverse complement strand
GAGCTTGAAGAGTATTGTAAAGATGGTTCTACTGTGTGGGTGGAGGTTGCTTTATCCTTTCTGAGGGACAACAATTTAAAACCGACTGGAATATTAACGCTGACAAGGAATATCACCGAACGTAAGCAGGCAGAGAAAAGACTGAACGAAACCCTTAGCCGCCTCAGGAAATCGATTGATACGACCATCCAGAGCATGGTGTCCGCTGTAGAGTTCCGGGATCCCTATACGGCCGGTCATCAATTACGGGTTGCCGATCTCGCCCGCACCATTGCCACTGAGATGGGATTAGCTCCGGATAAAATTGAAGGAATCCGCATGGCAGGTTCTATCCATGACATCGGAAAATTATCAATCCCCGCGGAGATATTGTCCAAACCTACCAAGCTGACAAACATTGAATTTTCTCTGATTAAAGAACACCCTCAAAGCGGATACGAGATGCTGAAGGACGTGGAATCTCCCTGGCCGCTGGCACAGATTGTTCACCAGCATCATGAACGGATAGACGGTTCAGGCTATCCGGGAAAGCTCAAAGGGGATGAAATTCTTATAGAGGCTCGCATTATGGCAGTAGCCGACGTCGTGGAAGCCATGGCATCTCATCGTCCCTATCGTGCGGCATTGGGTATTGAGGTCGCTCTTGAAGAGATCGAGAAAAATAAGGGAGTTATTTATGACACTGATGTCGCCAATGCCTGCCTGAAATTATTCCGGGAGAAAGGCTATCAGTTTAAATGAGAGATTGAGAAAACAATTCCGTAGAAAAAACAAGATTACAAATAATAATCCTGAAATCCTCATTTTTAAATTCCCGATTTTATGCTAGACTGCAACCCGTAATCGCCGGCTTTGCAGTATCAGCGCCGATCCATATAAACAATGCCGGGCATCACGATGTGATGAATGATTGCTTAAAACTTATTAGAATATAAAAAAGAGCATATCATGAATTGGACGACTTACGTATTGGGCGCATTGTCAGGTCTTTCTCTTGTGTCGATCCTGTTGAGGCGCCCATGGACTATTGCCATTGCCCGTCGAAACACACCGCCGGAAGTATGGTCAACCCGTCTTTTCCTTGAATCAAACATGATTATCACAGGAGCATGGACGATACTTTTTGCACTGGCAACTGTTTTTTCAATCACAATGCCTCGCTGGGTAAATCTCGTACTTTGTATAGTATACCTTTTCCTTGGTAAATTTTCTACACGCTTTGGATTGTGGTATTCATCAAAGCGACTCAATTCTTTACCAAAAGGCCTTTAAAACCAATATAATCACGCTATATTATGTCCCGTCACCTCCTGAATGTCCTTTGTTTTATCTTGCACTTAACATGATCGGTAATAATTACAGCGTATATCGGAAAAATGCCGGTACAGCCATTGACATTATTGATAAGCATTGCAATATTATAACCACGGGATACTGTGTTTAATCTGTAACGGAGACGCTTTAAAAAAGGAGAGACTTAAATGGGAGACAGGGGCGGCAAGAAAAATAAAGAAAAAAATCAGAAGCAGAACGCTGAAAAACAGAGACAAATATCAAAAGACAAGTTTGATAAACAGCCGAAAAGAATGCCCTGATACAAATCTTGATTCGAAAATCCGCGCGTAGACGCATGGGGCAATCCTTGTTCTGTGTTAAATGTTTGACTGATTCAAACGAATTATAAAAAACCGTATCGGATTTTTAAACGCATCTGCCAACTTTTAAAATAATTTGTTCAAAAGCATTTGAATAAGTATTGTCTATAGATCGGCTTTACAGGAGGAATCGAAAATGAAAGTCATTGCATTTAACGGCAGCCCCAGAAAAAAATGGAATACGGCAATGCTTCTTGAGAAGGCTCTGGAAGGCGCTTCATCACAGGGAGCAAAAACCGAGCTCATCCATCTATATGATCTGAACTATAAAGGATGCATAAGCTGTTTTGCCTGCAAGATGAAGAATGGAAAAAGCTACGGCAGGTGCGCGGTAAAGGATGATCTGACGCCCATTTTTAAAAAGGTCCTCGATGCCCGGTCTCTGATTTTCGGATCGCCGATCTATCTGGGAACGGCAACAGGACAGATGAGATCATTTATGGAGCGTCTGATATTCCCCTTTCTTCCCTATACGGATCCGCCGGAATCGATCTTTCCGAAAAAGATCAAAACCGGCTTCATCTATACCCTGGGAGCAACCAAAGAGATGTCGAAGGAACGGGGTTTTGATAAATACATCAAGCTGACCGAAACGATCCTGGAGAGGATATTCGGGTCTTGTAAATCTTTGTGCAGTTACGACACCTATCAGTTTGCGAATTATTCAAAGGTGTTCGCTCCAAGGTTTGACCCCGAAAAGAAGGCCCAAAGACGGAAAGAAATATTTCCCCTGGATTGCGCAAAAGCTTTTAAAATGGGTGTTAATCTGACTAAATAAACCGACTTTATGCCGGAAGATAATTTCCGGCGTCCGCAGTATGCAATTCCTGTATTTTCAATTTTATGCTAAATTACTACCTGCGATTGTTCAACAAATCTCTTAAATAGTCTTATACCCGGAGCAACAAATGGAGGCAGCAATAATGAAAACTACTCTTTTAAAAGCGCTTTGCCTGTTTTGTGCTGTAGTTATTGGTTCGACTGCTTACGCCGCGGCTCCCGGATATCATATCATCAAAAAGATTCAGATTGGCGGCGAAGGCGGGTGGGATTATCTCTCCATTGACAGCGAAGCGCGCCGGCTATACGTTTCCAGGAGTACTCATGTTATCGTAATCGATATTGATAAAGATAAGATTGTCGGCGATATTCCGGATACGCCGGGTGTTCACGGCATTGCGATTGCATCAGAGCTTGGCCGCGGATTTATCAGCTGCGGAAAATCTGATACGGCGATTATCTTTGATTTGAAAACTCTGAAAATCATCAAAGAGGTAAAGACCGGAACCAATCCGGATGCTATTTTGTATGAACCTGCTTATAAAAAAGTATATACATTCAACGGTAAAAGTAATGATGCTAGGGTATTTGATGCAGTCTCCGGAAAAATTAACGCTGTAATTGCTCTTGGCGGCAAGCCTGAATTTGCCGCGGCTGATAAAAAGGGAAAGGTCTATGTTAATATCGAAGACACCGCCGAGGTCGCTGAAATTGACGG
>JBEKMY010000168.1:0-3168 GCA_049523355.1 Smithella sp. | reverse complement strand
AGAGCGTGTTCCGCATCAATATAAGCCGCGATGCCGTTTTTCTTTTGCGCTTCGGCAACGATATGCAGAGCCAGCGTGGTTTTACCGCCGGATTCCGGCCCGTATATTTCCACTACTCTGCCGCGCGGAACGCCAAAAGTTCCCAGCGCTATATCCAGACTAAGCGATCCTGTGGAAATTGCCGGGACATCAGCCACTGGCTCCGAGCCGCCCAGTCTCATAATTGATCCCTTGCCAAACTGCCTTTCTATCTGCGTAATCGCCAAATCAACGGCCTTTGATCTATCCATATCAGCACACATTTATCAATTACCTCCTCATTAGATGTAAATTGTTTGTTGTTTTTAAACCATCTTTGTTACATATCTCATTAACCGGAAAAAGAAAACATTTCCAACTTTGTGTAAATCGCGCCTTGCGCAGAGAGGTTGCTCTGGAATAATGCTAAGTTCCTGCAGACAAATCCTCCGGCTGTAAACGAGCTATATTTCGTGAGGGCTTCGCTGATTCCCGTCAATTCGCGCGGATCTTTAATACGCGCCAGAGTCAGATGCGCCCGAAAAGGCCGGTCTTCCGCTGGGAAACCTATTTTCGCGAAATCGCCGTCCATTTTTTTCTGAAGCGCAAATAATTTTTCCACATCGCCTGTCGTGCCGCACCAGAGAACGCGTGGCCTGCGGGCAGCCGGGAAAACGCCCAGCTTTTCAATTTTCAGATTCAAAGATGCTTCCGAAGCTGTGTGTTTTTGCACGACGGCGCAAATATTTTTTACATCTTCCGCTGAAATATCACCGCAAAATTTTAATGTCAGGTGCTGACCGTGGGGCCTGGTCCAGCTGATTCGACCGCTGATTTCACGCTTTAATTTTTCCTGCAGGCCGGATATCTTCCGCAAGATATCTTCCGGCGGTTCAATAGCCAAAAAGGCGCGGATATTTTTTTCGGAATTTGGCATGAATTAAACTTTTCCCTGTAAATAATTTTTCAGCAAAAACAGCGCCGCCTCGGAGAAAATGTCTTTATTTCTTTGACGATCCCATCTGAAGGTATGATGACGGCAAATTGTCCTACTGGAATCACTTAAAGCCAAATAAACGGTGCCAACAGGTTTTTCATTACTTCCGCCGGAGGGACCTGCAATTCCGGTAGAGGAAAGTCCTAAATCAGTGCCCGCTAATTTACGTACACCTTCGGCCATTAACAGCGCTGTTTGCTGGCTTACCGCTCCATGTTTTTCTATTATTTCCGATGGCACGCCCAGCATACTTATTTTAGCCGCGTTGCTGTAAGTCACTATGCCCCGCTCGAGATAATCCGAACTGCCGGACACATCAGTAAGGCGATTCGTAATCAGCCCGCCGGTACAGGATTCCGCTATCGCGATGGTTAGTTTTTTCTTTGTTAGAAGACCGGCAATAACTTCTTCCAGCGTTTTTTCTTCGCAGGTAAAAATATAATCATGCAGGCGGGCCGAAACCTCATCCTGCGCTTTTTGCAGATTTTTTTGAGCTTCTTCCAGCGTTTTACGGCGCGATATCAAAACGATATGGTTCTCAGGGAATACAGGGTAAAATCCGACACTCACGCCAAGAGAATCAAAGTCAATATCCTTCAGCCTGTCATCAACAGCGGCTTCTGAAAGTCCGAATGTTTTAATGGTTTGCTTGGAGGTGTATTGCTCATTGTGCGGGAAATACCTCCGCAAGATGGGGATGACTCCCAGTGTCAGCATCATTCTTGCTTCGGCAGGAACTCCGGGAATGACAAAAATCGGTTTTTTATTAATGAGCAGAGAAAAGCCCGGCGCAGTGCCTCTGGAGTTGGGGATTATTTCCGCACCGCGCGGGAACATGGCCTGTTTGGCGTTATTTTCCACCCAGCGCAAATTAAATTTGGTAAATATATCTTTAATAAAATTTAAGACATTTTCATCAGTATATAAAGGCAGTCCGAAAGCCTCGGCGACGGCAGCGGTGGTAATATCGTCGGCAGTGGGTCCCAGTCCTCCTGTGCAGATTATGGCATCTGTCAAAGATAAAAGATAATCCAGACGGTTTTTAATGGATGCGAAGTCGTCTCCTACGGATATTATTGTTTCTATCTGCCAGCCATGTTGATTAATTTCGCGTGCGATAAACGAAGCGTTTAAGTCGGTTATGCGTCCGTTCATTAATTCATTTCCGATTGTAAGGATACCAATTTTCATAGCACACCCCAAAATATTAGCAAAAACAGTATCAAGGAAGCGTAAATTCCCGCAACAACATCATCGGCCACAATGCCCCATCCGCCGGGCAGTCTTTGTAGATTTTTAATAGGGAAAGGTTTTAAAATATCAAAGATTCTAAACAGAATAAAACCTGCGCAAATATTAAGGATGTTTATTTCCGCAGGCAGCATCGTTATCTGAAATCCTATAATTTCATCAATAACAATGCGTTGGTCATCTTTTTTCTGATAAATATTTTCCGCCTGCTGCGCGACGTAAACAGAAAGAGCCAATAAAGCAAGCACGGCAGGTAAACGGATAATCCAGGGGAAGGGCAGAAAAAGCAGGCAAATCAAAATACCGACCAGTGTGCCGGCCGTTCCGGGAGCGAAAGGAGCAAGTCCTGCGCCGAATCCTGTTGCCAGAAATGTTATCATTTTTTCGTTCAAAATTCCTCCGAAACTAAAATAAAAAATATGGGAACCGGCGTCGCATAAATAAAATGCCTTGACAATAGAACGATCGTTCTATATCATGTCTTTCATGAAAGTCAAGCGAACTTTACAGGATGTAGAAAAAAAAATCACCGCTTTTTTCCGAGATCAAGGAAGAATGCCGACATATTCTGAAATTGCTGAAATTATTGGGGTACGTTCCAAGAGTGTTGTTCATTTTTGGGTGGCTAAATTACTATCCGCCGGAATTTTGCAAAAAGATGCCAAGGGATTTTTATTCCTGAGGCGCAATCCGCGGGCATTAAAGCTTGCCGGAGAAGTTTGCGCCGGATTCCCTTCCCCTGCTGAAGAAGAACTGCGGGATATTATCTCTTTCGACGCATATCTGATCAGGAATCCGGAAACATCTTTTTTGCTTTCCGTTACCGGCGATTCCATGATTGAAGCGGGGATCAGAGAAAAAGATCTGGTAATTGTTGAAAAAAACAAGGAACCCCAAAACGG
>JBEKMY010000167.1:0-3200 GCA_049523355.1 Smithella sp. | reverse complement strand
CCGCTTCCGTTTATTGTCGGGGAGAAAAAAGAACTGGAAATTAATAGCGCGGCTCTTGCCGGTATTTCTTTCGGCGGTACTTACGCGTATTTGGTTTTTAGTAAATAATAATTTAAATGTCCATTTTCACCGCGTAATTCTCACAAAACAGCAGGATGATCCGCGAGCGCGGGAAAACTTACGCGTAGACTTTAATAAAGAAAAATTAAAAGGGCTTTGCCATAAAGCTGTTTATGATTTAGCATAAACTCAATATTTGGGAAAACAGAAGAAATAAAAAATTGCTCTCATCATATGACCGGAAACAAATTTAAAAGGTCATTAGTGCTTCCGTACAATTTTTTATTGGCGGAAAATATAAAATATTGTTAACATTGCGACGAAAAAAACTTATTATATATAATTGTAAGATAAGATATGAATTTAAAATTGATTTATCCGAAATGGGAAAAACTCGACCGTCAGACACGGTTTACCCTGCCGCCGCACGGGCCGGTTGTTTTTGCGGCTACTCTGCCTGATTATGTGGATGTCGAATTTATTGACGAAAACGTACAAGACATTGATTTCGATCAGACGGCGGATTTTGTAGGTATTTCCGTAATGCTGACCGCGCAAATAAAACGCGGATGGGAAATAGCCGACACTTTCCGTAAAAAAGGAATCAAAGTGATGTTCGGCGGCATCGCCACCATGCTGCATGCCGAAGAAACCCAGGAACACGCCGATAGCGTTTTTCTAGGAGAAGCTGAAGGACGAATGGAGCAGGTGTTTACGGATTTTAAAAACGGCAACCTGCAAAAAGTTTACAACTATATGCAGAATTTCCCAGCTATTGAAAGTGTAGGAACTGCCCGGCGCAGTATTTTAGACCGCGAGATGTACAGTTACCGCGGCGTGCAGATGGTTGATCTGGTGCATGCATCGCGCGGCTGCCGGTTTAATTGTTATCCCTGCTGTGTTAATTTTCTGGGAGGCAGAAATTTCCGCCCCCGACCTTTGGATAAAGTTGTCGAAGAAATGGCCAGCATTCATAACAACAGGCTTTTTATTGTGGATAATTCGCTGGCGCAGGATAAAAGTTGGGAAATGGATTTGTTTCGGGAAATGATCCCCCTGAAAAAGAAATGGTGCTGCCACCCTATTGAAGATGACGACAAGGTGCTGGATCTGGCCGCGCAGGCCGGTGCGTGGTTTGTTTATCAGGCAATTTTCGATTCTTCCGATTTCATCCGTGACCGCATCAAGCGCTATCATGATTACGGCATTGCCGTAGAAGGAAGCATTCTGCTCGGGCTCGATTATCACACCGAAGATTACATAAAAAAGCTGGTTGATTTTCTACTTGAGATTGATCTGGACATGGCGGAATTCACCGTCCTCACTCCTTTTCCGCACACCCGCACTTTTGACGATTTGCAGAAAGAGAAAAGAATTTTTTCCTACGACTGGAACGATTACACTTGCGGAAAAGTTGTTTTTCAGCCAAAATTACTCACTCCCGAACAATTACAGTCCCTTTATTATTACGCCTGGGATAAGTTTTATGAAGAAGAACCGCAAAATTATAAAATGTTCAAGATGTTGAAAAAAGTGATGGATAAAGAAAAAACAGACGGCACATATAAACCACGCGTGCGCGAAAAGATTATGCCGGCGAGGAAAGGAGATTTTAGCTGATGAAAAAGAATAGCGCCAAAGCCGCCATAGTTATAGACGGCAGCAACGTCAGCTTCAATGATATTATTTCAGTAGCGCGATATGGGGTTCCAGTGCAAATAAGCAAATCCGGTAATTTCTTAAAGAAGATGGGGGAAACTCAAAAAATGCTTATGGAATCCATGCGCGGGGGAATCCCCGTTTATGGCGTAACAACCGGTTACGGAAAATCATGCGGCAAACGCATGCCTCTGGATATTGCTTTAAAAAACGGCATCAACATTCTTCGTTTTCACGGTTGCGGCACGGGAGAGCCCATCGGCATTGAAGAAACCAGGGCGGCCATATTGTGCCGCATTATTTGTCTGGCTCGCGGTTATTCCGGCGTATCCGTTGCCCTCCTTCAGCAGTTGGCCGATTTCTTAAACAAAGGCATAACGCCGATAGTTCCCTGCGAGGGTTCGGTCGGCGCGTCCGGTGATTTGACGCCGATGTCCTATATCGGAACCTGCCTTATGGGCAAGCGTGAAGTTATTTATCAGGACAAAATAATGTCCGCGGCAAAGGCCATGAAGATGGCGGGATTGAAGCCTTACAGTTATCTACCCAAAGAGCCCCTGTCCATGGTTAACGGAACAACAACAATGACGGGAATAGCCGTTTTAGCTGTCGAATCGGCCTGGCGCATTTTATGCGCCGCGATTTACGCTACGGCGCTTTCCATACACGCCCTTAAGGGAAACGCTCAACACTATCATCCGGTAATAGCGGAAGCTAAACCATTCCCCGGTCAGGCGTTTGTTGCCGCTCAGATTATCAATCTTTTGAAAACTAAAGTATCGGCGCGTCAATTGGAAGATAATTCTCTGGACACTTTGCAGGATCCTTATTCACTGCGCTGCGCTCCGCAGGTGGTTGGTGTTTTATATGATGGACTGGACTGGATAAAAAAATGGGTGGAGATTGAAGCTAACAGCTCCAACGATAATCCGATTTTCGATCCCGCCACAGGCGAAGTGCTGATGGGCGGTAATTTTTACGGCGGGCATATCGCTTTTGCTATGGACGGATTGAAAGCCGCTCTGGCTTCCGTCGCCGATATGTGCGACCGCCAGATAATGCTTCTGGTTAATCCGAATTCCAACAGAGGACTCCCCGGCGATCTGGTGAGAAACGCAGACAAGATGAAAGGGTTGCATCATGGCTTCAAGGCCATGTCCATTTCCTCTTCCGCGCTGACGGCGGAAGCTCTGAAAGCCACTATGCCGGCAGCTTCATTTTCACGCTCCACCGAATCCCATAATCAGGACAAGGTCAGCATGGGAACAATCGCAGCGCGTGACGCTGAAAGGATATGCACACTGACGGAGCGCGTTGTGGCCATTCATCTTCTGACGGCGGCACAGGCCTACGATATAAGAAACAATATCGGCGCAAGACCGCTCTTAAGCAGTCTCATGGAAAAAATAAGATTTGTCAGCGCGCCGGTTGTAGAAGACAGGGCAATGGATAAGGATATTGAAAATATTTGCACAGCAATA
>JBEKMY010000166.1:0-3239 GCA_049523355.1 Smithella sp. | reverse complement strand
TAATTTGGGCATAAACATAAGGATTGGATCGTCCTACAAGAAGTCGAAGGAAATAAAACATTATTTATCGTGGCCGGAGCTGTGCACCCGGAACGCGATTGTAAGTGGCAACCACGATACAACGTCATTTCTTTTGAAATTGAAGGAAAAGAGGCTAATCGCAGCCTGAAGGTATATGTTTATTCCCGCGTGTGGGGTGGAAAATCACCCTCTTTCCAACCGGATTGGAGCAAAGACGGCAAAGAATACCGTGAGTATACAATTCCTCTTGAAGTTTGGTATCCACCACAAGCACAGAATTGTTTGGCTAAAGAGGCAGTTAAAATGGCAGATCAATCATGTCTGATGAAAACCGTAAGAGGGGATTCCAGCAAACCTTCCCAAACAACTGGATCTAGAGAATTCACATATAAGTTTCTCAGCCTTCCTTTTCATGAGATTGTTTCAATTGGAGCTAAACTCGAACTCTTCCAAGACGAGGATGCGGGGGTGTCGGAGAGTGACCTTGTCGGGCGGTTCTGCGAACGGGCACAAACCCAAGGTAAGTTACAAGAGCTTATTACTAAGGTTATATCCACGTACGACAAAAAGAAAGGAGATAAGTAATGCACAAACATTTTTCTGATTGGTATCGAGAAATCGGCCTTGTCCCAACACCCGAGTTGTTGGAAAAACGATGGGCAGCAGTAGAAACGATAGAAAAAGACATCAATTACAAAGAGCTTCTAGCACTTGTTTGCATACTTAATCATAGCGGTCACTGCTATCCACAGTATGCTGAGAAATTTGTCCAATATTTCTACAATACGGATACTACTTTTCCTATGCGCAACAACCAGAACGAATTAAGAGTTCTTGCCGGTGCATGCTTAGCAGAGATCTTTGCAAAGTCAGAAGATTTCGCATTAATCGCTGCGGCATGCACAATAAGCGGTGCATTCGCTATTTCATCCTCAGAACCACCTTTTTTAGATGTTAAGAGCGACGCTGCGACCGCACTCGCTCAAGCGTCTTCTGGGCTGCGGGCAGATTATCAATACCCTGAAATACCATTATACGGCCCACAATTAGATGCTGCATTAAAGACGCTGAAAACGCAGGCTGCTCCGAACAGCTTGCCGCAGGTCGAATTGGTCACACCGCTTATTGACGGTTTGTTAAAAACAGAAACAATGCTCATTGAATTAGCCCAAAAAAGTCAGGGGTTTGTTGCACAAGCGCAATGCAGAATAGAAACACTTGCAGAAGAATGTAATGTTCTTTGGTGGCTGTTCGCTGGTCATAGCGATGATTTAAAAATGGCATTTACAGAGATTGATAAAAAGGCACTACCAATCATTGTGGGCAAAGAATTAGCTAACTTGATTACAAATCTACCTGGCCCTACTTCAGTAAAAGCCATTCTCGCCAAAGCTATACAGTGTCCACAAAATGGAAATGGCTGTTCACATTTCAAAATATCAGAGGCTGTAAATGCACTTACACCGGAGTGGCGAGCACGCATTGCTGAAAGCGATCGGACGACGGCTTGCGCATTCCCTTGCGTATTTCCGCTTCATGTTGCTATTGCAATTGCGGTAGACCTTGGCGTTGCCGACTGGGATAAAGCATTTATCAAGAAGATCGATCATTTGAAATCGGATAGTGTGTTCTCTAGTACTGAGCTCGCATACCAGTTTTATTTAGAGAGCCTTATACTAAAGTATGTAGGCGTTAAGGAGTGAACAATGGCAGAACAAGGAGAGGCAGGGCAGGGATCAGCGCCTGCGGCGCTCATGGATAGTGTTTCTTCAGTTGCTGAAGAAACACAACAGGAAGTTGCAACCATTATCGACTTCCCCTGGGGTGAGGCATTTACACCCTTAACAGCACGGCTTATAACACAACAACGTCCAACGCGGCTCATTATTATTGCTGGCGGTGTTAAATCTGGCAAATCAACTCTCTTAGGAACGATATACGAGAAGTTTTACTCAGGCCTATTTGCGGATTACCGCTTTGCTGGCTCGAAAACACTCCTTGAGTTTGAAAGGATTTGCCATGATTCGCGGATAGCATCCAACCGGACAAATCCTGAAACGGACAGGACCAAGTACACATCGGATTTCAGATTGCTGCACCTTGAAGTCCAAAACATAAATACCAATAAAAAACATGATATACTGTTTACCGATATCACGGGGGAGATATTTGATGATATTCGGGATTCAAGCGATGAATGCCGAAGACACCCTATTTTATTGCGTTGTGATCATTTCGCACTCTGTTTAGATGGAGAAAAACTTAGTAATGCCCTCACCCGAGGGAAGGAGATCAGCGATGGCGTGATGATTATCAGAAGACTTCTTGATATGGAAATACTTGGAAAGCATTCTTTTGTAGATATTCTTTTTACAAAACTGGACATTGTTACTGCTGCGGAGAGAGAAGACGGAGCGTTGAAGACCTACATAGAAGATATTAAGGTAAGCAAGTTCCAAAAACTTTTCAGTTCGCGTGTTTCGAAATTGAGCATTAGCGATATCGCTGCCAGACCTGATGCGTTGAATAATAGTGAGCTGAATTTAGGCTATGGTATTGATGCCCTTTTGAATAGATGGGTGGAATGCTATCCTTCTTCTAGAATAAAAAAAATAGAAGAGGTGAAAGTGTACCCCCGCATCCGTGCTATTGACAAGTTTACATTAACCCATGACGATGTGAGAATATGATGACAACAAACGGAAATCCAGAACTCTTGATTGCCGGTTACCCCAAAGCCGGAAAAACGACATACTTAGCCGCACTATGGTATGTCATAAATCAACCGGATGAACTAAATACAGGCCTGTGTTTGCATAAACTTGAGGGTAACGATACTTATCTAAACATGATACAAAACCAATGGCTAGGATATGAAGAGGTTGAACGGACAAAACTTTCCTCAGAGAAGGCGATCTTCTTTGAAATACAAGACTCGATTAGTGGAAAAGTTTTAGGCTTATCTTTCCCAGATTTATCCGGAGAGAGATTCGATCAGCAATTTGAGGAAAGACATTGCTTTAGTGATTTTGCCGACCTCGTAGCCAAAGCGACTGGCTGCCTCGTCTTTATTCATAGCGGTCAAGTGATTAAGTCTGTCGCCATCTCAGCAGCCGAACCAGTGATACATATCCTTGAAGCACAAAGCAATGTTCCGGGTTTGGATAAAGATGCTGGAATGCCTGAGAAACCAGTACCCTGGAATCGAACGATGCCGT
>JBEKMY010000165.1:0-3326 GCA_049523355.1 Smithella sp. | reverse complement strand
ACATCCGCGGTAAAACGTGAAGGCCTTATCTTTGGCCAGCATCCTTTTGTTGTTTATAACGCTTTGCGTAATTGTGTCCGCTTTACCTATCCCCGCTTAATCGGTTTGCTTGATGAATTGCTCGAACTGGAGCGCTCTTTTAAATCTTCCGCTTCCGATCCGCAACTACTGCTGGAAAATTTTTTGATTAAATCCTGCGCGACATAATAAATGGCAAACAATATCTATGATAAAGAAAAGCCGGCTTTTTGCCGGCTTTTCTAAATTTACTTTAGTTTACTTGAATTCCAATGTCTGTAACATTTGACTTAGGAGTTGTAACAACTAGATCTACACTTCCTGATGGATAAGCAACGGGAGTTCCTGCCGTGCAATCTGCAGCCACTGTAATAACAATTGCTGTGCCTCCTGCATGGTTACTATCGTTAACAGGCGAACCGGCGGAGACACTTGCCGATGCCAGAGTTTCCGTAGGAGTGCCGGTGGTATAGGGTTCATAATATATATAATTGTTGGCTGTTGTTATTGTGGTTCCCGCCGGCATGGGGTTGCCATTTTCATCCATCAACCATAAGAGAAAGCTGTTTACGCAATTTGTCCCCATAGTAACAGCCATACCAGACCCTACTGTATTTCCATCAGATATTTGAGCAAAAGAATCTGAAAGTATCATGACAAGGCTGCGCCGCACATAGTTTGTTGCCGCGACACCGGAAGAGTTTGCATCCCATTTACCACTACACGTCATTTGCTTGGAGGGTACATCCGAGTAATTAGCTGGCAGGGGTATCCCTGCGGGTTGGGTCAGGCATGCCGAAGTTCCCAAATTTAAAGCAATGTAAGTTTCGCCGGAATCCCATTGGCCGTTTTCGTTGGCGTCAATATAAATATCGCCAAGATCGTAAAATGTTTCTCCGGAATCATAACTGTTGTTGCCGTTTGCATCAATAAAACTTTCTTCACCCAGAGAATAAGCCACTAAGGTCACCCGGCCATTTACAACATAAAGTGTGTGAACGCCATCGTATAACATTGGCGCCCATGTCGCACCATTCCAATAGGTTGCCTCTACGCCCGGTGATTCGTTTATCGGTCTGTACGCTGAGCTCTTGAATGTAACCGCACATGTTCCGCTTGTAGTTGTGCACGATGCCGGAACAACTTGCGATCCCTCAGTGATAAAGTTAATCGCTGTTCCGTCAGGCACGGGATTGCCCATACGATCCGAAGCGATAATAGTTAATGTAGATATCACGCCGTCGTAAAGCCAGCCTTCGATATTGTGGGTTGAGGTGCTAATCGAGAAAAAGTTTTGCGTGGGTAATCCTGTCGTAATCGTCAAGGTGTTGGATTGGGTTTTAATGGACGTCCCATCTACCGTTGCCACGACCCACACAGGCGTGGGAATTGTTCCCGAATCAACGGAAACAGTTACATATCCAGAGGCGTCAGATGTTGATGATGTAGCGGATAATGCTACTCCGCCGGGGGCGCTGGAGGGCATCAGGGTAAAATCTACCAGCACGCCCGCTTTGCCGTTATTGTTGATATCCAACACCTGGAATTTTACAAGTGAAGTCTGAGGCAGTGATGGAGAAGCCTCTGATGAAGTTCCGATAATCGAAGGAGTTGCCGATATAAATTGTATATTATTGGTCGCCGGTAAAGTCACAGTTATAACCGCACTGCTGCTATTAGATGAACCGGTTGCCGTAGCCGTTATCGTGTCTGTTCCACTGCCGCAGCCGTTATCCTTATAGGTAGAAATCGCATTGCCGGTGCTCGCGTTACTTGTAACAGGGCTGGTAATGGTTGCCTTTCCGCTGGTAACGCAGGGAGAAGAAAAGGTGACGGAGATAGGAATAGTAGCCGGCAAACTATTTATAAGAACAGGCACGGTTACACTGCTGGTGCCGTAAGCAGAAATTGTTGGAGAACCCAGAGCCATAGTGCCAAGGCTGACTGTCGCGCCACCGACCGATATTCCCACGGCAGTGCTGGTTGATGTTATCCCTCCCACTGTAGCAGATGCCGTAATACTTGTAGCGCCGGAGGAACCGGTGCCCGCGGTATTTAACTGAACGGTAGCAACTCCGCTGTTGTTTGTCACAGCAGTGCCGGTGGTGGGTGCAAATGTTACAAGAGAGGAGTCTGTCACCGCGAAAGTCACGATCGCTCCCGATACCAGCTGACCTAAGGAATTTCTTAGTGTCGCGGTAGCAGTTACAGGAGTTCCGTACGACAAAACATTGGAGGAAAGGTTAAGTGAGATCTGGTTAACTATATTTATCGTTGTACTGGCAGTGGCCCCGGTTACGGATGCTGTTATCGTGTCTGACATTCCGCAACCGTTATCCGTATAGGTGGAAGCTGCAATGCCTCCGACAGTAGTTGCCGCGGGAATTGTTGCTTTTCCAAGAGAAGCGCAGGGAGAAGTAAATGTAACGGAAATAGGGACGTTAGCGGCAGTGCTATCTACAAACACGGGCACACTTAAGCTTGTACTGCCGTAAGCGTAAATGGATGGCTGTCCCAGAGTTATAGCGCCAAGGGTAAGCGCTGCCCCATTAACCGTTATCCCCAATGCATTACTGCTTATGGTTGTAGTAGTCCCTCCCGATGTTATCGGCGCTGATGCCGTAATGCTTGTAGCGCCTGCGGAACTAGAATTCAAAGCAGCTACGCTGACAGAAGCGACACCGCTGCTGTTTGTCAAGGCTGTGCCGGATGCAGGAGTCAATGTTACAAGGGTTGTATCTGCTGCCGCGAAAGTTACGACCGCGCCGGATACAGCATTTCCGGAGGAATCTGTGAGTGTCGCGGTAGCCGTGATCGGAAATCCAAACGTCACGCTATTTGTAGATGATCCATGGTAGGTCAAGGTCAATGAAAGAAAACCCTGGGTTGTCGTAGTTGTGTTACTTCCGGTAGAGGATGATGATGATGAACTTTTACTGCCGCCACAGGCGATTAGACAACAAAACAGTGAAAAAGAAATAACCAGCCATAATGATCGCGATAATTTAGTATGGTTTGATTTTACCATTTTACTCCCCTTTTTAAAGAGATAGATGATATCTATTATATTTACGTTGAGATATTACCATAAAGGTTATTGTTTTTCAACATTTTTTTTACTTCAGAGGCCTTTGTTCACGTTATCAATTATAACAATAACAAAAAACATTTATTATACTTCATCTGTCACTGCTGTCCGGAATAGGATTATTTAATGTATCGTAATATATTATTATAGTTTAGTAAATATGCCAAATACACGAGTTATCGACTTGAAAATTAATCATCAATCTGAGTATCCCCCTGTG
>JBEKMY010000164.1:0-3341 GCA_049523355.1 Smithella sp. | reverse complement strand
GTTATGATTTGCATTCCCTTGTAATTGCCATCGGTCGTCCCGTAATCCCGACTTGAGTATACGAGTATCTCATGGCCCTTTCGGACCAAGCGTGATCCAATTTCCTCGGTAACCGTTTCAATTCCGCCTCCTTTAGGAATTCCTTTTACTGCCACATAAGCGATTTTCATGAGTAATTTTATTTTCCTATAATTTAGCTGATGATCAAAACCATCTTTGACATGCATATTTTATATACATTATAAAATATTTATTGCATTCATATGACAGGTCCATCATGTTTTTATGAAGATGTAAGTAGTGGGAATTGATTATTTTTCAACAGTTTATAAAAACAACGGATGCAGATTTTTCCCCTTACTTCTTCGATTCCACTCCCGGAGGTTATGCCGTTCGCTGCAACAGGCTGTACGCATTATTTAACGCCAGTCCTGTTTTGTTATGAATTAAACATGCAATAAATTAAGATATTTGCGTATGGAAATGAATTTGTAATGGAGAGCCAAATTTCTTATTTTAGACTCTGTTGTATATGTCCAGGGAGCTTGAGCAATCGACTGAAGAAGGCTGATCTTCCGTTTGGGCTGATCTTTGTTAAACTCCCAGACGTGACAGTAGAGTACCCGGTTATTCATGAAAGAGGATGAGCACTTAAGCATTTTGAAATATATGGCAAACGGTATAAGCCTGAATGCTATGCCTCCAGAGATCGACTGTTGAAATCCTAAAATACGGGTAGTACTTATGGGAAGCTCAACAAAAGAGTCGTGTAATATTTTTTTCGGTCCAAATATTTCCCCTTTCATAATTCTTTCCAATTCAGTATCCACAATACTTGAGTCGTAATCCAGATGATACTTTGCCAGAATGTCCAGCGCCCACAAGGTTCGCATGGAAATGGAAAATGATCTTGCTCTGAAACCCTTTACTTTATTACCGGTAATAGACTGCAGAACATCGAGTGACTTTCTCAGATCATCCTCAAAGGCCGACTCGGTCATACTATCAACCAGTTCATGTGCGAATCCATGGCTGGCTACTTCATATCCTGCCTTCTGGATATGAGAAACAATTTCCGGATGCCTCTGTGCAAGCTTTCCAAGAACAAAAAAAGTTGCATCCGCATTTAGATCATTCAATGTTTTAATCACATGATCAGTATTCTGAACAACTTGCCCTTCGTAGATTTCCCAATCACCGGGATTGGCCAGTTCTTCAGGCGTAAAATTATCTTCAACGTCTATGGTTAGAATGATGTGATTATTGTCAGACAACATCAAGATCACCCCAGCTTATATACCAATTATCACCGTTTTTAACATAGGACTTGTCCATTAAATGCGAATTAACCATCGCACTAAAATTTATATCCTGGGGAAATAAAATCCGAGGTACCGGCAGATATCCTTTTTTTACAAAAAGCCAATACTGGGGATTGTTTGACATGGTAAGAATGGAAACAGCATCCGCACATTCTTCCCTGGCTATGACATCCAGATGGTCCAGCATTTTTTTGTAGATCACCTTTTTGTCATCTTTGGCAACAATCTCCATTACGAAAAGGATATTAGAGTTATATTTGCAGCCGGTATAGGTTACAAAATAGCCTACGGGACTGTCATTCATCATGGCGCAATAGATTTTATATTTTACAAATGGTTTCTCCAGATAGCGCCATTTCAAATATCTCCTGTTTCTGATAATAGCGAGTTTATGAGATGCGAAACTGCTGGACCAGATGGACTTTATATCTTCCGGAATCTCTTCGACACGGCGGATTATGATGTCTTGATTATTTTTTTTGCGGCTGATAATATTAAATATGAGTTTCAGAGCATTATCTCCGCACCAGGCTAACGCTTTTGTAAAAACATGATCACCAAGTATCTTACTCAGCACAGGTTTCATTTTGATAAACTTGATGTGCAGAGGAAATGGGCATACATTAAACCAGTCGAGCCGCGTAATAAAACCTCTTATGGATTGTGAATTGGGGAAACCGAAAACGATTTTACATCCGCTTCCTGACAAATCATTGTATACATTACTGGCCAGTTTAGTAAAGAGGCCTTTCCCTCTGAAGCTTTTTTGCGTTACGGTGGCGGTGGATACGCCGCCTATGATTGTTTGATCTTGATAATTCATTTCAAAACACATGACAGCATAATGAGCAACAATACTGGAATTAACCTCCGCCACAGCAATGCTGCCGTCTTTCGAAAAATCATTTTTAAACTGCCAGCGCCACGTTTGACGAATAGAAGACGCATCAGGCGTGTTCGGAAAATTCTGCTGCATGAGGCGTGCAATGCCGTCTTCATCGCCATCCTCATAAGATCTTATATTTATAATATCATGATCATTCATTGATTCCGGCATAACAATTGTTAATGAAGAACCTCATGATATAATGTCATCAATGCCTCATAATGTTGTTTAACATTATAAGACCGTTCTATCTTCATGCGGGCATTTGTTCCCAACTCTTTTAGCTGCATAGGAGATAGACTCGCCATGTATTCCATACAATATGACAGATCTTCGATATCTCCACTTTTAAAAATCAAGCCATCAATTTTATGAGCTATCAGTTCAGGTATTCCTCCGATATCAGCCCCAATGACCGGTTTGCCGTAAGCGAATGATTCCAAAGCAGACATGGGGCAATTTTCGTAAATTTCAGAGGGGATTATTGTGCATGTGCATTTTTTTATTTTATCTGCGAGAAGATCACCGGTTAGAAACCCGGTTAATTCAACGTTTTTTATGCTTTGATCGATTATCTCCTTTTCGAGTTCTTTACGCAGGGGACCATCGCCGGCAATAACCAAACGATTTCCGGCAGTCTTCAATCGGGCAAATGCCTTCAGCAAAGTCATCAGACCTTTTTCCGGCACCAGGCGGCCCAAATATAAAAAATATTTTTGATTTTCATATGCCGGTTCATACAAGTCGGCATTGATAAAGTTCGGAATAAATGTGATCCTGTCTCCAGGAAATCCGTATTCAATAAATTTATTCCTGATAAAACGGCTGACAGCAATGTATCTGCTCACTTTCTTTTCATACTTTCCCGTAATGTAATGAAAATAGTTCTCAAGAGCATAGACGGAAGAATAGAACATATTACCATGAACACACTTATTTAATATTGCTTTGTAATAATGATGCGTTTTGCAATCTTCGCATATCTTGGCGCCATTCAAAAACTGATAGTTAGGACAGATGATCTTGAAATCATGTAATGTGAGCACGGCCGGAATACCATTCGTGTAAAGTTCATCAAGCACAGATGTTGTCAAAAGGCCGTAAATATTATGCCCGTGAGCAATATCAGGGCG
>JBEKMY010000163.1:0-3765 GCA_049523355.1 Smithella sp. | reverse complement strand
TATGTTGAAGTCAATAAAGCTGCCCTAAAAATAATGGGATTGCCGCGTAAAAAGGTAATCGGACATACATCCATAGAACTCGGATTCATTTCAGCAGAGCTAAGAATATTGTTAATTGATGATATAAAAAAACAAGGATTTGCTAAAAATATTCCCGGTAAAGTCAATATAAATAATCAAGTGGTTGTAAACTTGTTGTTTAGAATACATCCGATTAAGATAGGAAAGGAAGCCTTCTTCATGGTTTGTGCAACCGGAATTGCCAATCACAAATCGACCATAGGGGAGCTTAGTGATGATAAATTATATAAAATAACACTCAAAGATGATAAGTTTGTTAAGGAAAAACTAAAAACATACCAATTGACTCCCAGACAGCAAGAAATTGCTCTTTTATCTGGAATACCGTAAAAGACCACCAGAAAGAAATCTTTCGTATAATCGGTATTCACAGTCGCAACGAACTTTTCCCGAAACTGTTAAATATTCAATAAGTTTTTTTTGCTTATTTCCGCTTGAAAGCGTGAGAACCCCGGAAATACGGTTGAACAATATTCGTGACCGGTAGAACTCAAACCCATTGATAAGGAATTTATTTATCATCTTGATAAGTATATGAAGAATGATTTTGTGAGTCAACCAAACATTGATGACTGATTAAAAGAGAGTTGTTTATAAATAATTTGATATACATATTATTCCTTCTTCCGCGGACCGAATGTCAGTTGATAGCCAATGTAAGCCCAGAGATAGTCGGGACCGTTAATATCCTGCTCTATAGACAGCAGTACATGATGGTTTTCGGTTAAGTTGATGATGGCGCCACAAGTGTATCCGGCGGCATCGTTGCTGTTGGAAGAGCTTGCTGTTTTATAATAGAGTTCCGTTCCCAGCGTCAGCGCTTTATTGATGTCGAGCTGAATCAGCCACCCGAACTGCCACCAGTCCCTGTTTCCCTCGCCGGGATTAATCCAGTACCCTCCTCCCCCGTAGGTTGTCCATGGTCCCCAACTTTTCTGTAACTAGACGGGAAGAAAATACTGGGTTTTACCATTGCCTAAACCCTCATTGGAATTACCGGTTGGCAGCTCAACCAGGGGAAATATTCCCACTTGAGGAATGTGATCCGTTTCCTGAATAAAGCGATATTTGATTCCCAATTCCGTATCTCCATAACCATACTGCGACCCCGATCCTTCCGGTTTCACATAGACAAGAGGGGCAATTAAATGAATTTGAACATTCGGCATGATGCCGTAATTTACTTCGAGATGAGGCAGCGTGGCCGAATCCTGGTCCCGATCATGCATGTATTGCGTGGCAAGATATACTTCCCAGTGCCGGTATTCCACCGGTTCCGGGTCATCGGTGAGAAAAGGCGGACCGGCCACAGCGAGTTTGGGCATAAGCACGAAAATATTCCAGAATACTGCATTAAGAAAAATTACATACAGGATACTTCTTAAATGATAGCTTCCCGACTGGTTATTACATGTTCTAAAATATTGATTAACGGGAGGTTGATTAAGTTTAAAGATAAACCTGGAATAAACTCTCATTCTATACACCCTTGACTTTTAATGATTTATTAATGTTACCATTAATAATTGCAGGGGCATTGTACTTAACGACGGCAATTTTTCATATACATCTTCCTGACAATTAACATACCAACTTTATTTTTTAATTATGAATATAATAATACATTATTCATTGGTTTAAAAGCGGCAAATACACAGCATTATTGATTGCCGACCGGAAACCATTAACTATGCTGTTGCACTTTATAATCGTTAATCAACAAATATTTATTATAAAAAAATGTTACACGGACTATGCGGGTGTCCACCTTGTCCACAGTATTTGGCATTCGTCTGAATTGATTGCTGGTTGAAAGAGAGTAACAGAAGTATATATACATTGAAAAATAATTCTACCCTCTCTGTATATATATTACTCATCTGAATACCCATATGTGGATATATTTTATCCGCCATCAATTAAGAAATTTAAATACCAACAACTAAACAATACTTGTTAATATTAATCATTTGCTATATATTATTTTGGCTGGCATATTTCCTGCTTTTCATATTATCAAAATATTCCTGCAGGAGAAAAGAAAGAAAATCAGCACCCTCTCGACCCCGATCATAACGAGGAATCATGGATAAAAAGCAAATCATATTATTTTCAACTTATTTCCAGGGAGGAGGCGATAAGTATAAATAAAAGAAACTGTTCAAATCAAATTTTGTTGTATTTTCTTATGCTGACGTTTCTGATGGTAACGGGTTGCAGTACTCCCGAGATTTCCGGTACGGTAACCGGTGCTGTGTCGTCAGGTGTAACAATCACATTGAGCGGCGGCAAAAGCGCATCGACCACAACAGATTCCATCAGCTTGCCAACTTTACGGCAGCAACGGGAGCCAGTTCCTCTGTATCAAAATTTGCCTATACGGCAAATTCGGGCTCCAATAATATTTCGGTTTATACCATCAATCAGACGACCGGGGCATTGACCTATGTAACGTCAGCGGCAACCGGGTCATATCCTGTTTCAGTTACGGTTGACGCCTCGGAAAAATTCGCCTATGCGGCAAATTATGGTGACAACACGATCTCGGTCTATACCATCAATCAGACCACCGGGGCTTTGACCTTAGTAACGACGGGATCGGCAGGGGCAGGTCCTCAATGTGTTACGACGACAACAGGGGCAATATAGCGGGTACAGCGGAGTGTAAATGGTGTTATTTTGTTCTCTATTCCCATGTCCCCTATTCCCCTCCCCTATTCACCCTGATGTTCAAAAAAATCAATCTTCCATTGACATGAAAATTTATTCTTCTTATACTTTTTATCCGAAGGATTAACATCTTAATTAAAAGCTGGTGGAAAATGTGTGGAATTGCCGGAAAATATTATTTTAATAAAAACAAATATTACTCAGCCGATTTACCCCGAATGATGAAAACAATATCTCACAGAGGGCCGGATTCATCGGGCGCTTACACCGACGAGAGGGCAGCTCTGGGCTTTCAGCGCTTAAGCATCATTGACGTCGTTACCGGCGATCAACCCTTATATAATGAGACTGAAAAAATCGTCCTTGTTGCCAATGGAGAAATATATAATTTCAGAGAGCTGCGGATGAACCTTCAATCGTCCGGTCATATTTTCAAAACAAACAGCGATTGCGAGGTTATTATCCATCTCTATGAAGAATATGGAAATAGTTTTATTGAGAGATTAAACGGCATGTTTGCTTTTTGCCTTTACGATTCCGAAAAACAATTGATGTTAGTTGCCAGGGATCGCATGGGAATAAAACCCCTTTATTACTGTCAGACGCAAGATGCTTTTATCTTTGCCTCCGAAATCAAAAGCATTCTTGCCGCGGACGGAATATCGGCAAAACCGGAAGACAATGTTTTAGACGAATATTTTTGTTTCGGCGCCCTGTGCAATGGAAGAACTTTTTTCGCCGGGATTAAAAGCATTGAACCAGGTTCTTTTCTGGAAATAACAAGCAAGGGTTTCACTCCCGGAAAATATTGGCGGCCCGGGTTTCCGGAAAGTACGTTTAATGAAAAGCAATTAGGAGATAAAATCGAATTTTCTCTTAATAACTCTGTTGAGCGGCAGATGGTAAGCGATGTCCCTTTGGGCAGCCTGTTGAGCGGCGGGGTCGATTCCGGTTGGGTAAGCGCTATTGCCGGGAAATTAATGCCTGGACTCAAGACATTCACCGTCGGGTTTC
>JBEKMY010000162.1:0-4607 GCA_049523355.1 Smithella sp. | reverse complement strand
CCTAATTCTTGAGCTTGTTTAAAAGATAACCAGTAAGGGCTTTCATATCCCTGAACCGCAAGCATAAAAACATTTATTCCCCGATACTCCTTTTTGGAAATCAAGTTTTTCGGCATACCTTCGACAGATTGCCAGGGCTTATGCCAGGGAATTATCCCCGCTTCCAATTTTTCAATAATCCTGTTTGTAATAATTTCGTAAACTTTCATTTTTCCTTCCTCCTTTCGTTAAATGGTTTTCCCTCTAAAAACATTTTGAAAAACCAACTTCACAAAAAGGCGGTGCAAAGAGCACGAAAGAGCCGAAGGCGTTTCTATGCCATGCCCGGAGGGTATTGCGAAAATATTGTTCGAGCTTTTTAGAAGAATATTTTTGTAACGATAAAGATTTTCACCGAAAAAAAATAAAAGAATAAAAAAGACAAATATCAAAATCTTTATTGCCGAAGGCATGGAATAGAACTTTCGTGTAGAAGGCACCGCTAGTTGGTTTTGAAAAAAAAGAAAAAACCATCGGGGGATATTTTGAAGGGTGCAGGGAAGAATTAACGGGGATTACAATCCCCTTAAAATACCTTCCCTGCAATAAAAAAATAACAGGGTGGGAACAATAAGGCTGTTTATGTTGAGTATATTGTTATGTGGAGTTGGTGATCTCATGATAATACAATAACGCTGTTGTTTCAATGAAGTAGAATTGGCTTGCACCTCTAACTACTCCACATAATAATGACGTCTTTCTGGACTTAAATTCATATTAAAGGAGGACGTCATGTTAGAAGAGTTTTTCGATTGCCCCATACGGGTTCAATCGCTACGAGAAGGGCCCTGTGGGCCATTACTTGAAGGATTCGCCAAAGAGCTATGCAAAGTGGGCTACGCTGAGATAATGACCAGCAGACACATTCGAGCGGCGGAACGTCTTATTTATTGGGCAGACCGAGAAGGCATTCTAATTGCGAATTTAACCGAGAAGTTTCTTGAGCATTTCGACCACCACCTACGCTCGCGTTACGGCGACGCTCACCGGTTGGACTTACTCAATGGTGCACGCTTGTTCCTAAAACATCTGCGAGGTACTGGAGTAATCGCCGCCTCCGTTGTTGAATCGGCAAATCAAGATCCAATTCTGCTCACTTCATTCCGTCAATGGATGCGCCAACAACGCGGAACTTGTGATCCTACCCTTTACATCTATAGCATCCCGATTCGGGAGTTACTGAGACGTCTTGGAACTGATCCGGGCAGATTTGACGCTAAGGGCTTGCGGCAGTTTGTCCTGGAAAGAAGTCAACAGTGCGGGTGGGCAACAGCAAAAACATGTACGACGGCGCTGCGCATGTTTCTTCGTTTTCTCATCGCTGAAGGCAAGTGTGTTGCGGAATTGAGTGGAGCCATTCCGGTTTTGGCTCATTGGCGTCTTTCCTCTCTGCCACGGTACCTGCAACCAGAAGAAGTGGAGCGCACCATCTCTTCTTGCGGTCCAACGCCGGTTGGCAGGCGAGATCATGTGATTCTACTTCTCCTCGCTCGTCTTGGACTGCGGGCCGGCGATATCGTCCAACTTCGTTTGGGCGATATTGATTGGGAAGGCGCTGGGATTCAGGTATCTGGAAAAGGACATCGTCAGACTCGGCTGCCTCTAACTCAGGAGATTGGAGATGCGATAGTGGCCTACCTGCAAGACGGCTGGCCCCGAACCGACACGGATGTCCTGTTTATCCGCTCTCGTGCTCCTTTTCGCGCCTTCACATCCCATTGCGCCATCTCGGTCATCGTCGCTAAAGCGATGAAACGAGCGGGTGTCACTTGTCAGAGCCGCGGTGCGGCACATGTTCTTCGACATTCTTTAGCAACCTCCATGTTGCGGCAAGGGGCATCGCTGCAGGACATTGCGACCATCCTTCGGCACCGTTCCATCGAAACTACGCAGATTTACGCCAAAGTAGACGTGACTATGCTGCGGCAGATTGCTCAACCTTGGCCGGAGGTGCAGCCATGTTAATTCAATCTGTGGATTCATATTTGGCAGTGCGCCATGCTTGTGGATTCAAACTCAAATCCGAAAGCAATTTTTTACGAAAATTCGCCATCTTCTCAGACGCAAGAGGCAAACATCACGTTTGCCCTGAAACCGCCATCGAGTGGGCCGGATTGGCACGATCGGTTCATCAACGCGCCCACCGGCTTGGTCAAGTGATTCGATTCACCCGGTACATCCGCGCCGAGGATCCATCCCATGAACTGCCGCAGGCTGTCTTTGGTAGAGAGAAGAGGCCAAGATCCATCCCCTACATCTTTTCCCAAGACGACATCCAGCGTCTCTTGCAAGCAACATCTCAATCTGGCCGCTGTTCTTTGCGTCGACAGACCTACAGCACACTATTCGCGCTGCTGGCATGCACGGGACTGCGTGTGTCCGAAGCAATTCGGCTGCGCTTCGAGGACATCACCCCAGATGGTCTGGTGATCCAGTGTTCCAAATTTCGTAAAAGTCGCCTTGTACCCTTGCACGAAACTGCACAAGCTGGAATAGAGCGTTATCTCAAAAGTCGCCGTCCTTATGCCCCTTTCGATGACCACGTATTCGTTTCATTGCAAAGAAAACCGTTGCTTCTTGATGCGGTTGAAACCGCATTTCAGACTGCGGTTGACAAGATCGGCCTGCCGCGTGGACCAGGGCTACCGCGCCCCACGCCTCACTCGTTGCGCCACACCTTCGCCGTGAGAGCATTGGAATCCTGCCCGGATGGCCGCGATCGCATTACGAAACACATGCTTGCGCTTTCTACTTATCTTGGTCACAGCAGTGTTTCCAATACCTACTGGTATCTGGAGACGACGCCTGATTTGCTGAGAAACATCGCAGATCGTTATGAAAACTTCTTCATGGGAGGGCGGCCATGACTCTGATCGCATCACACATTACGTCCTTTATGCGACAACGCTTGCCCGTCGAACGTCGCGTCAGCGACAACACCTGTGAGTCCTATGCATATGCTTTCAAACTCCTTTTTGAATACGCCAGTAATTGTCTCCATGTTCCGCCATCGGAATTACATCTGGAGCAGCTCGATGCCCCCCTGATTGTGACCTTCCTGAACCATCTGGAAACGGTACGCGGGAATGGACCGAATTCCAGAAACATTAGACTGGCCGCCATCAAATCGTTTATGCGCTTTATGGAATATCGTGTGCCGACGGCCTTAGAGCAGATCCGGCGTATCTTGGCGATTCCGGTAAAGAAAGCCGATACACGTCTTGTCAGGCACCTCACGGTTGAAGAGATGCAGGCCATCTTGGATGCGCCTGAACCAAACAATCGAGACGGCATCCGGGATCGCGCTATGCTTCACCTCTGTTTTGCCGGAGGATTACGCGTCTCCGAATTGATGGGGCTGCAACTTGATAATCTGAATCTTCAACCGCATGCCAGCGTTCTCGTCCACGGTAAAGGTCGAAAGGAACGGTGCCTGCCTTTGTGGAAGGAAACGACATCGGCATTGCGGGCATGGTTGGCAGTCAGAGGTACTGTCTTAGCGCCGGAACTGTTTCTCAACGCCCGTGGCGAACCGATGACCCGTTTCGGCTTCGAATACATTCTGCGCAAGCACGTCCACACTGCCGTAAAGCGTTGTCCCTCACTATCCACAAAACGTGTTTCGCCGCACGTGCTGCGACATACCTGTGCGCTAACGCTCCTGCAGGCCACCAACGATCTCCGAAAAGTTGCTCTTTGGCTCGGACATGCGAACATGCAAACGACAGAAATGTATACACGCACTGATCCTTCAATAAAGCTTGAGGCTCTGGAATCTGTTGTCGCCCCAAAACTGCGCTCTGACCGACAAACTGATCGCCGAATTACGGACCGGTATTGTTATGCGGAGTAAAAAGTGGTCAAGATGACCGGTTGGTGGGGTCCGTGAAGAGCGGACTCCACATAACAATATACTCAACATAAACAGCTTTATGTTGTGCATTACATAAGGCTGTATTTGTGATTAGCTGAATATGTGTGTTGCTTATGAAGCGGCAAGCGAAGTGCTGCAAGCCTCGGAGCGATAGCGGAATAAGCGGCACACTTTTTCAGCGGATAGAATCACAAATATGCTCACAGCCTTTTCACGTCTATCCCAACCTCAAGCAGGGTGGGAAATAGATTGTATATTCGTATAAAAAGAAAAACAAAATCGATAAACATTAACTATATTTTTTAAATAATTATGGCGGTAATAATATAGTGCTGCGGTCACCTTTATCACTGGGTATGCAACTATTACGATAACACTAATGATGCGATGGAAAATAAAATAATTTAACGGAAGAAAAATCTCCTTCAAAAACAAATAATAAATATTTCGTTAACCGATAGCAATATTATTTCACCCGACTCATTTTGTCTGACTCATTTGCTTTGATTTTTAGATTAAACAAGTATATAAAAGCATTACTTCTTTTAAAAGGGTATTTTGTCAGACAGAGGAAAATGACTAATAAAAAAGAATTGTCAGAACGTGATATATGCACGCAATTCATCTTGCCTGCGCTCATCAAATCTGGATGGGATGTGGAGAGACAAATCCGGGAGGAAGTATTTTTCACGGA
>JBEKMY010000161.1:0-3378 GCA_049523355.1 Smithella sp. | reverse complement strand
TTTATACTGTATGTTGACTATTTTAGTCGCAGATGATCTTGCCAATTTCTTTAAAAAGATTGCTCGGTTAGTCGGGTATTTATTCTTGTACCTGACGGTTACTCAACTCAGCACGAATGAAAAAAACAGGAAAATCTTAAGCTATGGATTCATAGCGTCCCTGTTTGTCACCAACGTACCCGCCATATATATGTATTTTATTATGCCTGATAAGTATATGAAGTTCCTGCAGCGAGGCGAGCAAGAAATCGGCATCATGATGAAGAACAATTTTGGGTTTTACTGCTGTTTTATGATGTATTTTCTGATTTATATGTATTCAGTCGCCAAATCGAAATTTTCAAAAGGTCTTTTTATACTCTTGTTCGTCGTGCAAACTGCGCTGCTCGTGCTGTCGTTTACTCGCGCAGCTTGGGTGGCGTTTATTGCCGCCTTTCCCTTTCTCATTTTTTATTCCAAAAAAAAGATGCGTTTGCTTGTCCCTCTTCTGATCACCATCATTGTTATAGCCTTCTTTTCTTCAATTGTCTATTACGGCGCATACAAAGACTTGACAGAAAAAAAAGAATACGGGTTTAGTTCATGGCATTTCAGGACTGCATATGCATGGCCAGCCTCGATCAAGGCATTTCAGAAGAGGCCGATCATGGGCTGGGGGCTGGGTAATGATTTATATGCCCTTGCAAAGGCAGCGAATTTGAAGAAGACCTCCCATAACGACTATCTCCTTGTACTGGTGGAAACAGGGAGCATCGGCCTTCTTTTATATGTATGGCTACTGATATCTTTTTTCCGTAAGACTGCCGCCGGCATTCGAAATGCGGCAGACGAACAGTCGCGCATGCTGTGTGTTTCAGCGCTTGCAATACTCGTATCATATCTCGTCGGGTCTATTGCTGAACATGTTTTGCAAACTCCCGGAGCGACGGGTTATTTAGTAACAGTCCTTGGAATGGCTCATGGAACATTACTTGAGGCCCCGAAACATGCTGTTACGAAATTTCAAGCGAAGAGCAATGAATACCCCCATGTCACTGCACAATGAACAGCGATCTCAGTTGTTCTGGAAGACTGCGGTAATCAATAGGCAACAGCTGTCCGCCATGGGAGAAGAGGGGCGGAAAATGATTATGGAAGAATACAGTTGGATGAGTCAAGCCGGCAAAATAAATAAATATTTGCTGGCAGTTTGAATGTGGCCCCTCAGGCCTATTCAATTTTTTAAGACAACTGATGGCCGCGTCGCAGAATTTTAACAGGCGTTTTTTCGTTAACGGCATAAAATAATCATGAAAATTCTAATGCTTGTAGACTGGCAAGTCGCTCGATTGGAAGCGGATTCCGATGCGATCCAATCGCCCGATAAGCAGGTCATAAATCGCCCATACTGGTTTTTTAAACATTGGCCTGATCCCCGGATTGAACTCGATATTATAGATTTTTGCAAAATGCCCTTGATACATGTTTTTGAAAACAGGGTGCTTCATTTTTATGTTCTGCAATCATTGATCGCGTTTCTGAAAAGGAAGAAATATGATTTAATTATTTCGCACAGCGCGCGCAGCGCTCTCGTTTTTGCTTTTTTGCGTTCGATAATGAACGAAAAATTGCCCCCGCATTTGGTAATAGACGTCGGATCTTTTAATGGCGGCAGGAATAATCTTATAGAATTGTCTTTGATCAAGAAAGCAAGCCGGTCGCTTGGCGGGATCATAACCCATAGCAGCATTCAATCGGAATACTATAATGAATATATGCCACAAATCCCGTATCGATTTATCCCTTTTGGCGTTGATGCCGACTATTTCATTCCGAGGCAGGTTAATCAGGAAGACTATATTTTGTCCTTTGGCTCACTTTTCAGGGATTACGCCACATTGATTGAAGCATGGAAAAGCATCGGACATAAGAATGAGCGGTTGAGGATTATCGGCGTCGATCGGGTACCCTGTGTTGTCAATGTACCCGCCAATGTAGAAATCAGGGGACGAGTGCCGATTCAGACTCTCATTGAGAACATACAGAAAGCGCGGTTTGTCGTCATCCCCCTGCCCCTGTTAAAACACTCATATGGACAAATGAGTTTTCTTCAATCAATGGCTATGGGTAAGGGTTGTATCGTGACGAAAACACCAAGTTCGCAGGATTATTTGACACATAATGAAGACGCGCTCCTTGTGCGTCCATACGACCGGAAGGATTTGGCCGAAAAAATAACGATTCTCCTCGAGAATCAACGTGTAATTGATCGTATCGCCCATAATGCGCGCAGAGTGATCGAAAAAAAATATAATGAGAAAAATATGGCCGCGGAAATGTATGATTTTATCTCAGAACTCATATGATTTGCTTTACTTCCCTTATACAACCGGGAGAAAATGATATGTTAGAGACTATGCCATGTAACTTATGCGGCGGATCCGAAACAGAGCCATTATTCGAGATCATTGAAAATATCACCGGCCGGTCCGAACCGTTCAACGTGGTTCGTTGTAAAGCCTGTGGTTTATGCTTCGTAAATCCCAGGCCTTTGAGAGAAACAATCGCCTTATATTATCCTGAGGATTCCTATTACTCGTATCAATTTAATAATCCTGCCAGTCAAAAGCAGAGAATCAGGAACTATATCCTGGAGGAACAGGCCGGATATGCTCATAGCGGAAGAGACGGCGTTCTGGTGAGAGTAGCCGGGCAGCTTATAAAACGGTTAATGAAGAATCAAATTCTGATGCGAATTCCATATCGGCCGGGTGGAAAAGCCCTTGATATTGGTTGCGGCTGCGGGGAACACTTGCTTTGGCTGAAGAATCACGGATGGAGCGCGGTACACGGGGTTGAGCTATCATTACGTGCAACGCAGTTGGCAAATGAGCATGGTCTCAATGTCTTTTGCGGTGAACTTGCCGCCGCCTGTTATCCGGAGAACTACTTTGACTTCATTACGATTGGCCATACTCTGGAGCATATGCATGATCCAATGATGACGCTGAAAGAGATTTATCGCATTCTAAAAGAGGATGGGGTGCTTGTTATCGGAGTTCCAAATTTTGAAAGCTACGAAAATCGGGTCTTTGGCAAAGACCAGAGTCTCCTCAATGAGGTGCCGCGTCATCTCTATCACTTTTCCATGAAGACAATGAATGCTATGCTTAAAAAGAATGGTTTGCGGATAGAAAAGACGGTTGGAAAAACATTCTTCATACCAAAGGCCAACAGAAGCAGTTTTAAGGCATTGCTGGAAAACGGCTCCACGGCAAGTTTCATATCAGCATTATATAAGATTTATGTTCAAAGGCCATTTAAGTACATGCTCTCGACAGACAAGGAAAGCTTTGGCCAGCTCTTTACGTTTTATGTAAAAAAAGTAAACGCAGCGAC
>JBEKMY010000160.1:0-3410 GCA_049523355.1 Smithella sp. | reverse complement strand
AATCAAATAGATTATGAACGAGCTCATGAAACCAAAGATAGAAGAGTAGCAATAGAATATTTCACAATAACAGATGCTACAGGTGGCGACCCATCTCGCAGTGACTTCGCTTTTGAGATAGGGAAGAAAGGCTTACGTGTGTTGCATCTTCTTAATTGAAAGGCAACAAATGGTTTGGGAATCGAATTTTTTATTTCCTTCTTCCTGAAGTCCTCAATTTTTAAATTAAGATTTTTTATGTTATGTTATAAACAATAATCAACAAAAAATCCTTCTTCATTAAAAATATTATTCACTAATTTGCAGAGTTGTAATATTAGCAAGGATACATATAAACATGTTGGGAGGGAAAATGATGAAAATAGTTTCAAAGATTTTAATGTTGGTTCTGCTGGTGTTTAGCTTTTCGTTGTCAATAGCAGACATGGCATATGCGGTGGCACAGATCTCCCTTCAAAACAACAGCAACTTATGGTTGAACCTATACATCGATGGTAACTTTGGCTGCGGTCCGGTGATGCCCCGCGGGTTTTGCACATCCAGCGTCAAAGAGGGCGTCCACAGGTTGGAAGCAAGAAAAGGTCAGAAAACTGTGGCACATGAAGAGGGTGTCCAAATTGGAGATGGCACTTCCCCGACTTGGACGCCGACCATTGAAGACTCCGCTCAGGATAAGACCTTGCTGATGGTGGGAAAGTGGAGGAATGAAAAAGGGGATGTGTATTCACTCACAGTAACGGCAGATAAAATCAACATAGATGGTGTTAAGCGTATTATCGTTACGCGGAAGGATCTTGCGCTCGAAGGCTTTATCGAGTGGTCTGACTCCTCTTATAAGAATTGTGTCATCCCCGGCTATAGGGGACCTATCACCGGAACAATCGCTGAAAATGGCACCTCCATAGTGCTGCAATATGATTGGCCGAACTATCAACTCAGATTGAATGGGAACCAGTGCAGTGGCGTGTCTTTTTTGGGAAAAGAGCGCGTAGAATTTAAACTGGTAAAAGAGTAAAATATCCTGGTGTGAATCCACTATGAATCTTGTTAATGCAAATGCTGCTGTAAAAAATTCGGTTTCCGGTTGGGATTATTTTGATCGCTTATACTGCATTTCTCTGAAAGAACGGGAAGATCGTCGCCAGTCAGCGCTCGAAGAATTTTCAAAAGTAGGGCTGGCTGATAGAGTTGAGTTCGAGATTGGCCAACGTCATTCAAATAATATTGAGCAGGAGGTGTACGAATCCCACATGTTATGCCTGCGTAAAGGGTTGGAAGCAGGTGCGGAAAATATTGTTATTTTTGAAGACGATGTAGAATTTGACTGCTTTGATCCGGAACGATTAAGAAGTTGCACTGAATTTTTAAGACAACATCCGGAATGGAAAGTTTTGCTCATCGGAGCTTTAATTCGCTCCAGCTGCAAAACTACTAATCCGTGCGTACAGAAAGTTCGTTACCAGAGTCTGACTCATGCCTACGCTTTAAATAGGCATTATGCGGAAACTTTAGCATATGAACCCTGGCAGGGCATTGTTAACGACACCCTCTTTCGGCCGCTGGCTGATGATGTCTATGCCATTTACCCTATGTGCGCATTTCAAAAACAATTTACCTCGGATAATTACAAGTACCCTAAACTTGTGCTAATCCGACGCTTGTTAGGTGGACTTAAGCGCATTCAAAAAGCAATTGAATTCTACCACAGGCACAAATTTGGTATCTATGCAGCGCATGTCATTGTTATTTTACTTGTGCTGTTCGTTTTTTTCTACTGATTATATTGTCGCCGCCATTTCCGCTCGTCCTGCAATCAAGAACTGGTGGTGAAGTTCGGGGTAGCATAACATCAGCGGAGAATTATATTTTCCATAACCAATGGTTTTTATGACTGTAACACGACCATGAGAAATGTTACTCGATAAGAGAAAATAGGCCTAAACGTAGAAAAAATACTGTTTTTATAACGTGGAATACCATCGGATATATTTTTTAAAATGATCATAATTACTCCCAAACAAGTCGCGCCTCAAAACGTGAAAAGCCATTTGTTAATGGAATACTAAGGTGTAACAAGATTCTGAAGATACTCTTTTTTGCCCGGGCGCATAGCTCAAAAAAGGGTGTTCCAGCGACAGGACTCTATTATTAAATATCTGAAGAAAGGGTGAGGGGGATGCAATCCCCTCATTGCTGTTTAAAGATGCACTGCGGCTTGTCGCAGGGAGCTTGTCTTAGTTCTTTTTTCTGTTTCTATATATTTCAGTATATATTAAAAAATTATCATTATATGAGTATAATTATTATAAATACTTAGTTAATCTGTTCGATCTTTTTTAGCCCAAAACTAAAAAGGGAAGGGTTTTTATAACCCCTTCCTTTTTTCCCATTATAGAGCTTCTACGTTCTTTTTGATTCTAACTCTTTTTTCCTTAATCATAGCTGCTTTGTTGCCCTCCAGCCATGTTTGCAAGGCTTCATCACGCTTCATGGAAATCAATATCTTTTTGTACATGGCTTTTTGGGTTTCAAAATCTTTCTCATCCGGTTTGCTTATATCCTTGAGCTTCAATATGAAATAGGTATTATTGATAAAAAGAGGCTTTTCCGCGTATGGTTTGTTGGCGGAGAGCTGAAAGAGAACGTCAGCCGCATCCGGGATTGTTCCCACCTTGGGTATAGTATTCCCCATCTTGAAAGTGCCTGTTTCGTTAACTTTCAACCCTTTTTCCTTGGCGATTTTATCAAGACCTTCTCCTGTTTTTATACGCTCTAAAATTGACTGTGCTTCTTTTTCGGCGAGAATCTGCGTTTCGTTTTCTATGAATCGGCGCTGGACTTCATTTTCTATGGCGTTCAGTGTCGGCAAGTAAGCGGGTTTTATATCAACAACTTTAAAAAGATAATAACCGTCTTCGGCAGCAATGACCTTACTGATTTCATTTTTCTGCATATCCAGAAGCATTTCAGTAAGGTTTTTAAGGGATGCAAATTCCTGCGGCGGTTTATTAATTGAAAAGAAATCCAAATTGTGAATTTTTAAATTATTTTTACTGGCATAGTTTTCCATATTATTTTCCTGATAGACAACGTCCCTGGCTTTTCTGGCTTCTGAATAAGCGTTTGGCAATCCTCTTGTTTTTTTCAATTCCTTAGTTATGGAATCCTGAGCCTGGGTAAGCGTGAGTTGTTTGCCGTCTTTGGTTTTATATTTGTCTTTATTGCTCAGATAATAGCTTTTGATGTCTGAATCGCTTAAGTCTTGCGGGAAAGAATCGCCGGAAAAATATATATATTGAATCTTTATCTGTTCGGGAACACGGAATAAATTACTGTTACGCTTTAAATAGTCTTCCAGTTCGGCTGGAGTGGGTGTAATTTTCTTTTTGATATCATTGCCTGAAATTTGC
>JBEKMY010000159.1:0-3413 GCA_049523355.1 Smithella sp. | reverse complement strand
AGGTAAGATTGCTGCGGCCGGAATGCACAACTAACGATAATTATAATACGTTAACTCGCGTTGTTGCACAAGCGCGCCTTACTGCGTGTCCGCAAATAAGCCTCTCAGGGATTGCGCCGGATTTTGGGACTGATTCGGTCGCGAAGATTGAGCAAAGCCACAGGCTGCTTCAATGTGTTTCGGGGGGCCAAGTTGATCATTAGCACCCGATTCGAACGCAACTCCGTAAGAATCCGGAAAATTTCTTATTTATAGGGAAGGATCATCCTTTACACTCGTATTTCAAAAAACTGTAAAGTATCATCCTTTGTAAACAGCCGCCGATAGAATATCAGCGTCGAAGCAAAGCGCGCGGACTGAGGACGGAAGGTGATCCGGCTCCCCTCAAAAGAGAAGCCGGATCACCATAGCTGATGAACTGATGAAAATTCCGGCCCACCATTATTCCAAAATAAAACTCTATTTCAGCAGGCCGGCATTATGAGCGTCTCTCTCCAATTGTTCTCTGAAGTCGGGATGGGCTATACTGATGAGTGCTTGAGCTCTTTGTTTCATTGTACGCCCCCACATCTTTGCCACTCCGTACTCCGTTACAATATTATCCACATCAAATCTATTTGTCGTCACCGGAGAACCTGTTCCTAATTTGCAGACAATTCGCGAAATCTTGCCTTTGGCCGCTGTAGAAGGCAGAGTGAGAAAGGACTGGCCGCCTTTGGACATCCTGGCCCCTCGTACAAAATCAACTTGTCCTCCTGCCCCGCTAAACGGATAACCATTCAGTGTATCTGAATTGACCTGACCTAACAGGTCCACTTCCAGACAAGAATTGATGGAAACCACCTTGTCGTTTTGAGCGATTACGTATGGATTATTGGTGTAATCTACAGGCAGCATAAGAACGTCATCGTTGTTGTGAACAAATTCAGCGAGCTTCTTAGTGCCAAAGATAAAGGTTGCCACAATTTTGCCGACATCAATATTCTTTTTTGTATTGGTAATAATTCCTTTATTGTACAAGTCTATAACTCCATCGGCAAACAGCTCGGTATGGACTCCCAGGTCCTTCTTATCGCCGAGTAGGGAAAGAACAAAGTCAGGTATGGTTCCTATCCCCATCTGAATCGTTGCTCCATCATCGATGTAAGGGGCAATGTTCCGGGAAATTTGTTCCTCAATCGGACCGGGGTTGCCTTGGGAAACAATCAGAGGTTCCTCTCTTTCATGTACGATATAAGTTGCCTTATCCAGAGAAATGGATACGCCGCGGGTATATGGCATTGCCGGATTTACATGGAGAATAACATTTCTACTCACCATGGCGGATTCATAAATAAAATCTGCATTCATCGAGAAACTGCATATACCATTTTCATCAGGTTCCGAAACCATGACAAAAGACACTTCCGGTTTGACTACCTCTCTAAAGAATCTTGGAAATTCATAAAAATATAACGGCGTGAATTGTGTCTGGCCGGTTTTATATGCTTGTCTTGCTCTGTCATACACAAATTCCGCCATATGCGTGAACTTACCATGGTATTTTTCATCAAGATAAGCCTCGCCTTTCCAGCCCAGGGATGAATAAAAGCTGACTCCCTGCAATTCATCAGCTCTTCGACACACAGCCTCTATCAGCAAAACTGAAATACCGTTGGTTTGACCAACAACTATTTTATCTCCGGATTTTACGCATTTTACAGCTTCATCCGCTGTAACGATTCTATCTTTATACTTCTCACGCCAATTCATTGCTCACCCTCCAACATTGAATTATCTACAAAATGTGCCCCCCAGTTTTGATGGATACTTCGCAAGGGGATCAAAGTCGAAAGGAGTGGCCCTTCGAATCAGATTTTGATGATACAGGCATCAACCTGTGCAAGCCCCCAACATATCGCTCGAAGGGCGATGCCGCCCCCTCCTTCTCAGCCCGTAACAGAGGGGCCATGATGATTCTGTGGTGGTCCCTAAAAACTGGACAATTGATAAGGTCTAAATCAGCTCGAAGAAAGGAGCTGAACATGAGCCGGAAAAAGAGGAAGCAACACTCCGCCGATTCTAAGGCCAAGGTGGCTTGGCTGCTCAACTAAATGAGATGACCATTCCCGAGTTGACGGCCTGCTTTGGGCTTCACCCCACTATGGTCACCGGCTGGAAACGAGCCCTCCAGGAAGGGGCGGCCGAGATCTTCGAGAACGGCCACAACTTCCGGCATGATCTGGAAGCTCAGATGGATGAGCTCTATTGCCAGGCAGAACGCGATTTTTGGCCAAAAATCCGGATGAGGTATACTACAGTTGACCCTCTCCGCATAAGGTGGCTGCTTGAGGCCTTCCACAACCCATCGACTTAGAGTTTAATTCCTTGGCTCAAGCTGTCTAACCAATGGGGTCCACCCCACTTTTTCGGGTTAGGAAACGTTTGAAAATGGTCTGTACCTCCTCGCTTGCGATGCGCTGCATGAATACTTTACATTCTTCTTCTACATGCTTGCTTAGCGCCTCTGAAGGCATTCGAGTCAGCCTTCTCGTCTCATATACGGCCTCGGCCGGAAGTTCTGCCAGCTTTCGGGCGGCATCCAAAGCGATTTCATGGAGTTGGGCGATAGGAACTATCTCATTGACAAGGCCATATGCCAGAGCCTCCTTTGCCTTTATAACCTTGCCGAGCAGGAATATCTCCATTGCCCTTCGATGACCGATCAAAGCAGGGAGTAGTTGACTCGACCCGGCCTCAGGCACCAATCCTAGACTGCAAAAAGGCGCCGACAGACGAATGTCCTCAGCAGCAAAAGCAAGATCGCAGTGTAGCAAGAGAGTAAGTCCGATTCCTACTCCCGCCCCTTGAACGGCAGCAACCAGAGGTTTAGTCAGCCCTGCTAATCCGTATAAAAAACGTCCAACTGGCGCATCCGGCGCCATATTATAGTTATTCAGAAAAAAGGAGATGTCATTTCCCGCGCAAAAGGTATCGCCATTGGCTTTAATAAGCATACAGCGGGTAGTCTCGTCTCGATCGAGTTGTTCAAATGCATCAGCAGCAATACTATACATATCTTCATAAAGGGCATTTTTCTTACTGACTCGATTGATTGTTAATGTCATTACACCGTTTTCTGAGTTGACTTCAATATCTCCACCCATCATACACTCCTTTCTCCTGAACAACCCGGCTTTGTTATTATTGGCATACATTAAAACTCTTGCAAAAGAAAATGATTGGAAAATATCTTCACATTGATTGGCAAGTCAACAACGGCCTAGAATATCGCCACCTCTGTCTCATGTTTAGTTGTGACTACTAGTCTGGGCTGACAGCACATTTTTAATGGACTGCAGCATACATTATCATATCCTCAGTAGCGTCAGCAGCGTTAAACTCCTCAACGATACGCCCTTGACGGGAAACAA
>JBEKMY010000158.1:0-3421 GCA_049523355.1 Smithella sp. | reverse complement strand
ATTCTGCGCACGCCCGCGGCAATGGCGGATTCATGGACAACTTTCAGCAGGCCGATGTCGCCGGTCTGTTTGACATGCGTTCCGCCGCAAAGCTCCATGCTCATCTCGCCCATCTTCACGATGCGCACGGTCGCTCCGTATTTTTCATCAAACACTGCCGTGGCGCCTGTCTTGAGCGCGTCTTCCAGCGCGCAGATCTCCGTCTTTACAGGTACATTTTTACGGATCATGTCGTTGGCAATGGTTTCTACGCGCTTAAGTTCTTCATCGCTTATTTTAGCGAAATGCGTGAAGTCAAAACGCAGGCGCAGGGCATTAACAAGCGATCCTGATTGTTTGATATGATCGCCCAGAACGGCTTTGAGTGCGGCCTGTAGTATGTGTGTGCCGGAATGATTGGCGGCGATGGCTTTTCGTCTTTCTTCATCAACAATTAATTGTGCTTTTACGCCGGCTTTGATCTCGCCTTTCAGGACACTTCCTTTGTGCACAATAAATTTATCGATGGGCCTTTTCGTATCCTCTATCTTAAAGTTAAAACCGGTACCTTCCAGATATCCGGTATCGCCTGTCTGTCCGCCGGATTCGCCGTAAAATGGAGTAGTATCCAAAACGATTTCCGCCTTTTGCCCTTCGCGTACGCTGTCTGCCGGATTGCCATCCACAAAGATTGCCAGGACTTTTGCGTCGCTTTTGTTTGTGCCTTCATAACCGCAAAATTCGCTAATAACGCCCATACTCGAAGCTTTGAGGTAACAGTCAGCAATTGCTTCTTCACCGCTGCCTTTCCATGCGCCGCGGGCTCTTTCACGCTGCTGCTCCATCTCGGCTTCAAAACCATCGCTATCCAGAGTAAAGCCGTCATGCCGGACAATATCCGCTGTCAGATCGGCGGGGAATCCGTAGGTATCGTAGAGTTTAAAAACAAGCGCTCCGGGAAGGATTGATTGTTTCGCTTTTTTCAAAGCCGCCGTTTCTTCATTCAGAATGCGCAGACCGGCATCGAGCGTTTCCATAAAACGCTGTTCTTCATTTAAAATCATTTTGGTAATGAATGAGGCCTTTTCTGCCAGATCGGGATAAACGCCCTTCATCATATCAATCACGACTTGAGCGCTCTGATTTAAAAACGGTTTGTTAATGCCGAGTAATTTCCCGTGGCGCGCGGCGCGGCGCAATATGCGCCGCAGCACGTAGCCCCGTCCTTCATTGCTGGGCGTGATACCATCGCCGATTAAAAAAGTTATCGCTCGGCTATGATCGGCAATCACTCTGATGGAAATATCGTTATCCGCGTTTTTGCCGTAGGCAATGCCTGCTGTTTTTTCCACGAAGCGGATAATGGGAGTGAACAGGTCGGTATCGTAATTGCTTTTTTTGCTCTGGATAACAGCAGTGAGACGTTCCAGCCCCATACCGGTATCAATGTTGGGCTTTGGAAGCGGTGTTAATTTGCCGCTTTCGTCGCGATCAAATTGAGTAAAAACAAGATTCCAGATTTCCAAATGGCGGTCGCAGTCGCAATGAACGTCACATTGGGGACGGCCGCAGCCGGTGTCTTTGCCCTGATCGTAAAGGATTTCGGAGCAGGGGCCGCAGGGGCCGGTTTCTCCCATCATCCAGAAATTGCTTTTTTCTCCCATTCGGACAATTCGGTCATGGGGCACTTTCATTTTTTTATTCCATATCTCAAACGCCTCATTGTCGTCTTGAAAAATGGTGATCCACAGTTTTTCTTTGGGAAGTTTTGCCACGTCAATTAAATATTCCCATGCCCAGGCGATGGCTTCCTCTTTAAAATAATCACCGAAGGAAAAATTACCGAGCATTTCGAAAAAAGTATGATGTCGGGCGGTAACGCCGACATTTTCCAGGTCGTTGTGCTTGCCGCCGGCTCGCGCGCATTTCTGGCATGATGCCGCCCGCGTATAGCCTCTGTTTTCAAGACCAAGAAACGAGTTTTTGAATTGCACCATGCCCGCATTGGTGAAAAGCAGAGTAGGGTCATCTTTGGGAATGAGTGATGAACTCGTCACAAGTGTGTGTCCCTTACCCTCGAAATACTTTAAAAAGCTTTCCCTTATTTCATTCCCAGTCTTCGTCATTACTATTTTCCTCGACCGCCTTTCCAAGTTTGTTTAAAATTAATCCCGCCGGGAAGCCTCTTCCTGTCAGGCTTTGAAATATTCTCCGTTTTTCTTTGATATCAAAAGCAGGCAGCTTTTTTGGGGCAGCCTTTTTTTTGATTAAAAACTCAATCGCCTCTTCTTCCGACAATTCCTCGCGCGCCTGCTCTATGGATAAATCAATTAATTCCGCCGCGATACCCTTCTCCCGCAAGCTGGCGATTATCTTTCTATTTCCCCAAAGTTTATTAACAACAAGATTACGCGCCCATTGACCGGCAAAAGACGCGTCATTGAGATACTTTAAATCGTAAAGTTTTTCCAGTGTTTCTTTAATGACTACCGCGGTAAAACCTTTTTCCAGCAGTTTCTTTACCAGTTCTTTTTCCGAATGCGGCCGCATGGACAAAAGGCGAAATGCCTTTTGCTTGGCAGCCGCCAGATCTAAGACCTTCAAATTATTCTTCCTGTTCTTTTGCCGCGATACCCAGCTTGGCGCGGACATCGTTTTCGATCTGTGCCATAACATCGGGATTTTCTTTGAGGAAAACTCTGGAATTATCCCTGCCTTGTCCTATACGGTCGCCTTTATAAGAATACCACGCTCCGCTTTTTTCAATAATGCCGTTTCCCGCCGCCAGATCAAGCACGTCGCCTTCCCGTGAAATTCCCTCGCCGAAAATAATATCAAATTCTGCCTCCCGGAAAGGAGGGGCCAGTTTATTTTTAACCACTTTTACTTTAGTTCGGAAACCGATTACATCCTGACCGTTTTTGATGGAGGTCATCTTGCGAATATCGAGGCGTTGGGATGAATAGAATTTCAGCGCATTACCGCCGGTAGTCGTTTCGGGATTGCCGAAGAAGACGCCGATTTTCATGCGCAATTGATTGATAAAAATTACGGTTGTTTTGGATTTGCTGATGCTGCCGGTGAGCTTGCGCAGCGCCTGCGACATAAGACGCGCCTGTAACCCCATCTGCGCGTCGCCCATTTCGCCTTCGAGTTCCGCTTTGGGTACCAGCGCGGCAACCGAATCAACCACCAGAACGTCAAGCGCACCGCTGCGCACCAGCGTTTCCGCGATTTCAAGGGCCTGTTCTCCCGTATCTGGCTGGGAAATAAGAAGATCATCGGTATTCACGCCTATTCTTTTCGCGTAGGTTACGTCCAGAGCGTGTTCCGCATCAATATAAGCCGCGATGCCGTTTTTCTTTTGCGCTTCGGCAACGATATGCAGAGCCAGCGTGGTTTTACCGCCGGATTCCGGCCCGTATATTTCCACTACTCTGCC
>JBEKMY010000157.1:0-3483 GCA_049523355.1 Smithella sp. | reverse complement strand
GGATAAAACTGACAAAAAAATCAGTAATACCGATAACAATAAAATTCTCCCAACCCAATGATGTAAAACCGGCACAAGAAATACAGCTGGGAGAAACTGAAAATAAAACTATCTTTGAAGAAGCCGTAAAAATGAAAGCAAGCCAGCTTTTTCCCAAGTATTTTATCTTCTTTAAAAATTTACCGTCATCAGGAGGGATGATAGACTGTGTGATGTGGCAATAACTTCACTATCCTCCCGTTCATATAAATCTTTACCGGCTGCCTTTTCAATCATCACAATGGCTTTTTCAATGTGTTCGACAAATTCCGGCGCAGGTATTATTTCACCATAAGTGCGGGTAAAAGAATAAATACAAACATCGTCTTTTCCCTTCAGCCGGGCAATGTCGATCGTTTTTCTTAGTGTTTGCAGAACAAACTTTGTCGTTCCAACAGTGCGGGCAGGCAAAAAATCCCACAGCGCCACTGCATTACAAAAATAAATTGTCGGTCGGTAACTTTGTAAGGAAATTGAATCATCATGAATCAGTAATTTTTTAATCATTTTCTTTGCCATGAATTCGTATTGCAAATTTTCAGGCAGATCTTTTCTGAGATAGCCGAGTTGATCTAAACGTTCTTCAGCCGGTTTGTGTACCGTCATAAAATCGGCATCAACAGCTTTTTGCGGATTGATAAATATTTCTTCATCACTTTTCAAAATCGCGCGCAGGACTTGAACACTGCAGAACAAATAGGAAGACCGAATTCCTGACGGAGAAACGGTCATACCTTGTTCAAAAAGGTCTTCAGATCGATCCAGGTCATCAAACACATTCTGTTTCAAGATGGATAACGTCTTCCGGTCTGCGGCAATATTTTTATCAGTGCGCGTGTGACGGAGGGTCAACATAGCCCGGGCGCGATAAACAAGGGCGTATTCACAAAAAAAATCTTCGGATTGGTGAGCGCAGTTTTCCCTTATGAAGATGGCTTCTTTTTCAGCCATCTTCATAAGACCCATTGCCACTGAATAATTTTCGGCATCCACAGCTCTGTTGCGAAAAATCAGCATTCGCAATGTGCGGGCAATTAAATCCGTCGGATTAATAGAAAGCACTATCCGTAAAATCTCCGCCGCCTCCTCAAAGCGCCGCCGGAAATAAAGGGTCTTGGCAAGTTCAACTCCCAGAAGAGAATTATGCGGAAACTTGAAAAAAGTGGAAACCGCATTGTCTCCATCAACCTTACCCTGTTTTTGCTCTACTTCTTCCGGAAACCACAAAAGGCGGTTTAGCTTTTCTATAGCCGCCGGATTATTCTGTAAGATTTTGTCCGTAAGAAGATCGCCAACAAAATCAAAATAATGTGTACTCCAGAGCGCAGTTACCCACCAAATCGTCAGAGCTTCGCCATTAAACAGCGTTGTTTCAGAGGGGTGCTGACAGAGAATGACACGTATATCGTTGATCAGCAGGCATTGGCGTGCATAGTCCGATACACGAATGACCGGATCATCCGGAAGCTTGGCATTGAGCAAAGGAAGTAGGTAATTATCCAGATTGGAGTATTCTCCGGCGACAATAACAATGGATAAGAATCTATTTTTCGAACAGTATTTGGATAGCGACCAACGGATAGCGATCTGATGAGCAAGAGATATAGCGCATTCCAGACACTGCCGGTAAGACATTGGGTCGCTTGCGTCCACCTCTTTGGGGAAGTCGATGTAAAGCGTTGTTATATCGTGGGAATGAATCTTGCCCCATCGGCCGTAGAGAAACTGACCCAGGGACAGTTCAATGTAACTCTTCAGTACTTTTTTCAGCCAACCAACGATTTCATGATCGATAACATCTCCTCGGCTGTAGAGGGCAAATCCCACCCTCACCCCCTCTTTGTAATTTGCCGTTTGTTTAGATTCGGAGCAAAGCTTGATCATTGTGTTATAATTCCATATGGGTCCCAACTCCGCACGTTCATGGCCGAGCCAGAAGGCTAAGCTCCGAAGCACGTCCTGTTTATAGATCGTATCGGCGGGTTCCTTTTTAAGCCTCGACAACATCGATTTATCCACTTTGGGTAAATCAATCCGGCACTCCTTAATCAAGCTATTGATATGATCGGCCAATGCCCGTATCGACAAAGTCATCTTGAGCAGGTCCGCTTTCTTTTCGAGCAATGCCTCAAAGTTGAGATTATTCGGCGGCGTGCAATCGTCAGTAGTACGTTCATGCTGGCGGATGAACGCTTCCAGGCTATTTACATCACCCGTTTTAATGATGTTGTTTTTTGCGGCATACGCCACAAATGATTCAACAGCTTTCGAATGACTGCTGTCTTCGTAAAATTTCCTGAATGCTTCATGGTTTGGAAAGACAGACAGAATGGCCGATATGGATTTATCCTTGGTTTTCATAATTTATATACTCCTTCAAAAAAAAATCATTAATCGTTTTATAACGAAAGAAAGAACTTATGGTCACAACATCTCCAGAAGTGCAACATAAATCGTCTTAGGTAAAGACAATATTTTTCATAAGACACTTTAATATATTGATTGCTGTCTTAAGGAAGGGTATAGAGTTGCATGTATATTAACTATTTAGCAGACTGCGGCAAAGTCGTCGGTGATTTTTATATCGGCAAGAGAGTAACATTTAACATTTCATTATCGTAAGATGGAGGAGTTAAGATGGATCATTACAAGCTATTTATTGACGGGGAGTTTGTCGAAGCAGCAAACGGCGATGTTTTTGAAACCATCGATTTGATGTCAATCAATAGCAGGGAGGCGCAAAAATTCCGAAATAGAAGCATAGCAATTCATCTTGATATACAAGACAAGATAAGAAGGCAAGTACCGGATATTATATATTTACTGTGGAACAAATCGCATTTGAACAATCTTGATATACAAGACGAGATAGTAATCAAACCATTTAAAACAACATTACTTTTGGCTTGTTGACCTGTTTTGCCAAATGACCTTGATATACAAGTCCAGTTAGACAACTGTGTCCAATTTGTAGAAAATGGTCACATTACGAAATCGGGTAGGTATGACCATGGATGCAGGTTCGGTTGTCAATCCGGCAGTGGTCAGAAAGATCGATGGTTCCTTCAGCCGGATATATCTTCGTTTCAACACCGGGAATCTCCTCTGTGATCTTGTCAACGAGGAGACTCTCCTCTATTTTTTTCTAATTGCCGTTTCTGACCGTAAAAATCTCAATTTCCATCGAAATGAAAACATATGCACCCTTCATGAGACAGATATGTCTTTGATGCCTTCGATAATTGACGGTTTAATATCAAGGTTGCTTCTTTCATTCTGTGTTTTGTCCGATACGTCTTTTTTTTCTGACGATTTCTTATTTTGTTGGGGATCAACAGGATGAAAGGAAAACGCAGGCCGAAAAAATGTTTTTGCGGTGCACTTATTATTCCTGATAAGAAAGTCGGTTCCCGTCAGAAGACCTGTGGTTCAAAAGACTGCCAG
>JBEKMY010000156.1:0-3534 GCA_049523355.1 Smithella sp. | reverse complement strand
GTCTCAATGGCTCTGGCCACCCGAAACGCCCTGTTGATGTCCTTTGTCCATACCGCGCCGCCCAGACCATACTCACTGTCATTGGCCATGCGGATTACTTCCGCTTCTTCCTTGAACTTGATGAAGCACACCACCGGGCCGAAAATTTCTTCCTGCGCCACCCTCATCTTCGACTTCACATCGGAAAGAATCGTCGGCGTCATGAAGCAGCCGCTTTCCGTGCCTTTTCCCGTCATCTGAACTCCGCCGCATGCCACCGTGGCCCCTTCTTTTTTAGCCACCTCCACATAGGCAAGGATTTTTTTAAGTTGGGCGTCATTGACCTGACTTCCCATGGTGGTATCCGGCTCCCAGGGAAGCCCGACCTTGACTTTTTTGAATTCGGCAATGGTTTCCTTCAGGAATTTGTCATAGATATCCTCATGGATGAACACGCGGGAACCCGCGCAGCAGACCTGGCCCTGATTGAACAATATGCCCATCAAAACACCCTCGATGGCTTTTTTCCACGGGCAGTCGGGGAAATAGATGTTGGCCGATTTGCCGCCCAGCTCCAGTGTTGCCGGGATCAGTTTCTTCGCGGCCGCGTCGGCAATGCTGTAACCCACCTCTGTGGAACCCGTGAAGGCCAGCTTGCGCAGGTCGGGATGATCCAGCAGATACTGGCCGGTTGTCGAACCGACTCCCGTGATCACGTTCACGACGCCGGGGGGCAGCACTTTCTCAAACAGCTTTGCCAGCTCCAAAAGGCTCAACGGTGTCGCCGAAGACGGTTTGATAACCACCGCATCGCCGGCCGCAAGCGCGGGAGCGATCTTCCACGCGGCCATCAGGAGCGGGAAGTTCCAGGGAATAATCTGGCCGACAACACCGATGGGCTCCCGGAGAATAATACTCAAAGTGTCCTTGTCGATCATAACGGCCTGCCCTTCTTCGGCTCTGATAACGCCGGCAAAGTAACGGAAATGATCCGAAGCCAACGGCACATCGACATTCATCGTCTCGCGGATCGGTTTGCCGTTGTCCAGAGTCTCCACCATGGCAAGTTTATCCTTATTGGCATCAATCAGATCGGCGATCTTCAGCAATAGGGCGGAGCGTTCCTGGGGGCTTACGTCTTTCCATGTTTCGAAAGCCTTCCATGCGGCCTTCACCGCCTTGTCTACGTGCTCTTTTCCGGCCTCGGCGCAAATCGCAAGGAGTTCGCCATTGGACGGACAGAATGACTTGAATGTTTTTCCTTCTTTACCGTTAACCCATTTACCATCTATAAACAGTTTGTAGCTTTCATCCATCGGTTTGGGCATTTTCATTTTCATACACCTCCATATTTATTTTTGCAGAGAGTTATTAAAAAGTTTACGTCCGCCGCTCGTTCTTGTTCTTTCAATTGAATTCGTAAGCGAGCAAACACCTTCGCTTGCTGCGTGTTAAGCGAGCGAATACAAAATTATAATTTACTTTAAGAATCGAAAATTCTCCGCCGCTTGTCCCTGTTTTTTCAATTAAATTATTAAAAGACCAATCTGTTTGCTTCATTCATTCAAGCGAAACAATTTGTTGAAAAATGAAATCAGGGGGAATTTTTTAGAGAAAACAACAGGCTTTCACAGAGATATAACAATCTCTATAAAAGCCTGAATATCGGCCATTTCCGGTAAGATCTTCTTATGATGGATTCCTTCATGGCAGACACCGTTTGGCTATGGGGTTGGTTGATGGGTTAACACGCACGAACACATAGAATAACTTTATTATTAATACGCCTGATAAAAGGGGATGTCAAGAGAAGAATGCTGTTATATTTTACTTAGCCTGTTTGCTTTTTTATTTAAAGGTGCTTATTGATTTGCAGCTTAAATCAGGATATTTTGCCCTTGACATAATGTCCTTAATAACATAACGAATTAACATAGACACTTGGATTTGTGATACCTGTTCGCTTCCAAAAATCCGGCCAAGTGGCGCCAATGACCATTTAAGTGTAAAAAGCAAGTCTTTATTCCGTATAAAAAAACAAAGGAGGTTTTATGGATAGGTATCAGTTGTTCATAGACGGCAAATTTTGTGATCCGGAAAAAGGAGTGTACCGCAACACTTATGACCCCTGCACGGAACTACCGATCGCGGAAGTTCCGGTGGCCGAAACCGCAGACGCAACGCGCGCCATTGCAGCCGCCCGCAAAGCTTTTGATTCCAGAAGCTGGAGCGGCATGTCGGTAAAAGAAAGGGCAAAGAGGCTATACCGCCTGCTTGACATCGTTAAAGAGCACGAAGAAGAGTTCATGAAACTCGAAGCCATGGACGGCGGCAGCACTATCAAAAAGACGTCCATGATGGACATCCCCGTCGGCATGGAACATATGAGGCTTTTGATCGAGGCCGCCGAACGCATTCCTTCTTACGAGCCCCTTCCCTGGATCGATTTCCCCTCGGTGAGCTGGAACTTCGTAAACCGTGAACCGATAGGGGTTTGTGTCGGAATCATACCATGGAACTTTCCCTTTATGATGCTCGTCTGGAAAGTGGCCCCTGCCCTGGCGATGGGAAATACCGTTATCATGAAGCCCGCCTCGGACACCCCTCTGTCCGCGCTTTTATTTGCGAGATGTGTCGCCGAGGCCGATATCCCACCCGGCGTTTTTAATCTTATAATCGGTTCGGGAAGCACCGTCGGCAGAGAACTGTGCGTCTCGCCTCTGGTAGACAAAATCGCATTTACCGGATCGACGGAAATAGGCCGGGAAGTCATGAAAATGGGCGCGGAAACGATCAAGAAAGTGACTTTGGAACTGGGCGGAAAGTCTCCATCACTGGTTCTGGAAGATGCGGATTTCAGCGTTGCTGTTGACGGATGCCTGTTTGGCACGTTCTTCCATCAGGGACAGGTCTGCGAAAGCGGCACCAGGTGTTTTGTCCCCGAGAGCATTTACGATGAATTCGTCGGCCGTATGCTGGAAAAAATTAAAAAAGGCATCGTCATAGGCGATACAATGGATTTCGGAACGACTATGGGTCCGGTGGTAAGCAAGGCTCAATACAACACGGTTATGTCCTATATCGAAATCGGCAAGAAGGAAGGCGCCGAATTACTCTGCGGGGGCAAGAGACCCGCGCACATGGACAAAGGCCATTTTATCGAGCCCACCATCTTCGGAAACGTCAAAAACGATATGCGGATAGCCCGTGAGGAAATCTTCGGCCCCGTGCTTTCAGTGATAAAATACAAATCTCTTCTGGACGCCATCAACCAGTGTAACGACAATATCTATGGGCTGGCGGGCGCCGTCTGGTCGAGCGACATTCAAAAGGCGATTGAAGTAGCCAAGCAACTTCGCACCGGAACCGTGTGGATCAACGATTACCACCTGCTCAACGCCCTTGCTCCTTTCGGAGGGTATAAGCAATCCGGCGTAGGCAGAGAGTTGGGAACCTATGGACTGAAGGAATACACACAGGCCAAGCACATCCACGTGGATTTGGGCACCAAGAGAGAAACCAAGTTCTGGTTTGACTATATCTTCAACGATTAGG
>JBEKMY010000155.1:0-3607 GCA_049523355.1 Smithella sp. | reverse complement strand
GAGTGTGCAATCCACCTGCGTGAGGGAAGTTCTATCTTCATGTTTCCGGAAGGTACCCGCTCTTCCGACGGAGAGGTTAAAAACTTTAAGCTCGGCGCATTTGAAATGGCTCTGAAAGAGAAGGTGCCTATTCTGCCCATTGTCATCAGCGGTACAAACAAGGCCCTGCCTAAATACAGCATGAATTTTCACGGTGTGCAGAAAATGTATATAAAAGTTTATGAAGAAATTCCGTATTCCGCTTTTGAAAATTTATCGGCGGCGGATACGGCACAGATGGTGCGTCAATTCACTATAGAAAAGCTAAAGATCATGAATGAATATACCATAGGCAATTAGATACGCCTGTCCGGCGCTCTTGATAACGTTAAGATTACTCGAGATACGCACTGCAATATTCATTATTGTGACTCATGTTTTTTCCGGATTATCAGGATTGACAATTAACATACGAAGTTCGTTTTTACCGATGAACTAAATACTATAACAGTAACATTCATTTTTTAAAAAAGAGAAAAAACATATATCTTCATTGACTACAGATTGAAGTCTGGTATTTTTATGGAGGTTGACGATTTGAGGTCGGCAGGCAGAAGTGCTCAAACGCGATTCCTAATTGGACAGTACCTGCATTAGCATATTTGTCTATGCTGAAGTATATATAATCTGGTGTAGTCTTCAATGCAACGCTTCACAGTAAACTTTCTTAGTGATTGAGTTCTTTAAAAGCTCCTTTGTTATTTTTGTACAATGCCTGATATTGTTTATAAAGCTTTTCATATACTGCCTTATTCCCCGTATTCGGTTTAAAAAAGTTTCCTTTTTTTAACATTCTACTTATCTCGTTAAAACTTTTATAAATTCCGAGGGACACCATTGCAATGGCTGCAGCGCCCTGAGCAGATGCCATCTGGGGATTTATCATCTGCACGACCGGTTTCTGCAAAACGTCGGCAAAAATCTGACACCATTGGTCACTCTTGGAAGCGCCGCCGATCAATCGGACTTCATCTGTAATCGGTTTGACTTTCTTTAATGACATTTTTTCCACACATTCCATACCCCAGCGGATGTTAAAGGCGACTCCTTCCATTGCAGCCCTGCAGAGATCGGCTCTTGTTGTATTAATGCCGACATTAAAAATCTGTCCCCGCAGGTATGGATTATTGATAGGTGACCGTTCTCCGAAAAGCCATGGAGTCAAAATGACGTGGTTCGCGCCGGGTGGCGACTTGGTTGTTTCTTTATTTATTATCCGATATATTTCAGATGCTGATATTCCTTGCGTGAGCTCAGGGGGATATAGCATACCCTTGATCCAGTCCAGGGCGGCACCGAGAGTTTCCTGCTTGCTGATTAAAAGAAACTTTCCAGGCATCCCTGAAGCGATGGTTCCTATGTAATGATTCATATCTATAGCAGTCGTCGGGTGATGTGTGGCAACCCAGCCGGCAGTGCCTATATTGACGTGGATATGCCCCAACTCGATAGCTCCGGAACCAAGCGCCGAGGTGAGGAGATCGCCTGAACCATTGATCACGGGGAGACCTCCAGGGGTGCCTGTTTCTTTGGAAAATTCCGCTGTAACGTATCCTGCGATTGCCGTTGAGGATTTAATCTCCGGCATTTTGCGCATATCAAGTCCGAACGTATTATGAATATCTTCCGACCACGTCCACTCTTCCTGGTTCTTTTTCCGTGTATCCATGAGCCAGGTAATAAACGCCATATCGTGTGATGTCACGTAATTACCGGTAGCAAGAAAAATAGCATAATCCTTTGCATCCAGAAATTTATAAACGGCATCATACAAATCCGGTTTGTATTTTTTCATCCATGCAAGCTTGCATACGGTATCCTTTCCGGTTTTTCCCGGCGCGCCACCTGTCATTCTCAAGAACTTTATAAGCTTTAATGGGGGATAACCTTCAATCTTTATAAATCCCTTAAACATTTCTTCATGGATGAACCGGGCTGCGCGCTCGTCCATCCAGGAGAGCATGTTCATTAGAGGCTTTCCGTCTTTTCCAATTGGTATCGTATTTTGCATCTGGCTCGTAAATACAATGCCGGCAAGTCTGCTGACCAAATCAGGATGTGCCGCGAGAACATTCCTGATGGAACAATATATTGCATCGGATAATTCCTTCGGAGATTGCTCGACGCAAGATTTTTCCGGATACAATAGGCTGCAGGTTGACTGATCGGAATCTATATAACCATCGGTGCTTACCAATGCTGCTTTTGTTTCTGTGGTACCGACATCAACAGCTAAAATGAGATTCTTTTCTTCCATAAGCGCCTCTCCTTATCTCGGACGTGTGGTGCATAGGACATCGTTTTTTAACAGTCGGAATATGAGACAAATTGATGAGAAATTTAATCAACATTAGCAATTATAATATAACATAAAACAGCAGATAAGCGCAAATGATCACCCAAAATGGCAGCGTTGCAGTTTGAAAGCAAGATTTTTTATCTGCTTGTTGAAAATATCAATGATGGATGTTTTTGATTCTAGTGCGTTTGAATGAATAATCAAAACAAAATGTCAATATTTTAACCCTTCTAGAAAATAATAATTATTCGTGGATTAGAAAAAAGATTGTCTCAGTATGGCCTCTATATAAAAAAACCGATGTTGGTCCGTGGCGGATCAGCCTTCTTCAAAGGGGACTGGTGGTCCCAAAAAGGTGAGGCAGAATGCAGCCGCTTTAGACCAGCAGTTAATCGAAAAACAAGATGAATGGTTACAAAATGGTTACAATCCGCCTAAAAATGAAAAAAGGGTTGTAACGCTGAACGCTGCAAACCCTTGAATTTATTGGTGCCGGAGGTCGGAATCGAACCGACACTTTCGCAAGGAAAGGGGGATTTTGAGTCCCTTTTAAGCAATTTCATTTAATTTCATTTAACAACACAAACTCCTTGACATATAAGGGGATTGTTTCTATTATGCCTTCACATGGCATCATCTTGCGGTATATGGTTTCAGCGGAAAAAGCGGTAAAAAAGCGGTAAAAAGTATGGATTTACAATAGGGGGCTTCCATGACAATAAAATGGATTAAGACGGCGCATAAAGGTCTAAGGTATTATGAACATGAAACCCGGAAGCATGGCAAGAAGCGTGATAGGTACTACAGCATCCGGTTCAAGGCTGATAAGACTGACCACAGTTATGGCATTGGTTGGTTGTCTGACTGCATACCGGAATCTATTCTTAAAGTTCATCCGGGTATCGGTTTTGAAGAATATGCCTTGATGCAATTGCGGATGTATAAACAAAACACAAAAGAGCAATCCGGAGCAAAGTCGCCAAAAGAAAGAAGGCAGTTTGCAAAGGAATTTAGGGCGGCTGAAAAAGAGGCACAAGCACAAGTCGAAAAAGAAAACATAACATTTGGACAATATTTTCTGGAAGTCTTTTCCCCCACTTCTAAGATTGGCAAGAAAAAGGGAACATCTCGGAAGGAAGCCGAACATTTTAAAAATTGGATTCAACCCGTCATAGGGAAAATGCCTTTTAAAGAAATAAAACCCTTCACCATTGAGAAAATCAAAAAGAACATCCTTGCCGACGGAAAATCGCCCAGAAGCCTTCAATA
>JBEKMY010000154.1:0-3650 GCA_049523355.1 Smithella sp. | reverse complement strand
TCCCTATCGCGCGTCACTGGGCATTGAAGCGGCTCTTGAAGAGATCGAGAAAAACAAGGGAATACTTTACGATAATGTTGTTGTCGATGCCTGTCTGAGATTATTCAGGCACAAAGGATTCCACCTTATGTAAGATGGAAAAACATCTTTACAAATGGTAATCATTAATTCTTAAGTGTAATCCGGTTTTTATATGACCAGGCAACGTAAAGGTGTTTGAGTTCGCTTACTAATTCCCTCATCAACCGGTCATTTCCTTTCACGTCACAAGATTCCCTTGACATGCAAGACCGGACTTCCTATAATTTACACAGGTGGAAGCAATGTCTGATCAAAACGATAACCGCCTTTGCTCTATCGATCAAAGGCATACCAACTATTCAATTGCAGAGGTAACTGATGCCAAATGTGCGGCATGAGAGGGTTCTGGTGGAGACGGGTAACTGCCGGGTGGAGGGTGATATTGCGCTGCCTCAGGAGGGTTATCGTAACGAGCTTTTCGACTACCTGAACCGCCGCGATCAGGAATTTCTTATTATCATCAACGCGGAAATGACCGCGCTCGATGGATCAGGCCGCGACTGGTATGCTCCATTCATCACGCTTGCAAAAAAATACGTCCGCCTGATCGTACCTAAAGGCCATTCTGAAAGTGAATAATCATGCCTGTAAATAATGATCATATCGGCCAGGAAGTATGACCGATTCGAGGCGTTATTTTTTCTCTTGATAGTTCTATCCATGAGAAGTATGTGTAGTTACAAATTGTTTTTCTGTTAACTCATAAACCTGATCCTCAACTTTTGAGGTCGCAATGAATTTGATTTCTCAGAATTTGCGAATATTTAACCTCCGGAAGATTATTGTATCTCCTGGATGTTTTTATTCTTAGTTCCAATAAAGCCAACACTAAAAAAAGGGAAAGACTTAAAAACTGTATCTCTTGTTTGTATTGAAATGTTTTCCCATGTGGAAAGTTGAGAAATTGCTTCACTTCGACAGTTACTATTAAAAGATATTTTTTATCGAAAAAAGAAGGATATTACATGAAAAAAAAATAAGAGTGTTATTTGCTGTCGCAGCAATGCTTATCCTTATACTTATGGATTGAGGCGGCAGTGGCAACGGTGCCAATGATAATACAGTCTCGCTCACTATACTTCAGATTTCCGAAAATCTGGCCTACACCATCTATACTTATGATTCCGGCGGCACACCGGTAAATGCCTCCGGCAATCGTGTTTATACAAGCGCAAGCGGAACCACCCTGCACGGATGGCAGGCGATGGAGGCATGGTCATGGGCGGCATTTTTTATATGCAACCTCTTATCTTTACTAATGCCGGATACAACACGTCCGTACCTTTGCGTCTTCAGTAAGAGTTCTTTTGTTTAACTGTTATTTTAAAAACCCCGGGAATACGGCTAAAAACCTCCCGGGGTTTTTGTAATTTGAAAGATATACCCCTTCCCTTTTTTGTAAGACTTGATCGGATTTAAATGTATATATAATCAAATAACAGGTGATTGAACACCTATAATAATGCAGCCGATGGCTTCCATAAATTAATATAACACTAAGTGATAAAATACACAGGATATGTTATGCATTATCATAAGAGATATATTTAGCCGGAGGCATTAAAGTTATGAAGACTTTCAGTGTTAATAAACGGACACAAGAGTTGTTTGATACCGATACGAATCGTTTTATCGAACGGGCGATCAGGGAGTATGTGCGCACCAGTCCCGCGAACCGTCTGGATTCCTTCGAGGGAGCGCCGATATTCGAAAAACCTCTGGTAGGATTTGCCGACGGTGATGATCCGCTGTTTATTGAATATAAGAAAGTTGTTCACGAAAGTCATTTCCTGCCGCGCGAAATCCTTAAACTTCACATTGGCGAAAAACTAAAACCGGATGCGCCAAACATGGAGAGCGTCAGCGTTATTTCTTTTGTTTTTCCGATAAACGGAGAAACCATCAAGGTTAACGCCCGGCAGAAAGACGGACCATCTCTGCGCTGGAATCACTCACGCTGGAAGGGCCAGGATTTTATCAATAAGTTATCGTTGTATCTGGTGTCGATTCTGGAAACAATGGGCGCTTGCGCTGTAGCTCCCGAGTTATCGCCTTTCTTTAAAATTCTGTTATTACCTGACGGCTTTGCCTCCAACTGGTCACAACGGCACGCGGCTTATGCGGCAGGCCTCGGAACCTTCAGCCTTAATGACGGCTTCATTACCGCCAAAGGCCTGGCCATGCGCTGCGCGAGCGTTGTTACTAACCTGAGACTGAAACCATCTGCAAGGCCCTATGTAAATCATCAGGCAAATTGTCTTTTTTATGCCGCGGGAAAGTGCGGAAAATGTATCCTCCGTTGCCCCGGCGGCGCAATCAGCGAAAAAGGGCATGATAAACTCAAATGCTTCGCGGTATTGTATGAAAAGCAAAAGCCATGGATTGAAGGCGCCCATGGACCTGGATTCATCGGCAAGTATGCGGGGTGTGGATTATGCCAAAGCGGCGTTCCCTGCTCCAAACGCATTCCGGTAAAAAAAGAACAGGCATGATAATCAGACGTTCCGGCTGATAGCAGCTAGATCAGGCTGCAGTGAATTCGCAAACGAGCAAACACCTTCGCTTGCTGCTTCAGTGCGCAAGCGTTTACAGAATTGAGGCAGCGAACGCATTCCTGTAGTGTGCTACAGAATAAGTGAGCGAATGCATAATTATAATATTCCTTAAGAATCGAAGATTCTCCTGTGCTTGCCTTGGGAGAGCTTCAATTATTTGTTAATACGTTTCAAACAGTGATCTTTGATTTTATTTATCGCATGAGGTTGGGAACTGGCAGATACAGACAACCATTCCTGCGGTTTGGATATTTTGAAATACTGATAGCCGGAATTTTGTCTGGTTTTTCCTGAAATTATTATTTCACCATTCTGTCGTTTAATGCTATATTACAAATGGTCATTATTGAAAAACGGCAATTTTCTAACTTAAGGAGCGTACTATGGAACTTAATGCTATTAACGTTACTGGCGTGGTTGTTGTATTTCTGATGTTGATCGTGCTGGGGATGCAAATCCAACTAAGCAGCCTCAGTAAAAAAATGGATGAACAAGAGCAGAACATCAGCAAAAAAATAGATGAGCTGCTAAAAGAAAAAAAGTAATTTAAATTACGCAACACACGATTTCAGATTCCTTGAACTGCCAAAAGGATATGGAGAACATCCGTTTGGTAAACTTTCAGGCGTTCGTGATTCTGAATTAACGGCTCTTCATCTGTGGCAACCACAGGGGATATAATGGTACGCCTCCGTGGCATCGTTATGCATTTCCTACCCTGATAATATGGACATCTGTATGGCACTGCTTTAGTTAAAGATATATCTTATGATAAAGATCTTATTAAGGCTATTGATAAATTCGAGGTGGAGATTAAAAACAGACTATCCATAAAACATGATTCTAATCTTACCTCAAAAGAGACAAATACCGCTGGAGACTCTCTGAACTAGAAACTCATATTCCTCTTTTTCTTGCGCATTTTTGTAGCGTCGTTCTGTGTTAAATTTGTCTTTGCCATTATCGAAGGGTTTCGCCACGGTGCGCCACCTGGCTCTCCAGATTGGCTATCAA
>JBEKMY010000153.1:0-3684 GCA_049523355.1 Smithella sp. | reverse complement strand
GTCAGTGCCTGATGAGCGTTTCGATAAACTCGTCGAAATATATAAACCGGTAAAAGTTTCGCCGGCCAAAGTCCCCATTGCGGATGTACACGCCGTTGGCGAGCATCCGTGGGAAGCAATCCATCAAAACTTAAGCGGCACAGATGGGATTCTGCACGTTGTCGATGGCTTTTCCCTGCCTGATGTTCAATTAAGCATAGAAGCCTACCGCAAACTGGAAGATGAGTTGATTCTTTCGGACTTACTAATCATTGAAAAAAAACTAGAGCGTCTCTCCAAAATGTCAAAAAAAGCGATTACGCCGCAGGAGACAGCGCAAAATGACCTTCTGCCGCGATTAAAAGAATGTCTGGAAGCCGGCAAGCCTCTGCGCAAGACGGGGCTCGCACCCGCGGAAGTTTTTACGCTGCGAAGTTTCTCCTTCTGGACAATCAAGCCGGAACTGGTCGTGATCAATGCGGCCGAAGATAATCTTTCTTTTGCCGATACATTTGCCAAGACAGCAAAACTGGAAGAACCGGTCATGGGTATTTGCTGCAAAATTGAGGCGGAACTTGCCGGACTCGACGCCGCAGACCGGAAAGAATTTTTGTCTTCCATGGGAATCGCCGAACCGGCGTTCGGCCGGATTATCCGCGCATCTTTTTCTCTCTTGGGGCGCATGTCCTTTTTCACTGTCGGCGAGGATGAAGTCAAAGCATGGGTTATTCCTCTTCAGACCAAAGCTCCCAAGGCTGCCGGCGCAATTCATAATGACTTTGAACGGGGTTTTATCAAGGCAGAAGTTATGCACTATGATGATTTTATTGCCCACGGCTGCTCAACCGCACAAGTAAAATCGGCCGGACGCCTGCGCCTGGAAGGAAAGGAATATATAGTGCAGGACGGAGATATTATAACTTTCCGTTTCAATGTCTGATACTAACCGGGAAAAAATCATAATATAATTGAAGCTCTCCACATCAGGCTGTGGAGAATCTTCGATTCTTAAGGAACAATATCATTCAGTAATAGTTTGCTTGGCTTGCAGCAGGGCTGCCGAATTCAAGACAAGTGACAATTAAGGAGGGACAATCCAAATTATATTAACACTTTAAAAAATAATTGACAAATAAAATATAACACGGTTAAAATATAATATGGTTTATTCTCTTGAAAAGTAAGGCTCTAAAATGACAGCTATAATTGTTTTTTACTAAAAACATTTTGTTCCGGAGGAAACATGAGAATTCCCGCAAAGATTCTTGCTATCTTAATCCTTTTAACCGCCATTTTTACGGTTATTGCCTGCGACAAGCGCAATTTAACTGCTGGTGACATTACATCATCAACAACAACTTACACGGTAACTTTTAACAGCGCGTTTAGTAATAACGGAAGCACAACGACAATGCCGAGTCCGGCTTCCATAACGGTGACGCCCCCGGCAACAACTATTGATTCATTACCGACACCGCCGACCATGTCTGGATATACCTTTGGCGGCTGGTGGACAGCCACGGGTGGTACTGGTGTACAGTTTACTGCCAGCACTCCCATTACGTCGGATGTAATAGTTTATGCATATTGGTATAAATACCAGGTAACTTTTCAAAGCGATGGTTCAACTTATGCCATCAGTGGAACAGTACCACCCGCAACTACTGTTGATATGTTACCTTCATCGCCGACCAAGACTGGATATACTTTCGCCGGCTGGTATACAGCTGTAAATGGTGGTGGTACTCAGTTTTTTGGCAACACAGAAGTTCCTTCTTCAGGAATTACAGTTTATGCCTACTGGCTTTCTAATACTAATACCGTATATGCGGTAACATATGATGGCAACGGGGGAACTTCGATTGGAGCACAATATGTTATCTCGCCTGCAACCACAGTGGTTACTTTACCAACACCTCCCACACAACTGTTTTACGTCTTTACAAGCTGGAACACAAAGGCAGATAGTAGTGGTAATACGTTTACTGCCAACACTCCCGTTACAGCAGATATTACGGTTTATGCCCAGTGGAGCGCTACTCCCGGATATACAGTAACATACAATAGCGGATGGGGAACCTCTGTAGACGCACAGTATGTTATCCCGCCCTTAACCACAGTGGGTGCTTTACCAACATCTCCTACAAAACCATGCTACACTTTTGGCGGCTGGTGGACAGCCACGGGTGGTGGTGGTACTCCGTTTACTGCCAGCACTCAAGTTACAGCAGATATTACGGTTTATGCCCAGTGGACATGGGTAGGTTGGGTAGGCGGCACAACACAATCAACTTATGCAATAGGTGATCAAGGTCCGAGTTGTGTCGGCAAGGTGTTCTATATAACAGATGGTGGTGCGCATGGGTTAGAGGCAGCGCCTCCGGGTTGGTATGATTGGTATTCCGCGGATGCAGATCCTTCCTTAGTATGGATATCTGGAGATCCAGATGCAAGTGGCAATCAACAAACTCAAACAACTTTAAATGGAAATACTGCAACTGCAATAGGAACAGGAAAGGCTAATAGTGACGCCATTATAACGCAATCTGGAACCACAGCAAGTTCGAATAGCGCGGCAGAGGTATGCGAAGCTTATGCTGGAGGCGGCTATAACGACTGGTTTCTGCCTTCAAAAGATGAATTAGCTCAGTTATATGCGAATCAAGATATGGGGCAATGGGGTGGTTTTGAGGACCGTTATTGGAGCTCGTCTGAGTATAATACATGGTACGCTTGGTCCCAGTTCTTTACCGATGGCACTCAATCAGGCACTCAGGCAAGCACTCTCAAGAGCGTTTCGCTTCATTTTCGGCCTGTTCGTGCTTTTTAACAATTATTTGTTAATAGTTTAAAAACGTTAAAGGGGGCAATAACCCCCTTTAACGTTTTTATTGAAAGTTCTTCATTTACCTCATGAAAGTTTTACTGGTAAATCCTATCACGCGCGATACTTCTTTATCCTCACCGGATCTGGGATTAGGTTATCTGGCCAGAGCTCTGGAGAAAGAAAATCATAAAGTTGATATACTGGATTGTGTCAATCTCAGATTGACTTTCGAAAAATTCGAGCATTACATTGCCGGTATTGATTTTGATGTCATCGGCTTCAGAGTATTTTCCACGGATTTGTTTTCCGTTAAGAAATCTTTGTTGATAGTTAAAAAGAGACGTCCGGATGCTAAGATTATTCTCGGCGGAGCTCACCCATCCGCCTTCCCGGAACAAACACTGCAATATTTTGAAGAAGCCGATTTTGCTATCAGAGGCGAAGCAGAAAAAGGGTTAGCGGATCTAATAAGAAATTTTCAGGATCCGGATATAGTCAGGAAAGAGAATATCTCAGGTTTGATCTGGAGAGAAAGCAAAGATATAAAAATTAACTCTCCTGTCTTTCCTGAAAATTTAGATTCACTGGGTTCCCCTGATTGGAATTTAATAAATCCCCGCAACTATCCTTTTCAAACATCTTACCTGATAAAATCAAAATTTGTCGCTCCTCTTATCATGACACGGGGATGTCCTTACCAGTGCACATTCTGCTCCTGCCGCTCGGTAACCGGTCACCGGATAAGGTTTCACAGCATTCCTTACATAATAGAGGAAATAAAATTTCTGAAATCAAATTTCGGAATAAAAGAGATATGTTTTATTGATGATAATTTTCTGGTTCTCAGACATCTGGTCATTGATCTGTGTGAACAGATC
>JBEKMY010000152.1:0-3718 GCA_049523355.1 Smithella sp. | reverse complement strand
TATGTTCTGATAAGCGATATTGTCTCCTGGGTGGTTATTTTCTTTATATTATTTCGAAATATGTTTATCCGGATTAAGGCAAGAAAATTTGACAGGCTTGATTGGTCTCTTCTCGTTCTTAATATTTTGATGTTCCTTTTGCTTATCCAGATATATTTCACCTCAGTCCGCACATTCAGCGAGTTAGGCCGCGCAGCCGCCGATACCTTGCGATTTACACAATTCATAGTATGCTTTTACGCGGTTCGTTCTTATATGCGCGCTTCATCAAAGGCTGTCCGCTATCTTATTTGGGTTTTCGCGCTGGCGACAGCGGTGTCGGTGTTTGGACTCATTGTTGATGTCGGAATGCAATTGCCGAGAATGTACGCGGGAATTACCATTAACTCCCTGAGGCCTAAAGAATTCTCCGCGTTCTTCACAAACAACCATGCCAGTGCGTCCATTTATTTGCTTACGGCTTTTTCCCTGGGATTTGGCTTCATGCTCATGAAGAAGAACCCTATGCTGAAAGGGCTGGCCGTTTCAGGCATGGCAGTTATCATCCTGGCGATCATATTCAGTAAATCAAGATCAGGCATATTTGGCCTCGGCATTTCGACCGTATTTTTTCTTCTGTACTACATCAGATTTCGGGGCGGTAGTATCCTGGCCTGGGGAGGCATCATTTTAATGGTGGTGATTTTTGGGGCGGCAGGGTTCTATTCTTTTACGGACAAAGGAGTCATGGACAGGGTAGGCATTAGCAGTGTTGAAGATGTCCAAAATTATGAGCGCAGGGCTGATTACATTCATTCGCATGATAGAAAGCTAGGTATTATTTCAATAAGAGCGCGTTTTCAAAACTGGAAGGAGTCCATTGGTGTTATCAGGAACATGTCATTTTTCATGTTTTTTGGCTATGGCGTCAATCAGCAATCCTATAAAGTTAATTTAGGCGGCGCTCACAACAACTTTATGCAGGTTATAATCGATTTGGGTATTGTGGGATTGGTTTTTTTTCTTTTATTTTTGTATGAAGTCGGAAAGCTGTTGAGGAAACCGCGCAACATCGGCGATAGCGATTTGCCTTATTATGCCATGCGGATAGGTATGCGCTGCGGTTTCTTCGGCATTATCGGCACGGCCTTAACTCAAGAAACCTTTTACATGGCCCCGGCAATGGGCAACTTTTTCGGTTTTTATCTGATATTGCTGGCGATTGTGGAGAACATAAAGGAAAAAAGCGTAAAAAAAGAAGAAATCCCCGGCGGGCAGCCTCAACAGATTTCAAATGCCGTTTATAAAAAAATATGACAGAGCGGGATCATCCGGTGATGGGTTGGAGCATTGAGTGAGAAGAAAAGAGAATATTTCAGGACCAAAACGGGAAACATTTTTGCGGAATGCCGCATTCTACCTGGCTGGAATACTATTTTTAACGCTGTCAAAAATCAAATCACTCCTGTTCGGATACGTTTCGCCAAAACCCTTTGGTATTTCCGATTATGAAAAATGCTTTCAGTACGACATAAAAGTCGTAAATGCGTGGCTTGACCATCTTCGGGAATATACCCGGGAGAATGATTTCATAATTGGAAAGAATGTTCTTGAATTAGGTCCCGGTTCTGATCTTGGTATCGGTATGTATTTGTTGTCGCTTGGAGTTTCGGAATATAACGCTTGTGATGTAAACGATCTGGCAAAAAAAGCGACGGATGATTTTTATGAAAAGTTTTTATCAGAGCTTGGATGCCTGCGTAGAGATATGCCCATTGATTTAATAAGAGATGAACTCAATAAGGCGAAAGAGAATTCTCATTCAAAACTAAATTATATTGTGAAAAACGACTTTGATCTTGTTTCCGCCTTCGGTGAAGCGGTAATGGATATAGTTTTTTCTCAGGCGGCATTTGAACATTTTGATGATGTCGAAGAAACGATCAGGCAACTAAGCATAGTATGCAGACCGAAGGCGGTCATTGTTGCTGAAATTGATCTCAAAACCCACTCCCGGTGGATACGTGATAAGGATCCGAACAATATCTACAGATACAGTTTAAATATGTATAATATGTTCCGGCTTCGTGGAATTCCTAACAGGATGCGTCCATATCAATATCAGGATTTGCTTAAGCGCTACGGTTGGGAAAATATCAAGATAATTCCGCTCACAAAAAAAGAAAACAATGTTGAGGAGAGACTGTACAGGATTTTTCGTCACGAACGCAATCAGATGGAGTGCTTATCAATAATCATTTGCGCGCAAAAGAAAAAAACGGTCTGAATATGACGACAGCGACTCATTCCACACCGCAACAGAAGCTCAGAATACTTTTCATTACGGATACGGATACCGACGGCTTAGCGGTTACTACATTTATTGAAATAACCCGCGCCATGAGAAAAATCGGGTGTGTGGTGGAACCGGTTTTTCTGTGTCATGAAAGTGCAGGCAATATACCTGATGTTTGGCCGATGCATTTGCTGATTTATAAGTTTGGGTCTTATCTTTCAAGCATACAGGTCTACATCAAGCTTATTGCGTTAGTTGTCAACAATCGTAAGCGATTTGATTGGATCATGACAGAACCGACTTCCGCGCTTTTTCTGGCGCCTTTTGCCATGCTCCGGCCTGTAATTCCTTCGATACCGAAGGTCGTTCTCGATGTGAGAACCCAGCCTGTCGAGGTGCCTGATAACTGGCGCGGTTATGTCACCCGGAAGAAATTCAGCATGACGATAAAGGCCGCCGCCCGTTGCTTTAACGGGATGCTTGCCATTACGGATGAAATGGCCAAGTATCTGAAAAAAAATACCGATATTCGCGTGCCGGTCGGCATTTGGACCAGCGGAGTAAACCTGGACCTGTTTAATCCCGATAAGTTGTATGAGCGTATTCCCGGCATCGAAAGGCGGTTTGTTATCATGTACCATGGCGTTTTTAGTCCAACGAGGGGCCTTGACATGATTATTCTCGCAATTGATAAAATCCGCCGGGAATATCCTGAAGTGCTGATGTTTTTTCTCGGCGACGGTTCCATGCGGGAAAAAATGAAGGCCATGGTGAGGGAGGGAGACATGGATGATAATGTTGTCATTTGCGGGCCTGTTCCGAATAATGAAATCCCGCGATATCTCCACAGCGCCCATATCGGGATACTCGCTTTCCCTGACCATGAATGGTGGAGTGTGCAAAGCCCGCTGAAACTCTTTGAATATCTGGCAATGTCAAAACCAGTGATCATATCGGACATTCCGATGAATCGAAATGTGGTCGGCAACCGCAATATCGCTTTCTACATAAAAGATAATTCCGTCGAGCAAATTTGCGAAGGAATTAAGACTGCGATAATCAATAGGCAACAGCTGTCCGGCATGGGAGAAGAGGGGCGGAAAATAATTGTGGAAGAATACAGTTGGATGAGTCAAGCCGGCAAAATAAATAAATATTTGCTGGCAGTTTGAACAAGGCCCCTCAGGCCTCTTCCATTTTTTAAGACAACTGATGGCCGCGTGGCAGAATTTTAACCGGCGTTTTTTCGTTAACGGCATAACATAATCATGAAAATTCTAATGCTTGTAGACTGGCAAGTCGCTAGATTGGAAGTGGATTCCGATGCGATCCCATCGCCCGATAAACAGGTCATAAATCGCCCATACTGGTTTTTTAAACATTGGCCTGATCCCCGGATTGAACTTGATATTATAGATTTTTGCAAAATGCCCTTGATACATG
>JBEKMY010000151.1:0-3789 GCA_049523355.1 Smithella sp. | reverse complement strand
TTGGCTGGGGACTGCCCTTCTTCTATGGACGCAATGTTTATACCTCGATCACTCCCCAAGGCAACGGAACGTATTTCGCGTTCTAATCCCAATATGATTGTAAGAAATTGGTACTCGAGTCACTATAATCAATTCATCGGGTTTCCCCATTAAAACAAGATTAGTCAATAGTTGAGTTTGTTGCTGAAGGGCTAAGATTTGTATCTATATTTTAACCAGAAGCAAGTATAAATGGCGGTTGAACCCTGAGACGGTAAACGAGGCGGTTTAAAAGTGTGACACCCTAAACAGACCTTTTTCAAAATAGAGTATATTTATCAGAACTCTTGTTTGAGGTAGTCAGCAGAGCATATGAACGTCAGAGCCTTATGGTGACTTCCAATCTCCCTTTTGAGGAATGGAAAGATGTCTTTGGTTCAGAACGTCTTACGGGTGCACTCCTCGATCGAATTACCCATAGGTGCCATATCATTGAAGCTAACGGCAACAGTTACAGGGGGTAAAATCAAAAAGAGTGTAAAAAGAATAAAGGCGGTGTAACCTTTCAAGTTGTACGCAAACAACTATTTATTACTGAAAGGAGGCACCACCATGGGAAAGAGTATCACCGAGACGGCCAAGCCGTCAAGTACAACGTATGAAGCATTAGAGGAAATGGTTCGGTCCAAGGTACAGGAATATGTCCAAGAGATATTGGAAGAAGAGATTGAGATATTTTTAGGGAGGAAGAAATCCGAAAGAATCAAGGCGGTTGATGTGCCGCCAGGATACCGGAATGGCTATGGAAAGACGAAGCAGTTTACGGTGATGAACGGAACGATCAATATTCGTCGTCCACGTATAAGAGGGACCGAAGAAAAGTTTGAAAGCAAGATAATACCTTTCTTTAAACGGCGGTCAAAAGAAGTGGGGCAATTGTTGCCGGAGTTATACTTGCATGGTTTGGCGCAAGGAGATTTTGAGATGGCGTTGCGAGGGTTGTTGGGAGAGGGAGCGCCGTTGTCCGCTTCGTCCATAGGCCGATTGAAGGCTAAATGGCAGATAGATTATGAGGAGTGGAAGCGTCAGGATATTTCATCGCTTGAAGTTGTTTATCAGTGGGCGGACGGGATATATGTGAAGGCAGGCTTGGAGAAGGACAAGGCGGCGCTTCTGGTGATAATCGGAGGGCTTACCAACGGCAGGAAAGTTCTTCTGGCCTGCGAGAGTGGCTATCGGGAGAGCAAGGAATCATGGAGCGGAGTTTTGAGGAACTTGAAGATGCGCGGTCTAAGCCTAGGCCGGTTGACGATTGCCGACGGTCATTTGGGGATATGGTCGGCGCTCGGAGAACTTCACGCCCAGGGGAAAGAGCAACGGTGCTGGAATCATAAGATTAGAAACGTTCTCGATTGCTTTCCCAAGCGGATACGTGCCGAGGCGGCAGAACAACTCAAAAAGATTCCTTACGCGGCAACGCTCGTAGAATGTGAGCGCCTCCGGGATATGTTTGTTGATCGATACCGGAAGGATTACTTGAAAGCGACAGAGAAACTTCTTGCCGATTGGGACAGAATGGTTACGTTCTATTCATTTCCGAAGGAACATTGGTCGCACCTTCGGACAACCAACGTGGTTGAGTCCCCCTTCAGTTCGGTAAGACTCAGGACGGATGCGGCAAAACGATTCAAAAAGGTTCAGAATGCCACGGCAATGATCTGGAAGCTTCTGCGGGTAGCGGAGAAGAACTTTCGTACCTTGAAAGGTTACTGGTTATTGTCTGATGTTTATCACGGGAAAACATTTGTTGATGGAGTTATGAAACAAAAAAACAGAGGAATAGAAAGGTTGGCTGCCTGATGTCTATTTACACTCCTATTGACAAGACTCCAGTTACAGACTCAGCCATGCAAAAAAACAATCCCATCAAAAACGATTACAAACAGATATTGTAAATACTACTAAGAAGTGAAGAAAGGAGGTTCTTGACAAACTCAAGGTGTTGTTCTAAATCTTAACTAGGTGTCACACTTTTCGTCCGCCACCCGTCTCACTTTTACTGCGCCCTTTGTACCTTAAACCTTACCCAGATCAACGAAATCAACAATGCGAAGGCGGTATTTCAGTAAAAGGGATTGTTCTTGGGACGGATTTTATTACAGATATACTCCTGGTGTCCTTAAATCTTAAGCCACCACTGCGACTGTTGCCCGGAGACTTTGGAACGCAAGTCGCATTGCGGACTTTATGTGAAGCGATTGTTAAGGCTGCATGTAAACGGCTGGATCTTTCGCCCAGCGAGCTCTCGGCTGAATATCGTCCAGCGATTACAGAATCTGGGAAATTTGGTCAGGAGGCAGAGATTTTCATATATGACACACTTCCTGGCGGCGCTGGTTTTGCACGACGCGTCGGGGAGATGGGACTTGACGTCTTTCGTGACGCTCTTGGTATTTTAGAGGATTGTCAGAGCTGCGATGCTTCGTGCTATAGATGCCTTAGGAACTTCCAGAACAAACGCGATCATGAGTTGCTGGACAGGCGTTCGGGAGCCATGTTACTTAGGTACTTACTAGACGGAATAATGATTCCACCAGATCTTTCAAAAACAGACGAAATGCTGTATCAAGATTTACTCCGACAAAAAGTTGCCGATATAATATTTAGCAGAAACGAGCGCATTGTAGTTCCCGGAATCGGTGACATTATTGCTCCAATCCTTGCTAATCGAAATAACGGTCAGCAGTTTGTAGTTGCAAGCAACTCTTTCCTTACACCAGACACTGCAACAACGAGTGAACTGGAGGAGATGAAAGAGTTACTTGGCAATGTCATTTTGAAGGATGACATCCTGATTAGAAAAAATCTCCCAAAAGCAACCCTGGAGGTCATTAAAAAAATAGGGGGAACAGTTTAGACGTGACAATAGAATTTCCAGCTATCAGGATTTCACAAGAGCCGACGGTGTGGGCATCGCCACCGGAGTGGATGTCATTTTCAAAGCTGCAACAGATCGAAGCATGTCCGCGCCGCTGGTCTTTGATGTCAAGCGACTATCCGGCTATATGGGGCAAGAATGGTTATCCGGAACCGCTTATTCAATCAACCTTAATAGGCAGGGTAACACATCGACTGGTCGAAATTATTGTGAAGGAATTTCAACGCGCGGGATGCACGTCTTTTGACAATCCAGATTGTATAAGAGTGATGAGAGAACTAGGTGGATTTTCTCATATCATCGAAAAAATCTTTGATGACGTCTTGATCCAATATGCCGAAAATCCCAGAGCAGCCGGCACCTTGGCCGTAATAAAAAAGGCCTTATTGGAAAGAAAAAGTGATATCCGCGAAAATGCAAGGATTCTCCTTTCTAGAATATTTGAAGGAAAACAAACTGCTCAATGTGTTTCTTTGGTAAGTCAAGGGAAAGCGGAACCGTTGAGAAACGGCATTTATTCTGAAGTTCAGTTAGTGAACGAAGAGATAAAATGGAAAGGTGTTGCCGATCTTATAAGATTAACACCAGAGGAATGCGAAATTCGTGACTTTAAGACTGGTGTGTATAAGGAAGAACATGCCGAACAATTAAGAATCTATAATCTTCTGTGGCTATGTGATAATCGAAAGAACCCTTCGGCACGTCCTGCAAGTAAGTTGACAATATCATATATTGACGCAGATGTTGATGTGCCCCCACTTCTAATTTCGGAAGTAGGTTTTTACAAGGACAAACTGATCAAGCTAAAAAACGAAGCTAAAAAAAAATAACAGGATCTCCTCCCGAAGCTATATTAAAAGAAGACAATTGCG
>JBEKMY010000150.1:0-3816 GCA_049523355.1 Smithella sp. | reverse complement strand
GGAGCCATTCTCGTTTTATGTTCGGTGGGAGGCGTTCAGTCGCAATCCATTACAGTTGACCGGCAGATGAAAAGATATAAAGTTCCGTGCATCGCCTTTATTAATAAATGCGACCGCAGCGGAGCCAATCCTTTCCGTGTAATCGGTCAGTTAAGAACAAAGCTTGGACACAATGCCGTGGCCATGCAAATTCCCATTGGTCTGGAAAATGAAGCCGAAGGCGTTGTTGACTTAGTGAGCATGAAGGCGCTTTATTTTGATGGCGATAACGGAGAAATTGTCCGCGAGGCGGAAATTCCGCAAAATCTGCAAGAAGATGCTAAAGCGAAAAGGGAAGAATTGATTGACGCCGCTTCGTTATTTTCCGATGAGTTGACGGATGCAATTCTCAATGAACGCGAAATAACTTCAGAATTAATGTACGCGGCGCTGCGCAAGGGCACACTCGAAAGAAAAATAACACCCGTTTATATGGGTTCAGCGTATAAAAATAAAGCCATACAGCCATTGCTTGACGGCGTGAATTATCTTTTGCCATGTCCTTCCGAGATAGAAAATGTGGCGATGGATATGGACAAGAACGAGGAAATAGTTGTGCTGGAGAGTGATCCCGAGAAACCAATTGTCGCTCTGGTCTTTAAATTGGAAGATGGCCAATACGGGCAGTTAACCTATATTCGCGTTTATCAGGGAACGCTGGCCAAGGGTTCAATTATTGTTAATATCCGCAACGGCAAAAAAGTTAAGGTTGGCCGCGTTGTGCGGATGCACGCCGAGCAAATGGAAGATGTCGAATACCTGAGGGCCGGATACATCGGCGCGTTATTTGGAATCGAATGTTCTTCCGGTGATACTTTCACCTCTCCGGGAACAAATTTAACAATGATGTCGATGTATGTGCCCAAGCCGGTTATATCTCTGGCGATCGTCCCCAAAGACAACAAATCACAGTTGGCTATGGCCAAAGCTTTGAACAGATTTTCCAAGGAAGATCCTACTTTTAAAACTTTTGTTGATGCTGAAACCACCGACACGATTATTGAAGGTATGGGCGAACTGCATCTTGACATTTATGTGGAAAGGATGCGGCGGGAATATGGCGCTGATGTCACGACAGGAAAACCCCGTGTCGCTTACCGCGAAACAATTACGCAGCGCGCCGATTTTAATTATACTCACAAAAAACAAACCGGCGGCGCCGGTCAGTTCGGCCGCATTGCCGGTTATCTTGAGCCAATCAGCGATGCCGAATTTATTTTTGAAAATAAAATATTCGGCGGCGCGATTCCCACTCAATATATTGCAGCATGCGAAAAAGGATTTAAGCAAAGCATGGCCAAGGGGCCGAAACTGGAGTTTCCGATTACCGGCGTGAAGGTGGTCATTAATGACGGCGCTTCGCATGCCGTGGATTCTTCGGACATGGCTTTTCAGGCGGCGGCTCGCGGCGCGTTTAAAGAAGCGTATCTGCGGGCAAAACCTGTTGTTCATGAACCGATAATGAAGGTCGTTGTGGAAACTCCGGTGGAGTTTCAAGGTCCGGTAATGGGGCTTTTGAATCAGCGCCGCGGCATGATTATCGGCTCCCAGGATGAAGATGTCATGTGCGTGATTGAAGCGCAGGTGCCTTTGGCTGAAATGTTTGGATTTTCAACTATTCTGCGTTCAGCCACACAGGGAAAAGCGCAGTTCACCATGGAATTTGCCATTTACCGTCAGGTGCCGCAGTCGATAGCTGAAAAGATCGCGCTGGAAGCGGCTGAAAATAAAAAATCAGCCGCCTAGTTAATAGGATTCATCGCTCTGAAAAGCGAAAATAATGTTATTCATTTAACTTATAAGGATATCATCATGATAAAAAAAGAAATGATTTATCGTAATCCGCTTGTTAATCTTGGTTATGAAAACGAAGATATTTTATCCACTGGAGGTTTTGGCGCCGTTCTGGCTTATGCCGGAGTTGGCAAGACCGCGCTGCTTGTTCAGGTTGCCCTGAACGCGATGTTACGCGAACAGCCCATCCTGCATGTAAGTCTCAACGATGCCGTGAGTAAGGTTGACGTCTGGTATCAGGAGTTATTTCATAATATCGCCGCGAATTCAGGTGTTGCTGAGGTTAGTGAGTACTGGGACAAAATTCAGCCCTATCGTTTTATCATGACTTTCAAGGTGGAAGGTTTCAGCGCTCCAAAGCTGGAAGAGCGTTTAACCGATTTACTGCAACAGAATATTTTCAAGCCGCATATGGTCATTATTGACGGGTTTAAGTTTGATGACGCGGGCCGCGGACAGCTTGTGCAATTAAAAGAATTGGCACAGAAATATTTCATGAGCGTCTGGTTCACCGTCCATACGCATCGCCATGAGCCGCCGCAGGAAAACGGCTTGCCTCTTTCTTTTCTGCACGTTGCGGATTTGTTCGATGTTATCGTTGGGTTGGCGGCGAAAGGTGATGAGGTGTATATTAAATCTCTCAAGGGCAAATCGACTGATTCTATGCAAAACAGTCTGATCCTGGATCCGGCGACCATGCTGATAAAGAACGGCAAATAGAAAACGACGAAAGAGCTGTTGACCGGGTGCGCAATCCCTAAAGGAAGGCACAAGGGATTGACAAAAGAAAAAATGATTTACCAAACAACACCTTTGTTTCTTAAATAATCCTGTGCATTTTTATCGCCTAATCTTGCAGCTGCCTTGTAATCGTCGAATGATTGCCGCGTATTGCCAAGTTTATCATAGGCAATTCCTCTGTTAACATATACCGCAGGAGATTTGGGATCGAGTTCGATGGCTTTGTCGTAATCCGCAATTGCCAGATTATAGTTGCCAAGAGAATAATAGGCAGATCCACGGTTATAATAGACCGTTGCATCTTTTAAGTTTAGTTCAATGGCTTTGTTGTAATCCGCAATTGCCTGATTATAGCTGCCAAGATAATAATAGGCGGCTCCACGGTTATAATAGGCAAGTGCATGCCTTGGGTTTAGATCAATGGCCTTGTTGTAATCCGTAATTGCCTGTTTGTAGTTGTTAAGACTGCCATAAGCAAATCCGCGATTATAATAGGCCGCTGCATATTTCGGGTTGAGTTCAAGGGCTTTATTAAATGCATCTATGGCTTCATTCCAGCGATTAGCCATAGCGGCCTGACGGCCTGTTTCAAACCATTTATTGGCATTGAGGCGGTTTATGGTTTTATTGTCAGAACAGCCGGCTATTATGAGTAATGCCCCTAAAATGAATACTAACGAACTATAGCGAATTTTCATATGCATATTTCCTTATAGATTTATTACTTCTTATCTATATTCTTAAAATCGCTTTTTACTTCATCCGTAATATTTTTTATCGCATCTGTCGGCTCTTTCATGGCGTTCTTGAAACCGCGAATAGACTTTCCCAGTGAACTTCCAAGTTCAGAAAGCTTGCCGGGACCGAAAATGATCAAAACTATCCCCAAAATCACCAAAAGATGCATTGGTCTTAATAAACCCTGAAACATGATGTTATTCCTCACTATTTTTTATTATTAGAATGGACAGCTTAAGTTAAACTCTCTTAGCCGTCACTATTATTTATCTGCTCCGGTAACGTTTTATTTGAGGCAATCCGTTACGAAACGTAATCTACTCTTTCCTGCGGTTTATGTCAAATGCAGACAGGAGCCCAAAACGATTAGAAAGAAATTAACTTTTTTGGCTCTTTCGGTTTTGTTGTACAAGAAAACAGGGATAACATCCAGTAATATATAGAGATAAGCTCTTTGAAAATTGACACGTTCTCGAAGATCGTATAGAGAGAACGGATGGAGAA
>JBEKMY010000149.1:0-3842 GCA_049523355.1 Smithella sp. | reverse complement strand
TTAAGAACGAGAAGAGACCAATCAAGCCTGTCAAATTTTCTTGCCTTAATCCGGATAAACATATTTCGAAATAATATAAAGAAAATAACCACCCAGGAGACAATATCGCTTATCAGAACATACCCATAACTGCCTACCGGAAGCCGGTAAATCACATCTGAATAAAAAAATGAAGTTAACAGCAAATAGATCATTTAGAATGTCCTTATTAATTCCTGATATATTTTGTAATATTCGGAAGCAACTTTACGCACGGTGCACTGCATGGCCTTTTTGTAATTATCGTTTCCGAGTCTTTTTGCAAGTTCCGCGTCAGTTAAAATCTTTCTTATGCTTCGCGCTGTCGCGGCCACGTCGCCTGCCGGCACAAGCAAACCGTTTTCACCATCAATCACAGCTTCCGGAACGCCTCCCACAGCGCTGGCCACAACCGGAACGTTGAAGTATCCCGCCTCATAAAATATTAAAGGGAATGACTCTGAGTTAGATGTATGCACCAGCACGTCCGCCATCCTGTAATACGCGCATAATTCCATAATTGATCTGGTCTTGCCCGTCAGGTAAACGTCTTTTATGCCGTGAACCGCTATGATCTTCTTGATGTAATCGACGTATTCAGGATTCGAGAGGGGACCGATGATGTAATATCGCGCGTCGGGCATTTCATCCTTGATTTGTTTGAATGCCAGCACCGCCGTCTCGATGCCTTTGAGCTTAATGAAACGGGTTACGCTTATGATTACAGGCCCTCGACTGCCTCGGACGGTTTGCGCTTCAAGCTCTTCCGAGCATTTTTTCAGCCTGTCAACATCGACTCCATTATGAATGAATTGAAACTTCTCATCATGCATGCCCAGTTCATTCTGTATTTGTTTTCTCGACCAATCTGACACAGATACGATTCTGTCACAGGTTTTGACCGCCTTTCTGCATAAGTAAAAATCAATGACACTGAACCACGGATTAAAGAGTAGTTTTGAATGGTTTGTGAGAATCACAGGCACATTAAGCTTATCTTTCAACTGACCTGCAAAAACCCCCCATGGATACATATCCGTGGCATGAATCAGGGAAATTCCCTTTCCATCCAGCGCTCCGTATCTTTTCTTAATGAAGAATAAGTCTTTCAGCCCCCGCGTATTTATTCTGTAGAGTTGATGAAACCACGCGTAAGGTTCGGGACCCCAAAAATGCGTTTCGAATTCCAGTCCGGATTTCAGATGTTCTTCCCGTTGAGATTCGGGAATAATTAATACCGGCTCAACGCCGAACTCGACAATGTTTTCCAGCAGGTCAACCGTCCACCGTCCCCAGCCCGATGCATAATCGAGCATTGGTATAAAATAACAAACCTTCATAATTCTAAACAAAGCTTGTCCGGGAGTGTCTATACACAATTAAAGCAACAATGATATTTCCCAACATCAGCACCGCGCAATACACTCCGGCCGCGCCGATAATGCCACATTGAGGAATGATAATCAGATACGCAATAATGTAAATCAGCATAATGAAAAAATTTACTACCGTCTGAGTTCTTGCTTTCCCCATCGCTAACAGAGCCGGCCGTGCCCAGAAGAACAATGCCGCGAACCACGCGCCGGAAACAAGCAGCCGTGCCGGTGCCGCGGCGCCGATAAAATTTTCACCCACCGCAAACTTTAAGATGAACGGTATCCCGATTAATATAATGACCGCCAGAGGAGTGACGAGCATTGCCACGGCCGCGGTGCCCTTTTTTATGAGAGACAGAAAATTTTTATAGTTCATTTTTGCCCGCGCGCTCACGAGATCAGGATAGATAACCGTGTAGAAAGGATCTACGACCCGCGCGAGGATATTGACAAAGTTCTTGCCCATTCGATAAAGACCTGCCTGGATGGGCGAAGAATAATATCCGAGGATTATCATGTCGGCATTCGCTATTACCATCGCCCAGCACTGCGTTAAATAATTATTCGCCAGAAAAGCCTTCATTTCCTTGCGCTGACTTTTGAGCAAACCAAGATCGGCGCCGCGCATCAATTCTATCGGAGAACATTCAAGCTGCTTAAAGGTGATCATTAAATTAATGATCATCTGGATAAAACTGATGCTCAACATCGCCGCAATCACGCCATTAATGCCATGTCCAAGCATTAGCATAATCCAGACGAAAGTAAGACGTGACAGTGCCAAAATGGCGTCCCGCAGGGAAATAAATCCGAACTTCCCATTTATCCGCAAAACACCATTGGAGGTGTTATCAACAAAAGAGCAAAGAATTATTAATGAATATATACCGGCATAGGCGGCTATCGCCGGCGAATGAAAGATATACATCGCAACCGGTTTTGCCGCGATTATAATGATGAGCAACGCGGCCATGCCCGATACCGCGTCGACCATATAACCCAATTTCACAGTCGCCAGATATTTATTCCGTTCATTATTTGCCAGAAAATCGGTGCCGTACTTAATGACGAATTCCCACATGTTACAGGACACAAGTTGATCAACAAACTGGGCGTATGTCATTAAAAGAGCCAGAATTCCATAGTTAAAAACGCCAAGGTACCGGCCCAGAACAATTGCCTGAATCAATACAGCCGTGGTCGTAACAATGGATGACAAAAGCTGGTATGAGGAATTTGTGATGAATTTCTTAAGAACAAGATTGGTAATGCCGGTTGATGTTGCATTTGTCATAGAACAGTGGGAAAGTGCCTGTGAGGTAAATTTATTGCTGAACTGTCAACTTTAAAAAAGTGTTTATTGTGCCTCTTGTAACGCGAGGAAGCCGTATTTACCGGCACCTGAATACTGTCCCAATATAATAATTTGAACAAACGCTGAACCGGTTATCACAATATTTGGTAACAACTGTCATACATTTCTATTTAATATCGCTTTTTTTAAAAGCGAGTCTGAAATGGTCATTACCTAACGGTAAATTATTCGCAAGCCATGATAAGAAGCCGGATTTTAATTGAGCATAGTACTTTTCGAGAACCAGACATTCAAATCCCCTATTCTCCGCGACCTTCACTACGGTTTCGGGACTGATGCCATGTTGAGCGTGAATATCCGCGAGGGAATAATCGATGTCCTTAGTCCCTTCTTTCAGCCTTATGGATAAAAATGATGACCATATTTTCATGTCGATTTTCTGCATATTCCAATAAACTCTATTTAACAAGACAGGGGAAAGCGGTTCGTGTGATATAAACAAGACTCCTTTATGATCGACAAATTCCAAGAGATTATCGATGGTTTTCAAATAGTCGGGCAGATGATGCAAGACAGAATTCATGCAAATTAATTGGTATTTATCCCTCCTGTCTATTCCGTTTTCAAGAAATGAATTAATATCGGAATTATAAATTTTACATCGTTGCCGACTACTGTGGGTTTGTATCTTGCGATTAAGAATATTCACCATGTTAGGAGATAATTCAACGGCGTGAACATGAAATCCCATTTTCAATAATTGCAGAGTCAGGAAACCCGTTCCGCTGCCAATCTCAAGAACATACGGTGATTTACTGTCGGGCAATTGGCCGACTATCGTTTTTAGAAACTTTTGGAAACGATATCTTTGATAGAAATTAGTAATCTCTTTATGTAGTTCGTCGTAATATCCAGCTTCTCTTTCGTGAACATCTAAATTGGCTCTTACTATTTCGCTGCCCGTAATGTTCATGTAAGCATCTCCTTTATTCGACCACAAAGGCGGCAAACTCCAACAGCGGGAAAAGCGCCTTCCGGGGATGTACTGTAATTCTATTAATTATATGCTTCTGGCGAAGGGCGTTGGTTCATTTTCAGGCTGAAAATTGCGGCAGAAGAAGACCCATTCCCAT
>JBEKMY010000148.1:0-3863 GCA_049523355.1 Smithella sp. | reverse complement strand
TATGTACATTTTTCGTAATAAATATTTATTGATTAACGGTTATAAGGTGCGGCGGCTGAGTTACGGTTTCCGGTCTATCAGACCTGAGGACAACTTCCTGAAATAAATAAATCGTCAACTTCAACGAATATACTAGCTTTCAAACCGTAAGAAACACAATTCACGCCCGACAATAATCGACACTGCCCATTATATCTTGTGGTCAAGATTCTTTTAGTTCATACTGAAAATAAATATCATCATCACCCGATGCAAGACTCCTGATCTGTTTCGCAACAGTTTTCTTCCCGAAAATTTTGATGGCCTTCTGAAAGTAACCCATAAGGAGTTTCTCGAAGTAATAATGTTTGATTTGAAGCCCGGTGATTTTGAAATGAACGATGTTGTTCTCGAACTTTGTGATAGCTTTACCTTCGTCAAAATAGGTCGACCAGAGTTTAGGTAGTACCGATTCGACGAACTGCTTTGTATCCTTTGTGAGCAGATAAGATTTGTACGGACCTTCCGGTGAAAGGGCAAATTGAGCGGCTAACTTCCCAAATGTCACGTACTGCATCATATCGTTGTCGAAAAATTCTTTAACCAGTTCGTCAAGATAAATGATGAATTTATCCATCGGAACGGGAGTAATGGCCCAGATTGTATTGCTGAAAAATTTCTCCTTTGTCGCAAGTTTGGGTACAAAGGAATTCCAGCGTTCCTCACTGAAAACTTTAATGATAGCAGTCTTTCCTGTAAGATAAATGATGCCTTTTACATTCATATCAAAACCTCCTATTTGAAATTAATATATTATAAATTTCTAGAAACACAACCCCCTCTATCTGAGGATATTAAAGAGAAATAATATTAACTTTGCAGAATTGAAGATTGCCGGATGAAAGCTTCGAGAATCTGCCAGTTATTTTTGGATAATGTAGCCTATTTCTTTATTAGTAATAAACACAATAACATTCTCTTTGAGGGACGAATAACGCTAGACCACAAGCTATCGCCATTCTAATATCTTTGGGCAAAGTTCGCTACGGTTGTGAACGCCGATTTTTTGAAAGATTCCCTTCAAATGATCTTTTACTGTATCTTCTGCGATGAAGAGCTTTTCGGCAATCTCCCTGTTGGAATGTCCTGTGGCTGCTAAAAGAGCGACTTCTTCCTGTCTGCAGGTCAGGTCGTAATGCTTCAGTCCTGCTTGAATGCATATGGAATCAGGCTGTGGCTCCAGCAGGATGATTTTCACGGGAGGGTTATGATGGGTTAAATTCGTTTTGATGCGGTAGCAACTTTTTCCCGTATTGAAATAAGCCGGTTCATGGTGGTCGATGATATCGAGAAGATCTTTTACCGGTCGTCCTTTTAAAACGCTCTTTGCCTCTGCATTGATAAAAAATGGATATGATTGATCCCGGTGATGATCTTGTATTAAGATTACACCCGTACCCGGAATTGCGGCTAATGATTCAAATAAAATATTATTCTGCCGCGCCTCTTCGGCTTGCCTGCGTTTAGTAATATCGGTGATAATCGTCAACATGAATTCATGTTTTTCTGTGGTGACTACTGAAGAATTGAATAATTCACAGATGGTCTCATTATTCTTGATTCTTACTTCCAACTCAATGTTTTGAGCATATCCTTTTTCTTTTATTACATTAATAATCAATAATCTTTGCTCCGCCGTAATATGTCCGATTCCGACGGAAGTCTGTCCGATCAGCTCTTGCCGTGGCAGTCCTGTGATTTTTGTGAAAGCTTCATTTACTTCAATGTAAGTGCCGTCCTCGATTTTGCTGATGGCAATGGGATTCAATGATTTACTGAAGAATTTATTGATGAGGTTTCTTTGGGGAGCTATATTTAAACCTTCATTTATTTTCTTTGACAATAAATATTTTTGAAAAGGCGGTATTCCCTTCTTTACAACTTTAACTTGCTTTTTGTTTATGGATTTGGTTTTTGTTTTAGTTCTCATTGCGCAATTTTCTCTTATGGTCGGTTAAGAACAACTATGATTTCCGCAGGATCGCCATCAATAATGAATAGATATATGAATGGTTCTTAAAATTTAATTTTGCCCTCCTGTATTTCATCATATAGCTTTTGGGTTATCTCCACAAATTGCCATGTTCTCGGATCAAGGAAATATAATGGATCTTTGACGATGGCAGGATTGAACCCGTCATTTTGAAGCCCGGTTTTGAGCTGTTTAAAGCTCGATGTAGCGTCTTTTTCACTTCGTATGCGGACAAAATAAGGACGAGCGTAAGTTGCAAGGTTGTCCACTATATACTTGGCAAACGACTCCCAATCTATTGCCGTACCTTTAATGAGAGTCAGAGCCACCATACCGCATCGTCCTTCCGTGTTCTGTATCGAGACGCCGTAGACATTGCAGTCCTCTATTCCCCCGAAGTGGTTTAGGATGTCGGCTACTTCATTTGTTGCGACAACTTCGCCTTTCCATTTAAATGTATCTCCGAGCCTGTCGACAAATGAGACGTAGTCTTTTTTATGCAGTTTAAAGAGGTCCCCGCTGATAAAATAATTATCTCCTTTTTTAAATACATCGCTAATGATCTTATCGCTTGTCGCCTTTTTATTGCTTTTATATCCGGCAAAGGGATTGGTGCTACTGATCGCGGCAAGGAACATGCCGGTTTCTCCAATTTTGCATTTTTCCAAAAATCCTTGATCATTTTTGATAAAGTCGCCGGTATCAGGATTATAACACGCCACTTCACCCATGCGGATGCCGGCGGAGGTGAGCTGTCCGATCATGCCGGGAACTCCCTTGAGATTGGTGAGCCCCCCTACTCCTTCGGTGGCGCCATAGACTTCAATAATGCGTTCGATTCCGAAGCGTTTCTGAAACTCAGTCCAGTAATCCATCCTCATGCCGTTTCCGAGTATGTATTTCAGTGAATTGTCCGCGTCATTGTCTTTTTTAGGCTGGTTGTTCAGATAACGGCATAACTCGCCGATATAGATCATGATCGTGGCATTGTATTTTCTTATATCGTCCCAGAAAGCTGAAGCGGAAAATTTTCGCCTCATGGCCAGCGTGCAGCCCTGTATCAGGGTGGTTGACCATGCCAGGTTTATACCGCTGTTATGATAGAGCGGGAGGCAGAGATACTGCACATCATTAGAGACGATCCGCAGGCAATATCCACCCACGATATATCCGAGCTGAAGCCATCTCTGATGTTTGAGTACCGTCGCCTTGGGCATCCCGGTCGTTCCGGATGTGTAAATATACTCGAGGATGTCTTTTGAAGAAATCGGCGAAACCATTTCAGGATTGTTTGTTGATTGTTTTTTCAGGATAGAATCCATATCCTGTAAACCCTTAGGTATAGCCAGACTTTTCCCTTCGCATTCAATGAATATATCTCCCGGTGCATGAAGCTTGACTTCCTTCGCGATATCAGTATATTCCTTCATAAATTCATGACCTATTATGATTGCTCTGGCTTCCGCGATGTTCAATGCGTGGGCAAGTATCCTGCCTTTAATATTATTGTTTATAAGAGCCGGTACGACTCCTATTTTTGCCAGACCTGCGTGTACAATCAGGAATTCCGGCCTGTTGTCCATAAGAAGTGCAACAGTATCTCCTTTGACAAACCCTTTGCTTTTAAAGAAATTTGCATACTGGTTGGCGCTTTCGTTAAAATCTTTATAAGTGATCGTGCGCCCTTCAAAGAGAATCAGCGGTTTTTTTGAATATCTGGCCGCCTGCTTTTCCAGAACGCTGCCTATAGACATCATTTTTTCTTTTTTTAGAGATGAGAAATTAATCAGTCCTCTTATTTTTGAGTAAAATCTTTTAATTGGAATAAACATATTTTTCTCCTCCTTAATTT
>JBEKMY010000147.1:0-3931 GCA_049523355.1 Smithella sp. | reverse complement strand
ATGAAGCGGCCGACGGAGGGAGCGCCACAAATCAATAAAAGCGAACCGCTGCCGCCCCCGCCGCTTCCCCGGGTTCAATCACAGCCGTATAGTAATAATTCAGTATCAAGAAGCGGCTTGCCGATGCCTCCCATCCCGGGAGGACAAAGGTTGCAGGAAGAACAACCGATTGAACGGGAAATCGGCGCAATAGAAATAGCAACCAATCACAGCAGCGCGGATAGCAAAGAAAAGTCAGCGGAAAAAAAAAGCAAAAAAAAGACAGTGTATTTACCCCCTTCTTTTATGGAGGCAACGATGTTGTCTGGCTTGGATGCCCCGACAATGGAGGGGGGCAAGGGAGAGCCTGTCCCGGTTTTATTGCGTATTAATGATCTGGCTTTCCTGCCCAATCAGGTACGGGCAAACCTTAAGGGGTGCTTCATCATAAGCGAAGGACATGGATCTCTGGCGGATGAAAGAGCCCACCTGAGGATTACAAATATATCCTGTCTGTCGAAAAAAGGCACAGCCGTAATCGACCAGCACGTAAAAGGATTTGTCGTAGATTCAGATGGAAAAATAGGATTGCGCGGCAGGGTCGTAAGCAAGATGGGCGCCATAGTAGCCCGGTCGGTCATTGCCGGTTTTTTCGGCGGGATAGGCGACGCCATTAAAGCACAAACAACATCAGTAAGCGTAAGTCCGCTCGGCCAGACCCAGACAATAGATCCCAATCAGGTGGTTCAGGCCGGCATCGGGTCGGGAATATCAACTGCCTCACAACAAATATCAAAATTTTATCTCGAATTAGCCCACCAGGCCATGCCGGTAATAGAGGTCGGGGCCGTAAGAGATGTAACGCTGGTCATATCGGAAGGCACGGAACTGGAAATAAAAGAAATAAACAAGGGAGAAGATCTTCCATGAAAAAATGTCTCATTATCGCAACAATACTTTATCTGTGGGGCTGTGGGGCTATTTTAAATCCATATAAAGATGATTTTTCCTGCCCGGGTTATGACAAAGGAAAATGTATTAAAGTCGCCGGCGCCTACAAAGAATCCCTCCAAAAAAAGAAAAACGATACGTTAAGTGAAAAAGAAAATAAAGCGGCGTGTGAAAAATGCAGGAAGGAAGCAAAAAACAATAACGTATCTGAAGATACGTATTGCACGGCCTGTTCATCCGCAGAAACAAACGATGTCGAAAGAAAACGTCTGAAAGCGGAATCATCCGAAACGGAATACCGGAAGGCTGTTAATCAAAAATTGGTATCAATGCTTAAAGAACCGAACACCCCTCTGCTGGCTGCCCCGCAGATTATGCGGGTACTGATATTGCCGTACAGGGGAGATCAAAACGAACTGTATATGATGAGATACGTTTATTTATTAACAGATGATCCGAAGTGGGTAATTGGTAATTATTTAATAGACCCGGAAGAATAGTAAGAAGAATAATAAAAGGGAAAGATCATGGAAGTGTTTTATTCAATGCTGGCAATAGTAGCCACCGGAATTTTGTCGATAATATTCTACTTATTTCGTCATAAAATACAGGATATTTTACTGGGAACAGATCGGGACGCCACAATAGATGAACTGGAACAGATCAGCCAGCGAAATAAATTTTCATCATATTTACCCTGGCGGGCATATGATCAGGAAAAAGTATTTTATTATAATGTGGATGAAACAATAGGATTCTTGTGGGAATGCACCCCGCTAGCTTTTGCCGGTGATAAGACCACATTCATTTTAGAGGGCATATTCAGAATTGGCATTCCCTACGGCAGTATACTTCAATTCATATTATATGCTGATCAGTACATCGAAGAAGAGTTGGAATTATATCAAAAAGGAAAGACGCGGGATAACAAAATACTAAAGGAGTCGTCAAAATGGTATGCGGAGTTTTTCCAGAAGGGCACAAAAGGAATGGATATATTTCAAAGGATGCCCCTGAGAAACTACCGGTTATTCGTGGCCTTAAAGATCCCTCAAAAAGAAGCCGAGCAAATCAATATTACAGACGTATACAGCACGGTAAGAGAGATTCTTTCCGGGGCAGGTATACACCCGCAGGATTTAAAACCGGAAGAATTAATCGACTGGATGCGAAAATTATTTAACGACAAGCCCTCCGACAACAACAAACGGTACAACGAAGAAGAATATATCAACAAACAGGTCATCTTATCCGACACGGTTATCAAAAAGACCTTATCCGATATCAAGATGGGTGAAAGATATTTCCGGTGTACAACGGTCAAAACCTTTCCCGTAGAAGTGGATACATTTCAGACCAATGAATGCTTCGGCGGTGTCTGGGGCATTATTTCCGATTCCAACCAGATATTGACGCCATTTTTATACTCGCTGAATGTTGTCTATGAAGATTTAAAGATGAAATTGCACATGAAATGCAATCTGGTCCTGCAGCAGCAGGCAGCCGGAAGCTTCGCCCCCTCATTGATGCGTAAAAAAGAAGAATATATGAGGGCGGTGGACGATATCGAAAAAGGATTGCCCTTTGTAAAAATAATACCGACATTGTGGGTATGGAGCGAAGATTCCAAACAAGCCGCGGAATCCATCGTGAGAGCAAAAAGGTTATGGGAGCAAAACGGCTATGTCATGCAGGAAGATAAGGGCATTTTACCTCCGTTACTGGTTTCCTCGCTGCCTTTTGGCCTGTACAACGTCAAAGACAATATAGAAAATCTGGATAGGGATTTTATCGCACCGGCATCAGCCGTAGCATCGTTATTACCGGTGCAGGCTGATTTTTCAGGTGGCGGATATCCGCACTTGTTATTTATGGGACGCAAAGGGCAACCTTGCCGTCTGGATCTATTCGGCAAGGCGGCAAATAATCACAACCTGTTTATTTCCGCATCATCCGGCGCCGGCAAAAGTTTTCTGGTCAACTTTATCACCCTTAATTATTACGCCGCCGATGCAATGATAAGAATCATCGATATCGGAGGCTCCTACCAAAAACAGACAGAAGTATTCAAGGGAAGATTTTTAGACTTCAGTCCGGAATCCAATTTATGCATGAATCCATTTACCAATATAAGAGAGCCCGAAAGCGATCTCCCTCCGATAATATCACTGTTACGCACAATGGTCTATTCCGCTACGGATACAATACCGTTTGCCAATGCAGAAACGGAAATGACTATCTTGAAGGCCGCTACCCGCTGGGCATGGAAAACAGCCGGCAATGATGCAGACATAGACACGATCTATGAATTCCTGAATGCGTATCCAAAGCATACGGACGAGGAACTGAAAGAAAAAGAGGACAGTGGTTATAAATCAGCATTTAAGCAGGTAGCAGGGGCATTAGCCTACAACATACAAGATTTTACATCGCAGGGAACATTTGGAAAATGGTTTTGCGGCCGGTCCAACTTCGATATATCAGCCGATGAGTTTGTGGTGCTGGAACTGGAACATTTAAAACCGATCAAAGAACTATTCAAGGTAATAACCCTTCAGGTAATCAACGCCGTAACACAGGATTTATATTTATCGGATCGCAGCAGAAGACGGTTGATAATATTTGATGAGGCCTGGCAGTTTCTCAAGGAAGGCCGCGGCGCATTGCAGGAAATAATTGAAGAAGGCTATAGAAGAGCGCGAAAGTATGGCGGGTCTTTCAGCATTATTACTCAGAGTGTCCGGGACATCAAACAATTCGGAAGTGTCGGCGATGTCATCATGGCCAACTCGGCATTTAAATTTTATCTGGAGTCGGGAGATTTTGAAAAGGCCAAAGAAGAAAAAATAATTGACCTGAGTGATTTTGGAATGCAGCTTCTCAAATCGGTAAAGTCCAACAGACCGAAATATTCTGAAATATTCATGGATACTCCCTATGGCATGGGAGTGACAAGACTGGCTGTCGATCCCTTCAGTTATTATTTATTCACGTCAGATGC
>JBEKMY010000146.1:0-4413 GCA_049523355.1 Smithella sp. | reverse complement strand
TTCTGCCGGTAGCGTGTTAAATCCCGCAAATCACGAATCGCCTGCGGTGGAACGAAGCTCGCCGTTAACAGTCCGCTTCGCAATAACTTGCAGATCCATTCGCTATCTTTTACGTCTGTCTTGCGGCCTGGTACATTCTTGATGTGCCGGGCATTGGCCAATATCACTTCAAAACTGTCCTCCAGAATGTTGAATACTGGTTTCCAGTATGGTCCTGTGCTTTCCATTGCAACATGGGTAATGCCCAAATCAATTAACCATCCCTTCATTCGCAGCAAGTCGCCGGTCATCGCACTAAATGTCCTAATCTCCTTCTTGATCCCACTGCCCATGCATCCTTTATCAATAATGATATCCATACCCTTACTCCTCCTATATGTATTAGATTATATCGATAACCATAAATACACCAAAGAGCTGAGGCACGACAATATTTTCATCCTCCTTTGTGACAGAATGCTGTCATGGATGTTTCAATCGGGAATAATCAAAAAATGGCTGAAATCTAATTTAGCATGTGGTACGAGTATCAGGGCAGGTCATCCTATAGCAAGAGATAAGCATATAAAAAGCATGCAGCAGTTAATTTATATATATTCGTTGCTACGAAAAATTCTGTATTACGATACATGTTTGTTGTCTTGTAATAATAAAATTATATTTTAATGGATAAATCAATTTATGAGTAAAAAATATAAATATTTTATTGTCATATTTTTAATTGTTTCTTCTTTTATCGCTTACGGACGGATTTTAGGCAATGGTTTTGTCTGTTTTGATGACATCGAATACATTACCTCAAACGATTATATTAAGTCAGGCATTAATCCGGAAAGTATTAAATGGGCATTTAGTGCTGTTGTCTGTAGTAACTGGCATCCTTTAACTTTGCTTTCTCATACTTTAGACTGGAGCTTGTTCGGAGCAAATGCTTCTGGCCATCACTTCATTAATTTGCTCCTGCACATAGGCACTGTTCTCTTTTTGTTTTCCTTTTTAAACAGGATGACAAAGAATCTTTGGTCATCGGCATTTGTCGCCGCCCTTTTTGCCCTTCATCCTCTACGGGTGGAATCCGTGGCCTGGGCCGCAGAACGCAAAGACGTTTTAAGTATGTTTTTCGGATTAGCCAGTATCTACGCTTATGCTCTTTATGCCGAAAGTTCCAAGCCCTCCAAGTATTTTCTTTGTTTAATATTATTTGCGTTGAGCTTGATGGCCAAACCAATGCTGGTCACTTTGCCTTTTGTCTTACTTCTTCTCGATTATTGGCCTTTGAGCCGCTGGCAAAAGGTTTCAACTCCGGTGAATGTACCAGTATCGGTTGTTAAAAAAACAGGCAAGAAAAAAAACAAACAGCGCAAAGCCGATTCCATTAAAGAGAAAAACATTTCCATGCCGCTAACAAACAGATCTCCGATAATTCGCTCTCTTTTGTGGGAGAAAGCCCCTTTTATTTTTTTAACAATCGTTTCTAGTATTGTAACTATCCGGGCTCAAAATAAAAGCGGCTCGGTTATTTCCATGGAACATATATCCTTTCTTGAGCGTATTGCCAATGCCATCATTTCTTATGTTTCTTATTTGGGAAAAACTTTCTGGCCGGTTGATCTGGCTGTATTTTATCCCTATGGACATTTTTTTCCGTTCTGGGAAGTCTTAGTTTCCTGCTTCATCCTGCTTGGAATTACTATTGTTGTTATTTACGCATTTAAGAAATTGCCTTTTCTATTCATGGGCTGGTTTTGGTATTTTGGAACTCTGATTCCCGTAATCGGGTTGGTGCAGGTCGGCGAACAAGCAATGGCCGATCGCTATACCTATCTTCCCTCTATCGGCATTGCCATAGGGCTTGCCTGGGGCATCCCTCTTTTGTTCCCTCGTGAAGACATGCGCAAAAAGATTTTATTCCCGGCAGGGATAGCTGTTCTGATCATCCTGGCAATTTTGACGTGGCAGCAATGCGGTTACTGGAAAAACAGTATTGAGCTTTTTAATCATGCTTTACAGGTGACAAAGAATAACAATTATGCACATGAGAGCATCGGTTCCGTTCTGCTTGATGAAGGAAAAAACGAGGCTGCCATAGAGCATTATAATGAGGCGCTCCGTATAAAATCCGATAACGCATATATCCACTTCAACAGAGGACTTGCCTTCTTTAGGCTGGGTCAGCCGCAACGTGCCATTGAGGATTATAACGAGGCAATCCTGCTGAAACCGGATTTTACCGATGCTTACAATAACAGGGGGAATTCTTACGCTAAACTCGGCCAGTATCAGAATGCTATCGAGGATTACAATAAGGCCGTCTATCTGAATCATAATTATGCGGATGCCTACGAAAGCAGGGCTGTTATTTATTTAAATCGGCAGGATTACCAACTTGGCTGCCCAGATGCGCAAAAAGCATGTGAATTAGGAATGTGCAGGATATTAGAGATGGCTAAAGGCAAGGGAAATTGTCGCTGATTTTCTAAAATTTCTTTCTACCCATAATCATCAATCCTTTTAAACCAGACAATTGTTGATAAGTAGAAACAAATAATTCTACCGATCTGTGATTCGGATTTTATGTCTTCCTTCCTGAAATCCTCAAGCCATCAGTCTCGATGAATATACTGCCTTTCAATTGGAAAGAAACAAAAAACGTTAAACATTTAACTTGTAATGTGTTACAAATATCAAATATAGGTTATTATCTTATCGTTTGAATAAAGGAGTTCTTTCTGCCTTTTACTGTTAAGAAAAAATGTTTGCAGGAGGAAATTAGCATTTGAAACATGGAGTCGTAATAGCCTTAGTATGGTGCGGCGGGCTCGGGCTCATCGTTCTTACCATCGTGATTATTCTATCTTGGGAAAAGTGGCGAAGACGAGCCATTACCGAGGCGGGAAAATCATTTGGTTTTCATCGTCTTGCACAGGGAGAAATATTGCCGGTCGTATTGGTTCCGCTAATCAACCCTACCAAAAATAAATATTTTGTAATCCTGCGGGGAGAAATTAACGGATATGAGGCGGGTTTTTTCGATCTTTTTATCGGGGCCGGCAAAAACTGGTTTTATCAATCCACGGTACTCGTGAAGAACCCGCAGGTAACGATGCCGAAGTTTCAATTGAAACCATCCGACTGGTCGCACGTCATCAGTCAGAGAACCTGCGGAGACGCGTTGAAGGTACTTGGACGCGAGAAGGATATGGGTTCTCTGAGGTTATCATCCGATAATCCGCAATGGGCACTGCAAACATTTTTCAAAGCTACTCCTCAATTTTTCCAAAAGCTGCAAAAAGGAAAATGGACCATCGAGGGCTTTCAGCATTCACTGGTAATATATCGCTGGGGTCAAACAATTCCACCGCGGAAACTTCAGGAATATGTAAGTCAGGCGGCAGAAATAGCGAGAGAAATGTATTCACTTTGCTCTTGACTGTCTTTCAACCAGTGATCCTCAATTCAGACAACTGCTCGCTAGTGTGGACTTATAGATGAAACAAATGAATTTGACAGTTAAAGAATCAAATTTTTTATTTCTTTTTCCTGAAAATCCTGATTTTCAAAACTCTGGTTTTATGCTAGATTAAAATTCGTAACAGTCAATGCAGGTGGTATTAAAATCGATTTATAAACAAAAGACAGCTTCGCCATTACGGGACTACCAATCAAATGAACAAAGTATCAGAATCAAGTTCAAAGAAAAGGTTAATTCAGATAGTGCTCGCCGTTCCGATGGTTGTCTTTATGCTTGTCGGGGCGCACGGATTTATTTCTGATTATAAACATTTGAAAACCCGGGAACATCTTCTGGCCACCCGGACGGCGACCGCGGAGGGAACCATCGTGCGGCTGTACGACGCGGCTCGCGGCACGGTTATATTCAAGAAGGAAGTCGTCGCTTTCAAAACTGACTCGGGCCGCGAAATCGAATTTAAAGCGATTGCCAACAAAGGCGACAAGCCCGGCATGACCATGACGGTCAATTACGATCCCGCAAATCCAGATAATTTTGCCGTCGGGAAAGAGATATTTAGTTATTCGGATCTGTTCTGGGGTAACATATTTTTCCTGTTTATGGGATTCTTTTTTCTTTTTTTAATTTGCTGGATAGGAAGAACGCCGAATGATGAATTATAATAAAGAACCCATGCAACGGTTGACAACGAATTCAGAATCGCGTTTGTCATATTATCGGCTTCTTTAGTCTGTTTTTGAGATACTCTTTCACGCCCTTAATATTTTTATACTTTGAAGCGGTAATCCTCAGGTCTAACGATTATCAAATATTGAGGATTAGTAGGGTATGCCGTGTAAAACGTATGACTAGTCGGTTAAAGTCCGACGATGGGAGTTCGGTAGTTCGCCCATGTAGCTAGAGGGAGGTGTTAAGGGTAACCTGAAGCATTAAGTTTCCTG
>JBEKMY010000145.1:0-4162 GCA_049523355.1 Smithella sp. | reverse complement strand
CTTTGCCCGATAATATTTTCAAATCGATGTTTCATTTTGTTCTCTTGACGGAAATAAATATTTTCGGCCTCGAGTAGGTCTTTCATTGCTTCAATTTCAGAAAGAGCCTTTTTAAGTTCGACCGTCTGTTCCTCTACACGTAGTTCCAGTTCGTCATGGGATTTTTGTAAAGCTTCCTCCATTTTCTTGCGCTCCGTGACATCACGGACATTCATTACAAATCCTTTAACCACTGGATCATCTAGAAGATTTTTCCCCAGCCCCTCCACGACAATTTCTGAACCGTTTTTATGTCTCATGCGAAAGGAATTGGGGATATCAATTCCTTTGGTCAGTATCGCTTCGCCAAAATCATGGATAGCTTTATCGATATCGGCTGCCGCAATAAAATCAAAGGCATCCTTTCCAATGAGATCTGTTGTCTTGTATCCGGAAAAACGTTCAACGGAAGGGCTTACATAGGTTATTGTGCCAAGTTTATTTACAATAATAATTACATCTGATGAGTTTTGAGTGATAGATTTAAAATACTCTTCGCTTTTCCGGAGAGCTTCCGTAGCCAGTTTGCGTTCAATCGAATAACGGATAGCTCTGGTTATGTATTTACTGTCAGTCATGCCCTTAACTAAATAGTCCTGTGCGCCCAAACCAATGGCATTAATCCCGATCTGCTCATTTCCTGTGCCGGTCAAAATAATGATAGGGAGTTGTTGCGGACATGTTGCATGGATTCGCGTGAAGGTTGCATGGCCGTCACTGTCAGGCAATGTCAGATCCAGCAAGGCGACGTCGAATTGTTGTCTTTTAAGCTCGGCAATTGCCTTGTCCACCCGGCTTACCCAAATCACCTCAAAACTATAATCCTGGTCTTCGCCAAGTTCATGTTTTATAAGTTTGGCATCAGACGGACTATCTTCAACGAGCAGAACCTTTATTTCTGATTTGACCATTTTTTCACCTTTGCTCATTATTTGCCGCTTGGTAATGCAACCACCGTTAGCCAGAAATTTTCGATCGATTGGACAACTTCCAGAAAGCGATCGAAATTCACCGGCTTCGTGATATAGCAGTTGGCATGAAGCTTATAAGAACGAATAATATCCTGTTCCGCCTGAGATGTTGTCAGAATGACGACGGGGATCAACTGAAAATCAGGGTTGCCTTTCATTTCTTCGAGGACTTCGCGGCCGTCCTTCCGGGGCAGATTTAAATCAAGCAGTATCAAATCAGGACGTTGGGATTGGGCATATTTACCTTCTTGGCGGAGGAATTCCATCGCTTCCACACCATCCTCCACATGACTCACTTGATTGACTACTTTGCCCATCTTTAAAGCTGCAAGGGTCAACTGGGCATCACTGGGGCTATCTTCGACCAAGAGAATTTGAATAGGCCGGACACATATTGAATTCATTTATTGTCTCCTTTATCGGGTATTGTGAAATAAAAAGTTGATCCGCAGCCAGGTTCGGATTCGACCCAAATCCTGCCAGCGTGACGCTCTACAATCTTTTTGCACAGAGCCAGTCCGATACCGGTGCCAGGATATTGATTGCGGGTGTGTAGCCGCTGGAAAATCAGGAAGATGCGTTCGAAGTATTGTGTTTCTATGCCAATACCATTATCGCGAATACCGAAAACCCAGTGTTGATCCTCACGCCTTGCTATAAGGTGGATTTCCGGCAGACCTTTATCGCAAAACTTAATGGCATTAGCAATAAGATTCTGCTGCAATTGAGTCATCTGCGCAGCATCGGCCGTAATATCCGGTAATTCATCATGCGTAATAACAGCTTTACTCTCGTCGATCGCCACTTGTAAATTATTTATAGCAGTATAAAAAACCGTTTGCATACTCATTGGTTTTAAATCTTCGCCCCTGGTGCCGACTCGCGAATATGCCAGTAAACCATTGATCAGTGTCTGCATTCTTTCGGCGCCCTCGACGGCGTAATCTATATACTTCCGGGCATCGTCGTCAAGCTTATCTTGATACTTTTTCTTTAGAATGCCCATAAATCCCGCCACCGCGCGCAGTGGTTCCTGCAGGTCATGTGAAGCAATGTAAGCAAACTGTTCCAGATCTTTGTTGGATCGCGCCAGTTCAGCAGTCATCAGGTTCAGGGCATCTTCCGCCTGTTTGCGATTGGTGATATCTTCCACCACCGAAATCCACCATTTGGCAGACGGATCCGTAACGGAGGGCAATGAACTTGTTACTTTTACCCAGATGACACTGCCGTCTTTTCGCAGGCAGCGTTTTTCGATACTGTAATTATTGATCTGGCCTGCCAGCAATCTTTCGAGTTGAACCTGTTCGCCCGCCAAATCATCGGGATGGGTAATATTCGCGAGTGAAAGTAGCAGCAATTCCGGACGGGAATATCCCAGAATATCGCATAATTTGTCATTAACCTCGAGCATGCGCCCCTGGACGTCCATCCGCTTGATGCCCACGGCCGCCTGGGCAAAGAGCAGACGATACCGCACTTCGCTCTCGTGCAGAGCCTCCTGGGCCTGGCGGCGGATTTGATCCGTGCGGTTGACGGAGCGGGCGTTGAACCACACCAGCCAGAAAAAGCAGATTGCATAGGTAACCGCAACTAACGCTACGCCAAAGTCCGACCCGAAAACATCGGTTCGCTCACCTTGTATGCGCAGCCAGCCGATGATAATCGGAAGTGTCAAAAAAGCGGGCAAAAGCCTGCGGGCCATGATCGCGCCTGATTCATCGCCGGTAAATACCTTCATCAACCATGATTCCGGATGAATGCAAAAAGAAGCGATGCAGAGAAAACAAAAAGCGATGACTGTATTCAGGGCTACGGCAATTTGCAGCCATTCATAAAATACTTTGACATTGAAGATGTAGCCGACCAGCATCAGGTAGGTCAATATGGTGATTGGCAGCAGCAATGCGTGACTTATGTTCGTAGCATGCCTGCTGTCAATGCTAAGCAAAATTAAAATAAACCCGAAAATAGAAAAGAGGATGGCCGTAATAATTGCCATCCGATCGGCCGGAACATTTAAAAAATTAAGAAAAGCGTTATGAGCCCATGCCCATTCATGCCCGGTCTGCAGTTCAACCAGATAACAAATTACCGTAAGCAATCCTATGATGCTCACTGCCGCGGAAAATAAACGCGAGACTTTAATTTGCCAGTGTCCGGCCGATCTGTTTTTGATGAAGACCAGAGCAGCAGCAGACAAAAGGAAGCATAATGCCGTTACAACCCTCATTGCCGTAAAATGGGGATTGATGCTCTTCAGGATATCAATGCCTATCATCCATCCCAGAAGAGTCGAAATACTGATGATAAAAACCAGAATAATTGCCAGCCGGCTGAATGATTCGGCGGATAGAGGGAAGATATTTAAACTCCAGCTACGCTCCATGGCGCAATAAGCCTTTCTTTCAGGGCTGACAATAATAAGTAAGTCTTTTTATCAAACCTTTTTTGTCCCGGTGCATATCATCCGACATCCTCAAGATCGTTTGCTAAGGACTTCCTTTTTTGGCAACGAAATATAATAAATAGTTCAACTTTTTATGTCAATAAAAAAATAAGTGGGTAGGAAATAGGGGAAATAGGGGATCAGCTTGAACCTATTTTTCGAGGCTTTGATCAACATCGCCCACCCCTCATTTCGTGAAGAATTGATCAGGGCAGCCTAGGAGATAAAAATCTGGCGGCGTTCAAACCGACTGTGATGATGATGACGGCATGGAAAAATCCGCGGACCCATACTAGTTTTTGCGGTGATAATTTGGGGAAGGATAAAAACCAATATGGTTTTATCTATATTGACAAACTTGTTATTATTTTGTAATTTGATATTGCTCTTTAGTGTATTAAGCATTTTTAATTAGGCTTTGTCGGGCGTTTCGCCAGACTTTCACGAATTGCTTCCGTTTATCGGTATGGGATGCCCGCTGCGGCTCACCGAATCTATACCGATATTCGGCAAGCCGCAGCGGGCATCCCATACCTCGCTCAAAGTAAAGAGTAAATAAATTGATAGATCAAATTTATAAAGGCTCTTTCGGTTTTGTTGTACAAGAAAACAGGGATAACATCCAGTAATATATAGAGATAAGCTCTTTGAAAATTGACACGTTCTCGAAGATCGTATAGAGAGAACGGATGGAGAAGAAACA
>JBEKMY010000144.1:0-4166 GCA_049523355.1 Smithella sp. | reverse complement strand
AACGTCTGCATTCCTCTCTTGGATACAGACCGCCGGTGGAATTTGAAGAACTGTTTTTTACAAACCATAAACCCTGGCCAACTGCTCTAACCCAATCTGTCTAACCGCAGGGGTGCAGTCCAGATGTTTCAAGACTTAACGTTATATTCTTCTATCTAATAATAAAGGAAAAAAGAACGAGAAATTTAATGTCTGATGAAAACATTTTGTTAATTGACCATGCGAATATCGATTTCAAAGCAATATCTATAGAAAAAATAATTATCGCATTTATATGTTCTATGCCACAACAATATACGACTCAAAGATATATTCTTGTTAGAATCTATGGAGGGTGGAATGAAAATGGCGTACTTTGTGATGATAGATTTGAAACATTAAATTTCTATCTAAGTAACGAACAAAGATATTAAAAAAAGGACCAAAGTTTTTCTTACTATACACAATTCATTACCAAACAGAGGTGCTAAACAATGAAAAACTCTACCTGCAAAAGAATTCTCCTGTCGAAAATCCAAAACAGCGAAGCCACCGTCGGCATAATCGGGCTCGGATATGTCGGACTGCCGCTTGCTCTTGCCTTTGCCGAAAGGGATATAAAAGTAATCGGCTTCGATATAGATTCCAAGAAGATTAAGGCGCTTGACCGTGGCGAATGTTATATCTCGTATATCAATGCCTCAAGAGTAAAACAAGCTGCCAAATCAAAAAATCTATCTGCGACAACCGATTTTTCACGGCTTGACGAACCGGATATAATAATCATCTGCGTCCCTACGCCGCTTACGCAGCAGCGCGACCCGGACATGTCTTACATTATCAAAACCACCGAACAAATCAAAAAATGCCTGCACACCGGCCAGCTTGTCATACTGGAATCCACTACCTACCCGGGCACGACGGAGGAACTGGTGAAAAACATGCTGGAAGAAACAGGCCTGATATGTGGCCGTGATTTTTATCTAGCCTTTTCTCCCGAACGCGAAGATCCCGGCAACAAGAACTATTCCACGACAACAATTCCCAAAATCGTCGGTGGTTTCGATACAGCAAGCGGCGATCTGGCGCAGGCAATTTACGAAAAAGTTATTCAGAAAACGGTACGCGTCAAGAACGCGCGAACGGCGGAAGCAGTCAAACTTACCGAAAATATCTTTCGGGCGATAAATATTGCCATGGTCAACGAACTCAAGGTCATCTACGAACGCATGAACATAGATATCTGGGATGTCCTGGATGCCGCTTCTACAAAACCTTTCGGTTTTATGCGCTTCAATCCGGGCCCCGGTTGGGGTGGGCACTGCATTCCGCTCGATCCCTTCTACCTTTCGTGGAAGGCGCGCGAATGCGGGATGGAAACAAAGTTCATAGAACTAGCCGGAGAAATCAACCGCCACATGCCCGAATACATAATCAAAAGATTGCAGTATGCGCTCAATGAACGTAGCAAATCGGTTAAGGGCAGCAGATTGATGATTATTGGTCTTGCCTATAAAAAGGACATCAATGACGACAGAGAAAGCCCCGCATACAGAATAATTTCTCTTCTTATGTCCATGGGCGCGAAAATATTATATCACGATCCGTTAATTTCCAAAATTAAACGCAAACGGCAATGGCCGGTTGGTCCGGAATTGAAATCACAACCGCTTACGAGCAAAATAATTGCCGCCCAGGATGCTGTTTTGATAACAACCGATCATACGGCAGTTGATTACAATCTTATCGCCGAACACGCGAAACTGATAATCGACAGTCGCGGTGTTTATCGCAAACCACTGACAAATGTGGTCAAAGCCTGACGAATATGATTTCACTTAACCGCTTAACCATTAAACATGTTCTGACTATCAAAGCATTAAGTAACAACAATTTTTCAATATATCCTCTTTTGATACTGCTCATATAAATAAAAAAGGGCAATTAAAAAAATATTTGCCCTTTTATTTATCTGAATCTAAATCTTATTCTTCTTTTTTCTTGCTTGCTTTTTTCTTGGGCGCAGTTTCATCTGCTTCAGTTGGTTGTTTTTTTGCTTTTTTCGGAGTAGTTTCATCAGCTGCATTTGGCTGTTTCTTTTGTTCTTTATCAGCCGCTACTGCTTTCTTTTTAGATTTCGGCTCTTCGTGTTTTGCATCCGGCGCTGATTCCGATTTATTCTCTTTATTCAATGATTCGGCTATCTTTTGAATTTTAACTTGCGCTAATTCCTGCGTGCGCTTAACAAATTTATCGAACACCGCAATTCTTACATTAGTCTGCCTGATTTTTGATTTTAGACTCTTAACAAGAGGATCACTTTGAGCTTTTTCTTTGCTTATTCCTTTTTGATCTAATTGCTGCAATCGCAAGGCCAGTTTTTTTTCAAATATCCGGAGCTGTTCAATCCTTACATTTTTACTCTTTGATGCCATTTTTCTCTCTCCTTATGTTTTAAATATTTGGCACTTTCAAATAGCAATATTTTAAATTTAAAGCTATAAGAATTATCAACATATATAAGATTAATTTTCTACCTGAAATTGTCATTTTTTTCATTTTAGCTCCATAAATCCGACGACTTCAATATGACTTGTCTGCGGAAACATATCCACGGGCAGGAGACTCTGCAACTCATAACCGCACTCATTTAAACATTTCACGTCTCGCGCCTGTGTAGCCGGATTGCAGGAAATGTATATAATCTTATTGGGTTGCAAATCTACAATTGCTTTTATCACTGCTTTTTCACAACCTGTACGGGGAGGATCAAGAACAATCAAATCAATTTTATCTCCCTGATGTAGAAATCTTCCCTTCAATATTTTTTCAATATCACCGTGAATAAATCTTACGTTTTTAAGACCCAGATTTTCCGCATTTATCTGCGCGTACTTTACTGATTTTTCATTTATTTCTATGCCTATAACATTCTTAGCATAATATGAAAGAAAAATAGAAAAAAGTCCGCACCCGCAATAGGCATCAACAATGGTATTTACTTCATCGTTCTTGGCAAGACGGCAGACCTCATCAACCAATTTATCCGTCAGATATAAATTAGCCTGAAAAAATCCATCACGGGGCACCAAAAATTCCTTTCCTTTCATTATTCTGACAATTGATTCTTTTTTACTGGACTGATCGGCCGGACATTCTGACCAGATTATCAGTTGCGCATCCTTATGATGCGGCAGCCGTTTATTTCCCCGAAGAGCACGTAGTTTTTCATTAATTGTTTCTTCCATTATTTCGCAATTTTCAATATCAACCATTTTGCTGCCGGAAATATCTAAAAAACCAACTTCCTGTTTATTCGATACAACCCCTGTATGATATTGAGCTTTACCTCGATAATTATAAATTCTGGTCGAAGCTATCACCTCCAAAACAGGGGGATTTGCGATTTTACCGATTTTCCAAAAGGCTTCTTCTACCTGCTTTTTTTTGATAGCCAGTTGATATTCATAATCCAGATGTTGATAGCAACAACCGCCACATTTTTCATAATAACGACATAAAGGTCGTGTCCGCAATGGAGATTGTTTGATTATTTTCAATATTCTGCCGCGTATAAACTTCTTTTTCAGTTGAATTATTTCAACTTCCAATTCATCGCCCGGAGCGGAAAATGGAACAAAAACAACCAAATTATTAATCCGGCCAACTCCTTCTCCGCCGAAGGCCACTGAATCAATTTTCATTATTATGCGATCTTTTAGCTGCAAAATAATTCTCCTTTGATATAGATAACATATAGCCGACGCGACAGTCAATTCTAGATAGTATTTTTCTTTACAACTCGGCATAATATTGTTAATTAAGCTCTTAATCAAAAAAGGAATAAATAATTTTATGTGCTCACAAGATGTTGTAATAACTGTTCGTTGCAAACGGCCTTATAAAAAGCTTCGGGAGCAATGCGCACAAATATCGAGGAATGAGGTACGCCGCAATTATGAGGAATGCGGTGCAACGCAGCACATGGATTCTTTACAAGGTCGTTAAATGTCTTCAGGAAGAAAATCAATTCTTTGCCCTAATTGCCGCAAATTAATCAGCAGGGATGAACCTGCCTGCCCTTATTGCGGACTCATTCGTCCCGGTTTGCACAATACCGCCGGCATTATTCGAAAAATATTTTTAGGTTCCGATCCCGTCAGAACAATTATTTACGTTAACATTGC
>JBEKMY010000143.1:0-4171 GCA_049523355.1 Smithella sp. | reverse complement strand
ACATCGCCATTTATAAATTTAAAAAGATTTAAAGAAATTCAAAACCCGTCATTGATGCTTGTTAATAGGGCGCTGTTGTTCCCAGTATCTCCGTGTACGCATATCCATAACCCTCCGTTTCCGAATCTTCCTTCGGTAACATCAATTTATGAGTCAACGTATCTATTTTATCTCCACTTTTAGTAACATTTTTTATGAGGCAATTCGTATTTTCAATGCCTGTTGACATTTTAAGCAATAATGGCAAAATAGATAATCTAAAATCAACCATAGGAGTAGGAATATGAAAAGAACTTATTTGATTACATTAATAATAATATCCACTCTGTTAATGGGATGCGCCTTACCAAAAATCAATATTTTCAGTTTTCAAACCGATCCCCTCAAGGAATATACATTAGAAGGCACGGGTACAGATAAAATATTGCTGATTCCTGTAGAAGGAATGATCTCGGATAATCCTAAAAAAGGTGTGCTTTCCACAACACAAAGTGTTGTAGAGCAAGTGGTATCGCAATTAAACAAAGCCCGAAATGACAAACAAATAAAAGCGGTCCTGTTAAAAATCAATTCACCCGGTGGCACAATTACCGCTAGTGATATTCTCTACCATGAAATTTCTGACTACAAGGGAAAAACCGGTAATAAAATTGTAATTTCCATGATGGACATCGCCACATCCGGCGCATATTACATATCTCTTCCCGCGGATGTAATTATGGCTCATCCGACTACTATAACAGGTTCTGTGGGGGTCATTGCTATAAGGCCGAAAGTTAAAGGTCTGATGGATAAAATCGGCCTCGCCGTTGATGTACAAAAGGTCGGCAAATATAAAGATATGGCTTCTCCTTTTCGGGATTCAAGCAAAGATGAAGAACAACTTTTGCAAAAAACATTGGATGATTTTGGCGAGCGTTTTATAGGGATGGTGAAAAAACACCGCAGACTTACCCAGCCGGCCATCACGGAAATTTCTACGGCGCGCATATTTTTGGCTGATGAAGCCATTCAAATGGGACTAATAGACAAAGTAGGATATATAAATGATGCGATTAAAGAATCAAAGAAAATAGCGGGAATTCAAGAAAATGCAAAAATAGTGGTATACCGTCGCATGGAATTTCCCGAAGATAACTATTATAAAGCTGCGGAGGAAACATCTCAAAATATAAATGTATCTGCAATAAATATTGAGTTGCCGGAAATTTTAGGCGCTAAGGCCGGTTTTTATTATCTATGGCCAGGTGCAATTTCCACGGAATGATAACTATTATAAAAGACTATAAACTCAACGAACGGTTTTGGGCGTTGATGTTTATGATGAAATAGAAAAACGCAGGAGCCTGCATTTTTTACTTATCCATATTTGATGATTTTCCAATCGAAAAGTTTCCAGAAATATCTACTTTAGGTTTTTACTAGATTATAACATACAGCTAGGACATAATAGGGGACAACCGTCCCCTTTATTCTTTATAAGTTTAGTGTTCGAAGGCGCGGATCTAACACTACGAATTTCATGAAATGCCCTGATCACGCAACATGGCCTGGACCAGTTCAATAACGTTTGCGGGATAGTGTTCGTCCGCTTCCCTACGCTGTAAACGGACGGCGCCTGTAAGACATTTATGGGCACAAACGCCGCAACCTATACATTTTTCAGTGCAAAACATAATCTCTTTTTCATGATCCTCTTTGGATATAATCGTGAGCGCCTTCATTGGGCAGCGCTTGGTGCATAACCCGCACTTCTTACATATCTCATTGTCCACAGAAGCGATGTAATTAGACGGCTGATGTCCAGTCGTCATGGGCTTAGGAAGAAAGAGTTTTGTTTCGATAAAGGCACAACAGCAGGAGCAACAGTTGCAGATGGTATCGATCCCTTCAATGGTATTGGATACTGCATGGACAAGTCCTGCATCTGCGCAGTTCTTAGCAATTTCAAGGGCCTCCTGTTTCGAGATTTGTTCTGCCAAGCCGTTCTGAACGAGATATCTGCCGAGCAAATCGAAGTGCAGGCAGGTTCTTGTCTCATGTTTGCAGCTTTCTTCATCAGGATCCAGATTCTTCCTGTGGCGGCAAGAGCATGTCGAAACACTTGCAATCCTGCTGGCATCAATGATTGATGCTGCATCCTCAAATGGCATGACGGACTGCCTGTTTTCAACACTCGTTTTGATGGGTATGGTCCGGAGCCCCTTGTTCTTGTGCATGTGCACATTTCCTGCCATGGCATCCCTGTAATATTTATTTAGAAGAGGGGAGATTTCCTTATTGAACTCGTCGCTTTTTCCTTCATATCCGGGCATCCGATAGAACCAGAAGAATGCATCATTAAGCAGATATCGTGACCCTTTTGAGCTTGTTATTTTCATGACCAGCCCCCTTTTGGCCAGGGCATCAAGGGTAGCGTCCAGGTCGCCCTGATCTATGCCTGCAATTTGCTGCAATTGCTCAAGAGTGTGCGGGAAATGGGGAATCTTCAGAAGTAAAGCGGCCTCTTCCAGACTCATCCGAAGCTTCATGATAGGAAGCAGATATTCTGATTCGGGAAGCCCATATATCCATTTTCTCTGCTTTTCTATGAGTTCATAATATACAGAGTCATTATTCTTCATGTCTACCACCCTGATGTTTTGGTGTATTGGTCCGATGAGCACTGCTTGTTCCACGATTCTTTTTATCGCCCGGATCTCTTAATGGAAGAGGAAGGGCGGATTGCCTTTTCACGCCTGGACCTTTTTGGGGTTGTATGTCTTTGGCTATAATGGGTTTTCCGCAGCGTTTGCATATTACAAGAGGTTGTACGGTGTGTCCCTCAGGCAGGTGTTTGAAAATTATGGGTGGCCCATTCGGGGATTCCCATGTATTTCCCCAGGCAACGAGCGCCATAATGAGAGGGAATAGATCCTTCCCTTTCTTTGTAAGGCGGTAGGCCCTTCCTCGTGATTTTATCTTATCTGTCCACTTCTCTATTATGCCTCTGTCCTCGAATTTCTTTAACCGATCCGTCAGAATATTGCGGGCAATGCCCAGATCTTCACATATTAAGTCGAAAGTGTTTACACCATAGAACAAATCCCGGACTATCAGCAAAGACCACCATTCGCCGATGATATCCAGTGACCGGGCGAGGGGACATTCGAGGTGTTTGAAATTTTCTTTTCTCATGGATATATTTTACAGTTGCATTATGAAACTGTCAAGTGTATTATTGTGTCAACATGAATTATTTTTTCAGGAGGTTATCATGAAGGAAGTCTATACTAAGAGCTTTCGGGCCGGCTGGGGAGCCATGGACTTTAACGCCCACATGGCAAATAGGGCATATCTCGACATGGCCGCAGATACACGGATGCTCTATTTTGAAGAAACAGGTTTTCCCATGAGTGAATTTCAGAGGATGCTGATAGGTCCAGTCATCCTTAAAGACGAGGTGGAATATTTACGTGAATTCAAATTGTTAGAGGCTATCGACGTGACGCTGATGCTCGCGGGGATGAGCGATGACGGCAGCCGTTTCATCCTGCGGAATGATTTCATCAAATCAGAAAGAATCAGAGCGGCAACCATTACCAGCACTGGAGGATGGCTCAATCTTCGGGAAAGAAGACTGACGACCCCGCCGGAGAGGCTCTTGCATGTGATTAGTGACCTTGCGAAAACAGACAATTTTCTCAGATTGGATTCCAGTATTCGTTAATGCTACATAAAAACTTGTGTATATTCATGGAGATTAAATCATGGGAATTATGATTATTCGGCTTGGAAGCCCCCGCATTACTGGCGAGGGGTTGCGTATTGGTACTGTCAGGCGCCCGCCGAGAGGCGTGCCGAAGAGCGAGTTTGCATCACGGAATTTCTACGATGTGTGGCTGCCCAACCTGGCGCCCAGCGAAGAGCTCGTCAAGGAAGGACAGTCGACCACAAATGATGCAGATTGGCGGACCTTTGTAAAAAAATACCGCAAGGAAATGAAACGCCCGGAAAACAGTAGAATTCTTGATCTGCTCACAGCCCTGTCGCACCAGACAAATATATCGGTGGGATGCTACTGTACCGATGAGCAGTACTGTCATCGTTCGGTGCTTCGTGACCTCTTCGCCGAAAGAGGGGCATCTCTTGTCTAAGCCGGGAGTCAATTGTGTTTATTACAGATTGAAAC
>JBEKMY010000142.1:0-4207 GCA_049523355.1 Smithella sp. | reverse complement strand
AACCTGGGTTGTTGAGTGACGATAACAATAAATTGTCCAGGCATGTTCAAAAACCAAGGTGTGCTTGAGAAGGAGTACCATCGCCAGCTGCTGTGGCGTTTCATCCTTACCCATTGGAATGTTATTTGCTGAGGCTACCCTGACCAGGATATCTATCGCCTTGCTAAGGTCGCAGATCTGTCTCAGCTCTTCGCCAATCTTTATTTTAAGCTTCTCATCTCTAAGCCCCACCATCAAATCTTTTACGTATTGGAAATTCATGCCCATTGTACGGAAACAAGGTATCAGTTGGTCTTGCGGCACCCTGCTCAGGAAATATTCCTCAACCAACAAGGGATCAATGGCTGTGATAAACGCCTTGAGATTAAGATACCTGTATTTTGGCATTCCATTTACCTCAATTTACCGGTATTCAATCGTGCTGTAAGCTGGCCTTCCTACCTCGAAACTAATAACTCATTTGATTGGGTTTACAAATGGTGTTACTCGAAATACCTGAAAGATACAACACGGGTCTCGGAAAAGGTAGCATCAGGGAATAACTATAGAAGTTGGCCAATAAAGTTTGTCCTAACGATTACTACCCATTGGTCTGTACACAGAGATGCAGTCCGTATAGCTCATTCCGAGACTTTCCTTAAGACGGCAATCAATTTGCCTTGAACTTCTACATTCTCAGGCTGAGAGTAGATCGGCTGCATGAGTGTGTTTGCCGGTTGAAGACGTATTCTGTCGGCTTCATGGTAGATTTTCTTTAGAGTTACTTCCTGCCTATCCTTTAACCATATCGCAACAGTCTCTCCGTCTTCAGCATTGTTTGCAGACTGCATAATGACTATATCCCCGTTATCAATGAGAGCATCGATCATTGATGTTCCCTTTACCTTTAAAGCGTAAATGTTAGTAAGATCGCCGCCAAGATAACCTGGCAATTCAATAGTCTCTTCAGGAGTTGTAATCCATGTGTCGGCCGAAGGGACTGGTATTGGTTGCCCGGCAGCGATAGTGCCAAGAACCGGCACAGTGGCTCCGGAACGTTTTCTAGTAACGGTGATGCCTCTGGAGACTTCGTGGTCACGGTGAATGAAACCGTCTCGTTCGAGCACTTTCACATAATATTGGACAACCGCGGTTGAAGTAATCCCGCAGCCTTTTCCGATGTCTCTTAGTGTAGGAGGATAATTTTTCTCTCCAATAAATGCGGCAATGAAATCCAAAACTCGTTTGCGTTTCCCAGAAATAGGCATGACTTTCTCCTTTATTAGCACATACGTTCTATGAACAAATGTATGATACTACAGAATAAAATGGCTTGTCAAGTGGTATCTGTCGCAGTACAAAATTGTGAGAGAAAATGTCAAAGCGTAAGACCAAATGAGACTAATAGTTCGAATTCAGTCAACTCCACCGGCGTGTATAAAATGTAAAATTCTTGAGAAAGGCAGTATCCTTTGGGTTAATTCTTTGTCTCGCCCGTAAGAGAAATAATATCTTGCAATCCTGTCAAATCTTGGTAGATAAAATCAGGTTTTTCTTTTCCCTCGGGAATTGATTTGTTATTGCGGTTGATCCAAAGCACGGGAATGCCACATGATTTCGCGCCGGAGACATCACTGTTGAATGAATCTCCGACATGAAGCACTTCTGCTGCAGTCAAGCCAAGTAATAACAAAGCTTTGTTGAACATTTCTTTATTGGGTTTGTATGATCGGCAATCCTCACTGGTAACTACGTAATCAAAATTTAAATTATGATATTTTATGGCAGATTTCAGTTCATTATTATCAATATTGGAAACCAAACAGATTGGTATATTGCATCGAGTTAAAATTGGTTTGCTCTCTGGGTAAATTGAAGGTCGAGCCCAACCCTGGAAAAGAGTTTTACACAGTTCATCGAGATCACCATCAGAATGGAAACGCTGAAGTATATTCTGCAAAATAATTCGTTCCAATTCTTTCTGATTCTTAAATGCCGATCCCACACTTTGAGAACAACGTTGAGCATACAAATTGCCCCAAAAAGTTCCGATTTCGGTGATATCAGGTTTGCCAGAGGACGAAGCTGATATTTTTTTGCATATTTTAGGCACAAAATCTTCTTGAACTACGGTGCCAAAGAAATCAAGCAGGATAGCTTTAGGCCATATTTTATTCAATAGTTGCTCCTGTATCTTCTACGAAAGGTGTAATCTCAGCCATTAAATAAGAGAGTATTGCTGTACCAATACTGGGAATTGTAATCGGGGATCATTTTATCGTCAGAATGATTGGCTTCCATTATAGGTTCTTTCCGCTGTGATGCCTGCGCGCTGAACCCGTTCCCAATTGTAAATTCAAAATGATACGCTACTTACGATTCCAAGTGAAGAGCTCAATTTTGCAAGGATGATATAAGCTCAAGTAACCAGCAATCAAAACACTAAACTGGGTCACTCCACCTGCACCCGCACTTTTCGCAACAAAAACCGATAGCTGTGCGATATTTTCTGACGCTGCCACAGTTTGGGCATCTGTTAAATAATTGTCTTAATCTGGCTTTGAACATACGGTACTCCGTTTCAAATTAACATGATTGACTATTTTGAAACCCTAAAACTCTACACTATATTTGAAAGCACAACTTCACCTTAGCAGAAGCCTACAAATATCTTCGCCTATCATAAACTTTAAATAATAATTTCTAATTTGGAATCAGTTTACTAGCAACTTCCAATACGGAACATCTTGGTGCCACAAGCCGGGCAGACACCTTGGGTCGCGGGCTTACCATTTTTCATGGTAATAGCTTTGGCGCTTTTCATTTCTTTCTTAGAATGACACTTCACACAATATGCTTCCATTTTTTCCCTCACATTGAATTAATAATCAGAACTCCTCTGAGTCACTCCGGTCTTCTTCCAACTGCCTAAATCTGCTGAAGAACAATATTACTTTCTTCTTGAAGTTCTCTTCCTGCCATTTGTCCCACCAATCAGGGCAATAAAAAATGTCAGTGGTGTTGTAGATTTGTCCGTCTATTTCAATTATCACAAGGCCACTTTAGTGTCCGTTGTACCCACGGAGCTTTTGCATCCAACCTGTTTTAACTAATTCTGTGAAGGCAAACAGGGCATATTTTTACAAAATTGTCCGCTGAAAATGGACGAATTTTCTGGCCACAAAAAGGGCATTGTATTTTAAGTTTTGCCATTTCAGAATCAAGCCTCTATTTATTTTTTATAAGAGCGTTGTTATGCAATAAATTGATCCAAAGCAAAGCACGAAGGTTTTGTGTGCAACTTTGCCCGACAAAGTCCGAATCTACTTCTTCCATTATTATTTTACTTCGCGTTTAACCGGTGTCAATGGGGAAAACTAATTTTCTCTCGACTTCGACTCCGTAAGCATAGGATTATTAGTCCAGTCGTAACTTGACAATAGTACACTTGTTCTATTATTATTTAACACGCTGGTTTTTGAATAAAAGAAACAAAATAGAACATGGTGATAATTATCAAACATAAAGGAAATGAAACCATGGACGCAGATACCACAAAGTCAATACGAACTAATGCCTCTAAACCACTGAATATGCCTGAGTCGCTAACCGTGGAAGAGGACCAATCTGGTTTACCAACCGCGGTCAAATTTTCAACATTAAACTGGAGCAGTAAAATTGAGTGCGCTTACAAGTTATCGACATCAAATCCAGGCAGGAGATATTCCCATTATTTTAAATTCTCTTCAAGAGTTATTTCGTGAACGTGGAGATGAAGTTACCCCCAAGCAGCTGGCAGAACGAATGGAAAATAAAATGCACAGGCACGTTCATTATACCTATGCAACCTATTTATGCACGTTGCTAGGTTTTGTAACCAGGAATGGCATCGAAGTCGGGGATAAGGAGAGTCGTTACATCGTTTTCGACCCGGAACTGCTGGCACAAAAGCGAGCGCAATATTGCCTGATTCATGGGGAACCGAATGTGATAAAAAACAAGGGGTTAATTGCCTAAATGAACACTGGGAAAGATGATATTCCCGTGATGCTGGATTCTCTCCAGGAACTGTTTAACGAATATGGAGAAGCGGTAACTCCGACACTCCTCGTGAAACGAATGGAAAGAAAAGTGCATAGGCATGTGAGTATGCATGTTGTTGCCTACCAGTATACGTCTCTGGGGTTTGTAACCAAAAGGATACCGGGAACAAGTAGCCATTATTCCA
>JBEKMY010000141.1:0-4219 GCA_049523355.1 Smithella sp. | reverse complement strand
GCGCTTTATTTAGGGGCTGTGCGCGTCCGCTTACCTGCGAGTGAACGCCTTTATTGTTTGTGAAGAGTGTTGCATAAATGGAACTGACTGTCAAGAGAAATATTACATATATGGAATATATTAATAAGGAAAGAGATTGCCGCACCAGCCGTGGGCCGGTTCGCAATGACAAATAGCGGGGATACTGGTCTTCACCGGTATGACGAAATAAAGTATTGTGGGGTGGAACAAGCATAGCGGTTCCACCATTATCGAAACATTCGGTGGATGCGCTTGGGCTTCATCCACCCTACGAGCTTCTGAGATTGCCACGCCAGCCGTGGGCAGGGAAGGTGTAAACGATGTACCCGGTCCGTTTTGTAAACTATGTTACCGGTTTGTACCCGAATTGTTGTCCCCCTTTAGAGGGGGTGGCGCGTAGCGACGGGGGAGGATGAAGGAATCAAATTCTCCGTCATTACGAGCCGCATCTTATGGGGGCGTGGTAATCTAATGTCTTATAGGATTGCCGCACCAGCCGTGGGCCGGTTCGCAATGATAAATAGCGACTGGATACCGGTCTTCACCGGTATGACGAAATAAAGATTGCCGCATTGGCCACAGAGCCGTTTCGCAATGGGTGTAATGACTGAAGGCGCCGTCTCTTTGGCGGTTATAGTTCAAGCAACTCTCCATCCTGAGGGATCAATACTTTTTGAAATAATCCTTCTTTTACAACGGCATCTCTGAGCATGTCCCGGCTCGTTAAACAATGATTGAAGGCATCCAAATGCACGGCAATGACAATACCGGGCGCGCATCGTATGAAATCCAACTGCTCATGGAGGGGCATAAGAATAGGTCTGCCGATATCAAGGGTTGCCGTTCCCGCGTTTAATATCGAAATATCGGGCCGAAGGTCTTTTAACACATGACGGACAGTTTTTGTCATTACCGTATCGCCGCTGATATAAATCGTTTTGTCTCCCGCGGGTTCAATAAGATATCCGGTTCCCTGCCCCATGAACTTGCCGATTAAACCGTATCCGTGCACGGTTGGAATGGGGGTGATATGACCGGATATAAAATTATTTCTGAGATTAATTTTAAGGGGAATTGTATTAAGGCGGCGCCGTTTCAGATACGGTTCATCGCGCTGGTTACAATATACAGGAACCTGTTTTTGCAAAAGCAGGCTGATTCCCGACTTATCAAGGTGATCAAAATGTCCATAACGGAAATGCGTGATAAGGCCGCATGTAATTTGATTTAAAGCAAAGAGGGCGTCCGGCGGTAAATCAACTGTAGGATTAAGCCGCGGCCTTCTGCGAAAAACGGTATAGGGAGGCAGGCTGCCTTTGGGATTGAGACAGGGATCAACTAAAATCTTCTGATCATTGCAGCGAATGATCATGCATGCGTTTCGGATATGCTGTATCTTCATAACTCATTTTACACAGGCATTCACGCCGGGAACGAACCGGAGAAAAATCTTTTTCAACGGTCATTCCGATTTTTCATTGTTTAATATTGCTTTTTTTGAATGAATCTTTCTGCCAAATGTTAGATATACTACATTGCCTTTTTCTTCCGGGTATTCTTTTTTGCGTGCGCCGAGGATAATCCGGCATTGGATTTTTTTAAGTTGCTGATTTTTTTTGCCTGTTTAATGGCCGAAAGAATGGCGTCTCTTTCTTCCTTATCGCCGAAAGCCAGTATTTCATTTACGTCATTGCAGGCGTTGATGGCTTCCTTCGACCAGCCGTAAGTCATGTCGGCATCAGGTAAATTAATCAGATCCAGAGAACGCAGCATTGAAAATAAATTATCATCGCTTGTTCCCAGAACCTTGTTTAAATAGCGGCTTATAACTCCGGTTGAAACCCCCGACTGGCGGGATAGTTCCGCGGCATTCCAGCCCTTCTTTTCCTTGGCTTTTTTTACCAATTCCAGATGTGAAACTTTTTTCTTGACTTTAGCTTTCATATGTGAAATAACTCCTTCCATGAAATTTGACGCCTGTTTAAAACAAACAAAATATCCGTTGGCGCCTTCGCAAGAAAAAATAAACTATCATCAGTTATCTGTTTACGTGCAGAACGAGAGCGAGATGTGAGACCGTATAACGCCGAACTTATATCAATAGAATTACTGTGCCTAAATAAAACCAGAGCAGGGGGCGCGAAAATTCGCCTCTACAGGCGGCCAGCTTCCCCAAGCAGCAAACCCTGCTCTCATATTAAACATTTTTTATTTATTTTCAACAAGAATTTTTAATGCCGGCAAATTCAGGACAGAAGGTGAGGGCAGGGGGTGGACACAAAAGGTTCGTCATTGCCGTCTTTCAGACGGCGCGGCAATCTCTGGTGGGGTTGCATACGGAATCGCCCCGAACACTCGTAAGAACCCGTAATGACAGACATTTGTAACTTTTTATCAGCCTTTGTCACTTACAGGACACCTCCGCAGGAGATTTAAATGGAGAAGATATGGCTAATCCGGTTGCAGACGGAAGAATGATAAACAGGGCAATCGCCGATTCCGACAAGTTCGCGGCGTTAACGCCGGAGGCGGCTGTTCTTTTCGCGTTATTAATACCGTGGTTTAATTCCCACGGAAAATTAAACGGCGGACCCGGACATATAAAAGATGAAATCTGTCCCAAGATACCCTATCTGACCTATGAAAATATCCCCGCGCTTTTGACCGAAATAAGTAGCAAAACAAATGTTAAATGGTTTATGTCCGGCGGCCGCCACTGGATTCACGCCTTAAAATTCAACTCCGAACATCAAAGACTGGAGAAAAAACTGGGAATGGATAAACTTCCTTCATACAGTCCCGCGCCAGTCGCCGACAAGCCGCAGACTTCTTTAGAAACAGTCGCCGACAAGTCCGCCCTGAAGGATAAGGACAAGGATGAGAAAAAGGCTAAGGAAGTTCCCGGCACGGGCGGACAACATCAACCTGTGGATAATTCACAACCGCAGGCTCTTTTAGAAAAACAAAAAAAACCGGATCAACCGGACAAACCGGATAAAAAAGACGAGTTCCTTTTAAAACTTCAATCCGCGATGGAAAAAGCAGCCCGGAAATTTAATACAAGCCAAAGGCAACAGGAAATCGTCAACTTTGTAAAATCAAATATACGTTCCAGACATCCTGAGGCCATACTGCATTGCATAAACTCATTGATTGTTAATCCGGGAGAAATTAAATCAATAACGCAATACCTGAACGCGGCGCTGAAGATCGAAGACGGCAGGTACAATGCGCGTGATTCGGAAAGAACCTGTAATGAATTAAAACGGACAGCGCCGGGAATGATGTCGCTGGGAGATATTCTTGGGGAGATAAGAGCGCACGCGACTCCTTAAATATTTTGTAAATTGAATAGATAGACGCTAAAGTTATGAATATGCTTTAAGTATTTATTGCCCGGTTTCATACCCTTTCGCTTTATTCGGCTAACTTTGTTGGCACAGCCTGCCCCGGCGTAGGCCGGGGTCGTCGGCTTCCGTGGGCGGTTGTTTATATACGTCTCCGGAGCCTCCTCCTTGCCGCCTCGTTATCCGAAAAAATCGATAGGGTATAAGAAATTAAAGGTGCTGCCTTTAGAGGGGGTGGCAGGAACGACGGGGGAGGAAACAAAGGATTTTCATTATGTCCCCCTTTGGAGGGGGTGGCGCGAAGCGACGGGGGAGGATGAAGATATAATGTAGCGCGTTTTATTTGCCGCGCTTTAGCGGGTCTGAAGACAAGGCCTTTGAAAGCATATATGCCTGCGGCACTTTATCAAATAAATCATGCGCTGGTATTCGTAGTGCGTACCTTTAGGTGCGCCGGGGTGGCGGGTCTGAAGACAAGGACTACTGCGTAAATTCGTAATAAAAAAGTATACGGAGCAAAAATGGCTGAAGGAAAAATATTAACCTGCGCTAAAGAAATCGAAGCCTATCTGGGAATGAGCATGGAGACAGCTCAGGAGCATAATTTTCCGATCGCCAGATTCGGGCGGCTGGTCCGGGCGAATGTTGACGATCTTGATAAACACGTTTCTGAAACCGCGAGGAAGCAGAACAAGAGGACAAGAAATGAAAAAATATAAATTATTGAGATGACATTGACTTGACAGACAGTGTCCAAACAAGAAGTGCTTTGACAATTGTTACACCTGCAACTGTTAGTAGTGGGCAGTCGTCTAAATTGAGGATTACCATTTAATAGGTTCAAATCTTTT
>JBEKMY010000140.1:0-4343 GCA_049523355.1 Smithella sp. | reverse complement strand
TTTTGTGATTGATCGAGGTTGATTGCGTTACATAATTTCTGAAGATGTATTTCATAATTGGCTGGCTGACTTCGATAGAACCGGTACAATGCTTTTGAAATATCGCCCTTAAGATTGGACCGAAAATCAATATCAATGTCAGTAATTAGCCCTTTCAAAAACATTTCGCCAAAAAATCTATTTATGCTTATTGTAATGTTGTATTTATCGTCGCAAATTCCGCCGGCCAAAATATGAGTGAAGGATTCTTTTTTTTCATCTTTGACGTAAAGGCTTATAGTTGTTGCTCCAAGTCTTTTTACCGACGACCAAACAGAATGGTAGGTATTTCGACCGGGGGAAGTACCGAGAATTGTCAGAATTTGATTAATCGTCGTAGAAAAACTCGATGATTTCTTTAATAATGAGAGTCTTAAAATTGCGAGCAAAATACCTTCGTCAAAAATTGATAAACGCTCGCCTTGGATTTCCATTTTCCCCCATGAATTTTCACATACTCTCTTTTCCAAAGGTCGATGCCCCATCTCAAATTTGGACATGACAAAAAAAGGACTTATTCGTGTGAGTTCATTTGGCAGAAAAGAAAATGTTGATTGTTTCTGAAGGGGATTTTTGTGGGATGTATTATTTTTTGGGTGATTCTTTTTTTCTAATATTTCTTTTACCTTTGTTTGTCGGATAATATCGTTTAACGATAATGTCCTGGCACGTTCAATTATCGCATACAATTCTTCGTTATTTTCTCTTGACGATAAGGTCATTTATATAATTATTTTTAAGCAGATTATAGAGATTATTTTATCGATTTGATGACATCATTCACTACGCTATCAAGTTCGTCGTTTACGACTTGAAATTTTTTTATATATTCATCAGCCTGATCGAGCGAAATTAGGATAGCTCCTGATGGCAACCGAGAATAAGGCAATCCCTGCCTGAGAAGTTTCCGGACTGACCTTGGACTCATGCCAATGTGTGTTGCCGTTTTATTTACTTTGGCCCAACCTTGTGAAAATTGTTTTTCATTCTTCATCGTCATCCGCTAAACTCCTAAATATCGTTGTCGCATGAACAAAAATATTTCATGCTGCTAATACCTCATTAATTATTTATGTTGTGTTTCCTTCATGATTTGTGGTATCATTCTAAAGTGTCATTGTTGAGTATCATTATACTTAAATTGCTACCTTTTGCAACTACTTTTTTGCTTAGGCGTTAATTTTATGAAACTACATGAATTTATTGCATTAATTAGAGAGTCCAGTGGATATACTCAGGAAAATTTTGCTGGTTTATTTAATTTATCACGCTCGGCAATTGATAAATTTGAGAAAAAAGGATTTGGAATATCAAAAGAACATATTGAATCGATTACCCAAAAACTGAATATTAATACACGGATCATCAATGATAATTCTGTATATCCGTTTAATAAAGATAATTTTTATAAACTTTTCATGCTTACCCGTGGCCTCGTACCAGGTTTCCCAGGTTATGAACCGTTGTACAGCATCATAAAACACGCTAAAAATGTTAAACTTGTTTTATTGAAACCTGAGTTGTCTGGATTTAAAAAATATCTAGATCGATCATTGTTTGAAACACCAACATATGCAATTATTGTAAAAGACGACAAAAATAATATATTCGTGCTTCGACGGAAGAAAGACACGGATATGATTATGCTGGGCGGAGGTCTTGAAAATCCTCTCGTTAAAATTTCTGAAATTGCAAAATCTGAATCAATTGAAATTAGCTTATCTATTTCTGTTCAATCAATAAGCGAAGAACAATACGATATGTTGAAAAAGTGGGAACCAGTTCAAAGAGAGAACGTTGAACCATTTTTCAAGAACACAAAGTTTTCTAAAATATATGAACCTAGCGACGAAGAAATATTATTGCTTAAAAAAATAAAGGACTCTGATTTTAAAATTTCCGATTTAATAAAGTATATCGATAAGAAGATAAAATAGTCTATGTCCGTACAAGTCAGAGAAAAAATAAAAGGCTCAGGCGATTGGTGGATATTCATTGAACACCATGGTCAGCGTAGATCAAAAAAAATTGGTCGTGACAAAAGGTTTGCGCTTGAGGCTGCAAAAAAGATTGAAGCAAAGTTAATTCTTGGCGATCTTAAATTAAGCAAGAACGAAGATGTTACTTTTGGTCATTACGCCAAAACATGGATTGAAAATACCGTACCAGCCACCTGTAAAAGAATATCAATATCAGATTATACTGGGATTCTTAAAAATCATGTGTTGCCGGATCTTGAAAAAACTCCGGTGACTGACATAAACAAGGCTGTGGTGAAGAAGTTATTACAAAAGAAGCTTAAAGAAGGATACGCAGCCAGTACCGCGACGCATATCAAAAACGCAATAAGTGGAGTTTTAGAGCTTGCTGTTGATGATAATAAGATCTCTTCAAATCCGGCGCAAATCATTAGAAAACTAATAAGGTCAAAAGTAAAAAAATACCACATTGATCCACTCACCAGGGAAGAGACAAAATTGCTCTTGGAGACTTGCCTGACGAATTACCCGAAGCATTATCCGATGCTTTTAACTTTATGCCGCACTGGTATGAGACTTGGTGAAGTTATTGCCTTGCAGTGGGGCGACATTGATTTTAATAACCGATTTATTATCGTCAGGCGCAGCAGGTCAAAAAGTCATACAAGTACACCTAAAAATGATAAATACAGAAACGTTGATATGTCTCGGCAACTAACAGAATGTCTTTCAAAATTGAAAATTAAACGGAAAGAAGAATATCTTGCTAAAGGAGAGGGCGTGCCCGAATGGATTTTTATTTCCGAGATAGGCACACCTTTAATTGAAGGTCATTGGAGGGAGCGTGTATTCAAGAAGATTCTTGAGAAAGCCAAACTACGACAAATCCGCATCCATGATATCCGTCATACCTATGCTTCTCAACTTATCCAAGATAATCGTTCTCTTGCCTACATCAAGGACCAGCTAGGGCATCATAGCATTCAAGTTACTGTCGATATATATGGGCACCTTGTGCCCGGAGCGAACAAAGAAGTGGTTGATAGCCTGGATGATCCTGATTACACCTATATTGCACCCAATTTAAAAGAAGCGTAGAATTGTAGTTGTAAGTGATTGAATTACTTGGTAGTCCCACGGGGAGTTGAACCCCGGTTTCCGGCGTGAGAGGCCGAATTTTAACATTTATCTTGTTTTACTTTCTTTTACCTTAAATAATCTAATCACAGCAAAATCAATGCTATCAAGGCTTATAAGATTTACCTTGACTTACTTTTTTTATTTGCTATATCTAAAACGAATGTAGGGGATAGTGTAGGGGAAAATGTTTCCGGCATACAAAGACAAGGGGGAAATAAAAAATGCCAAAGCAAGACAGAATAAAGACGAAATATCCGGGTGTTTATTACATAGCCAAAGGGAAAGAAAAAGTTTTCTATATTGTTTATTATCTCAATCGTAAAAAGATAGAAGAAAAGGCTGGCCGCCAATTCGCGGATGACATGACGGCGGCAAAGGCGGCGGGTATCCGCGCCGAACGTTCAAAGGGGAAAGAACTTTCTAATACTGCCCGGCGTGAAAAAACACAAGCTGCTAAGCTGGCAGAGGCCGGAAAGATGACTCTGGCGCGTTTGTGGAAAGAATACGAAGCAAATAAGGCCGATTCTAAAGCAATCAATACAGACAAGGGAAGATTTGAAAAATATCTTTTGCCGGATTTTGGCAATAAAGAACCGCACAATATCATAAGGCTTGATGTTGATCGCTTGCGCATTAAATTGTTAAAGACTTTGAAACCGCAAACCGTAAAGCACGTTTTAGGATTGCTGAAAAGAATAGTCCACTATGGCGTGGCGCGGCAATTATGCCAGAACCTAAATTTTGAACTTGAACCTGTTAAAGTTGATAACCAAAAGACAGAAGATTTAAACCCCGAACAATTAAAGCGACTTTTAACAGAGATTGACAATTCAACGGATATTGAGGCGGCAAACATTATGCGCCTTGCTCTATATACAGGAATGAGGCGCGGGGAAATGTTCAAACTGAAATGGAATGACATTGACTTTCAGCGCGGCTTTATTGCTATTAAAAATCCTAAAGGCGGCGTTAGTCAGAAAATCCCCTTGAATGAACAGGCGCGGCATGTATTAGAGAATCACCCTAAGACAGAGGGAAAAGAAAATGTTTTTTTACGGCCAGACGGTGAACCCTTTACAGATATACGGCGGCGCGTTAATCCGATTAAAGAGGCGGCGGGTATCCCGGACGATTTCCGCGCCTTGCATGGTTTAAGGCATACATACGCTTCAATGCTTGCTTCTA
>JBEKMY010000139.1:0-4351 GCA_049523355.1 Smithella sp. | reverse complement strand
GGAAACTTAATGCTTCAGGTTACCCTTAACACCTCCCTCTAGCTACATGGGCGAACTACCGAACTCCCATCGTCGGACTTTAACCGACTAGTCATACGTTTTACACGGCATACCCTACAACTATTCAGTAGCGGGCAGTTTTCAGAACCGAGAATTACTGTTCGAAAGATGCAATAAACAGTAGAAAAATTTCTACATCACTATGGCGTTCTTTTACCAGCGCTCTAGAATTTCCTTGGTGAGTTCTGAACGGATGGCTTGGTCCAGATGCACGCTGCCGAAGAGACGGCTACCCGCCATCTTCGCGTTGAGTACGGAGAGACCGTTAGAACGCTCGTCGAGCCACGGTACATCAATCTGGTCATGGGAAAAATCACCGGTGAAAACCATTTTTGTTCCCTCGCCACCGCGAGTCGCAATAGCTTTGACGTGTGATGGCGGAAGATTCTGAATTTCGTCGACGATGACATAACATTTTTGAATGGAGCGGCCTCGAATCTTGTCCAGATCCATCATTTCGATTTTTCCATTGGTCAACCAGTCATTGATCTTATCTTTCATGCTGTCGTTAACAAGTTCTTTAATGGCATTGATGTTGTCGTAAATCGGGTGCATCCACGGCCTCATTTTCGCGTCGATGTCTCCCGGCGAGTAGCCCAGACGGTCCTTGTTTCCCAGCTGGATTGTTGCGCGGCTGACCAGAATTTGCCGGTAATGAGACGCCTGTTCAAAAGCGGCAAGCAGCGCGAGAAAGGTTTTAGCGGTTCCCGCCTTGCCGTTTAGGGCAACCAGGGGAACCGATGCATCGCGCAGTAAATCCATAGCAATGAACTGGCCCCAGTTGATGTCGCCATTGTTGGAGCGTGGCCTTATCCCCAGCAAGTGAATATCTCTTTCGATAATGCGGAAATAGTCTCCTTTACGCACGGCACCAAAGGCCGGTCCCCAGACGCCGTCAACATCGCAGTAGCAGACAATGCCTTCATTAAACCGGACCTGCCCAAGCTGCGCGGCCAGCTTGGCTTCGGGCAGATTCAGCGGAAAGGTTTTATCGGAAATCCAACTCCGTTGAAGGTTGATGGTTATACGGGTAGTTTGGTGCTGCTTAATGTCCGTCTGATACATTTTGATGGATTGAACATCGAGGCCGAAATTCAGGGCAAGGGCTTCGAGAGCGGCATCCTGGGTAACAAGAATGACTTTTGCTTTACTCAGTTTCTTTTTGGCGTTGAGCGCCGTGGCTATTATGCAGTGGTCGTTTTTATCTCTCTTGAGATCAGCGTCTTTCACCAAATTGAAATCATAATGAAAAAAACGGACGGAATTATCTTTTGCCCGTAATAAATTACGGACGTTGCGAATGACGTTGCGGGCGATATCCGCCTTAAAATCATTTCCTGTTTTATGACTATCCAGTTCCTCCCAGGTCGCGTACGGGATCAGAACACAGTTGCGACCACCCTGACGCAATTTTTCAAATACATCTCGCCCGTATTCCAGAGCGCTGGTATCCACCACAAAATATTTCTCAGGAACTCTCCCTTTTGGCTTGACGGTATCCATTGCGATAGTTTGCGCTTGAGCTTTTTTCGTATTAGTCATGAAATCGCTCCTTGGGATAATAAATTCTGATTTATGAAAGGTAGAAGTTCTGCGGGCACACCTCCTAATCAAACCGTAATGGTTTCGTTACTGAGTTGTTAAGAACTTTCTTTGCTTTCAGTATAAGAAACGTTCTCTTGAGTGTCAAGGGGATTTTAACCAGAAGGTCGAGAAGAAATAATATTTATTATGGATTGTAAGAATAAATATCGAGACTGACGTCCTGAGGATTTCAGGAAGCAAGTGATTGTTGACTTCACTTACACCAATTATTTATCTTTCATCTTCTCTATTTAAAGTTGTTCATGAGCCTCTAGATTCATTTTATGCATATAACGAATAGGGTCGAGATTCCCTTGGTGATTAAGGAGCATATCGTAAGTTTGTTTATGTTCATTCGCATCCATCCAGAATAAATATACTTCAGCGTAAGTTAGGTAATCCGTATAATCTCTAAATCCCTTTAATCCCTCTCCCATTGATTTCCCTTTTTCCCTTCTTAATTAAAATTATTTTCTCAATAAACAAGCATTCCCAAGAGTTGCTATTTATTTTTATGCAATTGTGAGGGTAATATACACTTTGTATGTTACAGATTGATGACTAGCCAGTTAAGATATAAAAAATAAAGATTATCGATTGAAATGTTGTATAAATTGGAAAAATGAGAAAAACAACCTTTCAGGAAGTTCTTCACAGGTCTGATAGACCGGAAATCGCTAACTCCGCCGTCGCACCTTATAATCGTTAATCAACAAATATTTATTATGAAAAATATTATATGGACTATGCTGGTGTCCACCTACTATTCCATAGTATTTGGAAGTCCACAGAATTAAGGATTACTGGTTGAAAGTATCAGGGGTGACCGATTCGCTTACATCACACATCTCATCCCATAATACACAAAAAGCAATTAGTAGAAAAAGGATGCAGAGGCCAATTTAATACCATCATCATGCGCCTGAAAGTCTATTTCAGAATTTAATGATTAATACTATTCATTACAAAACGCGTGTCACTGCAAAACGGTCGTCTCTGTCCGCCAAGCGGAGCGCATGATCTGGTTCCAGCCGAGAGCTTGCCACATGTCGGAGATGCCGTCGGCTGAGAATCTCTGCCGCCATCATCTGTTCAGCCGTGGGTTGGGGATAGGGCTGACCGGGAACGGGAATGTATCCCATAATGTGAAAAGGAATGTTCTTGTCTACTGAGGCCAGCCAAGCGGCAACGCCTTCCACCTGATCAAGATCAACAAGTCCCGGAACATAAACTACATTAATCTTCAGATCCATTCCTACTTTGTGGGCGGCGGCCACATTTGAAAAGATGCTATCTCTTTCCTGTCCTGTGATGGTCCGGTGGAGATCCTCATCCCATGCCTTCAGGCCGACATTGGCCCCGTCCAGATAAGGCAAAGGAATTTTATTGCCGTTCGTATGTCCCAGACGGGTACCGACATGGAGTTCCTCTTTGGCAAAGCGGAGTATTTCGTGCAAATCCTTTGCCACGGTAGGTTCACCTCCCATGAAATAAAGATCTTTGATAGGCAGACTACGAAGAGCATCCTTGATTTCCGCCGTTTCCAGATACTTTTTCGGTGCAGGAAAGGCCAAGCCGGGTTTTCCAGACGAACCGCTACGTAGTTTGTAACTGCATGTCGGACAATGGAATGTGCATCCATAGTTGTGGACGGTAGCGAAACGATACTGTTCATTGTAGGTGATTTTGTAAAAAGCCATAATTCATTCCTTTCTTTCTTGAGTTTCAGATTCCTCCGTAACGGACGGCGTTAATGATTGGTTTACTCAGGTATATGCCGATGAGGGCGCCTATTATTGATCCGACTATTCCTTGTGCAGTCTGGATAAAAATATACCAAGGCGCGTAAAACTGATGCCAGATATAGGGGGCGGAAAAACAATAAAAATAAATATAAACTGTAAGCCCTCGAAGAAACCCGGCACCGATGGCATTCTTCCTGGTTTGCAGATAATTTCCTGTAATAATAAAATACAGTTCAAGTGCAAATGAGGCCAAAAGTGCATATGGCCACCACAGTGGTTTAATGCCACTGGAAATGACCTGGGACAGGAGGCTGTTCCCGCAGATTATGAGGGTTGTCGTACCTGCCCGTGGAATCAAGCGGATACCGATGAATAGTGTGGCTGTATAGGGAATGGCAAAAAAGAATGTTTGTATTATGGGAATACGGCTCAGGCCGAATTTAAAAGGTAAAATAGTAATATAAAGCAGACTGCAAAACAGGGCTATTGTTGTCAAGTCCATTGTGCTGAAAGACGGGATTGCCTTGCGTGTCCAAAGAAGATGAAATATTATTCCACCCAGTATGGCAATGAATATCACTGATCCGAAATAGAGATTCATGGCAATATCTCCTGGCACAGAATGAGCACGAACATACCCGTCATGGAAAGGCCTAAAAAAGTCCAGTCCTGTGGAGAAAATATCAGTTCTTTTAAATTAGTTCTTTTGCCGGTAAATGCTCGCACCTCAGCGGCAAGGGCGATGCGTCGGGCGTTCCTCAGACTGTCGATAATTAGTGGCGGCAGGAGACGATAAAAAGCCCGGAACCAACCCCTTATACCTTTCACCTTTAGTCCCCTCAGCCTTTGAGCCAAAAGGATGCGTCTTGCCCCATCTAACAGAGAGGGAATAAAGCGAATGCTGACCGTAATAACAAAACCGATTCGTTTCGGCATACCCATACTCTCCATGCCGAGCAATA
>JBEKMY010000138.1:0-7466 GCA_049523355.1 Smithella sp. | reverse complement strand
CATAATGAAAAAGGATTGATCTATTCGACGTGGAGCAGTTCCAAAGCTTCTAAATATGAAAAATTAGAAGTAATTAAAGCGGAAAACAGCCCCTGCTGGGCAACAATAGATCATCTCTTGATAGAAATTAATAAAGAAGGGGGACAAGAAATCAGCAACGCAACCCTGTATAAAGATCTTCACGAACTTATAAAAATAGGTTTTATCGGAGAGGGAAAATATTCAGGAATAAATAAAAAAGGATATTACATTACAACGATGGAAATTGGAGACACCATTGAGCTTCCACAACCATCAGATATTGACGATCAAATGTTTAGCGGAAAAATAAAGATCGTGAATCCTCTTACCGAAGAAGTTGATGAAGTATAGTTGAAAAAATAATTATAACAGAAGTAAGCGGCAGCCCCAGAGTTTATTACTAACCCTGGGGTAATAAAACAAATTTTTATTTGAGGAATTCTTTATATGATGAAATTTTTATTTATGGATTCATGGCCAATGACCAATGTAATCCTCGATGATGTTACCTGACTGGGATTCCGGAAGGGTATTGAAAATGCAAGAAAAGATAGGGGAACAAAGAAAATTTTTAACAGTTGCAGAAGTATCTAATTATTTAAGTGTTAAAGAAAAAACAATTTATGCCAGAGTTGAAGTAGGTGACCTACCCTGTTACCGGATTGGCAAACTTATTCGCTTCAATAAAGAAGAGATAGACGCCTGGTTAGACACTAAAAAAGTTATAAAGGTTGATCCTAATATAGCGGCGCAAAACATCTTAAGATCAATTCGTAAACCGTCTATAGATATACAGAAAGTCGTTAGAAAGACCATTGACGAAGCAAAGGGTGGCGGATATACTTTAACTAACGGGAAATCAGACCGGATCGGGACCCTAGGAAAGGAGAATAACCATGGGTCTATATAAGAGAGATTCGGTTTGGTGGATGAGTTTTACTCATAATGGGAAGCAGATTAGGCGTTCAACTGAAACGGACGATCGAAAGCTTGCCATAAGGATCTTTGACAAACTGCGAGGCGAAATAGCTGAAGGTAAATGGTTTGAAAAGTTGCCTGGCAAAGATTATACGTTTACGGAATTGATTAATAAATATCTTGAAGAATATTCCGCAGTGAACAAGGCAAAATCATCTAATCTCAGGGATAAAGGTATTGCGAAACACCTTCGGGAATATTTTGGAAACATTATCCTGACTGATATAACCCCTAGACAGATCAGTGAATACAAAGTTAAACGCAGAAAAGATGGAGTATCGCCGCGTACAATTAATTATGAATTGACTGTAATCGGTCACGCATTTAACATTGCTATGCGGGAATGGGGATGGGTAGAGAATAATCCTGTAAATAAAGTTCAGAAGGAACGGATAAACAACGCCATCGAACGCTGGTTAACTTTGGATGAGGAAAAGAAGCTTCTTTTTTCATCTCCCAAGTGGCTTCAGGAAATTATTGTTTTTGCAATCAATACTGGTCTGCGTGAGAGTGAAATATTGGATTTGAAGTGGTCCCAGATAGATCTTGACCGGCGAACCATTATTATTCTTGAACAGAAGAACAGGGGTGTTGATACCCTACCTCTTAATGAAACTGCGTTAAATGTATTATTGGATAAAAATGAGTCGGAGCATACTGCTACAGGTTTAGTTTTTACAAATCCAAAGAAGGAAAGAATTGGCACCAGTCACTTAATAAAATCATTTCATAAAGCTATAAGGATATCTGGTATCGCTAAACTCCGCTTTCATGATTTGCGACACACATTTGCTTCAAGATTAGTTCAGGGTGGTGCTGATCTCTTTTCTGTCCAGAAGCTTGGACGTTGGAGAAACACATCTATGGTGATGAGATATGCACACCATCAACCGGAGAGTTTACGGTCAGCAATTGAGGTAATGGACAAGGTCGGAGGCGGAATTATCACAAATTTATCACAATCACTAAAAAATCGGTCTGGAAAACCATTTTTGAAGATTGTAACTGGTTGATTATACTTGGTGCCCCTGGCGTGAGTCGAACACGCGGCCCACGGATTAGGAATCCGTTGCTCTATCCTGCTGAGCTACAGGGGCAATGTAATAATATCAATATGTTAAGATATGTTTAGTGATTCTCACTTTTTGCTTAGCTACCCTATAGCTACCCTTTTGTAAAAATTCCAAAACTTAGCTATCCAGGTAAAGATACTTTTGCGCCTATTCATCAATTTCAACTTTTTCATCCTCATGTTTACGGCGCTGAGAAGACAAACACTAAAAGAAGAAAAAAATCAAGAGATAATTCATTGCAATAAATGTTAACATGTATTATGATGTGTTACATGAGGAGGTTTTAAATATGGAAACGACTACATTAACTATCCGCGTAGATAAACAAGTTAAAAAAAAGTTGGACGCACTTGCTAAGTTTATGTCTCGATCAAAAGCTTATCTTGCCAATGTTGCAATTCAAGATTACCTGTCAAATAATGCCTGGTTGATTGAAGAAACAACCAAGGCAATTAAAAGAGCTGATAGCCCTAAAGCTAAATTTGTTAATGATGCTGAAGTTATGGCGTGGCTTGATTCATGGGGTACGGATCAGGAGAAGGAGCCGCCTTTATGCCGATAAAGTGGCTCGATGAAGCGATCAATGACCTGATTAATATTCGCCGGTTCATTGCCAGAGATAAGCCAGGTGCAGCCCAAAAAATGGCAGAGAAGATCAAAACAGAAACAAGGAAATTACTAGACTATCCTAGCGCTGGGCGATCTGGCAGAGTGGAAGGTACAAGGGAATTAGTTATTGCTGGGACGCCGTATTATGTTCCGTACCGAGTTAAAAAACAACGCATAGAAATTCTCAGAGTGCTTCATGGAGCAATGAAAAGGTAAAATAGATTCATTCGGTTCTTGAGTGTAATCCTAAATTATGGCAACCAGCAAATGTTGTGGAATAGGTGAAAGAAATAATTCTGACGGTTAAGGACTTGGAATTTTATTTCTTCCTTCCTGAAAATTTCAATCCGTAAGAAACAAAATTCTCGCCAGACAACAAAAATCCAGCTTAACTATCTACATCTTATTAATATAGCCCTCAATATGCTGAGGCTCCACCAAATGCTGAGGCCAAATGAATAATTACATACTTTCCGCCGTTTTCTCCGTTTAATCAAACCATTTGTTATTAAAGAATTAATCAAATTTTATGTATCTCTTTTGTTTATTGGCAAACTATATGCATTTATTACGTTTATGATCCTTTTAATCATACGAATGAATGTCCTTTCTCAGAAATGCATGGAGTTGTCACAGACGATTGCTTCACTATCCAGTTTCACAAAGCTGGAGAAGAGATGTCAAAGGATGAGGATGCACTTTAACAATCGTTAAACAACATGGCTCGAAGAGTAATCCGATGAAAGATCCATGTAGAAAGTAATCGGAAGAAAAAGCAGGTGAAAAACAAATGGAAAAGAAAGCCCAAACCCCCAAAGAACGTATTGAAGACCTGGTTGATCTGCTTGAGCAGCCCGCTGAGATGAAAAAGTCAATTTCTGATATCAAGAATTCCCTACATGCGTTGCAAGCATCTGAAATCCGGTACCGACGTCTTTTTGAAACAGCCCAGGACGGGATATTGATTCTCAATGCGGAAACAGGGGAGATCGATGACGTCAATCCTTACATGATTGATATGTTGCATTACTCCCGTGAAGAGTTCCTGGGAATGAAACTCTGGGAGGTCAGTCCTTTCAAGGACAAAGTCTTTAATAAAGGCGCTTTTGAAGAGTTACAGGAGAAGGGATATATCCGGTACAAAGATTTGCCTCTGGAAACAAAAGAAGGAAAACCTGTTGCCGTAGAATTTGTCAGCAACGTCTATCAGGCTAATGGGAATAGGGTGATTCAGTGTAACATCCGGAATATTACCGAACATAAGAAGGCAGAGAAAGCGTTGCGAGAGAGCGAAGAGAAGTACCGTTGGGTATTGAATAACATGGCGGACGTCGTAGTGGTCATGGACATGAATCTGCGTTTTACCTATGTCAGCCCTTCCATCATGCTTATGCGGGGATATACTGCTGAAGAGGCCACGGCTCAGACCATTGAACAGGTCATGACACCTGAATCCCTGCAGATCGTTTCCAGGTTCTTTGAAGAAGAGATGAAATTGGAAGCCAGCGGTACGGCAGATCCCGCCAGAAGCCGCATTTTGGAAGTGGAGGAATACAGAAAGGACGGTTCCATCGTTTTGATGGAGAACCACCTGTCCTTTTTACGGGATGAGACACAGAAGGCCGTGGGTATAATCTCATTGACCCGCGATATTACCGAGCGCAGGCGAGCAGAGGAGAAACTGAGGGAAAGTGAAAACAAATATCGCCTACTGGCCGATAATGTCCATGATGTCATTTTCGTTTTGGATATGAATTTTAATTTCACTTATGTCAGCCCTTCCGTAAAAGCCCTGAGGGGATATGAACCGGAAGAGGTAATGAAACAATTACTTTCTAAAACATTGACTCCCTCTTCTTGGGATTTGGTCACGAAAACCATGGCCGCGGCCATGGAACAGGAAAAAGAACATAGAGAGCTTAACATATCCCGGACGCTTCAATTGGAAATGTTACGAAAAGACGGGACTACGGTGTGGACGGAGGAGAATGTTTCCTTTATCCGGAATGAAAATCAGCAACCAGTGGGTATTCTCGGCGTAATCCGTGACATCACCGAGCGCAGGAAGGCTGGTGAGGCGCTATTGGAGAGCGAAGAGCAGTATCGTCTGGTCGTAGAAAATGCAAAGGAATCAATCATTATAACCCAGGATGAGAAGGCGGTCTTTGCCAATAATGCTGCTAAGGACATGGTGGGATATTCCAAAGAAATATTAACATCAAAATCTTTCACAGCCCTTATCCATCCCGATGATCGTAACATGGTCGTTGATCATCATATAAAAAGAATAAAAGGTGAAGAAGTTCCTCCTGTTTATTCTTTCAGGGTCATTACACAAGATGGAACTGTAATATGGTGTGAACTTAATGCGGCTGTTATTCAATGGAAGGGAAAACCCGCTACACTAGTTTTTTTGAATAACATCACCGAGCGCAAGAAGGCAGAGGAGGAGCTTCAACAGACCCTCGAAAGTCTCAGGAAATCTATCGGTGCGACCATCCAGACTATGGTATCCGCTGTAGAGATGAGAGATCCATATACGGCTGGTCACCAGCTTCGGGTTGCGAACCTTGCCATAGCTATCGCCAAGGAAATGGGATTGCCTCAGGATAAAATTGAAGGAATCCGCATGGCAGGTTCCATCCATGACATAGGAAAATTATCCATACCCGCCGAGATATTGTCCAAGCCGACCAAACTGACAAACATTGAATTTTCTCTGATTAAAGAACACTCCCTGAGTGGATACGAAATGTTGAAGAATGTGGAATCTCCCTGGCCGTTGGCACAAATTGTCTACCAACACCACGAACGGATGAATGGATCAGGCTATCCAAGAAATCTGAAAGGGGATGAAATTCTTATAGAGGCCCGCATTATGGCTGTTGCCGATGTCGTGGAATCAATGGCTTCTCACCGTCCCTATCGGCCAACCTTAGGTATTGAGGCAGCTCTTGAGGAAATCGAAAAAAACAAGGGGATTCTTTATGATGCTGCTGTCGTAGATGCCTGTCTTAGATTATTCCGGGAGAAAGGCTATCAGCTCACATAAAAATAGAGAAACCAATCCCGTTAACGATAAACATCGACGCCACATTCCACTTTTTGGTGTCTTTATTTCATCGACAGACAAAATCCTTCTTAGGATACTTCTATAATGAAAAAGAAAGCTATTATCAATTTTTCTATCATCCCCAAGGATGATCCAAAACAGGCGCTGCGCATCCGCCGTTTTTTTATGGCAGTTGCCGCCTATGCCCTTGCCGTGTCTATTGCTTATTTCTCCTATCTGGCCGGATTCACGGAATGGAAGGCCATTGTCGGATTGCTGATCATGGCTTCCATCATTAACATTTCGCTGTATATAATATTCCGCACTGGCTTAAATCTGAAAATGGCCGATCCCAGCCTGACGGCACTCCAGATGTGTGTCGCCAGCCTTGTGGTAATGTATGGAATGTATTTTGCTAATGAGTCCCGCGGCGTCCTGTTGCTGAGCTACATCATTATTCTTCTGTTCGGTATCTTCCGTCTCAACACCCGCAGTTTTTTATATATCAGCATTTTCACTCTGCTTACATACGGGATCGATATCGCCCTGCTCAAACTCTACCATCCTCAAGACGTCAATTTTAATATTGAATATCTCCAATGGGTTGTGTTGGCTCTTGTCCTGGTGACCTTTTCCATCATTGGGGGTTATATCTCCAGCCTCAGGACCAAGATTTCTAAAGACAGTTCCACCATCAAGCATCTCACCGACAACATCCATGATGTCGTCTTCGTTTTGGATATGAATCTGAATTACACATATGTCAGCCCTTCTGTAAAAATACTGAGGGGATACGAACCTGAAGAAGTAATGAAACAAGCACCTCTTGATGCAATGACTCCTTCATCATTGGATTTGGCCAGCAGGACACTTTCCGAGGCTATGGAGCTTGAAAAATTAGAACATAAAGAGGACATATCCCGGACGATTGAGTTGGAAATTAGGCAAAAAGATGGGACCACCGTGTGGACGGAGACGAAGCTTTCATTTATCAGAGATAAAAATCAGCGACCGTTGCATATTCTTGGCGTAATGCGTGACATAACCGACCGTAAACGGATTGAGGAGAAATTACAGTTTGAGGAAAAGCGTTTCCGTGCTTTCGTAGAACACTCTTCAGATATGATTGTTCTGGTTAATCCGGAAGGGGTTATCCTCTATGTAAATCCGGCGATTGAGAGTATTTTGGGATTCAAACCTGAAGAAAGGATTGGTTTCAAAGGAAGTGAGACTGTTCATCCGGATGACATCAAGGCTTTAGCCGATGTATTCAATACTTTGTCCACGGATACAAACTCTCCGGTTATGAATGCTGAACTGCGTCTTCGTCATAAGGATGGAAGCTGGCGTACGCTCGAAGCGGTGGGAAGCAACCTGGTAAACAATAATGTTGTTGAATCTATAATTATTAACTACCGTGACATAACCGAACGCAAGCAGGCGGAAGAGCAAATACAATATTTAGTGACCCACGATTTGCTGACTAACCTTCCCAGTTTGAGATTTGCCAGGGACCGGCTGTCCGTGGCCCTTAACATGGCTCGCCGGTATAAGAAAGCAGTGGCCGTGATGTTTATCGATCTGGATGGTTTCAAAGACGTCAATGACACACTTGGCCATGATGCCGGTGATTATGTTCTCCAGCAAGTGGCCCAGCGTATGCTTTCATGCGTGCGCGAAACCGACATTGTTACTCGTGTCGGTGGAGACGAATTTTTAATCATCACAACCGA
>JBEKMY010000137.1:0-5021 GCA_049523355.1 Smithella sp. | reverse complement strand
GTATGTGCAAAATCCCCGAAGGATTATTGATATCGGCTGCGGCTACGGAATTCCCGCTACCTGGCTTCTGGAAATTTATCCCGAAGCTAAAGTTTACGGTCTGGAGCCGGATGAAGTACGGGTGCTTAACGCCTCTTACGCCATTGGCAGCCGCGGCAGTGTGCAAACAGGTCGCGCACCGGATTTACCTGTTATAGAAGGGCTTGTTGATTACGTGCTCATGCTGGACATGCTGCATCTGATTGATGATGAAGAACTTAAACTGATCTTGCGCCGGATTCATGAAAAACTTGGGGCAGGCGGCACGCTTTTGATTCGCGCAACCATTCCTTCGGAGAGAAAGGTTCCATGGAAACGATGGATTGAAGCGGCTCATTTAAAAATAATAGGTATGGGAAAACGATTCCGTCCGGAAAAAGAGATCACCTGTTTCATGGCCGCTGCCGGATTTGATGTCAATATTCATGCATCATCAACCGCCCATGTAGAAGAAAAATGGTTTGTGGGAAAGAAATCGTAACGTAATGAGATAGCAATCTTGCCGTATACGTATTAGATCGCCACGACACCCATTTTCTTATAAAATAGCGATTTATCTTTCCCGCAAGTTGGGAATGTGGTTTTTCCGCACATTTTCCTGGTTTATAGCCACCGGATATTATTTTCTTTTCCCGACGCGTGTGGCGGCCAGCTGCAAATTCTATCGCGCTTTATTTCCCGGTCGCGGCTTTTTCTATCATCTCTATTGCGCGTGGAAGCAATATCATAATTTTACCGGTATCTATATCCACCGGTTTATCCGACTTGGGGAAGAAAATATCGAATTTGCCAGGGAAGGCTGGGAATATCTGGAAGAGGCTTTGAAAAAAAAGACAGGGGCGATTTTACTGATGTCGCATATCGGCAACTGGGAACTGGCGGCGCAAACTCTTAACAGCAAAGGGATGCCTATTATGCTTTATCTTGGCGCAAAACTCAAAGAGCAGATGGAACGTGTTCAGAAAGAAAATCTGGCTAAAAGCGGCATCAGAATCGTAGCGACGTCCGAGGACGAAAAGTCGCCTTTTGCTTTGATCGAGGGAATCAATTTCCTGCGCGAAGGCGGAATTGTGTCCATGGCAGGTGATCGTCTCTGGGGCAGGCAGAGCTATGTCACTGTGGATTTCATGGGGTATGAGGCGCGTCTTCCGGATACGCCGCATTTATTCGCTTTGATGACGGGAGCGCCAATTTTAACTTTTTTTGTTTATCAGGAGGCTGTCGGGCAATACCATATTAAAGTTTCCAAAGGACGAAAGATTTCGGCCGCCTCGCGCGCGGATCGAAAAAAAGCGGTACAGGAATCAGCGCAGGCTTACGCCGACGATCTTGCCCGTTTTGCCGCCCGGCATCCCTTTGAATGGTATCATTTTGAGCCATTCATTGGAAAAACAATTAATAAAAAGGTATAGTACCGGCGGAATTATTTTTTTACATAAAATTACATTATAAGTAACAGCACCTGTGTTCCTGCCTGTGCGGGGAAAGTATCTATATACATGGTTTCCTCTGAACAAAAAAAACGAATCGTTCTTGTCCATCCGCGGGGATTTAACTGGTTCCCCGGAAAGCGCGATATTACCGATATTGCCAACAGGATGGTGCCGCAGGGTTTGCTTTCCATCGCGGCTTATCTTATAGAACAAGGCCACGATGTTTATGTTTATGATTGCCTTGGCCTTGATGCTCCGCTTGATTTGCAAAAGCAGGCGCAGGCAATTTTAGCCTATCAACCGCAGATTGTCGGCTTTTCGGCGACGACCTCATCGTTTCCCGATGCCGCCGACCTCGCGCAAAAAATCAAAGAAAATTCTCCCGACATTATAACGGTCTGCGGAGGAGTCCATGTTTCCGCTTTAGGGGAAAAGCTTCTGCGGGATTATCTGGCTTTTGATTTTCTTGTTGCCGGAGAGGGCGAAGCAACGGTAGCTGATCTTGCCTGTGATTTTGACCCCGCTCAAATTAAAGGATTGATCTGGCGGAGCGAAGCGGATGTTATTACCAATGATCCGCGTCCGAGAATACCGGATTTAGATTTTCTGCCATTTCCCGCCTATGAAAAGCTTAAAGGTTTTCCCGGCGATTACCACCTGCCATTATTCAGTTATATCAATACTCCAGGAGCCACAATGATTACCTCGCGAGGCTGCATGTATCAATGCTCCTATTGTGACCGCTCCGTTTTCAAAAAAGGCTTTCGTTACAATTCTGCCGTATACATTTACGAACACATGAAATATTTACGGGAAAAATTCGGTGTGCGGCACATTAACATCTACGATGATCTATTTACTGCCAATCGCGAACGTATTGTCGAGCTTTGCGAAAAACTCAGCCGCTATCCTCTGGGAATTAATTTTAACTGTGCCGTGCGCGTGGGTTACACCGATGACGATTTACTAAAGATGCTTAAAAATGCCGGATGCCTGATGGTTTCACTGGGCGTTGAATCGGCCGATCAGGAAATGCTCTCCAGACATAAATCAGGCATATCGCTTGATGATGTGAACGATACTGTGCGGCGGATTCAGGAAGCGGGTTTACGCGCCAAAGGACTTTTTATGATGGGCCTGCCCGGTGAGACGGAAGAATCAATTAAGCGTACATCCGATTTTATCATTTCACTGGGATTGGACGATATGAACATGGCCAAATTCACGCCTTTCCCCGGCGCGCCGTTGTGGGGCACAATAAAAGACGAAGGCTCTTTTAATGAAGACTGGCGCCTGATGAACTGTCTGAATTTTGTTTTTGTGCCCAAAGGGATTGCTTCCAGGGAAAGACTCGATCAACTATACAACGAGCATGTAAAGCGTTTTTATTCCGATAAAGTATGGCGCGAAAAATTTCGCAAACGCATCTGGCAGCATCGCAAAAGCCTGATGTATTTACTGCGCCACCTGCCGGCGTTCTGGTCGGCAAAGAACCAATTCGAACCTAAACAAAGTTAAAATATCATTGGGGTATAAAGATAAGCAAATTATTGCTATTCGTAACGCATTGTGAAACATTTCCCGGACGTATCTTTCTTATGATTGACAGCGCTTTGAAAGAATGTTAAGTCGCGACAAATTCTTTAAAATGGCTGCCCCTGTAGCTCAGCAGGATAGAGCAACGGATTCCTAATCCGTTTTAACGTGTTTTTTACCTTTCTTCATTAAAAATCAATTGACATAATTCATGTTATAAAATAAAGCACTTATGCCTTGTTTGGGTATCATTATTTTTAACCCTAAAAACCTGCTTATCATCGTTTAGGGTAGCTATAGGGTAGCAAAGACTGAGAAACGGATTATCAAAAAGTTGAAAAAAAGGTGCCGGAAATGAAAAGACAACGAACAAAATATCAAGGCGTTTACGAGAGGGAATCCGAGGGAAAACTTTTCAAGGGCAAACCGGACATTTGTTATGATGTAGCTTATAAGCATAATGGCCGGAAGGTTTGGGAAAAGGTTGGCTGGCTAAGCGAGGGTTACTCTGCAAAGCTGGCGGCGGAAATACGGGCGGAACGGTTGCGATCTATCCGGCATGGTCAAGAGCTGCCGAAGCAAAAGGCGAAGGCACCGTATATGCGTGACATATGGAAGCGTTATTATGCTTGGGCGCAAGAAATCAAGGCGAGGAAAGGAATTGACGATCTTTACCGTTATCAAAAACACTTGCAAAACCGTTTTGAAGATAAACGCTTGAACGAAATATCATCTTTTGATCTGGAACGCTTGAAATCCGAGTTGACGAAAGAGAAACTTTCCGACGCTTCGGTAAGGCATTGTCTAATTTTGATCAGACAACTTTACAACAAGGCTATTGCCTGGGGTATGTACCAAGGAGCCAATCCCATAAAAGGCGTGAAGATGCCTTTCTTGCAGAACCAGAGAACACGGTTTTTGACACATAAGGAAGCGACCCTATTGTTGGAACAATTAAAAAAGAATCCATCAACCACGCTTTATGACATTGCATTAATGGCCCTTCATACGGGCATGAGAGCGGGCGAAATTTTCAATCTGAAAGCTTTTGACCTGGATTTTTCTTCTGATGTGATACGCATATCTAACCCGAAAAATAAGCGCACCCGTTTTGCTTATATGACACGAGCCGTCAAGGAAATGTTGCAGGGACGGACACCGGCAGAACCGGAAGGGCTGGTTTTTCCCGATCGAAACGGGAGCCAGGCGCGGGCCGTTTCGCAAGTTTTCAGACGGATTGTAAATACTCTTGGCTTCAATAAGGGAATTTCAGATTCCCGTGAGCTGGTGACGTTTCATACTTTAAGACATACTTTCGCCAGCTGGCTTTGCATACAGGGGGAATCCCTAACCACTATCAAAGAGCTTCTAGGACACCAGACAACGGCATTGACAGAAAGATACAGCCACTTATTGCCGGATCACAAGCGCCGGGCGACCATAGCGCTGGAGAATGGTTTTGAAGAGTCGAGAAAAAACAGCGCGGTGAAATTGTCAAGTAATAAAAACCGGGGCACCAATCGGCGCACGCACCATACTTGATCCGTTTTTGTATCTTTATATTTCGCAAAAGACCCTTTACTTTGTCATCCTATCCCGCTTCCTTTATTCTTGGCGGACTATCATCCACTTTATTTTTAAGTCCGATTTTTAGGAAATATCATTTTTTTTCAACAAAAAGAGAACCGAAATTAATGTGTATGGTTATACTTCTTTGTACCTTGATGTATCTCTATATATATTAAATAATAAGTAATATCAGTAACTTAGCGCTTGACATTAGTTCTCGTCATTATTAAAATAGCATTAATAAAAATTAGGAGGTTTCTAAATGACCAAACAATATTTAAACACGCGTGAGGCGGCTGAATATACGGGATTTACAGCTGGAACACTGGCTAATTTCAGATGCCGGAAAGTCGGTTGCCGCTACTACAAAAAAGGCGGCAAAATTTTATATTCGCTGGACGATTTAGACCAGTGGATAAAAAGCGATCCGGTTTTGACAGCAGA
>JBEKMY010000136.1:0-4454 GCA_049523355.1 Smithella sp. | reverse complement strand
TCAGCTACTCCCACAAAAATATTACGCAAGCTATTTATCCGACCTTCTTTAAGAAACGAGATCACAGCTGTACCAGAGCTGTTATTACTCTCGGAAAATTTCTGAGGAAACTACTACAGCTCCTCTAAGCTACTCGAAGCTACTGTTGATCACCGTGGACAGCTACTACTGCTACCTGTAAACGAACTTTAGAAACTATCCCAGTACCTACAGTTGTTTCGACCATCAAATTATCGATCTATAGAAGCTACCTTGAAGGAATAAAAGCTACTGTCCTTGTTCTGTTGATCGCGCGAGGTTCTCATCAATGAAGGTTATTACTGATGCTAGGCGAGGTGATATACCTAGAGTGCTAGGTGCCGCCGCCGGCGTTGGACTGGATGGAGGGGAGGTAGTTACCTCAAAATTTACTGTTGTTTTGACCATAGTAGTATTAATCCGCAGTCAAGCTGTGATAAAATTGTGATAGAAATATTGGGAAGGAATAGGAACAGATAGAATAGACAGAAACAGATGGAATCGTTTTTTTGATTGTTTTTAAGTCTTTACGGGAAATCAGACCTGAGATCAAGGAGTTAAATTTTTGTACTTTTAGAATTCCTAATCCGTGTGCCGCGCGTTCGACTCGCGCCAGGGGCACCAACTAAAATCAAGTAGTTAGCCAAACTTATTACAGCCAAAATCAGCGACTGAAACTAAAATGTAATTACAACGTGTTGAGATATACCTCTTGTCTTTGGGCCACCATCTTCAAGCGGTCCACCTGCCACCACGTCAAGGTCGCTATTTCCGAATGTCGCCATCCAGTTTTATACCCGAAATCCAGCTACCTGTAAATCACATGCTGTTTTCCGGAAATGCTCGTCCCGGATGAGATTATTTTCTTAGGCTTTGCAGGTTTCGCGCAAAAACCACAGGTGGTCTGATCAGGGATTACGCTTCCATTCTCCTGAAACTGCATAGCTACTCTTCCAAAAGCTATTAATCTTCCATTGGCCGGATGCTGTGATCGCCCCATCAACGATGTGGCCAAGTAGTTTCGCCTCCGCAGGACTGCCAGTCGGAGTCCAGCCCGTCAGGTTCAACTGGACCGAGCCGTCGGCCGCGATGGTTCCAGTTGCCTTTGATGTCTTTTGCGATGCGCTGATCCAGTTGCCTTCGGCTATTCCGTTGCGCACCACCAGCGCGACCGGCCAGCAGAAGGGTCCCCTGGAAAGCTGGGTGCAGAGCTGTCCGCTGTAGGAGCCGTCGTGCGGCGCAAGCTTCGACTCTTGTTTCCCTTCGATGGACGCCGCATGCTGAGTCGCCGGCTCAAACCGCTTGCGCTCTTCCGGCGCGCGGCGCTGTGGTTCTTCCGCCGTCAGTTTTTGTGCCTGCAACTGCGCTTCGCGTTTGGCTTGCTCGGCGGCATGTTTCTCCGCCTCAAGCTGCTTGCGTTCCTGCTCCAGTTTATTGCGCTCTTCCAGCGCGCTACGTCGTGTTTCTTCCGCCATCAGTTTCTGTGTCTGCAACTGCGCCTGCTCGGTGGACTGTTTCTGCGCCTCCAACTGGGCGGCCAATTTCGCGTTGTCCCGAAGTTGATTAGCGCGGTGCGAATCGTACTGCTGGTAGCCCCAGTATCCCGTGCCCGCGATCGCCAACACCGCCGCGATGATCGCTGCCGGCACTTGCCACCTCGTTTTGCGCGTTGTTGTGGTTATGGCCGCGACTTCATTGATGGTGTATGTGCGGACCGGTTTAGGGATGTTCTTGAATGTTTGGTTGCCCAGCAGCTTGAAGTCGAGCGACAATTTGTTCTGAATTTGGTCGTACACGCTGCCCGATATGCAGATGCCGCCGGGTGCGGTCGCAGTTTGGATTCGCGCCGCAACGTTCACACCGTCGCCGAGTAAATCATCGCCCTGAATAATAACGTCGCCCAGATTGATGCCCATGCGAAACTGCATCTTTTCTTCAGGCGCGAGATGTTCGTTGCGCGTTTGCAGCGCGGCCTGGATTTCTGTCGCGCAGCGAACCGCCTCTACTGCGCTGTTGAATTCGGCGAGCAGCGCGTCGCCCGCTGTATTGAAGATCCGACCCCTGTGCAGATTGACCAGCGATTCGAATATTTCCCGGTGGCCGCGAAACACGCGCACTGTACGCTCTTCGTTTTCGGCCACCATCTTACTGTAGCCTGCGACATCTGCGCACAGGATCGTTGCGAGCCGTCGTGCAAGGGGCTCTGTGTTTTGTGGCGTGGATTCATCGGGCATAGTATATTCTCAAATATGTATTAAATTATTATTGATATTGAATTGAGTAGAAAATTTTCTCAATCTTTACCGCCTTGCTTATCTATAGTGCCACAGCATGTCAACCATATATCTGTTGACCCATTTCCATAGATTGAATCTCATTCTTTAATAACATTTCACAGGTTGATCATTGATTGAAGTGATAAAAACATCCTCTTTGTGCTGTAAAGTATAAGAAACGCGGTCTTGTCTGTCAAGAAAATATTAGTCACAAAATATGAGACGAAAAAAGTGTTGATTACGGTTTGGCATTTAGCATGCTCGGCAAGGATAACGATTTGAAAAGTGTAATTACAAAACTCACGTGCCGCTATGAAGCGCAGTCGTCAGATGTCTATTTGCTGCGGCATCAACTCCCGTTTTGCATAATCAGCGTAGATTTTTTCTTTTATAAAAAAATCGAATAAATCTTTGTCAATATGCTTCTGTCTGACCATAACCTCCATTATTCTTAAAACCTCGGATAAAGTTTTACCTTTTCTATATGGCCGGTCCTCGGCGGTAAGCGCTTCGAAAATATCGACTATTGCAATAATTCTTGATTGAAGCGGAATCTCATCTCCCTTCAGCCCGAAGGGATAACCGCTACCATCAATCTTTTCATGGTGAGCGGCGGCATAATCGGCAACATGACGCAGTTTTTTCGGGAACGAAAGTCCGGCAAGTATTTTGTGTGTAACAAGAGCATGATTGTTAATTAAATTTCGCTCCTCTTCGTTAAGAGTGCCGCGTCGCACACATAAATTATAAACTTCCTCTTCCGAAAGAAGCGGCCTGATCTCTCCGTCCATATTCCATTCACGTTGCGCAATATTTTTGATTCTGGCGATCTTTTCATCACTCAAAAATTCTTCGCCTTTATTAACTTCCCGCAGAAATTGATCTTCCTCGTCTAATTCTTTGATTTCCGCGTCGGCGCTTCCGGTGGTTTTGTAGACACGCTGATCTTTATTTCCGGATTGATTCGTCGGCAGATAATCTTTTTTGATTAATTCCAGGCGTGTTTTAACTTCATGGATACGGTCGTACACCGTTTGTAATTTTGTTTCCTTATCGATGACATATTCAGGAGTGGTAATTTTCCCCACATCATGGAGCCATGCGGCCATGCGTAATTCACGCAACTGATCATCAGAAAATTTTACAGCGGCGAAACACCCCTGCTGTGTTTCATTTATCCTCTCGGCAATGGCCATTGTCAATTCGGCAACGCGGCGTATATGGCCGCCTGTATAGGGAGATTTTTCATCAATGGTTGCCGCTATTGTTTTAATAAATGATTCAAATAAATTCTCTAAATCATGAATTAAATGGCTATTGGAAAGAGCGACTGCAGCCTGTGACGCTAATGACAGAATAATTTCCTGTGATTCGGGTTGAAAATTTATGACTTCGCCTGTTGTCGTATCCAAAGCGTTCAAAAGCTGTAAAACGCCGATAATGTTATTTTCGTGATTACGTAAAGGCGCGACAAGCATTGATTTCGAACGGTAACCGGTATTTTTGTCGAACCTTTTTGTTCCTTCAAAGTTGAAACCCTGAACGTCGTAAACATCAGCAATATTTATGATCTCGCCGGAAATAGCCGCGTAAGCGGAAACATTGGCTTCATTGTCGCTGCCGTCGGCATTTTTTAAATTAACAGCCGGCCATGTTATAACTCCGCCGGTGCCGCCCATGCGAATATTCAATGAATTATTTTGTACAATTGCGAATTGAAGCTCAGTTTCGTCGTCCGACATGATATAAAGCGTGCCTGCATCGGCATTGGTCAATTTGCGTGCTTCATCCACAATATTTTCCAGAAGACGATTGATATCTTTTTCGCCGGATAGCGCTATGCCAATTTGGATTAGATGTTTGATTTGATTATGATAGGCAAGGTAGCCGTTTTTATTTTTGATTATCTGCCTCATACATACTTTCAGGCAATTTTTCTTAGTTCAAGGTTATCTTCGTCAATCATTTTAAAAAAATTTTCTGCATGTAATACTTGTATCATATATTAAGTTATTGTTCAGCTATTTTGTTTATTTCCGATTGAAACATCCATGACAGCATACTGTCACAAAGGAGGATGAAAATATTGTCGTGCCTCAGCTCTTTGGTGTATTTATGGTTATCGATATAATCTAATACATATAGGAGGAGTAAGGGTAT
>JBEKMY010000135.1:0-4479 GCA_049523355.1 Smithella sp. | reverse complement strand
TTATCTTCGAGCTGGGACGCATAATCAAAAACATAGTGAGGAATTTTGAGTCTGTCACACACTCTCTTCGCATCATTGATCGCATCGGCTCCGCAACATTTCGCACTGTCTCCTTCTGTCGTTATGCCGAAACACATAGTTACACCGGAAACATCATAACCTTCATCTGCGAGCAGCATGGCGGCAACGGATGAATCGACTCCGCCGCTCATTGCCACTAAAACTTTCTTGCCCATTTTCCCTCTGATTTTACAAAAGCTTGTTTTGAGGAGAGTATAAGAATAACAACATTGCGTGTCAATGAAATATAAATCTCCGGCTTTAACAACACAAAGCACCGGATACTCATAAATAAGTGTTTTTAATACCGAAATTAATTCTCAGAATAATTCGCCCGGATTGCCGGGAAAGTCATCCAATTGATATCCAAACCGGTCATTTTCAAAAACCGGCAGGCAGTTGTCGGCACCAGTGTAGGAATCGCGCTTTTTTCCGACCATGGCGAAGATATGGATCAACTTATAAAGTTGGCCGACGAAGCCATGTAAAAAGTAAAAAACGCCGGCAAAAACGGATTTCGTTTTGTAAATACATCGATAAAATGATATTGAAGCTCTCCGTGGCAAGCCACGGAGAATCTTCGATTCTTAGGGGGAATTATAGTTATATATTCGCTCGCTTACCCCCGTAGCAAGCTACGGGAATGCGCTCGCTGCAGAATTCAACATTCCATAATAAGTTGGGAAGAAATATCATGCCGGCTGGCGCGTAAACACGTATACAGTAAAGCGGCGCAACTAAAAAAACCGCAATAAATTAGAGGAGATACCTTTATGAAGCAATTTGTTTTAACTCCTGCCGCGGGGAAACGTCTGATCGGAAAAGCGCTTGTCAGACATACCGCGGTAACGAAAGCTATTAAAAAAGGAACTATTGTCATCGTTGCCGGAACAACTAATGGCTATGCTGCCGAGGAAATACTTTCAATGCTTGGTCAGGAAAAAGATTTTAATAGGAACCATTTTTATCGTGGAATAATTCTTCCGCCCAATCGTCCGGTAACTTCCGCAGGAAGAATTTCTGACGAAGGCAAATTCCCCGGTGATGTGATAATAAAAAATGGAGTATTTTTAAGAGGCAAGACCATATTTGATGTAGCAGATAATCTGCGCGAAGGAGACGTTATTCTAAAGGGCGCCAATGCCATTGATATAATACAAAAGCGCGCAGCAATCCTGATTGGCGATCCAAAAGCTGGAACCATCAGCGTTTCTCTGCAAGCGATGGCTGGCCGTCGCGTCCGTTTAATTCTTCCGGTTGGACTGGAAAAACGCGTTTACGAAAATCTTGATAAACTAGCGGTAAAAATGAACGCTCCCGGCGCCAAAGGCCCGTGGCTTTTGCCCGTCCCGGGAGAGATTTTTACAGAGATTGACGGTATCGCTTTGCTTACCGGCGCATCAACTGACTTGGTCGCGGCGGGCGGTGTTTGCGGAGCGGAAGGAAGCGTCTGGCTGGCCGTCAGCGGAAAACCGGCGCAGGAAAAAGCCGCAGAAACTCTTATAAAATCTGTTGTCCATGAACCGGCATCCAACTTTTAAATGTTTACAGGAGTGAAATGAAAGACAGTCAAATCAACACAGTAATAAAAATATTAAAAAAGGAACTGGCAGTGGGAACGATGCCGATAGTGTCTCATCTGGCCGAGAATCAGCGCGACCCTTTCGTTATTTTAATTTCCACTCTCCTGAGCCTGCGCACAAAAGATGAAGTTACGGCTGTAGCAACCGAAAGACTTTTTGAGCTTGCTTCCACCCCGGAAGAGATGTTGAAAGTTCCTTTAGATAAAATAACCAAGGCAATTTATCCTGTAGGTTTTTACCGGGTAAAAGCGCGCAATATTCATCATGCCTGCATGGAACTAATAAACCGTTTTGCCTCGAAAGTGCCGGACGACATTGACGACTTACTGAGTATCAAAGGGGTTGGCCGCAAAACCGCCAACCTGGTTGTTTCGCTCGCTTATGGCAAGGATGCCATTTGTGTTGATACGCATGTGCACAGGATTTCCAACCGGCTGGGCTACGTTAAAACAAAAACACCCGATGAAACCGAATTTGCTCTGCGAAAAAAGCTGCCACGTCGCCATTGGATTATTTATAATACTATAATGGTTGCTTTTGGCCGCCAAACATGCAAGCCCGTTTCTCCTTTTTGCACCCGGTGTCCAATAAACGAATACTGCGTCAGGGTTGGCGTTACGTTGAGCCGTTAATTAAAAAGAAGCTTTGGCTAAATATAGGGCAACTTAATAGAAATAGTGACAGAAAGAAAAAAGTTGACTAGCCCATATCGTTTTGGTATTGTCCACCGGCTCTAAGCGGACGATATAATAAAAAATGTCCCTGAAAAACAAATGAAGTTGTGGTTGGCTCTGCAAGCCTTGATTAAGATTAATAATATTTTTTTATAAGAGAGACTTTATGTATTCATTATTAGTTATTTTACATGTTTTAGCTTGCCTTGTTTTGATTGTGATTGTGCTCCTGCAGGCAGGTAAGGGCGCCAATATGGGCGCGGCGTTCGGCGGTTCCAGCCAAACGGTTTTTGGCTCTTCAGGAGCTGGTACGTTTTTAGGAAAGCTGACTGCGGCAATAGCCATACTTTTTATGCTTACATCTCTTACACTTACCTATACGGCAAGCCATAGAAGTTCCTCATTAATAGGTCAACAAAGACTCCCTGTGAAGGAACAGACACTTCCTGTGACAAGCCCGGATGCAGCAAAACCGCCGGCAGTACCTGCCGCACCGGTTGGCAAGTAATTAAGGCTATTTTTATTTGATTATCCCGCGAGCGAATTCATAGAGTTTGGACAAAATATCGCGCGGATAGAAGTATTGATATATTTTGATGCCGAAGTGGTGGAATTGGTAGACACGCTATCTTGAGGGGGTAGTGGACAAAATCCGTCCGGGTTCAAGTCCCGGCTTCGGCACCATAATAAAAACAAGTGCTTAGCCGATTCATCTGTTAACCTTCTCTCTCTTTTAATGGTGCTTGGTCAACGTTTTGGTCAACACTTTTCAAAAAGCCTTCCATTTGGTCAACAGCTTTTCGGATGTCCAAAGAATCAACGGTATCATATCGAAGAAACATTTCCCTTGTGGAATGACCCGTGATCTTCATAATGACGGATTCCGGCACACCTGACCTTCTCATGTTTGTATTGAAACAATGACGGGTATCATGGAAGACAAAACCGTCTTTTGTCCTTCTACCATAAGGAATCCCGGCATCACGGCAAGCCCTTCTCAAAGCAGTCCTGAAGTCCTTTATGGGTTTTCCTTTAAATAAGAAAACATGATCGTCGTGAATAGCCTTGGGAATGCTTAACAGTATATCATACAAACCGTCACAAATAGGAATTTTTCGGGCTTCCCGGTCTTTCGTTTCCGATGCTTCAAGCTTAATGATCCGGTTTTTCATGTCAATGTGACTCCATGTCAAATTTAAAACTTCACCCTTTCTCATACCGCCATAATAGCCCGTCGCCACAACTGCCCTTGTATGAGAAGGCAGGGCTTCCATAAGCCTATTGAACTCATCGGAAGCAAGGACTCTGTCTCTTGCATTGGAATCGCCTTTGAGAAGCTTTTTGACCCGCTTGAATATCTTGATGATGTCGCCGCTTACGATGTCATTATCGAAAGCCTTATTGATCATAGCCCTTGCCATTGCTATCTGCTGGTCGATATATGAATCAGCTTGACCTTGGGCTTTCCTCTTTACCTGATAATTTTCCAAGTCAACAGGCTTTAAAGTATTTACAATGTTATCACCGAAAACTGCATTGAATGAGTTTAAATTGATTTTAAGAATAGGATACCTCGCTAAAGCTTTTACGCTTTCCAAGTTCAAATACCATTTCGTCAATTCATAGAAGCTCATTTTTGCATCGGGCTTGATGTCAAAGATTCTATTTTCCCGCTTCTGGCTTCGCCGCTTTCCATCGGCATCTTTCGCTTCTTCTATGGAATAACCGACAGATTCCCTCTTTTGTTTTCCGCCAGGAATCCTGTAATTGATCCAGAAACGAACACGCTTTGATTTCTTGGCCTTGACCAAGTCTTCTCCACAATCGCATAAACGATTACTTACGCTTTGCTTTTTGTGGCACCCCGGACATTCTGCTAAAATTGCCATTTTTGTAACCTCCTTTCTTTTTATTTCGTTTTAAATTATCCAACTTTTCACTTGTCTTACCGCACGATTTTTTAAACAGACACTGCATCCATATTTTGTCAAGAATATTGTTCGCAGCCGCTACAATTAATTTGTTATATAGTTTGCAGCCTATCAAGATAGGCATCTAAATCTTTTATATCAAAAAGGACCCTGCTGCCAATACGCTTAGGCTTAATTGGAAAAGGCTTTGTTGCTTTCCGTCCGATTCTATTGCGGATCGTTTTAGTTGCA
>JBEKMY010000134.1:0-4548 GCA_049523355.1 Smithella sp. | reverse complement strand
GTTTCGTAACCTATATTATATATATTAACTTCTTTCCCGCCCGACCCGTAGTCAAAGGTGCTTTGATTTACGGTGTAGTTGGAGTATCCCGGTATAGGGGGTCCATATGCATAAACGGGATTACCTGATGCATCCTTCAAGTAGGTCTGAGGGTCATCATAACTATATTTATAGCGCATTCTCGTAAAGGATAGGCTTAATTTTGAATCTGGTGTAAAATCAAAACGTGCTTTTAGTGATAAATTGTCATCCCACCATGCGTTGTCTCCCGTGTCGCCTATAGTGTAAGCTGGCAACCCTCCATATTGTCCGTTATCGGTTGTAGCCGAGTAGCCCGTAATGCCGGCAGGAGGTCCTACCGGGGGCGCCGACTGCACATTAAAATTACTCGGATAACCATTTGTTGACTTGTATCCATAACTTACGAGCATGCTTAGTCTATCGATCAGCCTATCGCCGTAAGATATATAATACTTTTGAAAGTCATCCATAGCTTCTCCCCTGTTCCAGCTCGAACCATATCCGCTTATCAAGGTGAATTCTCTCTTTTCCGGCATTTGTGTAATAATATTTACAACACCACCCATGGCATTGCCACCATAGAGGCTGGAAAAGGGGCCCTGAACAACCTCGACTCTTTCCACATTTTCAGTTGACAATGCCGAAAAGCCTATAGTTCCGTCAAAGGGGTCGTTGAGCGGTATTCCATCCATCATTATAAGAGTCCTCTTTTGATCCGGAATTCCGTTTAATGTAATAGATGCCTCAATATCCGTGAGAGACTGCCGCTTGTTGTACACACCCGGCAGTGTATCCAGAGCCTGGTCAACTGTCGTTATGTTCCTAGTTTTCATTTCCTTTTTCGTGACAATATTTACGGTTCCCGGCGCCGTTTCTACCGTTTTTTCCGTCCTCGTTGCCGTGACGACAATTTCTTTCAAGTTTGTCACATCCTTCTCTTCAGTTTTAGCCGGGCTTTTTTCTTCCACTTTTGTTACATCGTTCCCTTGAGTGTTGGTTGGAGTATTTTCCTCTGCAAAAGATGTCAAAGAAAATACAATTAAAAATAATACAATAAAATACCTTTTTCGCATTCCTCTCCCTCCTGTTGTTTACATCCCACCTCCTTTATGATATAAACTACAGCAGAGGGGTGATGTTAGTTGTGTTGTCGCTCTTCTTCTGAAGCAGGGGGTCATCCGCCAAAGGTAATCCCCTGCCTCTCTATTTTTTATGTTTCCTTAATTCCATAACTAATAATGTTTTTGAGTTGCGCCATTTTCACTTTCTCCTTATTGCAACTGAAATCGAACAGGCAGGAGGGCTTTGGTCAATACTCTTTCACCATTACGATAACCCGGCGCATAGGTTGACTTTTTTACTGCTTCTATTGCCGCTTCCGTGAAGCCAAATCCACCAGGTTGAACCACTTCTATATTCTGCAGCTTTCCATTCGCATCTATTAATAATTTGAGCATTACTTTTCCTTCTTTTTCCAGTTTTCTTGCCAATAACGGATAAACAGGTATTTCCTGGTGGATGAAGGCTGGAGATCCCGTATCGCCGAATTTCGATTCAACAATGCCTTGTTGATTATTTCCTTTAGAAATGGCGAGCGAGGTCCCTTGAGAAATACCCTGACTACCGATGCTTTTCGCAGGAATGACCGCCGTATTCTGACTTTGTGTCGCGACAGGTTTTTCGTCTGTCAAGGTTTTCTCGGCAATGATTACCGGGCTGTTCATTATAACAGTGGTTTTTTGCGGCGTGTCTTTGCGTGCCGGTTGCACAGCCATTGCCTTAAAATTATCTTTGTAAACTATTTCGTTAGTTTCTTTTGACTTTGCCGCGCTCGGCTTTTGACTATCTATTGGAAATTCAGATTGATTATAAAAACTAACCTGAATGATTTGTAGATGTGGTTTTGATTTTGCCATCGGCACAGCCAACAAAATGAGTATGAAACTCATATGAATGACCAATGAGATTAATATTCCAATAGACTTTTCATTCATAACAGATGAATAAAGGGACTTTGCATTGTTCATTGATGGTCTGTTCTGTCCTTAATAAATATTCAATAATAATGAATGTCTTCCAGGTTAATGCCGCCCAGAAGGGCTTCCTCCGTCGCATTCTGGGGGAAGTTGGCAAAAGGCCGCCCCTCTGGGTATCATTATTCCGTAGCATGAAAATAGTAATCGTAATAATGCAAACCATTAGTGACACGAATATATAAAAAATATTACGAAAAAGTCAAGGAATATTTAACAGAATATATTGATAATGTTTTACTTATTTCATTTGGCATTCAATAAAATACTTCGGAGATTCCACTTACATCTTTATATTTGAAGTCTTTTATGCTTGTAAATTAATAGATTTAAACACTTATAGGAAGAAGTACTTGCCGAGTTTACTTGGTTTCAGTAAAAAAACAATTTGGAACTTTCCTTTCGCTTCAGATATGCCGGGTGTGCACTCAGCTCCCGAGCGGATTAGAAAGTTAAAGAATATAGTAGATAACCCCTTTGATTATCAGGATAAGTCGTTTCCCTTGGTCGCCATCATAAATCCCGCATGTTTTACGTTCTTGATGGACTTTAGTTTCTGATAAAGTTCCTCAATTTCCTTTGATTTGCCCTTTGTTACAATAATTTCAAAACAATTATGATGATCGAGATGAATATGCTGTGTTGAGAGAATGCATGCATGATAATCATGCTGAACATCTAAAACTTTGGTAACTAGTTCTCGTGTATGGTGATCATAAACGATCGTTATCGCACCGGTTACTTCCTTATTTTCCGTCCATTCTTTTTTGATCAGTTCTTCTCGGATTAAATCACGGATAGCTTCCGATCGGTTTGTATATTTTTGCTTTTTGATATGACGATCAAATTTATTTAAAAGATCGTCTTCCAGCGAAACACCAAAACGAACTAATTCGGACATATATTTCCTCCCACTGACTTATTATTTTAAAAATATAATAATAATACGGAAAAGGTCAAGAGAATAGTGTTTGTTACGGATTGAAAGCTTGCATGTTTGTTAAGATTAACGATTTGAGGACTACAGGAAGTTTTTCATAAGCCCGAGAGACCGGAAACCATTGATTCCGTTGTTGCACCTTATAATCGTTAATCAAGAAATATTTATTACGAAAAAAGTTACATTGACCATGCTGGTGTCCACCTACTAAAGTTTAGTTTTTCTTGGCTGTCAAATTTGATGATTACCATTTAAAAGGTGCAACGAGCGGGTTCAGGCGCGTTGCGAAGCGGAGCAACGTCGCCTGCAACCCGGTGTTAGCCCGCACACTGTTTATGCAGGTTTTTTTCCTGTCACTACTCTTACAGGCGGAAACATCTGAAATTGCGTTCCTGAGAGCTTGACTTCGTGCCAGCCCAACTTGTGTAGGGTCCGAGCATACTCAGCCGTGCATTGAAAATCAAGTAAGGCTACCTGCCCGCCAGGATTTAGTACCCGCGCAATTTCCTGCACGGCTTTCGCCCGTCCCTGTTTGTCAGGGATGTTATGGATTGCCAAACTTGAAACCACGACATCAATCGTCTGGTCTTCAAATGGCAACTCGCGCATGTCGCCTGTTTTCACTTCGACAAGATTGGCCACTCCTTCAACTTTAGCATTCGCCAATGCGCTTTCAGGGTGATTGCCAGACTGGTCCGCACTTTGCCAGAGGTCTATTCCAATAGCTTTACCTGTGGTGAGGCGTCGGGCAGCGGCATTGAGCAATAAGCCGCGCCCGCAACCGACATCAAGGACAGTTTCAGTCCCATGCAAAGCAAGTGAATCTATAAGTCTTTCTCGTAATTGAAGTTTGCCAACTTTGCTACTCCATATCAACAGGGCGGCAGTGACTAACATACTGGCGCCAGCTAGTAGCCCACAAATCAATAAGATGATGGCTACCAGTGATTGAGTTGAGGCAAGGATAGAATGCAGAATGATACCTGCAATAATGGATGCCACACCAGAAATTAGCAAATTACGAATCGCTGGCGGGGCGTCTATTCCATAATCGCCTTTCATTACACTGGATTTATTCACGATGTATCCTTATGGTATCTGATGTTGTTGGTCGCAGCGCGGCGGCCTACAATTAATATACCAAGTTGGTTTTTTTTCTATGATTGTTTCTTTAATACTCTGGTTTAGTAAAAATAAAAAGAAAAATATTGCTTATAAATCAAACAAAATGAACTTTCGCTACTTGGCATTTTCTGGCAATTACATACTTATGCCAAGTTGGTATATCAAAGGAAATTTGTCCAAGGTAAAGAAAACCGATATTAATGAATACTGTTTGAAAGAGTGTATAAATTTGAAAATTATCTGACACTCACTTACAGGAAGTTTTCTACAGCTTTCAGAGTCCGGAATATATCAATTACTCCATTGCATCTTATAATCGTTAATTAACAAATATTTATTATGAAAAATGTTATATGGACTATGCTGGTGTCCACCTACTTATCCACAGTATTCGGCAGTAGTCTAAGTTGAGGATTACAGTTTGCAATC
>JBEKMY010000133.1:0-4617 GCA_049523355.1 Smithella sp. | reverse complement strand
CAATAACTTTTCTATTTCATCCATTTACAAATGGTTTAGCCGGTGAAATGTCGATACCTGGCCGGTATAATGTCGATAGCCAGCCGGTGTAATGTCGATAATCGGCCGGTAAAATGTCGATGAATAAAACATACTGGGCTCGATTAAAATTTTATTGATTTCAAAGTTATGCTTATCCATTGGCCTCAACAGGGAACGATCTTTCAAAATAGACGGGATTTCCTTTGCTGAAGGGCCTTCTCAGCGCTCTTATTTGAGCCATCTCAGCCGGGCTTTTTCCCTGATATAATCAGAGAACCCCATATTCCCCTGGTCTGTAACAGCTTTGATCTGATCGAACATATCCACTGACAGCATCACAGAAATTGGTCTGGTATAGATTTTCTTTTTCATAAACCGATACCTCCTTATCTGAAATGATTTTTATAAAATTATTATCCCTATATTTTATTGTTCAGAGATCGAACTCGGAATAAATTTTTATAAACGGAAACAAACTTCGGAGTAATAAAAAATTTGTTATAAAAAACCAAGAACCGATGATTTCGGCTATGAATTTTGGAATGAGATTAATTGGTTGGGGTGGTGATTTGTATAGTTTGAGAATCTTTGCGGTTAGTAATTGGCCATGCAATCTTTCAACTGATATTTGTTAAGATGAAATTGCGAAAATGCAGGTATGGCGGAGCTTTCTAACACCTACAAAGTCTTAGTTTTTCGAGGTTGTTAAAATTGAGGATAACGGGTTGTAAGTTGCGACAATTTATCAATTACATGATACAGTCAGAAAACTGCTTTTTGCTTCTGGGTTTGAACACTCAAAAAATCTTCTTGGTGGTGTTATCTCGGCAATCAATGGATCGTAGAAAAAAATGCTTTACATGATACCCCGGGGATACCTGATTCTGTAAAACATACCCCCATAGAGTCTTATTATAACTAAAGAAGATCTTCCATGTCACAGCACAGCGCTTTCGAGAGTTTAACCAAAAGGTCAACGCTGGGTGTTCGCTTGTCGTTTTCAATCTGGGAGATGGCGGGGATTGACACTCCACAAGCCTTTGCCAGCTTTGCCAAAGTAAGCTTTCTATATTCACGCCATACCTTGAGACGGCTGTCGCCGGAAGATAGGCGCTTGACGAAATCATCAGGGAAAGTTTCTTCACCAGCGGCAATGGTGGCAGATATATTGCGCGCATCACGAATGTCTTCCATTTCTTCCATGCGTCCGATAATTTTCTCCCATTCATCAAACGGGATTATTGCATATTCCGGCGCTCCATTATGTTCGATTATCTGGATGTTCATTTATAAATATCTCCTCTTGATCCAATTTTAAGGACGTAGATTATAAGTTTATTTTTTACGATTTCACAGATTACCCTCCAGCTTCCTACACGCAGTCGCCAGAATGGTGACCCTTGCAATGGTTTCCAATCCCCTTCATATTTTGCGGGGCTTGCAGCTATGGATTCAAGCTCGGCGTCAATCCTTTTGGCAATATCCTTAGGCATTTTCGCTTTGATTTTTAGTGCCTGCTTGCTGTATTTGATCGCGAACATGGACAATATTAACTATTAGTTAAATAATAGTCAAGCTATTTTTAACGTGGATGCATCGCATAGGGTGACATATTATCCTTAAACTATAATATTTTTTCTTTGGAAACCAGAAATTCCATAAAATTTATGTCCTGATATTGACAAGTCTGATAGATACTTAATAAAATAAGGTATTGTTTCAGCCCTCTTTCTGTAATGTGACCGCTTATTTTCATTCTCCGCCTATAAATCGCAAAGTATTTAATAGCATGCTCAGCATTATTATTATTCCACGGTATGCCGTTATAGTCTAAAAATGTAAATAATGTATTTTCGTTTTTTTGAAATCTTTTCTGGTATTTTTGAGCCAATTCAGACGTATAGTTCCGGCCGAAAATGTCTCGAAAATAATTAAGTACATTCTTTTTATGTCTGCTAAGCTTCGTTTTTTTAAGACCATGTTTATCTACTGTGGCAATTATTTGTCGCAATAATAGGGAAAAATCAACTACCATCTTCTTATATTCATCATCAAATGGATTTTTGCGTAAATCATCATTTAAATCACGGATTAAATGAATAAGACACTTTTGCTGTATCCATTCGAGTGAACAATACGCTCCGTAAAAATCGGATATTAAAACACCTTTGAAATTTTCCAGTAATTCTTTCAAGAATTCTCCTTCCCTTGTAGAAGTATACATAAAATAAACTTCTTCCATATTTGTGAAAACCCAAACATATCCGTTTACCCCAGGAAAGGACACTTGTGTTTCATCAACATGTATAAAACTTCCTCGTTTTATTTTATCGATAATCCCTTGGTAGGTTTCTTGGTAATATTCTGCGGCGATCTTCTTAAACCTTTGCAACGCTGAACCACTTAGAGATAAGCCAAAAAGGTCATCTAGCATGGACGCTATTTGATAAAGAGATTGGTTTCCCGCGACATTCTGATATATTACCCAGTTTATTAAGCCGTGTCCATATTTTTGCAGATTTTCAGGACATTCAGAACTGATTACTTTTTTACACTTAACGCATCTCGCTCTGCTTGTATAATAAATTGTTACCCATCTTTTTATTCCAGCATTTAAAAACTTTAGGTCAAAAACACGCCGTGGATAATAGCCGTGACGATACATCTTACCATTACATTCTGGGCATTCTGGTTGACACGAGAGTATAACTTTCTTATTGATTTTATGTTTGCGTTTTTCCTTGGCTTTTCGAGTCGCTTTCACGCCTTTCAAATTTTTATTTGTCCTAACGAAGATTTTTTCTCTCTGATAATCAAAATATGCGCAGTTATTCACATAATCAAAATCCTTAAGAACGAAATCGACCTTTCCCCATTTACTTATAGAATCTTTTTTTATTTCGTCGGCACAGACAAAATCAGTGTCTCCATTGCTCGCTCCATTTGCTGTCTTAATAATTTTAAGTAACACATCAACAACTACTTTTAATGCCAAACAGTCCTCCAAATTGTACGTAATTAGCATGCCCTTGAAGACTTTGTCTTTCAAACACTCAAACCGCGCTCTCCAAACTAAACTGTTCAGGCCAGACGCGCTCTCACTCGTCCATTTAAACCCTAAATATGTCGCAATGTCCTTCAGTCCGTTCGAATATGTCGGAAAAAACACATGATTATATACAATAGACAGCACGTTAACTGCATTCTCGGTCATCCGTTCAATTACCCGAATATCTTCGGGGTCATTTGCATAAGATTTTACTCTTTGCAGAAATTTTGTTTCATAGCTTCCATAATGGTAGAGCCTATAATCACCGTAACTACGAATACAGTTTACGAAAGCTAAACAGTTTGCTCCTTCTTCGACCTTGCTATCAGCCCAAAATGAATGTTTCTTCTCAATGCCATTCTCAACAATTACTACGCCGATTAAATAGTAAAAATCCCGCTCCGGGTCACCTTCGACATCAAAATAAATCTGTACCCTAGATATGGGGAGGACTGTGGTTCCGTAAAAATGTATTTTCTGCTCCCGTAAGGCCAGCGCTTTAAGATTGAATGGGTAGGCCTTTCTAAATTTCTTCCATGGACGGAATGTATATGAATACTGCGTAACTGTAAAAATGCCTCTTTTATTTTGCGCTTCAATTTCTTTTGATGGAATACCAGCAAGAAGACTCAGATCGTCTTTTTCAGTGGCCTTCGCACGGCATGCATTGGCAAACTCACAAAGATGACAATGGCGATTTAATATTAAATGTGGAACATTTGAATCGAACTTTTTAATATTGGCAACAACCTTACGCGCTTTCTCCATCTGATCGCCAATACGTACTTTTTTAGAACTATCACCATAAATTAATCGACCAAAATCCGGGCGTCTTGACTGAACGCTTTCTAAAACAAGCCCTACATAAGCAAAAATCATTCGATCTTCTCTAAAAATATTCCCATTGGCAGAAAACATGACTGGCGCATAATGAAACGACCCTAGCGCAGATCCACCACTAACACGTTCAAAAACACAGGAAGCACTCATCCCATTACTCTCAATGCTCGTTCGATAAAGAATCCCTTTCTTTCCATCGGATTGATCTTGTATATTTTCAAACGAATATTCCATAATACCAAATTTCTTTAGTGCTTCGATATAATATTTCCCATCTATTTCGGCAAATACAGTTTCATATTCGCACTTAACACCAGATTTTCCTAGGGATAGCAAATAAGCTTTATAAGGACACTGCAGATAGCTTTTAAAGATTTCCTTAGTAATAAGCATGACATACTTCCATCTATTTTATAAAAAGGCCCTCATCTGTTTAGCATGAATGCTGTGCCATTTGCAGCTTCGTAGTATCAACGCAGTAGGAGATGAATATAGAAACTGCTAAAATTATAACTCCTACAAATATCTTCATTCTTTATTCTCCGCTATTTTTTAACATTGTTTATTGGGATTGGTGTTAATATTACAAACGCCAAAAAATTATCTTATAATACTTTTTATGAAAATTGATTGTTTAACGATTACTGGTTGTAAGGTAGCATAAAATTGCAGATTTGAAAAACAAGGATAACAGGAAGTTATCAATA
>JBEKMY010000132.1:0-4651 GCA_049523355.1 Smithella sp. | reverse complement strand
CAATGAGCCTTAAAAAAGAAGCAAAATATTTTGAAGATTTTTTCAAAAAACAGATGAAGAACAAAGAGTTCAGAGAAGCATATGAAGCAGAAACGTTGAGAGAAATTTTTGCAGAACAGCTGACGGGGGCTAGGAAAAAGAGACATCTTACACAACAGGGTCTTGCAAAAATAGTCAATATGCCTCAGCAGGAAATATCCCGCATTGAAAAGGGCGAACAAAATGTCACAACTGATATGATAGGACGGTTATTGGCCGGTATGCAGGCAAAAATTCAAATTCATATCGGATAACGAAAGAGGTATTAAATGATTGAAAAGATTTTAAAAAAGGCAAAGGCAAAGAAAGCATCAATTGACAGAACGTCCGATGAATATTTGTTTGACAAAGCAAGGAAGGCGGCGCGGAAATTTAGCGATGGTGTCAGTAAAGCAGGGATAGGAGTTGTGTATAATCCAGCCTCCTGATAGAATGAAAAAAACTGGAGGATATGATGACGTATGAAAAAGGTAAGAAGAAACCAAATATAGATGAAAAGTGGCAGATTTATCTGGAAACCTCGGCACCTGGAGCGCAAGTTGGCGAGATATTAAGGAAACGCGGTATGTACCCTGCCGAACTAACGAAGATAAGGGCACAGGTAGAAGAAGGAGCCAAGAAAGAGCTGGGCAGGAACAAATACCTCAAGAAACGGGTTGACGTAAGCTACAACGAACATGAACGGGTAAAAGCAGACCTTGCAGCCAAGGAAAAGGCACTGGCGGAAATGAGCCAGGAGTACTTGATACTCAAAAAAAAAGTGAACTTGGAATAGTTGGTAAAATGAAAGGCAAAAAAGTCGGGAAAGAAGCGCAGGACGGCCTTGTGCAAGTAATACAGGAGTCGGAACTAAGCGTTGATAAATGTTGTGAAATATTGCAGCTTAGCGACAGGCGGTATTACCGGTGGATTAACTGGAAAGAACCGCAAAAAAGAATGCCGTGGAATAAGATAAGGCCTGAAGAAAACGAAGCGATTTTAAAAGCTGCAAAAGATGAAGTGCTTTGTGGACTGCGGGCAGCTGGGTTAATGGTTCACGGACACGATACCGGAGAATATAGCTGCAGCATATCAACAATACAAAAAGTGCTGAAACAGCATGCTTTAGCAGCGCCATACGTGCCTGCAAAAAGAAAAAGAAGTGGCAAAAAACCGGAAGTTAGGGACTTGATAACCGCGCCGAACCGCATTTACTGTTATGACGCGACAGATTTTCACCTTACAAACGGGGTAAAGGTTCAGGTCGTTCCGATACTTGATATAGGTTCCAGAAAGAACCTAAAGAACGGGGTGTTTGTAAGGAGCTTTACCGAAAAAGACGTAATGTTTTTGTGGGACGAAACGCTCTTTGAACAAGGCATAAACACGGCCGAACTGGCAATACTTAGCGACAACGCCGGGCAAATGAAGGGCAAATTAATAAGAGCCCACATGACCAAGAAGTGGCTGGTTACGTTGCTGTACTCAAGGCCGCATACACCGGACGATAATCCGTGGATAGAGGCGTTCAATAAAAGCCTGAAATACCACGTTGCTGTACCAGATAAGTTCGAGACCGTACAGGACGTAATAGATTGGGTTGAACTACACAGACAACTGCATAACGACCACCCACATTCAGCCTTGGGCTATGTCAGGCCGAACGACGAACACGAGGGGCTCGGTGACAACATAAGAAAGGAGCGGCAAGACGATTTAAAGGTTGCAAGCACGAAAAGATTGGAGTATTATTATGAATGTAAGACGGTTAAGAAAGAGTCAGGCGAAGTGCTGGAAATACACAACTCCTTCGCAGTTTGCTGACAAAATTGAAAAACAATTCCGCAGGGGATATTCCATCAAAAGCCGAAGCTGAAATAATAAAACTTGGCGGAAAGTTTAATCAGGAAGTCAAAACTGAAGATGGTTCGATCATCCGCGTTTTCAAACTGCCCGGGGTTAAGCAGGATGAACCCATGCCATATATTTTTATTCAAATAAAAAATAAAAAAGTGATTTCAGTCCAGTTGACGGGCGAATCCACATATGCCGATATAGGATTCTCCTCATTAAAGTTAGGCGACAGCAGTGAAAAAGTAGTTTTGATACTGTGCGAGCCTATAAAAAAAATAGATGTTCCGGATGTTCAAAGCGTAAGATGGGAATGGGGAACAGGATTCAGTATTGAGATAAAAGACGGCAAGGTATATTCCATAAAGATAAATAAATATTAAAAGATAGGAACTGGTGGCTGGCACTGGATTTGAGTAGAAAAATAATAATTAATTTGTGGAAATGGGTGATATGATGGCGGAAAATAAAGGACTTTCAGCAGGGCGGTTGTCTATCTGGCTAATCGGGATAATGCCTGTTATATATATTGCAATATGCGAGTTAGTCTCCAAAATACCGTAGCACACTATAGAGTTTTGAGTCCGTTTTATCTTGATGGTTCTCGGTTGTCCTCATAGTTCGGTTCTCCCTAAATCCTTGCCTTGATTATACGCCTTACGTCTCTCTAACGTCAATTTCTTTTTATCAGCTCTGCACTGTAGGATCTGCTCCTTTCTGCCTGCGTAAACCTCGTTTGGGTTGACATTCTGCAGGGCTTCATGGGGTCTGTTGTTATACCATTCCACCGCTTCCTGAATAGCTCTCTGGAGCTCGTCCGGGCTGTTGTAGTTATGCACGTAGATGTGATCCTTGATTGTTCTGTTGAATCTTTCTACTTTGCCCTGAGTCTGTGGATGGTAAGGCTGTCCAAAGATGTGCCTCATTCCTTTGTTCTCCAGATAATCGGCGAGTACCCATCCGCTAAAAGCCGGACCGTTATCTGTAAGCAATACCGGATGCCTGTCCAGGCAATGTCCGAGATTTTTTGCTTCTTCAAGCGACAACTCCATGGCGTCAGACGCTGAAAAACCACTTTCATCAGTCATCAGTTGCGAGTTCATAACCCTGCGTGAGTAGTCGTCAATAACGGGTAAGTACTTGTAAATACCCCAGTCTGCCACAAACATCGTCGTGCCATCCAACTGCCAGATTTCATCCGGCCGACTTGTTTTGTGACGCCATTCCTTGGCCGCAGGTTTTTCTGATGGCGGTCTCAACATCAACAAACCATGCTTCTTTAAAATTCTCTGGACTGTCTTCTCGCTGACGCTGAAACTGCCCGTATCTGTTATCTTTACTGAAAGCAGACGGGGCGACATCTCTGTGTGTTCCACGGCTGTTTTTACTATCTCTGCTTCTTCTTCATCCAGCAGTTTATTCCAGACCCTATATGGCTTTCGGGGCTTCTTTATCAGCCCATCTAAGCCTTCCTGGTAAAGAGCTTTTCTCCAACTGTAATACGTTGCTTCGGGTATCTTGAGATGCTTTAACATATTGCGTTTTTCGCCGTGCCTGACATCTCTTAACTTGGCTATCAGCACGGCTTTGCCTTCGGCATCCATGCTCAAGTGCTGCTTTTCTATTTTTTCATAATTTTTTTTAACAAGTTTATCTCAAGTGCCATATCCCCGACAACGTTTTTCAGCCTATCATTTTCTTTACGTAGTTCCTTTACCTCGCTCTTATTGGCCTGCCTGAGGTTGTCCTTTTGTAACTGGGATTTGCCGGCTTCCATGAAGTCTTTTAACCACGAGTAATAGACCTGGGCATTGATGCTTTCACGGCGGCAGAGCTCCGCCACAGGGGTTTCTTTCCGGAATCCTTCCAGGACTATCTTGACCTTTTCTTCAGCGGTAAACCGCTTGCGGGTGTGTCTCTTGACTTCCTTTATCATGCGAGCCGTGCTGCCGTACTCGGCCGCCTCTTCTACCTCTGACTTCTTATCCTTTGAGTTTTCCATTATTGTGCTCCTTTTTGTCTGATTTTACCCCTTTTTCAGGGTGAGCACAACCTCAAACCATCATGTCATAAAACCTGACTAAACTCTATCCTTCGCTGACTTTGAACATTGTGCGTAGTCATGGGTCTATGATATATCACGGTTACGCACCGCAAAAGCAAAATATTTATAATATTATAAAATATGCTGCAATATTCTTTGGCCTGATCAATGCGGGAATTATATTAAACCTTAGGATCTCTATATCTAATGGAATTTCATCAGGATTTCTTGCTAAGATGCTGAACCCGATTATGGACATGAATAAAGACCTGGAAGCAGAGTCATATAAACTGCTGAAGTTTATGGCTGTTATTTATAATTCAATTGCAACAAACGGACTGGTAATATTTTTGTTGAACGGAATTAAAGAGGATGCCTATCCATTTATTATAGTGGCATTAATTTTATTGATATTTGTGATGCCGACAGAGGGGTTAATGGATAAGCTGGCACAGATGAGACAGAACAGCCCGGTAAAGCTGCCGAAATAGTTGTATTGGATTGGATTTTGAGGTGTTAATTATGCTGGTCCATAAAGTAATAAGATGGAGGATATTATGCCGCCTCGCAAGTCAAGAACTGTTACTTTTCTGCTTTGCCTTTTCTTTGGAGCGCTTGGTGTACACAGATTTTATGTGGGTAAAGTATGGACCGGAGTTTTATACCTCCTGACAGGAGGGTTATTTGCAATAGGCGCAATTAGACTTAATAAGAATCGGCCTTGGATTTTTTACTGAT
>JBEKMY010000131.1:0-4722 GCA_049523355.1 Smithella sp. | reverse complement strand
TTTTATTGTTTAATCCTCATTCTTCAAACTGTCTCTCTTTCAGGTACTGAAGAAGTGCCGTCATCATCTCTCTGGTAAAACCATCGAGACGCTTCTGAGCATTTTCTATGCTTTCTGTTTCTGAAAGTGTTGTAACAGGCCGGATAAACAGGTCGTGAGTGTTGTTCCTTCTTAGAGCATGGATGGATAGATGGAATCGGTTGATGTTCTTATCATATGTCGCTTCATCCTTGGTCTGAAACCAGAAATACAGCAGTTGTCTTACTCCTCCATTTTCAATAACCATCATGGTTACATCCAAATTATCAAAATACGGCACATTCGCGATTGTTTTTCTTTTTACCTCCTGTTCCACCCATCCTGCCGAGGGTATACAAACAGTGGGACTATGAAAAAAATTCTCGTTGGAAAGGAAGGCAGAGCTTCTGTAACCCATATAAAGAGATACTGCGTCCCCGGACAAGTTACTGTAATAACCACTGAATGCATCCTCCGCACCGGACTCTTTTATAATAACCGGATCAACGAGTTCATATTTCCCTTGCCAGTTACCGAACTGAAGCGGGAAATTCTGCATGCCGCCTTTGATCTTTATGGCTGGAAGGGCTCCGGTGCTCAGACTCAGAACGGCTACACAGGAGAGAACAACGATGGATAGTAAAAAAGCTTTTTTTGTTTTCTTGCCATCTGCATATAAAGTTACGGCAGAGACGGGGATTGACGCAAATGATTCTTTGTTCACTTTTACCTTTGGCGGAAAGAATGCCAAAAGACGACCAATCAGGAAAAGTATGATAAAAGCGGTTATAAACAAAATCCATCCTGAAAATGCGTGAAAAAATCCTTCAGAGAACTGACGTCCAAATGAGTTTGCTAAAATTCCGGTGACGCCAATTCTTAAAGCATTGATTAAAACCCCTAAAGGAACGGTCACTAAAACACAGAATATTCGTTTCCAGGCAACCCGCTCAAAGAAATATGCGTATAGAATTCCCAGGGCGAGTAACGGGAAAATATATCTTAATCCGTTGCAGGCATCGACAACCTGAAGTTGAATAACCCCAAGATCAATCACATTGCCGCTTACATGAACGGGTATATCGAAAAGACCTATTAAAGCGCCGCCCAACTTCGATGATATGGCTTTCAAATGCAGCCCGATATATCGTTCGATAATTGGCGGCACCGGAATCATGAAAAAAAGAAAACCCAGGGGCAGTATCAGTTTTCTTACAGACTCCATACCGAAACAAAAACCAGTAAATAAAATAATCAAAATGGGAATGGAAGGCATGGAAATATTACCGCTTGATCCAAGAATTCCATACAGAGAAAACAAAACGAAAAGAACCAGTATGGGCAATATGCCCCAGAAGCTCTGTAAAGAGATTTCCCTCAATACTTTTCGTTTCTCCCAAAACAGATAGGCGGAAACAAGAGGAATCAGAAATCCGTAGGAATAATCTTCATTATTCCGCCAGATATTCACCATGACCTTTAGCGGAACCCAGTAGGCTGTAACGAAAAAAACGATAAGGGTAAAAATCTGTACCCGAAGGTCTTCGCCGAGATATCTCCATTTAATCATGAATTAACCACTTTCAGGCTGCCCAATTTATTTTTGGCGATCCAGAGAAAAGGTACCCATATCTTCTGCCTGATTAAATGACCAACGCTTCCAATCATCCAGCAGTTTCTTGTGCATGATTCAACGCATCGACGCGCTTGATCTGCTTCCGGACTGGTCCAAATGTCAGGGAAAGGCTTTACTTTGATGTTTCCAAAAGGCATATCCATTACGTTGCATGGCCGCACATAGCCATAGGGATCAATATAGAAAGAATCCTTTGCCATAGTACATTTTAATTCACGGGGTATTTCATTCATATGATCTATGATTCCCCTCGTGAAGTACGCACGAAACCAGTTTTTGGGATGCGGGGATCGCAAGTATGCCCTTATGAGATTCATGACCTCCTTCTCCACAAGCCGTTTATCGTTAATCACATTATCTTCTTTGTGAAAATAATAGGCATTATGAAGAATTGCCGTTGCCATTTCCACGTCATGCTCACAGGCAAGATCGAAAAGCGGGACAAGCTCTTTAGCGTTTTGATCGGATATGGTAACAGCAATGCCAAGATCCCTGATTTCAAGCTCCTTCAATCCTTTCAGGGTATTCAATGCTCGTCGATGGGCAAGTTTTACTCCTCGAATCTGGTCATGGGTGTCCCCGATACCATCGAAACTGATCCTGACACCCACGTCAGGATGATTCTTCATAACTTCCAGAATCCTCTTTGTCGAAAATCCGTTAGTGCTGATGACAACGCGCCTGGCTTTCTTCTTGACAACATCAAGAATATCGTTCAGATCATTCTTCAGAAAAGGATCTCCACCCGTTATATTGAGCCTGATCATCTGAGGCAGGCTTTCCAGATCAACCGGCCTCACTTCTTTGGATACATTACTCGGATGTTGCCACGTATGGCACATGCTGCAACGACTGTTGCATCTATAGGTTACCGCAAGAATCCCGTCCATTTTAAAACCTTAATTGAATTTTTCCATTTATAAAGAAAATGTCCTTCATTTCTTTATAAGAGAGCAATAAAGCTCCTCCATCTGATCTGTAACGCTGTCCCATGAATAATTTTTCCGCACGTGACTCAATGCCTCTGTTTTCATCGCGTTTACATTTTCCGGATGCATAAGCAGGTACTCCAACACGCTTTGCAGATCCCGAAAATCCCGGCTGCGAAAAGTGTATCCGTAACTTTCCATAGCCTCCAAATTCTCCGGAATATCACTACACACACAACAATTGCCGTAATTCATCGCTTCCAGAAGCGCGACAGGCAGGCCTTCTATCGTTGAAGGCAGACAAAACAAATAAGCATTACTGAAGAGTTCTTCCAAGGGTTGCCCAGTAACAAATCCGAGAAAGATAATCCGTGAATCGCCACTGGCCAGATCTTTCAGGTCAGCCTTGTATTTTTCAGAATATGCAGCATCTCCGGCAATGACAAGCTTCATATCCGTATTAAGATTCCTGAAGGCTTGAATCAGAAAATGGACTCCCTTTTCTTCAACAAGACGTGCGGCAAAAAGTATATAGCTATTCGGTTGGATCCCCTTTTCGATAATCCATTTTGGTGGCCTGCAATTTACAGGACTCACGCCATTAGGAATATAAACGACATCTTTGCCAAATTTCTCTTTGTAGTATTGCTTCTGCACTTTAGAAACAGAAGTGGCTTTATTGGGAAAATAAACAACACTGTAGTCCGAAAGCCGGAGAAATGTTTTGCCGATAAAACCCCATTTATCCCGTTTCCATTCAAGACCATGGGTTTGAACTACTGTAGGAATTCCCTTGATTCGGGGAAAGATGGAAAACACTGAAGGTCCGACAGCATGGACATGAACCAGATCCACATGCTTTTTCCGGAGTATATCGCATGTGGCATGATAACAAATGGACAACTTGTGCAGCGCTTTGGTATTAATCGAAGGTATCGTTATTATTTGCATTCCCTTGTAATTGCCATCGGTCGTCCCGTAATCCCGACTTGAGTATACGAGTATCTCATGGCCCTTTCGCACCAAGCGTGATCCAATTTCCTCGGTAACCGTTTCTATTCCGCCTCCTTTAGGAATTCCTTTTACTGCCACATAAGCGATTTTCATGAGTAATTTTATTTTCCTATAATTTAGAGACTGATCAAAACCATCTTTGACATGCATATCTTATGTACATTATAAAATATTTATTGCATTCATATGACAGGTCCGTCATGTTTTTATGAAGATGTCAGTAGTGAGAATTTATTATTTTTCAATAGTTTATAAAAACAACGTGAGCAGATTTTCTCCCTTACTTACTCGATTCCACTCCCGAAGGTTATGCCCTTCGCTGAAACAGGCTATACACATTATCTAACGTCAGTCCTGCTTTGTTATGAATTAAGCATGAAATAACTTAAGATATTTGCGTATGGAAATGAATTTGTAATTGAGAGCCAATTTTCTTATTTTAGACTCTGTTGTATATGTCCAGGGAGCTTGAGCAATCGACTGAAGAAGGCTGATCTTCCGTTTTGGCTGATCTTTGTTGAACTCCCAGACGTGACAGTAGAGTACCCGGTTATTCATGAAAGAGGATGAGCACTTAAGCATCTTGAGATATATAGCAAACGGTATAAGCCTAAATGCTATGCCTCCAGATATCAATTGTTGAAAGCCTAAAATACGGGTAGTACTTATGGGAAACTCAACAAAAGAGTAGTGCAATATTTTTTTCGGTCCAATTCTTTCCACTTCAATATCCACAATACTTGAGTCGTAATCCAGATGATACTTTGCCAGAATGTCCAGCGCCCACAAGGTTTGCATGGAAATGGAAAATGATCTTGCTCTGAAACCCTTTACCTTATCACCGGTAATAGACTGCAGAACATCGAGTGACTTTCTCAGATCATCCTCAAAGGCCTGCTCGGTCATACTATCAACCAGTTCATGTGCGAACCCATGGCTGGCTACTTCATATCCTGCCTTCTGGATATGAGAGACAATTTCCGGATGCCTCTGTGCAACCTTTCCAAGAACAAAAAAAGTTGCATCTGCATTCAGATCATTCAATGTTTTAATCACATGATCAGTATTCTGAACAACTTGCCCTTCGTAGATTTCCCAATCACCGGGATTGGCCAGTTCTTCAGG
>JBEKMY010000130.1:0-4724 GCA_049523355.1 Smithella sp. | reverse complement strand
CGTCTGCATTCCTCTCTTGGATACAGACCGCCGGTGGAATTTGAAGAACTGTTTTTTACAAACCATAAACCCTGGCCAACTGCTCTAACCCAATCTGTCTAACCGCAGGGGTGCAGTCCAATGTGTGAAACCCTGATCATTCTATTGTCGTTCAATAGTCTTTATGCTTCTTTCAAATCGCCGGACGAGGCGACTTATGAAAAATACTACCACAAATATGTTGATTCTCCGGAGCCACTTTCCGTTATTCAAGCTAGAGAGGGTCAATTTTATCACTCATACTATGATTATATTAGAAACAATTATCTAAAACCCAGCTATACTATTAAATACGGACCCCATGAATTGCAGGCACTCGATATTTATCTCCATCAAGGCCTCAAACCGGCGCCTGTAATCTTCTTCATCCACAGCGGATATGACGATAAGATACAGGTTCAGCAAGCAGTTCGCCAGTGGATATCACTTGGTTATACCGTTGTATCAATTAACCATCGGCAGATCAGCTCTGATCAGCACCCGCAGGCTGGGCCCAAAACCACTTTTGCGGATCAGCGGGAAGATTGTTTCCTTGCCTTGAAATGGGTTATGGATAATATTCAGAAATATGGAGCAGATGGAAATAGAATTGCCATAGTGGGCATTTCCGTTGGAGGGTATATGACTGCTTTGATGGTAACCGGGACCAAATGGCATAAAAAATACGGCATTGATATCCATAAAATCAAATGCTGGATACCCATGAGCGGTTTTTACAGCTTGAGTCTGCGGGAAAATTATCTTAGTCCAACCATAGCAGGATATCTAGATTTAATAAAGATTCAGTCAAATAATGATGCTTCGCCGATTGAATATATTACCGGAAAAGAACCGCCGTCTCTGATCATTTGTGGCTGTGATGATTGGGCCGTACCCAGAACAAACGCTACTGCCCTGTATAATAAGCTTAAAGAAAAAGACGCCACTACTATACTGGCCATGTTTCGGGGATATATGCACGCGAATATTTTTATGGGTTATTACAACAAAGACCATTTGCCGGCAAAGCTCATCAAACGCTTTCTGGCGAAATACATGCCGACAGATTTGTACCATTAAAACTATAATCTGAAATTAAAGACAGGCAGGAATGTATTGAATCGACTTCATGGATGTTAAATAATGTAAGGCTTTGCTGCATCACATTTTTCTGAACTGGGCTATCTGGCGAGAGATCGCGGCAAGGTTTCCTTTTTCATCCCATAGTTCGCCATCAGCCTCAAGTAGTCCGCAAGTGATGAATCGGGTTCTGAGGCTGCATTTAAGTCTATCAGTCTTTGGCAGGTTTCTGATATTCACGGAAAGCTCTATGGTCGGAACCCATGCAGTTATGCCCTGTGTGGCAAAGACGGCGGGAGGTATGGAATCGATGATCAGAAAAAGAGAGAGTAAATCTATGGGTCGTCCATCACGAAAACTCAAATATCCTTTGTTCTGTGATACATCTGTTAGTTTTCCTGTCATCCAGCCGGCGCAGGTCGGGTCAAGCCTGAGATCGAGATTTTGGAAAAGTGTGAATTTTGGCATTACAGGGATCTGTATACATTCTTCGACAGGGGAAAGATCAGGTTCCTTTGTTTCATAACGTTCAATTTCACAGACATCATTTTCTGACACGAATGTGCCGAGGGCTATGATCTTTGCCTCCCCCTTTTGTGATAAACGTGCCTCAAAACGGTTGAACTGCCTTGAACGGGAGATTTCTGAAATGTTGATATCCACTTCACCGGGGACACACCTGGCAAGATAATTCGCGGTAACCGTGGGTGTATTCTTCTTATCGCTTTTTTGGATCATCGCGTTAGCGATCAGAGTCATGAGATATCCGCCGTCGGGGTTACCGTTTACCGACCAGTTATCCGTAACAACGCCGGCAAAATGGGAATTTCCAAGATCATCCAGCAGTATGTCCTTATCAAAAAGATTCATGAATGTTTTTATACTAAAGAGTTCCACAGGTGTCAACCTGCTTAGCTATTTTTTATTGATAATCATTTGAAATTTGAGCATCTCGACAATCAACCTCTTCCTATTAAAATTTTATTGACAAATACAAATAAGTAATATATCGGGATATAAACACAAATCATTATTGATCTTGCACATATTCTCTGAAAATTAGCATCGTTTAAAAGTATGATTTAAGGAGGCGTATGGAGTATCTTAAATTGCTAAAGCAAGTCTATAAAGCGGTTTGTCGTATCTAAATCCATCAACTAATTTTTAACTTTTAACTAAATAAGGAGAATCTGCATGAAGAAATTAATCATCTTTCTTTGCTTTATTTTTACAATAAGCGCTTTCCCCTTTCTTGCCTCTGCCAGCACAACCTGCGCCACAAAATATCCAATCGTTTTATCCCATGGCATGGGTTACACCGACAGTGGAATGCTCGGCATCGGATACTGGTACAACATTCCATCAAAGTTGACGAGCAACGGAGCTCAGGTGTTTCAGTCTAACCAAACAGCAATGGCGTCCACCGCGGACCGGGCGGCCCAGTTGAAGACCTATGTGCAGCAGGTTCTCGCGACTACGGGCGCGGCGAAAGTCAACATCATCGGTCACTCACAGGGAGGGCTCGACGCGCGTTACATGATATCCAACCTCGGCATGGCGCCTTATGTGGCATCTTTGACTACCGTTAACTCGCCGAACCGCGGCAGCTCTGTAGCTGACGTACTGCTGGGACTTGATTCAGATGTGGGCGGATGGATAAGCGGTCTTGTGAATGAAATATATCTCTGGATGTTCGGCGGAGAGCAGAACTCCAAGGCGGCGGCGCAATGGCTGAGCGTGAACTTTATGACCAACACGTTCAATCCCGAAACACCCAATATTTCCGGGGTTTACTATCAGAGCTGGTCATCGACCATGAATTTCCCGCCTATACTGGACAAAGTCCTTTTCAGCGTGTCCTGGGCGATTTTAGAGTGGTATGAAGGCTCCAATGACGGTCTTGTTTCTACATGGTCGGCCCCTTGGGGAACCTATAGAGGAAATCAGGGAGGATCAATATTCGGTGGCGGCGTATCACATGTGAATACATGCGACCAGTTCCTCGATGTTACACCGTTCTTCGATGCCCCGGGTTTTTATGTGAGTATAGTATCAGACCTGAAAGGAAAGGGGTATTAATCTGGAAAGTATTAGTACGATTAATATTACATTATAATATGAAGAGCGGCATCCCGTCATGCCGCTCTTCTTTATTTGTACGTTAAGCGTGAGAAGAGGTGTTCGTTTCATGAAGAGAAATAAGATAATCGCTCTAGGGATCGTACTTGCCATCATCATCACAGGCATAATCGCAGGCATTATGATGAAGGGGAAAAAACAGGAAGGGTACGTTTTTGACCGGAACTCAAAAATCAGGATGAAGGACGTCCGGATCTATCTAGGCAAGAGTGATTTTAACGCAAATGATGTGAAGGATTATTTCAAAAAGGACGTCATCAATTCTTATACGCTGAAGTATTTCCTTTTCCTGGATGATAAATTCAAAGATTCGAGAAATCCCGAAGAACTTCTCCAGTCGGCGCGGGATTATCTTAACACGGTCATGCCCCCGGACGAAGCCGACAAGCTTTTTGCGGTGTACAAAACCTACGTCTATTACCAGCGGGATGTCCATGACAAGATGTCGATGTGGCGCAGGCCTACCACACCGGCAGAAGCTATAGATTATCTCCACAAGCTGCAGGACTACCGGCGGAAGGTATTTGGTGATGAGAATGCCGATACCCTTTTCGGACCCACCGTGATGCTGCAGGAATATCCGATCAGGCGAGGGGTGATTATTGGAAATCAGGAACTATATGGTGCGGAAAAGGAGAAAAAGCTTAACGATCTGAAAAAGGACATGTGGGGAGATGAATCTGATATCGTAGACAATGACACCGAACCGCTGGACCGCTATAATGAGAAGTTAAAGATATACCAAAAAGACATGGCCGAGATGACGTCGGATGAAGAAAGGCAGGCGAAGACCAGGCAGTTCAAGGAAGAGATTTTCACGCCGGAGCAACTGCAACGTCTCGACGATGTTGACAGGGCCGCAGCCGACGAGAAGAAAAACGAGGAAGACTACTTCGCCCAGGAAAACGAGATCAAAAACAACAACAATCTCAATGTCGACGAAAAGGCACAGAAGATCTCCGATCTGCAGGACCAGATGTTCGGAAGCGAGGCGGAATCCTTTCGCAGAAGGCAGAGAATTAATAATGCGATTGAACAGCCCAGTAAGTGATGGCAAAAATCAATATCTCGTGGAATAAATAAAATCAAAGATCATTAATTAATTATTCTGTTTTTGCTCAATTATTGATTGAGTATTTTAGCTTTCTCTTTTTCAAATTCTTCTTTGGTGATTACACCATTATCTAAGAGTTTTTTTAGATTGGTCAGCTTGATATACAGAACATCATCAAAAGCCGAAGGTGTTGTAACATTTGGCGTTGCTTTCTCCTGTGTTAATGGCGCTGTTGGCTGTGGAACATAATCCAATGGGACATAGCGAATCGAGATGGCGTATGTTCTATCTCTGCCACCAGTTGATATGATTTTGGACTGCACCCCTGCGGTTAGACAGATTGGGTTAGAGCAGTTGGCCAGGGTTTATGGTTTGTAAAAAACAGTTCTTCAAATTCCACCGGCGGTCTGTATCCAAGAGAGGAATGCAGACG
>JBEKMY010000129.1:0-4733 GCA_049523355.1 Smithella sp. | reverse complement strand
TGGCGGAAAAATAATCCTAATTATTGGTGCGATGATCATGCCCGCGTTAAGGCATGGAATGATGCCCATCCCGGCCATCTAAAAGAATACAGAAAAAGCAATCCGGAATACGTACGCAAGGGCAGGGAGGCGCAAAAACGCCGGGATAGAAGCAAAAGGCTTCATCTTGATATACAAGACAAGATAAAAAGGCAGGCACCGGATATTATAGCTCAATTGTCGGATAAAGCGCATTTGGGCAATCTTGATAAACAAGCCAAGACAGTTATCAAACCACTGGAAACAGTATTACTTTTAGGTCTGCTGACCTCTCTAACCAATCAATCTTGATATACAAGTCCAGTTGGACAACTGCATCCGTTTTGTTCAAAACGGTTACGTCACAAAATCAGGCTAGAGGAAAAAACATAAGGGAAAGGGATGAAAAAAATATTCGTATTAATGATCTGTGTCTTAACTATACAGAATGTAAGCGCCGCAGAAATACGGCCAGCCGATATTGAATATAGATATGAAGGCCTGGCAAATTCAGGAGGCCTCTCCCATGGCTACATGATCAGGGAGCAGAAAACAAAAAGGATAAAACTGACAAAAAAATCGGCAATACCAATAACAATAAAATTCTCCCAACCAGATGATGTAAAACCCGCACAAGAAATACAGTCATTCGAAACTGAAAATAAAACTGTCGTTGAAGATGCTGTAAAAATAAAGACGAGCCAGCCTGTTCCGATAAATTTAGATAAAATGAAGGCCGCCACGACCTCATCGCCGTCTGAAGAAAAGACAGGCACTCATTCGTCATGTAAAAAGAACATCGTCTTCTTCCCCTTGAATGAATCTCAAATAGGTAATTCCGAAATAGATCAGATGAATCAATTCATAAACTGTATCAGGGGCAAAGAAGTTAAAGTGACCGGCTATACCTGTAAAATCGGCGGAAAATTCTATAACGACAAACTGGCGAAAGCAAGAGCCCTTAATGTTGCCGGATATCTGCGACAAGAAGGCGTCATGGTCAAAGAGATAAGCGGGGAAGGTCAACAAGACTATATATCCAGTGTTGATCACGTAAACAGGCGTGTCGAAATCGAACAAAGATAAAAAGGAGAAAAGGATAATGAAAAAGAATTCCAAAATAAAAGTTATCGCCCTGGTAATCGGAATCTTCGCTATTGAGGGTATGGCTGTAAACCTTCAGGCAAAAGAACCGGAAAACGTGAAGCAGGCCATCGCGGCAAAAATTAAAGAAGTAACATCAATCAATGTAGAAGTTGTGGAGAAAACACCCATAGAGGGAATATACGAAATTGTCGCCAACAAAGGGAGTATCATTTTCTATTATGCCCCTAAAAGCGAATTAATAATATTCGGCGAGATATATGATAAAAACAAAAAATCCCTCACCCAGGAAAAACATGATCAACTTCAATCTCAGAAATTAGCAGATATCCCACTGGATAAAGCAATAAAAATAGGCACGGGAAAAAATAAAATAATCGAATTTACCGACCCCGATTGTCCTTACTGCCGCCAGGCTGCCCAATATTTTAAAAATAAGAATGTAACAAAATACGTCTATTTAATCCCGATTACCCGCTTACATCCGAAAGCGGAAGAAAAAGCAAAATACATTTTAGCTGCCGAAGATAAAGCTAAGGCTTATTACGAAGTCATGAGCGGAGCCAAAGATAAAGACGATCTCGGCAGTCAGAAAATATCGAAAGACGTAAACACTATGTATCTGGCCCAGCAAAGTATCGGCAATGCGATAGGCATAACCGGAACGCCGGTGTTCTGGATCAACGGAAAGTATGTGCAGGGAGCGAATATAAAAATGTTTGATACGCTCCTTATAAAATAAAAAGGAGGAAAAAAATCATGAAGAAGGAAGAAATGGTGAAGGTTGTTTTGTTGGCAGCGTTTATGGTGATAGCGGTAGAACCGTCAGCGTTCGCAATTACGGCGCCGGCCGCGGGTAGTTTTGCCTATGACATTTACGATATGGCCGTAAATTCAATATTAAAAGGGCCCATCGGCTTTGTTGCCGGATTGGGAGCTGTCTGTTTCGGCGCTGTACTGGCGATTCAGCAAAAAATGGGCGGCGCCATCCCGGCGTTGTTAGGGGGTGCCGCACTTCTAAAAGCGGACTCGATCGTCGCCAGCATGGGCTTGCTGTACTGATGAAGAAAAAATTTCCTCAATATCTATCGGCTCCGCTGCAGGTGCTCTTCTGGGATAGCGATGAGTTGTGCATCATTATGATGTTCTTCACCATAGCATTGATATTCGGATCGGTGACGTGGCTGGTGGTTATAGTCGGCCCCTGGGGATATACCCATGTAAAAAAGAAATATCCCCGGGGGTTTATCCGCCACATTCTGTATTTTGCGGGACTGGTAAAGTTTCAAAAGTATCCGGAATATTACGAGAACATATTTATAGAATAAACAAAGAGGGGAATGATCACGGTGAAACTGTATCAGTATATGAACGATAAGGCAAAACACAAAGGTGAAAACAGACTGTTGAAATTCACCATTTTAATTATCGGAACGGTAACGCTGATCAATACCGGCGTAATGCTTAAGGCTCTCAGTTATCAGAGGGTGGTAATTATGCCGCCGGGATTACAGGAAAAAACAACCATCGAAGGAAACAAGCTCGACGAAATATATGTCTCCACGTTCGTGAGATATATAAGCAGCCTGGCGTTTTCCTATACGCCGGCCTCGGCCCGCAGGCAATTCGATGAGCTGTTACTGCACTTTGATCCATCTGCATATCCACAGGGGAAAACAACATTTTATAACCTGGCCGAAAAAATAGCAGAAACACAACTGACGCAGGTGTTTTACATTACCAAAATCACTGTGAATACGGAAACAAAGAAAATAGACATAGAGGGAACCAAAAGACAATATATCGACGACCGTAAGATAGAAGACGACAAAAAAACATATTACATCGACTACACAATACTTAACGGAAGATTTTTCATTCTGTCCATAACGGAGTCGGCGGCAGAGCCGGCCCAGCAAACCCAGCAAACCCAGGACAAAATAGCTGCACAAAAAGGAAAATGAGATGAAAAAAGCAATACTGCTGACCATAATATTATTTAATCTATTTTATGTCTGTCTATCATTTGCAGAAGACAATAATCCCGGAGGACCACCGGCGCAAAACGAACAAAAAGAAACGGCTGCAACAATAAAGAAAGAAACTAAGAATGAAGAAAAGGACAACTATCACACATTGGAGTCCCTTAAAAAGAAACAGAAGTGGAATTACACCGACCGGAGCTGTTTGGCAGGTGATTGTAAAAACGATCAAAAACCAACCAGGGAAGAACCTTTCGTCAGTGGAGTAAAAGTAAGTTACGGTCAGGTGCGGCAAGCGGTAGAAGAAGAGCAATCCCCGACAATCGTGACACCGGAAATACCGGTAGCGGTGCGTCTCAGTGCCCAGGATATCAACAGAGTGACGTGCCAGTCGGGAGAAATCAGGGATGTTGTATACTCTAAAGAGAAAGGCATGACGGTAACGTTCACAGGAAAAGATGCCTATATAAAATATAAGTACATTAAAAAAGCCGATAAAACAATATACCCAACCGTTACGGAAATGTACATCATCTGCGGCGATGCAACTTACAATCTCATCGCAGTGCCGGAATCAATCCCCTCAAAAACAATTCAGCTGTCCACCGGCGATAGAGAAAAAATAAGAAAGAATAAAAATTATTTCAGCGGAATGTCGTCAGAGAAAAAAATAATGGCGATGATCAAGGCTGTATATACCGACGATATACAGGAAAGTTTTATCGTGGAAAAATACGCATTGAGGGACATCAGCCCATACGAAGAACTGTTTGTATCACCAACCAGAACTGTAACCGCCCCGGGCGAGGGAATGTCGGTTAAAGAATACATAATAAAAATAAAGGAATCTTCGAAAAGACAGGAAATAGAGCTGGATGAGCGTGATTTTATCGAAACGGCAGCAAGCCCCATAGCATTGGCCATTGATAAGTTGAAGATAAAGAAAGGCGATACGGCCCGCATGTTTATATGCGCACAAAATACAGGCGATGATGACCGGGATAAAAGCACAACGATAAAAATTGACCGGGGTTATGAAAACGAAAACATAACGAAAACAGAATCAAAAGCAGAAACGGGTGACGACAACAAGAAAAATTCCAAGCAAATCAAAATCAAAACAATGCAAAATTAAAATAGGGAGCCTGGGCAAATGGCAATTTTAGATCTGAAAAAAATATATCAGGAGCATTGGACAAACCTGGATGCCGCCGCCAAGAAGAAAACGGTAATAATAATTATCCTTGTGAGCGTGATGGTCTTTGGCGCTGCTGTATATTTTCTAAAATTCGGCTCAAAAAACAGAGAAGTAACCCCGGTAAATAAAAATCCCAAACAGGAAATAAAACTGGAACCGCATCTGCTGGAGAAGTCGGCCTATTTGCAGGGACAGGAAAAAATAAACTCCATGCTGAAAGATGTCGAAGATATGAAGAAAGAGCTTCAAGATGCCAAGAATCAAAAAGACCAATCTGTAAAAACGAGCCCGGCAGAAACATATCCCGGAATGAAGCGGCCGACGGAGGGAGCGCCACAAATCAATAAAAGCGAACCGCTGCCGCCCCCGCCGCTTCCCCGGGTTCAATCACAGCCGTATAGTAATAATTCAGTATCAAGAAGCGGCTTGCC
>JBEKMY010000128.1:0-4808 GCA_049523355.1 Smithella sp. | reverse complement strand
AAGTTTCTTCTCCGCCTGCTTGCGCTCGGTAATATCGACAAATGAAGCGACAACTTCCCTGACTTTCGGAAGAATGGCTATTGATATGAGTGCATTTCTAATCTCGCCGTCCTTACGGTAAAATGAAAATTCGTAGTTGCTGGGAACAAGATTCGGATTGATACGTCTCTCCCGATTGTATTCCTCTAATCTCTTGAGGTCTTCAGGGGGAATCTGCTTCGTCCAACTCATACCGATGACATCCTTTTCATCGTAAAGGCTGATTCTGCAATATTCCTTGTTAACCATCGATATTGTCTTATCCCTTTCGATGATCGCCATTGCAGACGAACTGTTCTCAAAAATACTACGGAATTTATCTTCGCTTTCCCTCAGCGCCTCCTGCGCATATTTGCGGTCGGTAATGTCATGAACGATTGAGTGAAGAATATCCTTTCCCTGCGCCTTGATAGTACTGCTGAATACCTCAACATCACGAACTGAACCGTCAGCTTTCCTGTGACGGAATTCAAAACGGATTTTTTTATTGACTCTTACTTTTTCCATGGCCTCTTTGACTTCTTCCTCACTCGATGCGTTGATGTCCTGTATTGTCATCTGTGTGATTTGTTCATGAGGCCATCCGTAATAGTTTACAGCCGCTTCATTGGCATCCATTATGTTTCCCGTATCAGGATCAATGATCAGTTTGACTGCTGCGTGGTGCTGGAACAAATTTCTAAATAGTTCTTCGCTATTCTGCAAATCTTTTTCCGTTTTTTTGCGTTCGGTAATGTCTCGTCCTATTCCTCTGAATCCTATGGATTTACCCTGTTTGTCCCTGATCAGGGAGACGACTATTTCAAAAAAGCCCCGTTCCCCGTTTTTTTTCATCAGGTTCCATAAAAACGGTTTCCCCGTTTTGCCTGTCCGGAAAATTTCCCCGAAATATTGTATGACCATCTCAATGCCATCGGGTGCGCTGATTTTCTTAAAAGACATCCCGAGCAGTTCTTCCTCGGAGTATCCGCTCATTTTACAGGAAGACGGATTAACAAACTTGATATTTCCCTTGATATCAACTTCAAAGTAAACGTCATCCATATCTTCGAGAATGTTCCGGTATTTTTCCTCACTATCTCTGAGTTTCTGATTCGACGTCTCCAGCTCCGACATTTTCTTTTCGAGCTTTCTGAAAAGAGTTTCATTATGCTGCCTGAAGAACTCCATTTCTTCACCGAGAGGTTTGTTCACCACTTGCCTTGCCGTATATTTCTCTCCCAACACCTCTTTTAATATATCCATAAAAATATCCGGTTCCTGGGGTTTGATAATGAAGCCATCCGCCCCGAGGCTTAACGCGAACTTCTCGTCTTTAGGTCCCGTGTATGTGGCGGTGTAAAATATCAGGGGTATAGTTTTTAGTTTATCATCTAATTTCCACTGCCGGCATAAAGCATAGCCGTCCATCACTGGCATCAGAATATCCGTGACAATCAGATCAGGAGGGTTGAGACGGGCCTTATCCAGGGCATCCTTGCCGTTTACCGCGGAAGTTACTTCCAATCCGTAACCCTTGAGCATGGTTTCCAGCATATATAGATTGGCGCTGTTATCATCGACAATTAAAACTTTCTTTACCATTTTCACTCACCTCTCATCCCTACGGGTAGATGTTGTGCAATTTTTACGATAAAGGTATCAGGGTCAATCGGTTTTTCAATATAGCCGTCTGCCCCGGCAGCAAGAGCCCGTTCGCGGTCGCCGACCATGGCATAGGAGGTAACGGCAACAATGGAAGTTTTGGCAAGTTCGCTATTTTTTCTTAATTCCCGTGCCACGGCATACCCATCCATTTTGGGAAGCTGGATGTCTAAGAGAATAAGATGGGGTTTCGTTTTTTTTGCCATTTCCACTCCTTTTTCACCATCGGTTGCCTCAATGACGGTAAAACCATTTTTTTCCAGAAGAAACCGTATAAGATAAAGATTCTGCTCATTGTCTTCAATTACAAGGACTACGGGATTCATTCTATTGCTCCTCTATTTTTGGTAATCTAATGGTAAAATTACTGCCTTTTCCAAACTCGCTCTCCACATGAATAGAGCCGCCCATCATCTCAAGCAGTTTCCTGGTAATGTTAAGTCCCAGTCCTGTTCCTTCCTGTACCCGCGCGATACCAGTATCCACCTGGCGAAAAGCGTCGAAGATAATATTAAGATTTTCCGGTTTGATGCCTATTCCTGTATCCACTACGGACAGAATAATTGAATGATTATCTGAATGGCAGTGGAGATTAATTTCTCCTTCGTCGGTAAACTTTACGGCATTGCTCAGAAGATTGATCAGTATCTGTTCTACCCTTCGCTGGTCTCCCTGCATTTCGGATATGGCATCTTCAATTGTGCAATGGAGTTGAAGATTTTTTTTACCGGCAAGAGGCAATATAATTTGCACCGCCTTATCGATTGATTTTCTCAGATCGAAGGTTTCCGACATGATCTGGAGTTGCCCCGCTTCGATTTTGGATATATCGAGAATATCGTTGATGAGATCGAGGAGATGGCGGGCGCTGCCGCGAACCATTCCCAGTTGTTTTTCCTGCTCTTTGTTTAAGGGTCCGGCAAGTCCTTGAAGCACCATCCCGGTAAATCCGATAATAGAGTTAAGAGGTGTTCGAAGTTCATGGGACATGGCTGCAAGAAAAGCGGATTTGATCCGGTCGGCGGATTCGGCGTGCTCTTTGGCGATAGCCAGATCGTCCAGAGTTCTTTTTAACGATTCCTCAATTTTTTTGCGCTTCGTAATATCATTTCCGACAGACAGTATTTCCGTAAGAGAGCCGGATTCATCAAAGATTGCTTTATTCGTCCAGGCAATCCAGACCTTTTCGCCGTTTTTCCTGATGTTTTCATTTTCATTAAACGCGTGCACTTCGGGTTTGCTGACGATATCTTCTATCAACCATGAAAGGTCTCTTCCCGACGATTCCAAAACCGGAACAATAGACCCCAGTATATTCCTGCCGATGATCTCCGGCTCGGTGAAACCGAAAAATTTCTGAGCGTAGGCATTGAAAAAAGTAATTGATCCGTCAGGTTTCCATCTCAAGATAACGCTATTGGCGCTTTCCACCAGATCACGGTATTTTTTCTCGCTTTCCGACAGAGCCGTTTTCACCCGGTCCTGATTTTGTATATACGTTACGAGTTGTTCATTGGCTTGCACAAGTTCGGCGCTTCTTTCTTTGATTTTTTCTTCAAGATGCTCCTTGTAATTCTTCAGGTCGCGCTCGGCGACTTTACGATTGTGTGTCAGAACCGATAAACAAAGCGTGATGACGGAGATGATACCGATGTAGGTTTGGAGATTAAGGAGCGATTTCTGCGCTGCCGGATCTGCCGACGGATTGATGCCGCCGATCGTGCATAGAACGGCAATTCCCGAAACTAAAAACACGGCCGCAGCCGAATAAAACCGGCCAAATCGCAGGGCAATCCAGAGGAGCGGCGGTATGATCACATACTCGATCTGGTAATGGTATCCAAATATCACTCCTGAAGATATAAGCAGAATGAGAAATACAATAATTGCTTCAATGAATTGTATTCCGCCGATTGTTTGTACCATCTTTTTTTTCAACATCATGATGATCGGAAACACGATTAATATCCCGGCTGCATCGCCCAGCCACCAGGTGATCCACATTTGGGAAGCAACCGGCCATTGTCCCGTAGTCAAACAAAAGCTGCCGACACCGATTGATGCGCTGACCATGGTGGCCAACAGACTTCCGAAAATGATAAAGACGAAAAGTTCCTTCAGCGTATTAAAGGGGTTTTCTGTTTCTGCAAAACGCCGGATACACCAGGCTCCGATAAGACCTTCGAGCATGTTGCCGGCTGCCGTCGTGAAAGAGGCTGTTAAATAATAAGCCGGGGCAAGGCCGTAGCCTTTCAGGGCAAAAACATTGGCAAAAAAGGCGCCCGCTAAAATCGCCGGTCCCATCCGGTATCCCCAGAGCAGAATAACGGCCAGCGCAATGCCTGAGGGCGGCCAGACGGATGTGGCGTTGGTATTGCCGACGGCCAGCAATAATGACAATCCGGCCGTTACAAAATAGATGACAGCCACGGTTATCATGACGCCGCCGGTACTGTATCGATCGATGTTTAATTTTCCGTTTTCCGATTTCATAGCCACTTTAAATCATTGCGTATACCATGAAGCGTATCTTGTTTTTACGCTTAACTCGTCACAAAGAGCCGGTTTCCTTCAGGCATGAAGCCGCGGTATTACATTCAAACACTCCAGGGCAGGAGTAATCCTTTGCTAAGGCGACGGCCATGAGAATTGCATTGGGAGCGATTGAAAAGGTAATGGTGATCTTCTCCGGCAGACCAGCTTGTTTTTGCTGCCCTGAGTTATTAATGTTAAATACGATAAATACAAACGTGCCGGAAAAAAAGCGGCAGAAAGTAAACGCTTCCGGAAAAGGATCATATTCTTTCCCCCTTTTGTTTATGCCGGGCGGTTAGTAAATATGATGTTTTGTGGCTGACGCTAACTCCTCTTTATTTCATGTTAATCTTACTACTGAAATTTTTAAAGTCAACTCATTATAATAAATCATTTGACTTGATAAATTGCCTTCGGAGAGGTGTAGTTTTGCCATTTATCGCAGGGTTTGAATTGCATTTATTACGGATTGCAACCTAGACCTTATGTTAAAAAAATACAAGGGCAAGCCTGAACTTTGTTATAGTATATTTAGTTCGCCAAAACATAAATACACCAAAGGAGGCTTGCCATGGGAAAGAATAACAAAC
>JBEKMY010000127.1:0-4834 GCA_049523355.1 Smithella sp. | reverse complement strand
ATTTCTTCCTTATGCTCTTCATAATATATCTTGCGGCTAATTGGAAAACATAACTTACAGCGAGACTGTTTTGAATAAAACTCAGATTCGTCTTTAAGTGTATTACATTGAATACACATCTTAGCCATACTAATCTCCTTAGAATAAGTCCTCTATAGCACCAATAGGATTAAAAATATCTTCTATGGTCTTTAGGGTTTTGTCATCTTTTATTAACGGTCTTACTAAAAGCCTATCTGCTAAATTTCCAACTGCTGCATAAGGAGCTGCGTAACTTATTCCAGAGCCAATAGCGGTTCCTAGTGCCGTCCCTGTTGCTTGTGCTGTCTCGCTTCCTGTAATTGCTCCCACTCCTGTACCTATTGCTCCTCCAACCGAGCCACCAGCACCAGCTACAATTCCCGGTGCAGCAACTTCTGAACCACCCGTAGCAGATGGGGCTATTGATATTCCCATAGATGGAGGTGCTTGTGAAACCAATGATGGGTCTGTAGGAATTTGAGAGAATCCACTGGCACCTGAAACAGTGGGCATTGCCGCCTCTGTTGGTACAACCGATGGCGTCACAGTGTTAAGTCCTGTTGAACTGGCTACACTCCCAACACCTTGGGTTGCAGCCGGTATATAAGCCGGTGGTGTTATTTGTGGGTTTATAAAATCCTTCGCAGCATCTATTCCTTGCATTACATTATCTTTAACAAAATGTGAATCAGACATTCCATACATTGCTCCTATGTGTGCAGCCGTCTGTCCTATGCCTGTAGCTGTTGCGGTGCTTCTTGCCTGTTCCTGTTCCTGAATTTGTTGATCAAATTCGTGTTGTTTTTGCTGTACAGCCTGTTCTTGGATAGCATTATCATAAGCCGACGAGAGTTGCCCCTGAACTATATTATCTACCATGTTGTTAGCAGGAGATTGTCCAGATAAAGCTTGTCTTTGTTTTAGATAAGAATAAAGGTCATTAGTAGCCATAAGCTCCTCCTGTTAATGCGGGGTTTAATCCAGTGGCAGTTGGTCTCCTATAATAACCCGGAAATCCTAAGAGTGCATTAGCTCCTAGTTCTGCTACCCCCCCCAACATTCCTGTAGCAGATTTGGTTACTCTGTCTTTTTCTGTTTCTTCCATTCCTTTATAAAACTCTCCTTTGCCCTGAACAAAACTTTCTCCCTCTATTTTGCGTCTATATGCTTTATTCATTTCACCGTTTATAATCTGTTCAAGTTCCATAGTAGACGGTATTGCTCCGGCGGCAGAGTAGGCTCTGTTAATATAATTTACAAAGTTTCTTCCTACGGTTGGTGTGGGAGTTAAATTGGTGCTATCGTAATCCATTATCTTATCCTCACTCGTTCCTTTCTAAACAAAACATTACAGGCCAAAGGCTCAAAACCCTTTGATTCTAAAGACGTTGTAGTAGAAAAAGAAAATGTATGAAATATAGCCGGGTCTGAAAATATATCCGTAAATACATTTGAGAACCTCGCTGTTGTTGCTTCTGATAAAGTATATGTATCTCCGTTTGAGTTCCCATCCATTGTGTGAGCAAGGTTTACATTGCTTTCTAGGTTCTTAGCAAGAGCAATAAGGTCGAATCGTGTTACACTCGTTTCCTCTAGCATATCTCCAGATAAAGCAATGTCTCCTAAAGTCATCGTACAAGCAATAGGTAAACCGTCAAAGCTGGTTCCGTATTCCAATCTTTCCATATATCCAGTATCTAAAAACCCATAAGAGTAATAATTTCCTATCTGGTCTGTTACTTCTATACCAAACTGTAAATTATTTCCAGTACCTCTGTTGATATTAAACCATTGCCAAGTTTTTAAATCAAGAACAAATTCTTGGTCTAAAACAGTATTTGTTCCAGAAGCCCAAAGCCAGTGGTATTCTTCGTTGTGAACATCTACAAATGACGCTTCGTAAGCAACCATATCCGGGTTTACATGAAGTGGCTTTGTCGGGTCAAACACAGAATCTATATCGTGAGATACCCTGAGTGGAGCTTGACCATTAGAAACATAAATTCCGTCATCCCCTCTCCATATAGCGATAACTTTAGTAGCGTTGATATTATTCTCAAAAGAAGCCGAGACTGTTTTTAAAGTTCTTGGTGCCGGACATCCGATATTAGGAGAGATTAGATATCTTGTCCACTCCATAGAATTTGTGCCCTGAGTCCAAACCAATGTCCATGTCTCTGTTTGTTTGAAAATCAAAGCCATGTTATAAATATTAGATGCATATTGAGCAAAGATAGAAGTTCCGCATGTAAGAGGTTTCTCGTCTCCGAAAATTATAGTATAAGAGTCATCTCCATTAAAGACCTGCGGCTGGCTATCAGCTGAAATAATAAGCTGGTTTTTATATCCGTAGGTATCACACCCAAGCATTAATCTGTTGGCTGCAAGCAAACCAAAAGCATAACTACTAAGAGTAGTATGAGATGGAATACCAGCCATGTAGTCAACTCTTATATCACCATTAGCTACGGAATAGATAGCTCCCGTAAAATATATTCTGTAATAATAATAGGGGTCTGAATCGTTAATTATTGTTTTTTGTTCTGTGGTTAGTTCGGACTGCTGTTGCCATGACACAAGGCCTCCTTGCATTAAGGATGTTGGGACTCCAGCTTCTATACTAGCAGTACCATCAACTAAATTAACTACATTAACCCATGCCGAACCATTCCAATATTGAACTATCATTGTTGAACCAGCGTTGGTGTTTAGAAATACATTTTGATTAAAGGCTATAAACAATCCGCACGTTGGGTCTGTAAATCCAATAAACCAACAGTTGCTTGTGCTGCTTGTACCCCCTCCGTTAGAAACATTCCAATAAGTAGTTGTATCGCCATCCACATAATCTTGTTTTAATACTTGAGTTGTTTCGTCTCCATAGTTTGGGGCAACATACCAAAAGGCTTTAGCAACCGTCCTCTTAACACCATCCCATACATCAATAATATCTTGAAATGGAGCATCAAGGGTAACGTGATATATTGAAGCTGTCCCAGCACTTAACTCAAATTGATACCAATATAAAAAGTACGAATCTATATATCTAGGTTGCGCTAATCCAACTGTTGTTGGAAAAGTTACCGTTCCTGTTTGTGCTAATGATTTTCCACCAACACTGGTGTTATCGGTTATTGTCATTGACACCCAAGACGTTCCCACATAGTAACTTCCTGTTAGACTTGAAGAGGTTGAGTTAGGGGAGTTCACGTAAAACTTAATACCTTTTAATGGTCTTACAGAGCCTACTAATATGTAATTTCTACCAGAAGTAATAATGGTACTATCATTAACATCTGTTTGGGTATTTTGCATTTGAGTCGTATAGTCTTCTGGATTTGTAGTAATACAACTATTTCCTGTGGCTGCCGAGGTTGTCTCAAAAGCACTTACTCTCATTTCGTTTCCGCCCCATATACAGGTGTCAACTCCGTTGGTATAACAAATTTGACCACCCGGTATATCAGTAAACATTCCTATATTTGGGACTCCAGAAATGGGGTCATTTGAATCCGTCCATAGATTGGTTGAAAAGTTTCCGGTATTTGGTATTGCTGTTGTATTATCGATTACAGCCGAAGCGGTGCCAAGATTATTAAAAGATTGAACTAATGTATGACTTTCTATCGGCTGTGTCTTGCTGAAATAAAATCCAGACCTTGTTCTATAATATGTAGGGTCAACAACAGAGCTGTTAATCTTAGTCATCCCCAAGATTCCCTCTGGATGACCGGGAACATACCGCATATTGGTGAGCGTCTGAAAGTTTTTTCCTATTAAAATAGGGTCATCATTAAGAATCCACTTTCCATTTAATGGAATAGGATACTTTTCTTCTGGTTCGTTTTGAGATGGCTGAACCGGTTGAATAGTTTCTATTTTAATTGACTGTTCTGTGTTTTTTGGATTTTGCATTTAAACACTCTTTACGTTCTTCGGCAAGTCCATAATTGAACGGACTTCCGGGAATTTGCTTACGTATTCCATTCTCTTTAATTGTATGCTCTCGGAATATCTGTTGTAATTATTTATAGCGTCGTCCCATCTTCTTAATTTAAAACAAGAAAAAGCTAGTGTGTATAAATAGACACACTCGTGGAACTCCGGTGGTAAAAATAATGGAGTATCTGTATCTGATACCATTGCTATAGATGGGTAATTGGCTGTATATAAATTCAAATCATATGTGCTTAGGTCGGGCAATGGCTCTATCTTAATATAATTACCCCACTGAAACCAGAATTGAGGATAGTAAGTATCAATCGTTATGTGTCCAATGGCTTGTGGATTTACGCATATCATTCCCGTAGGTGGGGTGTTGGTGGCGTACTCGATATAGTTTACCCTTACTATGTTATATCCAGATAGTGGAATTAAGTCTATGTTGTCGGGAATATTGGATATTGAAATTTTTTCCTCGTAACACAATCCCTTTACGGCGACATTAACATATCCGTCATTGGCTATTGCATTAAGTTCTGTATCGGTAATTGGTGTAGAAGATGTTTCGTTAAGGCTACTCCTAACCAATGTTCTTATTGTAGAAAGAAAAAGTATTGACATTATTTATATACCATATCTGATTTAGAATCAGGCTTGGCTTCTATAATCTGTTTTAAGTAAGGGAGTTCTGCTCTGTAAATAGACTCAACAGCCCTTGACTGATTGTATCGTTTGTCTTTCGTTAATCCACTAAATACTGTATAGAGAATCAAAAGGTTCTGCCATATCGGGTTAAGTTCCGTTTGTTGAGCCGGAAGAGAGTATGCCTGTTCTCCATAGGTATTCTCAATATTGACTGTTGCTATTGACA
>JBEKMY010000126.1:0-4992 GCA_049523355.1 Smithella sp. | reverse complement strand
TGAAGAGGTATTAAAGTTTATATAAAGAATGAGAAGATAAGTACATTATGAACAACTATAAGAAAAAATTAATTGAAGTGGCGCTGCCGTTGCCGGAGATTAACGACGCATCTGCATATGATAAGATGCCTGGGATCGGACCGCACCCTAAGGGCATTCACCACTGGTGGGCACGCCTACCACTACCCACTGCGCGAGCTGTGCTTTTCGCTTCAGTTGTGGATGATCCATCCTCAAATCCGGAGAAATTTGCGACTGAAGAAGCACAAAATGCCGAACGTGAAAGACTATTTGATATCTTGCGACAATTGATGCAAAAGAAAATGCATGAGCATCCGGATATATATGCCAATGCCAACAAGGAAATGCTCAAATACTGCAATGGAAATCTGCCCTCATTTCTTGACCCGTTTGCTGGTGGTGGTTCAATTCCCCTGGAAGCTGCGCGTCTTGGGTTTGAAGCTCATGCCGCAGATCTAAATCCTGTGGCTGTTCTTCTTAATAAATGTAATCTGGAAATGATCCCAAAATGGCTCAACCATCTCCCGGTAAACAAGGAAGCACGAGAGGATGTGTTACGCAAACCCGATTGGAAAGGTGCAACGGGATTGGCGGAAGATGTTCGCTACTACAGTAGTATCATCCGAGAGCGTGCAAACCAAAAAATCAGCTATCTTTATCCCAAAGTAAAACTGCCGAAAGAATATGGTGGAAAGGAAGTGAACGTTATAGCTTGGTTGTGGGCAAGAACAATCCAATGTCCAAATCCTGCATGTTCTGCCCGCGCACCGCTTATTCGGTCTTTTTGGCTAAGCAAGAAAAAGCCTCATCACATTCATGCAAAGCCCATTCTGAGAGGTAAAACCGTATCTTTTGAAATAAAAAACCAAGGCAATGCTGAAAAAGAAACAACTAGTGGGAAGGGTGCACGCTGCATATTCTGCGGCCATGCAATTTTGAAAGCTCAAGTAAGGGACGCGGCAACTGAACATGGCGTTACTGAAATTCCTCTTACCGTTGTCGCAGATGGCGGACGCGGACGTATTTACCTTCCTAGTGCATCACTTGATCAACCCCACATTAAGCGTCCTGAAGTCTCCGCCATTGAACAAATGATGACAAATGATAGAAGATGGTTTTCTCCTCCTCTTTATGGTTTGCCAAGATTCAGCGACATTTTCACGCCGCGCCAGCTCACGGCCATGGTTACATTCAGTGATTTGATACAGGATATAAGCAAAGACGTGATCAAAGATGCTGAAAAATCCGGTTTTCCCGCCACTAAGGCAGTTGAATATGCAAAGACAGTTACGACTTTGCTAGCATTAGCTCTGGATCGGTGTTCCGATTTTAATAACACTTTATGTGGATGGTCACCAGGCAATCAGAAAGTCATGCATCTTTTTGGCAGACAGGCAATTCCGATGGTATGGGATTTTGCTGAAGCCAATATTCTTGGTGATTCTGTAGGCGCTTGGAGCACGTGCAGTGATTATGTCGTGGACTGTATTAAAGTGATCGGAAATTCGGCGGTAAGGAATGGAACTGTCAGACAGATTGATGCCGCGAATTCATGGAATGATTTGCATAGCTTGCTTGTCAGCACCGATCCACCTTACTATGATAATATCGGCTATGCAGCCTTAAGTGATTTCTTCTATGTCTGGCTCCGACGAACCATCGGCGTATTGCACCCAGATCTTTTCAAGACCATTCTTGTTCCTAAGGGCCCGGAGCTAACGGCCGCACCAGAACGATTCGATGGTGACAAGGAAAAGGCCAAGGAACATTTTGAATCAGGATTCAAGAAGGCTTTTACTGCATTGCGAGAGAAGACGGATCCACGTTTTCCTCTTACCGTGTATTATGCCTTCAAACAAGAAGATGAGAAGACAGTGGGAGATGAAGATGAGCAAATTTCATCAAACAGCGTTGATCTGACAACTGGTTGGGAAACACTTCTTAATGCGCTTTTGGGCAGTGGTTTTCAGATTACGGCTACTTGGCCTGTCAGAGCATCACAGAAATGGCGTATGGTCGCCATGGGCACAAATTCGCTTGCGTCTTATATCGTTCTTGCGTGTCGTCCTCGTCCAAATGATGCACGCCAGTGCAGTCGCCGAGATTTCATAACTGAACTTAAAAATGTTCTTCCCGGCGCATTAAAGCATCTTCAGCAAGGCAACATCGCCCCTGTGGATCTAGCCCAAGCCGCTATTGGTCCAGGCATGTCCATTTACTCAGGTTATGCAAAGGTGATCGATGCTGAAGGTAAATTGCTGACGGTTCGTGAAGCACTGGCCCTGATCAACCAGGTTCTGGACGAGACACTAGCCGAGCAGGAAGGCGACTTCGACGCCGATAGCCGCTGGGCTTTGGCCTGGTTTGAGCAGTTAGGCTTTGAAGAGGGTGAGTTCGGTATAGCCGAAACACTATCCAAGGCAAAAAATACGAGTGTAGAAGGTCTTGTGGCCGCTGGATTTCTGAAATCAAAGGGTGGTAAAGTACGAATTATGAAACCTGCCGAACTGCCTGCCGATTGGGACCCGGAAACGGACAAACGCCTTACAAATTGGGAGACGGTTCACCACTTAATCCGCGTGCTCGAATCCGGTGGCGAAGCCGAAGCAGCAAAACTTATTGCTAAATTAGGCACCAAAGCTGAAACGGCCCGTGAACTTTGCTATCGGCTTTATACCCTGTGCGAACGAAAGAAGAGGGCGGCCGAGGCGCTTTCCTATAATGCCCTTGTCCAGAGTTGGCCGGAAATCAGCCGATTGGCGGCTGACGAGCGCAAAAAAGCAACACCACAAAAACCGCAAGGAGAACTTTTTGAAAACGACTAAAGGAATAGACTATGGCAATTACCAACTATGAACGAGTAGGAAAAGCACTGGAAATTCTTAAAGAGGGATTGATACCGTTTGTTGAACGAGAACTAAAATCACAACATGCGCAACAGTGGATTGAACAAGCAAAGGCATCAGTCAGCGATACTCAATCCAAGCTCTTTGTAACCAAAGAGAAGCCCCAATGGGATGTTGCCGCCATCTTATCCGTAATCTGGAATCAATGGGATGTGGTCTTTCGCAAAACATTGGGCCGTGCTGAACGTAGTCTGGTCAGTGAACTACGGGATGTGCGAAATAAATGGGCACATCAGAACACCTTTTCCGGTGATGATGCTGATAGGGCGCTTGATTCATCTGAACGTTTGCTCACAGCAGTATCCGCAACACAGGCTGATGAAGTCCGAAAAATGAAAATGGAACTCAGGCGCACGATTTACGACGAACAAGTGCGTACAGAAAAAAGAAAAAGTGCGAGCACGTCAATAGAAAGTACTATGGTAACAGGACTGAAACCCTGGAGGGAAGTGGTTACACCTCATAAAGATGTGGCCAGCGGCCGTTATCAACAAGCCGAATTTGCTGCCGACCTCTGGCAGGTACATCTAGGCGAAGGAACGGATGAATATCGAGATCCCGTCGAATTCTTCCGCAGGACTTATCTTACGGAAAGCCTCAAAGAGATGTTGGTAAATGCTGTGCAGCGTCTCTCTGGCAAAGGAGGTGATCCTGTTGTTCAACTTCAAACGAACTTCGGCGGCGGTAAAACACATTCGATGATGGCGCTCTATCATTTGTTTTCAGGTATTTCCCCCACAGGTCTTGTGGGAATTGACGCCGTGATGCAAGCGGCAAATACTCCGAAGCTTCCATCTGTTCGCCGTGTTGTGCTGGTTGGGAATAAAATCTCCCCCGGCAATCCCGTGACCAAATCAGATGGAACTGTAGTGAAAACGCTCTGGGGAGAATTGGCTTGGCAATTGGGTGGCAAAAAGGCCTTTAAACGTTTAGCTGCTGACGATGAAAAAGCTACCAGTCCTGGTGATGTTCTGCGAGAGTTGTTTATTGAATATGGGCCATGCCTGATATTGATCGATGAATGGGTTGCCTATGCACGGCAGCTCCACGACCAAAGTGATCTACCGGCAGGAAGTTTTGAAACCCAATTTACATTTGCACAGGTTCTTACGGAATCGGCAAAACTTACCAAAAACTGTCTTTTGCTTATCAGTCTTCCCGCTTCGGACACAGGCGGCTCTCCAAATACTCAGGCTGATGATGTTGAAGTGGGCGGCCAGCGAGGACGCGAAGCACTGGACAGACTTCGCAATGTTGTGGGACGAATAGAATCATCGTGGCGACCAGCCAGTGCTGAGGAAGGTTTTGAGATTGTCCGGCGACGGCTTTTCCAACCAATGACTGATTCTTCACAGTTCAAAGACCGTGATGTGGTCGCACGTGCATTTGCAGATTTTTACAAAGCGCAGCAGGCAGAGTTTCCTCCGGAATGTCGTGAAGCCGATTATGAAAAGAGAATCAAAGCTGCATACCCCATCCATCCCGAAATATTCGACCGGCTATATAATGACTGGTCAACTCTGGTAAAGTTTCAGCGCACTCGAGGTGTTTTAAGGCTCATGGCCGCCGTAATTCATAGCCTTTGGGAAAAAGGCGACCGCAATCCGCTGATCCTTCCGGCCAATATTGCTATTGATGATAGGCGTGTGCAATCAGAACTGACTCGCTACCTTACAGATAACTGGGTGCCTGTAATTGAAAAAGATGTTGATGGCCCAAGCTCTTTGCCTCTGAGATTGGATGGTGAAATAGCTAATCTTGGTAAGTTTGCAGCTTGTCGGCGTGTAGCCCGTACTATTTATATGGGTTCGGCGCCGCTAACCAAGGCCGCTCATAGGGGGCTGGAAGATCGACGCGTGAAGCTTGGCTGTGTGATGCCGGGTGAATCACCGCAGGTTTTTGGCGATGCTCTGCGCCGCCTGGCAGGCGCCGCTACTTATCTATATCAGGACGGCCCTCGATATTGGTACTCAACACAACCAACAGTTATTAAACTGGCGGAAGATCGTGCCGAACAACTTAAACGCGATCAAGATAAGGTTAATCATGAACTTGATAGCCGTTT
>JBEKMY010000125.1:0-5333 GCA_049523355.1 Smithella sp. | reverse complement strand
CTTAAAGACGACAAAAAGCTTGTAATCATGGCAGCAGCGCAGGCACAAAAAGCCGCTGATTATATTTTAAGAGTAAATCAATAATTACTAATTCAAAAGCTGAGCTATCGGCATGACGGGCAGATTTAACGTTAATGAGGCTGTACAAGCCTTAGCGCCCGCCGCAGGGAAGGTATTTTAAGGGGATTGTAATCCCCGTTAATTCTTCCCTGCACCCTTCAAAATATCCCCCTATGTTTTACTAAGAGTTTTCTTATATGTTTTACTAAGAGTTTTCTTATAGGTAATTCGTTCTTCTCGACGACATGCAATCTTTCAACTGGTATTCGTTAAGATGAAATCGCGAAAATGCAGGTATGGCCTATACTTTGTTACACCTACAACTCCTCAACATTTGACAGTCGTCTGAAGTGAGGATTACTGGTTATAATCATCAATGGATGAATGAGGTCTTCATATTATGTAAGCCAATAGCCTTTCTCCCGGAATAATCTGATACAGGCATCGGTTACAGCATTGCCATAAAGAAGCCCCTTCAAATGGCGGAGGTCGCGATAGACAAGAGGCTATTTGTCGAGATAGGGCACGGATTGAACGATTACAATACTATTCTGCTTAACTATACGGTTTCCAATGTGAAATGAGAGATACCTGTCTCTCGTTGACGTTTTTCATTGCGATAAATGTATTTTCTCATTAAAACTTCGACCCCATTGAAAAAAATATTGAAAAAAACTTGTTTTCAGTGATCAAATAAGCTAATTATGAAATATACAGCAATTATGGAGAGGTATTCATCCCAATGATTTTGATATGGGGAATGTCAGTTTAAAATTTTTTTCTGGGAGGTAACTAAATAATGAAAAGACGATTAATATCACAGACTATACTTTGTGCTTTTGTGATGATGCTTCTGTTAATTTCCGGTTGCAGCAACAGTAGCAGTAGCAATCCGCTGCCAACAACTACAACCTATTCTATTTCCGGCGCGGTAAATGGAACTGTAGCGGCCAACGTAGCAATTACGCTAAGCGGAACCAGTGCAGCGAATACGACAACAGCGTCTGACGGAACCTATTCTTTTTCCGGCCTTGCCAACGGCAGCTACATAGTGACGCCTTCTTTAACGGGCTATTCATTCAGTCCTTCCAGCACGGGTGTAAAAATAAATGGAGCAGATGGCACCGCTGATTTTACATCGTCAACCGCCAGCGGCCTTAACTTTACTGTTGCCGGTGTAGTATCCGGCGCGGTGGCAAGTGATGTAGACATCACATTAACCGGAGCCAATTCAGGAGGCACAACCATTACGGCCTCAAACGGAACATATAGCCTTGCTTTTGCAAACGGCGACACTATAGTAATAACTCCCTCTCTTGCCGGATATTGGTTCATGCCAGCAAATATAGTTAATGTTGATGCTACGTCAAATATAAATGGAGCGAATTTTGCTTCCGGCAACGCCGGCTTCTCTCAGTCAGACCTTCAGGGCACATGGTACTTTCATATGCTGTGGACGGACGGTAGCAACAGTGACACAGGCAGCAAAAATGGTTGGCTGTATGGCACTGCAAATATTGATGCCGGCGGAAATCTCACCATATCCTGTACCACAAGCAATAGCAATCTAGCGTGCCCGACTGGAGTACAATGGACCGTTGCCGCGAACGGCGACATAACTGAAACGGTAGGCAGCAACGTCACCCCTTCTCATTACTCAATGGCATCGAATAAGACATTCATCGCCGGAGCGCAGGGCAATCCGGGAATGTTGATTGCCCAGAAAGAAGTGTCAGGCACTACGTATAGCGAATCTGACATAGAGAGCACGTCGTTCGTTCTCCATAAACTGAGAGTTGGTTATCAGAACGACAATAACTGGGAATATGACACGGGAACTATTGCCTCAAATGCCACATTAACCACTACCGAACAATGCGGTTCAAACATCGAATCCGCTGTTATTGGCTCTCCAATTTGTCAGACTACGGGGCTAACAAGCCCGGGGACACTAACGGTGAACTCCGATGGCACTGTTACGATCTCTACCGATACCACCTGGCACGGATTCCTTTCCAGCGATAAGAAGACTATTGTCTCAACATCTACACACCAGGGCACTGCTTTTGATTTGTACGTTGTACAAATCACTACCGGTCAGTCCGACACTGCCGGTCCGCTTCCAGCCGGAATATATACCGCTGAGTTGTTGGCAGGGTACACTACACCCGTGGGCGAAGGCTCCCGTTCTCCTTTCGCTGCCAACTGGACAAACACATCTATCAGCGGCACACTGGCTTATTATTACTATTCAGACACTTTAGGTAATTCAGCTCCCCCTGCCAGGGAAACAGCAACTATTTCTTCGTCGGGCGGTGTAACCTTGTCTGGTGGAACAAATACTTTTGGTGGAGTAGGAGCTGATTCGCAGTATAATGGACAGATGTCATACGACGGGTATTTTATTGTGGGCACATTGACTCAAACAGATACTGAAGGCGATGTCTGGGCTTCACTCGTTGTGCATACACGTTAAAATAACAGATAAAAAAACCACAGCTCTCTTTTAGAAAGAGAGTTGTGATTAATCAAAGCTAAAGCAGGGTGCTGCATAAATGATTTATGCGCACCCTGCTTTTTTATGTCCGCTTTACCCAATTAGAAGCGCGATTAAAATACAATTACGCTTATCAACGATGGCTTCTTTGTGAAATATTTCATTCACCATAATATTTTAACCCTCTTGTTGACCTGCCCACTAATACTGCATATTAAATTAGGACTCATTTCTTTTAATTATTACTGTTTGAAAGAAAGCATATTTGACAAGGATAACAGTCTGTTTCTTTCAGGAAGTTCTCCTCAGATTTCAGAGTCCGAAATATATCAACTCCGCCGTTGCAGCTTATAATCGTTAATCAACAAATATTTATCGGCATTTCATTCAATGATTGAGCAGAAGGAATTGTTTATAGGGTAACGGTATAAAGTTGCGCATTGTCGTTACCAATAACTGATTGCGATGACTTTGATACTTCATCTTAAGGGATAACATATACAGAAAAGCCATCTTCTTCAAAATTACGATAGAATTTTATTCTGCCGCTTGTCGTTGTTGTGATCGCATAACCTGTAGTATTAAATTGCCTAATAAGGTCAGGCCATTTACCCGGAGCAATATTATATTTTCTGAATATTTCTCCAAAATCATATTGATATTTTTTAATTTCTATTCCTTTTATATTTTCATCACTGTCCAGGGTGAAAGTAAATCTGCTCCACCTTTGCGCATCATTAGCAATGATCGCGCCCTGTCCATTGTTTTGATCTATAGAATTCATCAATCTTTTGACATATGAATTAATGAAGGATGAATCAAAATAGTGATCTCTTTCGGCAAGCCTTGTAACTGCTCCTTCTGTCAGTTTTTCGATTTTTTTAATTTTTACATCTGATTTCGGCAGCCATGCATTTGCAGTACCGACCATAATTAATAATGACGCTAAAATAAATAGTGCCAAGCAACAACGACTTTTCATGGTCATATCCCCTTTTTAGATTAGTTTTATCGAACTCAGTCGCCTGAGCGTTTATCAGATATTGTGTTATAATTTTTTAACGATTACGGGTTGAATGTAGCATAAAATTACAGAAAAGAAAATTGAGACTTTCAGGAAGTTTTTCACAGGTCTGATAGACCGGAAACCTTTAACTCCGCCGCTACATCTTATAATCGTTAATCAACAAACATTTATTACAAAAAATACTATATGGCCTATGCTGGTGTCCACCTACGACTGTTCGGTGGTGGGTAGTTGTAAAAGTTGATGATTACGGGTTGAAAGAGAGTAATGGTGAATTAAGCGGCGCGACGCGAGAGACTTCGTGCCCTACGGACTCAAACGATCAAGTACATTTATGTTTCGAGTCCGCTTGAATGTCAGGTTGGGCTTTGTCCCTTCAAGTGTTCAAGTACTTTTAGCGCAAAACTGCTTCTTGCTACAGTCGGGCCGCCCCCCATCTCCGCTGCCACTTCGATAGCTTCAATTATCATCTCTTCCTTAGCACCTGCTCTTAATGCCTCACGAACATGCCAAACAGTGCATGGTTCACAGTTGATGCAAACAGAAATCCCGACCGCTATTAACTCTTTATTCATCTTTGATAAAGCTCCATCGTTCGTAGCGTGTGAAGCCATTTTCAAATAGGCACCGTATGTTTTTGAGCCCTTTGATGTAAAGGACTCATGCATATACATGATATCTCGATTAATTTTTTCAATTTTATCAATATCATCTTTTTCTAACATAGCACCTCCAAACTGATGATCATGTAGCCCAATGGAAACATTAGCCGGAATTGGGCAACCCCAGCGATCGGCTGTATGTTCTTATTAAGTATTTTTTTCAATAAATAGTCTCATCATCTCAGGAGTAGAGCGAAAACCAATTTTCTCGTAAATAGGTTTCCCTGCATTACTGGCGCCGAGAATAATAGTATTTACACCATGAGAGCGACAATAACTTATTGCATTACGGACAATTCGCTGGGCGCATTTCCTGTTTCGATGTGACTCCTTCGTGTATATGCTGTGCAAATATGCAATTTTGGATGATACATCATATGGAGTTGGAACAAAACTTACGAATGTAATTGCTCCACTTGAAATGATTTCCCCTTTATCTTCGATAACCCATGCCTTGCAGGTTCCGCAATTCATTTCTGATTCCAATTTTTGAGTATAAGCTTTTTCAATTTCGATAGCTCTTACATTCTCAAGATGCTCGCCTTTTTTCGCCCATATCTCCTCGAACATTTTCCTATGGTATTCAGCCATAATTGAAATGTCACCGATTAATGCTTCACGAACATGCATATCAAATATTTCAGACTCCATGACCCTTCCTTGTTTTAATACTTAACAGATCGTGAAAAGAATAATTATAGCTGCAAAGGTAATCTTGGTAAATTCATTGGGTCCTCCAACTCTGTCACAATACTTGTACCACATGTTAAGTTAGAGTTCAGCAGTTTTTTGATTATTTTCGATTGAAAGAAAGCATGTCCGTAAAAAATTTTAAGTGCTCACTTTCAGGAAGTTTCTCACAGATATGATAGACCGGAAACCGTTAATTCCGCCGTTGCACCTTATAATTGTTAATCAACAAATATTTATTATGAAAAATGTTATATGGACTATACTGGTGTCCACCTACAACTCCACAACATTTGACATTCATCGGAATTGAGGATTACTGGTTGAAGAACTAAACCGCTACGCGGTAGCCATCCCATCGCCTTCTTTCATAGAATCAAAATAAACACTTCCTGTC
>JBEKMY010000124.1:0-5102 GCA_049523355.1 Smithella sp. | reverse complement strand
ATCCAAAAAAATAAAATATTCAGATATTCAAGTGTCCATCAGGGCGCGTTTAAACACATCGATGGCCGAATGCTCAGAGTTTCAACAATAGGCAGAACATTTCTCGACATGTTAAGAAAACCAGATTATTGTGGTAGCATGTATCACGTAGCAGGTATATTCAAAAACAATGGTCAACAATATTCCAAACTCATCATTGATGAAATAGATCGACACGGAACGAATATTGAAAAAGCAAGAGCCGGTTACTTGCTGGAGGAAGTTCTCCAGATTAAAGATATCAGAATAGATGAATGGGCAAAAAATGTTCAAAGAGGCGGCTCTCGAAAATTAGACCCTAAACAGCCTTATCGTGAGATATTTTCTGAACGATGGTGTTTATCCCTTAATATGGATTTATAGTCGATGAAACTTCTGGATATCGAAAACTGGATAGAAAATTCACTTGATAATTCAACAAAAGCATTTCGACAGGCAGTCCATATAATATTACTGGCCATTTCAAAGTCTCCCGATCTTAAATCAAAAATGATCTTTCATGGCGGCCTGTTGCTTACACTAAAATATAGCGGAATCAGATATACAAAAGACCTTGATTTTGCCACTGCAAACAAACGCGCTGACATTGATGAAGAAGCATTCCTTAATGAGATGCAACAAAGCCTCTTAGAATCTTCTGAATCTCTTCCCTATGGCTTGGCATGTAAAATACAATCCTCCAGAATAAAACCGCGCGGCGAGGGGAAACACCATCAAACATTAGAAATCAATATCGGTTATGCTTATAAAGGAACCATCGATCATCAACATTTAATCAGGAATAATTGCACGAATGTTGTAAAGGTAGATTACAGCTATAATGAGATTAATCAGAACATTGAAGTGCTGGAGTTGATTAAAGGCGCTAATATTCAAGCATATAGTCTATCGGATTTTGTTGCCGAAAAATATCGTGCAATTATTCAACAGAAAACACGCAATAGAATTAGAAGACAAGATGCTTTTGATATTTACTGGATAATTAAAAACAATTATTTAAAAGGCCATGAAATAAAGAATAAAATATTAAAGTCCTTTAAGGTTAAATCCGATTCCAAAGGAGTTTCCGTGGATCAATTTATTTTAAGAGATAAGGATATTATTAGACGCTCTCAAACGGACTATGATTCACTGGCTCAAGAAATTGATGTCGATCTTCCTCCTTTTAAGGATATGTATAAAATCGTTCAGGACTATTACGAGTCTTTACCTTGGAAGTAATTTTTTATGGATAGTTTATTGAAGGCAAGGCTTTGGCAGGCTGAAATATTGTTATCAAGGATTATTTTTTATCTGAGGTTACCTTCTGAAAACTCCTGCTGAAGAATTCCAAACCGTCTAATCAATGTTTCTCATTAGTTCATTGGCAATGTTGGGACTATTGAGCCGCATAATACTCTCTTCCGCCCGGCCAAAGCTCAAAAGATTAATACTTCCATACCAAACGATTCTCTGGTCAATAACAGCATATTTCTGATGGATATTGGATTTGCAAACCAAATTTACGCCGGCTGTTTTCAGTACGCTCAATGTATCTTCCAGTGCTGGTTTGTCTTTAAAATCTGTTGCCGGCCTTGTCATAATCGTAACCTTGACCTTTTGATCTAATGCGACACTCATCAATTCCAGCATTTGCAGCGCTCGTCTTTTCGTGACAAATGGGCTTACAATCAAGATTTCCCGTGTGGCATTAACCAAATCATTTTTATAAACCGGAAGAAAATTATTGTTATCAAATATGACATCAATCGATTCATCAGTGAAGAGACCCGTCTTTGTCTTGTAACCAATTGACGCATATCCGGCGAGTCGTTTGTTGTACATTTTCTCCAACACTCTGACATGAATATCGGCATAATCATAAATCTGAGCGTCGCTCTTGTTTTCAAATAGCCGGTGAAGCCTGCCCGCATACTGTTGCAGGGTTCCTTTCCACGATATGGGCATTGCCAGAAAAAGCGTATCCAACCTCGCTTCGTCAAACCCTTCGCCAATATATTTTCCTGTGGCAATGAGTGTTAACTGCTTGTCTGCCGGCGTTTCAGATATCCTTGTCCATATATCTCTTGTTACTTTTGTTCCCATTCCGCCGGTAAGAGCAATTACGCCAGGTATATTTTCACCTAACTTTTTGGCAAGCTCTGCGACATGGGCAGTTCTTTCAGTGAGGACAAGGGAATTTCTGCCATTTTGAAAAGCATTAATTACATCATCTACAATCAACTGATTACGAAATTCATCCACAACAATTTCTGAATATAGCTCTTGAATGGAGATTTCCTTTCTTTCCGCTTCAAACGGCATTCGAAAACTTGTAAATCTTGGGATAACATAATGTTCAAAGGGCCTTTTTTCTGCTTGCTTCTTTGCATCCACCTTGTATCTGATTGGCCCGCAATGCATGAAAATAATCGGATGATGCCCGTCCTGCCTTGCCGGTGTGGCAGTTAATCCATAAACATATTTCGCATAGACGTTCTTGAGTATCTGTTCAAAGCTGAATGCTGGAACATGATGGCATTCATCAACAATAACCATACCGTAATTTTTTATCCATTCCTTCACTTCGCCGCCACTGCTTAGAGACTGCATAATTGCAATATCAATGATGCTGCTGGGATTATTCTTGCCTGCCCCTATCTGCCCAATCAAACTCTGTTGCTTTTTTCGTCCTCGCTTTTTCTCCAAAACTGGCAATTCTTCATCAATTTTCAAAAATTCCGTCAATTTCGCCACCCATTGCGAAAGCAGTTGCTGTCTATGTACTAATATCAGTGTGTTTATTTTTCGTTCAGCAATCAGTTTTGCGGCAATAACTGTTTTCCCAAAGGCAGTGGTTGCCGACAACACACCATTTTCATACTTGAGCATCTCTTCTGCGGCCAGTTGCTGTTCTTCTCGCAGCGTTCCGATAAAATCCACTTTGATATGCCTGCCCGGATTAGTATTGTCAGTCCATATTGCTTCAGCTCCTGCCTCGGCAAGCACACTTATGACGTCACTTTCACAACCTCTAGGTAAGCAGAGATAATCAGGAGTTTCATCTGCGCACGAAATAATCCTGGATTTGTTATATGTCGGCATGCGCATCGCTTGTGCCTTATAAAACTCCGGATTTTTAAATGCAGCTAACCGTTTCAGAACGTTTAATCCCTTCTGCGAAATACTTGATTTCTCAATATAGATCATATTTGCTTTTACGATTTTAACTTCTTTTGGGAAATCAGCTTTTGACCATTTAAGTTGATCTTTTTCCCACGGTTTGATGCGTTCTTCATCGGCTGCCTTTAGAGTGCCCATCTCGTTCCCACGGCATAATTTTGGTATTAGCGCAGTTATTTCATCTTCTGATAATTTTCTAATGTTAGCCAGAAACATCCACTGGTCTTCAAAAGGATTAAATTTTTCGTCAATAAAAATGCTGTTACCGCTGTCCCGTACTTTTTTCTGCAAAGGAAGAGCAATCAAGTTGCCAAAACCGCCTTTTGGCATCGTATCCTGACTGGGAAAGAATCGATCGTAAGATTTAAATGTTATTTCATGCCTTCTACCCATAGAATAGGTAAGCAAAGCAGAACCCAACTTTCTGGCTAAATTTGCCGAAATAAGGTTTTCAAAGAAAAACCAGGCATGAGCTCCGCTGCCGGAGCGAGAACGCTCGATTGCAACAGGAATATCGAATGTAAAACAAACTTCTTTAAGTGTAGAAATATCTTTTTGCCAACCGTCATCATCAAAATCGATTGCCAGAAAATGGCACGTATCATCCTGGCACATAGGATATATGCCGGCAACGATATCGCCTCTCAAATGTGCCTCAATGACTTTTTCATCCAAAACATCATAAGACTTATGCGGGCAGTCGAAACATTTAATTTTCGGCTTTCGACATAGACCAGATTTCCATTCATTCAGACAAACAGGTGCATAACCAGATCGGCCATCCTTGCTCTGCCATCTTTTGGCATACACATCATAGCGTCCTTTAAACAGAGACATAAACAAGCTGATCTTATCTGCGGTGTTAGCAAAATCTTTCAATGCTGACAGTTGAATTTTACATGGAGATTCTTGAGCAACTAATTCTAGAGTGAAATTGTTCGCATTGCCTTGGTCTTGGTCAAATCCCTTTTTGACATTTATTCCCAACTTCGCCTTCAGCGCTTCATTCTCTTCTTTCAGAGTTTTATTCTCGGCAAGTAAATTCTGATATTTTTCAAACAAGTCTTCAAAATCCATAATTATGTCTCTTTTTGCCTTCCAATAAAGCAACTATTATGTTTCTCACCTATTCCATTCCCTATTGATGTGCAATAGAAATAATATCCCATACTGCAGAATCCGGATGCACTATTCACGGTATTTCGTTAATTATGATTGACGTCATATGAAGCGAAAAAAGAATATAATCGCTTCATAATATGAAGCGATAAAAGGTGACAAATTGTACCTGTACAACTTAATTAGACTCAAATTAATTAAATTCAGTTGACATATTGACTGAATTATATATAATATGGTCAACATCATGACGGAGATATGAATATGTATATTCCCCAGATACAATTAAAAAATCTGAAACAGTCGGTCATACCGGGTAAAGTAATTGTGATTTATGGCGCGAGGCGGACAGGCAAGACGACTTTGCTCAAGGAATTTTTGAAAAGTGTAAGCGAACCATACACTCTAGTCAGCGGCGAAGATATCACTATCCAATCATATTTATCCAGCCAATCAATAGAAAAGCTCAAGGCTTTTGTAGGCGCAACCCGCCTGCTTGTAGTTGATGAAGCGCAGAAAATTCCTCATATCGGTATTAACCTCAAGCTTATTGTTGACCATATGCCTGATGTTCGTGTTATCGTTACGGGCTCCTCGTCATTCGATCTGGCTCGCAGCACGGGCGAGCCTCTTACGGGACGCAAGTTCACACTGAAGCTATTCCCTCTTGCCCAATTGGAAATCGGGCAAATAGAAAAGATTCACCAAACCCAGGCCAATTTAGAAAACCGCCTTATTTATGGTTCATATCCCGAAATAGTTTTAATGCCGGATAATAAAGG
>JBEKMY010000123.1:0-5125 GCA_049523355.1 Smithella sp. | reverse complement strand
ATGCCAGAGTTTATTTTAAATCCAAATATATGTTTTTTGACTCTACAGGAGAAAATAAGAACAATCCAGAAGGCCGAAGCCCTGGGTCCACCTTTTTACCGCCAGCCAGCGGTAGATAGCCGCTGGCTAGCGGCCAAACAGGGGCCCCAGGCTCCTGCCTTCTGGGGTATTTCTCATTTTGCCCTGTCGAGTGTTTTTCCCAGGTTTAAATCATGTTTTGGGTTTCTATGGAATATTGACGTACGTTGATTCATATCATGTCCGGATTTTGATGTTTTTATGGTTTTACTTGATCATTAAGTTTGGTTCAAGAGGGAACAGTCACCCGTACAGAAGTATGGAGTTTATGTTGTAATTTTGTTAAATGATTCTTCACTACTATTTAGTTTGTGACATCTTCCGAGTTGGGGACCCGCTTATTGATGCGTGCTCCTTTCCCCGATCTCGTGTTGCTACCTTAGAGTATTAGTTGTTCTCTTTGTATTTGTATTCACACGAGCACTCATAATGCACACGTAGTGAGATATGTTGTTTCCACACGGGCATTCATTTGGATGACACCGCTTGTGAGCTATATTTATTTATGTTGTTTCGCACGAGCACTCATAATGCACACGTAGTGATTTATGTTGTTTCCACACGGGCATCTACGGATGGCGCCGCTTGTGAGCTGTTATTTATTATTTGCGACCGCACGGTCCTCTACGGGAGGTGCCGCTTGCGAGCTATTGCGACCGCACGGGCATTCATATGAATGGCGCCGCTTGCGAGCTACTGTTGATTCTTTAGTTACCGCACGGACATCTACGGATGACACCGCTTGCGAGCTGTTATTTATTATTTGTTTCCGTACTTGGCATACACGTGCACGGTACGAGAGTTTTTGTATGGTGACTTTGTGTCTTTATCGCATTGTTGTAGACTGGGTGTCCCCCCAGTGTTAGATCGTTTGATCATTTACTCCAGAGATGTGGGCGAGAGACCATACCAGTTTTGGATGGTATTGCCAGGTGTGTGTGTGTGTGTGTGTCCATACCGGATTCGGATGGTGCCACCAAGTTAGGGGCGAGTAGCTGTCCGATACTGGGCGGTACTGCCAGGTCTTTGTAGACTCTTTTCTACGGTCGTTGGAGACTCTTTTCTTCCACTTTATAGTTCATCTGTTTGAGGGCGAGTATCCGGGCCAATGACGGACGGTACGGTCCGATCTTTGTAGACTCTTTTCCTACAGCTTATCCACGGTATTATAGAGGCTAGTGTCCGTACCAAGCTTTGGACGGCACTGCCAGTGCATTTATTCATTTGTCGTGATGTGTATTTTCCCCTTGAGATATGGATAGTGATGTGTATCTCCCCTCGAGATATTTATAGTGATGTGTATCTCCCCTCGAGATATTTATAGTGATGTGTATCTCCCCTCGAGATATGTCCTTATGTGTTTCTCCCTTATTCCTTTGGGATAGCAGATTACTAGTATACCCGACGGACGTCTACCCACGAGATATGGTATATAGGAGGGTTTCTAACCTGTTTGATTACTCGCTCCACGTACTAATCTCGTATAGATGGAAGTTGGTGTATACTAGTACAGGTATATTTTCCCACCTATGATGGTTGTTATTATTTCTATTTGCATCTTAGCACTGCTAGATTTACATTTCGGCCAGATTATTGCATGCACCCTGTACTGGACCCTAGGCGTTGTTTTCCCGACTTAGCCGGTGATTTCATCTACGATGTTATTATCGACTTAGTGCGGCTGTTTCTTGCTGGCGTTTTGACGCCGTTGTCCCCCCCCCCCAGGTTTGGCGTGGAGCTGGTAGCTGCTTGGAGTGACGCAGCGTGGTGTAGAGGCAGTGCTTGGTAGATAGCTAGAGTGCTCTGTAGCAGTGTCTAGACTCATGTACCTGTCTCTCCTTCTGAGAGCTTTACTGCTTTATTTTAGGCTAGAGTGCCTTTGTACTTGTGTTGTATTATGTCAGTATTAGTTTACTTTCATTTTCATGTTGATGTATGAGTTGTATCCCAGTCTTGTACTCAAGCTGGAGGTTTGTACTTGTTGTATTATGTCCCAGCTTTGTGGACTTCCTTATATATACAGAGTTTGACTTGTCCATCCATACTTCCGTCTGTTATTATATACCATGTGGATGTCTTACATTGATTTCATATTCACATGCGTGACTGGTTATATTTTCTCAGCTTATACCATTATTGTGTAGCAGGGGATCCTTTCACAGTTAGTCTGTGCCCCGTACTCGTATTGCCTCCATTGATCTCACCCGATTCTTTTCTCATTCGGGGATCATGGTTGTATTGATATTTGCTAGGGTGTGTATATCATGTTTCAGTTAAATGAATCGATGACCAATGGATGGTATAAGATGAGTTTAACACTCAAAGGTTCACACCGGGCTGCAGGCCGGCTTGTGAATTTTTGGGGCGTTACAGTTGGTATCAGAGCTCTAGGTTTTTGTGTCCTAGATTAGAAGACTTGTGTTAGGTTATGGAGCAAAGTCAGGATTCCTAGGATCGAGTTTATGATTCGGTAGGATATCTTAGTTTTGAGTGAGGATGTGTTTGCTGATTTTATGGATTTTTTTTTCCTACACTCTTTTACTTGTAAGTTATTTTCTTTCAAGTTTTGGTTTTTCCTTGGTTGCTTTTTTTTTGGTTGTCCCGTACTATCCCTAAACCAGATGGTGGCACGTGGCAAGGCACGAGCTTCACGGGTCAGACCGGCAGTTACCCCTCGCGTAGAGGAGCAGTTTTCACAGTTCGTCAGCATCGTGTTAGATAGGCTGCAGGCTATGAAGGACCATTTCGCGGGCAGTCGCAAGTCAGCACCGCAGATTCTGCCAGTTGTTCAGACAGTAGTTCCACCAGTTTTTTTTTTCAGCCTGTACCGATCTCAATACCTGTCAGCGACCAGGAGTTTTGGCTTCGTCTCATCGCGAGGTTTCAGAAGTTGAGGGTGCCCGAGTTTCATGGAGGATCAGATCCGCTTGTGGCAGACAAGTGGAAGGAGGACACGGACAGTGCCCTTAGTTACATGGGAGTGGATTCCATTCAAAGGCAGCGTTTGGCAGCGTACAGTCTGAAGGGTGATGCGGGCATCTGGTACCGTTCACATTTTTCAGCAGCAGAGCGTCTCACCACGTCTTGGGAGGATTTTCTACAGAGTTTTGATAGCCAGTTCATATCTTCTGCATCACGAGCAGGGAAGGAGGCAGAGTTACTAGCACTAGAGCAGGGAGATATGTCTGTCGATGATTATGAGAGCAAGTTCATCAGCTTGTCTCATTTCACCGACAACATGTTTCAGTCAGAGGAGAGGAAGGCACGGATGTTCGAGAGGGGACTACGGCCTCAGATTCGGAGATTGGTAGTTTCACAGAGGCTACGCACCTTAGGCGATGTAGTGGATTCAGCGCGAGCGCTAGAGATTGATTTTTTTTCGTCCCAGAAGACCAAGGACACTACCACCAGGACTGCGACACAGGCAGCAGAGAGAGGGCAGGGCAAGAGGCCATTAGCAGGAGAGGTACCCCAACAGCGGAGAGTTCGACATCAGATAGCATTGTTGCACTATGGGCATGACAGCCAGCAGTACCCGCAGCATCAGTACGAGCCGCAGGACTTTCAGCGTCAGGAGGCACTTGTTCGGGGTGGACCTGACAAGCAGCAGAGATTTTCTGGTAGGTGTAGCAACTGTGGTAGGCATAGGCACAGGGCCGAGGATTGTCGTTTTCCACATAAGGGACCTGAGCAGAGCTACGGGCAGCAGCAGTATGAGCAGCAGTTTTACTGGCAGGATTAGCAGCAGTACCCTGAGTATCATCAGCAGATAGCTCATCAGCAGATAGCTCAACAGCAGAGATTTGAGGCACCTGTATCAGTGCAGGGACTGGAGGGACAGATGTTTTCTTTGGTTGATCAGCAGTCGTTCTTTGAGGAGGGACACAGTTCTCCTTCTCAGAGGCCTTAGTGGCTGAGCATGAGTTTGTGGTTCCGCCGGCAGAGTTCGGTGCGGGATCACCTGTGTTAGCAGGTATGCTTATTGTCTTTTTCGTTGGTTGTGTGTGGGCCGTTCTTGCTGTTCGGTCGTTTGTTGAATTTCGGGGACGAAATTCCTCGTTAGTGGGGGTGAATGTAACACCCGGGATATTTTGGTAGACCGTGGTATATCGAGACTGGATATATCCCGGTGTTATGTTTATGATTATGATTATGATTTGTGATGGTGATTATGTTTTGATGATCTTGACCATCTTGGAATCACACGAGTGTGATTCGTTTCCGGTGTCGGCAGTTTTCGCCGTTTTACGGGAAAACGTGTCGGGCGTGCTTTTGGGCGAGATATCGGTGTGTGACACTAGGTATCGTCGCGTTAGTGATATATATTGCTTAGATATCATATTTGTGTGCTTTTATCAATATTTGAGGTTTCAGCAGTTTTTGGAGATTTTCGGGCAGTGTCGCCGATTTCTGCATTTACCCGGTTTTTCGTGTTTTCTGAAAAATTGAAGTTTGGATTCAAAACTTTCACGGCTTTCTTATTATATTATTTAGTGTATGAAAATGAGATTCATTTTTATTTTTGATTTAAATCATAGAGATGATGTGGCATACTCTTATTGGTTCATATATTAAAGAAAATGATTTATCTTTTGCATTAATCTCATCCACTCTTTTCTAAACCTCCTCTTTTGCTTCTAGATGGTTAGAACCTTCTAGAGAGAGAGAGAGGGCTGCCCCAAAACTGAATAAGAGAGGTGAGGATAGTGCTTTATGCTTTTCTCTTGCATTAGTGTCATAAACCATGTGAAACTATGACTTAAACTCAACCATAGTTAACTAAACTCAACCCTAGTTAGCCAAAACCCTAACCCATGGTTAAAACCCAACCATGGTCAGTTAGAGACCTATAAACAAAGGTCTTGGGCTGTAGAGAATTAGTTTCCAAAAATTCTCTAAGTGTTCTTGAAGAGAAGAGGAAGAAGAAGCAAGGATCGATAGCCCGTTCTTCGTATTTCTGCACCCGTGTTCATCCTCATCTCATCAAGGCAAGTTACTCCCTCTAAGTGGAACTTGATATGGTAAATGAAATCTAGGATGGAATCCA
>JBEKMY010000122.1:0-5687 GCA_049523355.1 Smithella sp. | reverse complement strand
CTTTTAAAATACAACCCGTTGTTTTCATATTCAGATTTCGGTTGAAGCAGATCACCATTGGTCTTGATAGTTGGAAAAGGAATAGAGGATAAAGTGTTTCCATTTTCACCGGCCCGGTAAAGCCTCAAATAAGAAGAAATGAACAGGAAGTCTGAAAATCTTTCCTGAATGAGCTGCTTGGCCTCATTTTTTCTCGCTTCCTCATCCGACCCGATGAAAAGAACGATGATGTCGCTCTTTTTTGCGGGCATGTCTGAGTAAACAAAGTAACGGGAAGATATACTCAAACCAGCCAGAAGAATAATAACAATACCCATCCCTATAAACACGGTTCTCTTTTTATCGCGAATCTTCCCGGACATGGATTTCAGGTAACCGAGCCAGGGGCAAGTTTCAGGTCAAGTTTCCTGCCAAGTTTAAGCTCCCATTTCCATGCAGAACGGATGATGAACTCCAGATCATCATGTTTTGGCATCCAACCGGTCAATTCTTTCAGTCTCGTACTGTCCGCAACTATTACAGGCGGATCGCCCGGTCTGCGATCGCTTTCCTCAACGGGGAAATCCTTTCCGGTTACTTTTTTTACCATAGATACAATCTCCTTGACGGAGAATCCGCGTCCATACCCGCAGTTCATTACATTTGACTTGCCGGTATCCGTTAGATATTCGAGAGATCTTACATGAGCCCGGGCAATATCATCGATATGGATATAGTCCCGAACGCAAGTCCCGTCAGGAGTCTGGTAATCAGTGCCGTAAATGGAAAGCTTTGCCGCTTCGCCTTTGGCGCACTTGAGCGCCCTGGTGATCAGATGGGTCGGTTTTGCGTAAGCTTGTCCCAGACGGCCTTCTGTATCGGCTCCGGCTACATTAAAGTATCGCAAGGCAATGTAGTAAAAATCACCCGCGGCAGATATGTCCCGAAGTATATTCTCCATCATGGCTTTTGTCGCGCCATAAGGGTTGATAGGTTTCATGTCCGCCGTCTCATCAACCGGAATCCTGTCCGGAATTCCGTACACTGCGGCGCTGGAGGAGTAGAGAAATTTCCTGACATTGGCACGTTTCATGGCCTCCAGAAGGTCTATTGTATTACTTACATTGTTTTTATAATATTGCAGGGGTTCCCGGACAGACTCTTCCACCTGAATGGACGCTGCAAAATGGATGACCGCTTCGGGTCTGAATATCTCCATAGTCTGATTCAGAAGCGGGATATTGGAAATATCCCCTCTAACAAACTTCCCGTGCAGGACGGCCCATGCATGTCCTGTGGACAGATTATCGAAAACAAGAAGATCATGACCTTCTCTTCCCAGCTCTTTAATGACATGGCTACCGATATAGCCTGCTCCACCGGTGACAAATATTTTCATTTGTTTCTCCTGATGTTATTGATGCAATTTCCGTTTTTCAGACTGTGTTGCGATATCTTTGTGAGGAGGGTAACAACCAAAGCAATCTCGGATCTAATTTATTTCATAGAGATTGCCACGTTCACTGTCGTGAACTCGCAACAACAAATAAGGATTACGACACAGCCTCTTTACGGAAATAAAATATTTTTGCAATTAATGAAAAAGTAATCATGTGATGATACAGCTCCGCCCTCTCAGTTACAGGGACAATAAAACATAACCGAAAAGGCCTATTTATATCTTCTAATATTTTAATCTATGGGCAATTACTGTCTGAAGCTTCTCTTATGCTGCCTCGACCGCATCCGCGTGCATCTTAACACCCACACTTCTTCCAAGCACTTTTATGCTGACGATAAATACGTGCTGGTTATCTTTCTTCTCTAATATTCCTTCTGCTCCCTGAAAGACACCGCTTCTCAGTCTTACGGAAGTGCCCTCCTTTAAATGAGGGTAGATATCAATTTTTTCCCCGCTTTCGAGCATGATCTTCAGAGAACTTATTTCTTCTTCCCGTGCCGGTATCGGGCATCCGGAATTCATTGAAACGAAGGTCACTGCACCCCGTGTCTTAATGACTCTTGAGATATCTTCCGGATTCGGCGCAATATAGACAAAGAGATATCCGGGGAAGAGTGGACATTCCACGTGCTTCTTTCTATCCTTCCATTGGCTCAGCTTCGTGACTGAAGGCAAAAAGGTTACAATCCCTTTTCTTTGCAATTCGCCGCATACAAGAAATTCATGTCTCGATTTCACGTATAGCGCATACCATTTTGCTGTTGACATTTTTAACAACCAGGCTTATTTTTTAGTTTGGTTTAGTTCCGGCAGAAGGATCTTCACATCGGTTTTCTCCCTTAGTTTCCGGGCGTATTCATCCGCTTCTTGTTTTATTTTTTCATCAACCAGAAACTTTTTTACTTTTTCTTTAACGTTTTCATATGCCAGTATCGTTTCCGGCTTAATATCCGTCACTTTGAATATGTGAAATCCATATTCGGTTTCAATGATGTCCGTTATCTCTCCTTTTTTGAGAGCCAGCACTTTACTTTCAAACTGTTTTTCCAGTTGTCCTTTGCGGAGATAACCCAGATCGCCTCCTTTATTTTTCGTGGGGCCGTCGGAATATTCGCGGGCGAGATCCGCAAAATCTTTATCGTCTTTCAAATTTTTCAGAATCTTTTCAGCTTTGCCGCGCAATTCTTTTTTCCGGGAATCACCGTCCTTAGGATCGGACTGGATGGAAATGTGACTTACCCGGATCTGAAAAGGCTGTTTAAAAAGATCGATATTCTTCTGATAATAATCCTGAATCTCCTTATCGGTAACATCGACCTTATCGGTAAATTCCTTAGACACATATTTTTGAACCAGGCTGTTCCTGATCATTCTGGCACGTAACACTTCCTCATTTATCCCCCGCTTGCTTAATTCATTCTTGTATTCGGTTTCATCGGAAAACTGCTGTTTAAGGGAATTGATATCTTTGTTGATGGCATTTTCATCGGGTTTAATACCGGACTTCCGGGCGGCCTGATAAAGAAGCTCTCTTCTGATCATGCTCTCCAGAACCTCTCTGCGAATCGACGACACCTGTTCGCAGGAAAGGGGCTTGCCCAACCCTAAAACGGTTTTTTGAATCAGGAATACTTCCCCGTCGAATTCGTCTTTTTCAATCGGTGCGCCGTTCACAACAGCAACTTTTTCTTCCTTCTGATTCTTCTTCGTTTCTCCCAAAGCGGAAGAAACCGCCATCATGCAGACCACCGTTATCGCGATCGTCAACAAACAAGAAATTTTTCTTGACATAGTTTATCCTCACTTTCATTGCTTAATTTTGAGTTGTTCAATATTTTCTTTGTACTTTTGAGTCAGTTGTTCCAACTCCACCTTCTTGATCTGAGTCAGAGGTTCTTTCTCCAGAATGGCTGTCGTTATTCCCTTATTCTTATAGGCTTTCACAAGTTCCTCACCAATGACGCATAGAGCGGCATTATTCTCCTTGCAACTTTTCAACGCCTTGGCGGTTTTCTTCAACTGCGCCTGAAGGTTATCCTTCTCGCCGTTCACTTTTTTCAGGTTGCGTTCCAAATCCTTGTTTTGCTGAATGGCCTGATCATATTTTTTCCCGGCTTCCTGCAAATCTTTTTTGTTTTTGGCGATTAAATCTTCCGTTTCTTTATTTTTTGTTTCAATTTTGGCATCCAAATCTTTTTTCTGTTCTTTTAATTTGGCCAGTTGTGCGCTCAATGCCTTTTTGTCATTCTGCAGTTTATCCGCATCACTTTGGCATTTCTGCCCCAGAGATGCAGTCGCTTCGTCTTTTTCTTCGGCCATCTTTTTCTGAATAAAGGCCATCTTTTTACCGGATTCTTTTATCTTATCCTGAAAGATCTTCTGTTCTTTTTTTAGCTGCAGATGCCCGACGCCCAATCCGATGGACAGGCCAATCACTATGGCAACAATGGGAATAATAATCTTTTGTAGCTGAGGTATCTGTTTCATTTCTTTTCTCCAAAATTAAAATCGTGCATTTAGATCCAACTGAATCACATCGATGGCCAGCGGGCCACCGAAACCGGACTGGCTTAACTGGTTGCCGTGTATTTCATTGGACGTCAGCCACCGGGCTGTAAGCCATAAATTCTTGGACAAACCTAAATCAGCTCCGACAATCCATCCTTTGGCGTCGGTTCCTCCCAGATGGAAATCATAATCTGTATAGGCATCCACAACAGCATCCGCCCCTAAATATTTATAATAAAGGTATGTTTTCCACTGGCCGAATTCCTTGATTTCCGGATAACCCACGGCCACTCCGACCTGATACCCATCAATATCACCGCTATTAGGTAAACCTGTTCGCTGTTCGACGTCAGACAAGTTAAAGCCCAGGTTCCTCACATAGTCGCCCAGGAAAATGATATGAACAGGGTTCCAGAAACCGATATCGAAATTCGCCGTTACATTGAACTCCCTGAACTGAGAGGCAAGAGCAAATAAATAAGCGTTGGCTGAGCCAGTGGTTTCGATATTAAAAATAGTGTTCCCTTTTTGCATATACAGGGGAGCCGACCAGTCCATTAAGTCCGGATTACTTGGATTGTTCATTTCTCCCGTAATATTACTGTAATTGTAGTAGGCTGCGCCTATCTTCCAGGAGATTCCTTTCTCTTGTTTCTTTTCCAGACCTAACTGCCCTGCCGTAAGATATTTGCTGTTACTGGATAAGCTATCCTGCTGCAGGGGAAAGGCGCCGATGGTCAGAAAAGATGATAATGACCCCGTAATGGGCTCATTCAGCTTTAGGGCAAATCCCTCGAAGTTGAGGCTGGGGGACCAGACCAGATCCGAATAAAACCAGGGATTGGGCATCCTTCCCCCCTCGAAAGTTAGAAAGTTCCAGGGATGCCACCTGATATAAGCCAGATCGAGATAAGCTGTATCCCTTTCCATGTAGTTTCCCATGGTGAGGGTCGTTGATACGGGCACTGTGTTATTTCCCGTACCGAGGCGAATAATAGCCTCAATCTGATCATTGACCGGCACCTCTACTCCTACACGAACCCTGTATCTGAAGTAATCATGATCAGTTGTAGTGTTCATCAATTGTGTTGGAGTGCTCGGTATGACGGATATTTTTAATCCATTCCGGCACGGCTGAGGCTAAATCTAATTCTTTGATCTCTTTTGGAACTTCTTTCTGTATTTGAATCTTAACCTGCTCCTCAATTTCTTTTTTCAGATCCTCATTGATGCTTACCGGAATATTCTCGCTTTGTTTCTTGTCATTTGTTACAGCCTCTTGAGGGACATCCTTCTGTGCTTCGTTTCCGGCCGAAGCTGAAGCATCTTTTTTCATCTCTTCATCTATATTTGCCGGAGTCTTCTCGTTTTGTCCCTTGCCGCTTTTTGTATCTTCTAAAGAAACATCCTTCTGTTCGTCGTTTACGACTGAACCTGAAACATCTTTTTTCATCTCTTCATCTGTGTTTGCCGGAGTCTTCTCGTTTTGTCCCTTGCCGCTTTTTGTATCTTCCAAAGAAACATCCTTCTGTTCGTCGTTTACGACTGAACCTGAAACATCTTTTTTCATCTCTTCATCTTTCTTCTCTTCATCGATGTTTGCCGGAGTTTCCTCCTTTTGCTCCTTGTCACTTTTCTTGAGTTCTTCAGATGACTCTTCCTTTGTACTGTTTGTGAACTGCTCCTGATTACTTTCCCGGGATTCATCAGTCTTATTTGCCGCGGCCTTTTCGGCGCG
>JBEKMY010000121.1:0-5291 GCA_049523355.1 Smithella sp. | reverse complement strand
TATACATGAAGCCGTTAATTCCAACATGTATATGATTCGTGTGGACGGACGGGATAATGAAGGACAATATTATCCGCTTGCCGCTCTTTCCAGTTTTTCCATCCATGGGACGGCGGTTCCGGCTACAAATAATCTCTATAGCGGTGATGTATTTGCTTACATGGAACGGGAAGTGGAATATGGCATAAAGAATAATTATAAAACATCATGGGAACCAATTCATGCCGCTTTCAACGGCACGCATGGCGATAGCTCGCCAAACTATAATAAGGGTGCACAGGGCTTCATTGAAGCTCGTCGGATAGGAACATCCATCGGACAGAAGGCGTTGGAACTTTTCCGTTCCCTCGATGGAAAATTAAAAGATGAAGTGACCATTCGCTTCTCAGCAAAGGAAATAGATCTCTATTCCGAACCCTGCATTGATGGAACATGCCTCTGCGAAAGACCTGTTGTTGGTTCCGCGCTTGCAGGAGGAACGGATGACAGTCCTACGCCTGTATTGGATCAGATCCCCTGGTTAAGGCAGGGCTCTCCAAGATGGCTTTTAAAAAATTTCTGTCAAGGCCGTAAGCGCACTCTTGGCGGTCCTGGCCAGTACCTTCTGCTTCCCAAAAAAGATTTCCCTCATCAATTGTTTTTACAAACGATTCAAATTGACGATTTTCTGCTGTTACCTCTACCCTTTGAAACGACAACAGAGTCGGGAGTCAGAATAGCGGCAGAATGCCAGGACAAACTTGCATCGAAAAATAAAAATGATATACAGTCAATTTTCGTCATAAGCTGCTCCAACGGATATTACGGATATGTCACAACACCGGAAGAATACAGTATCCAGCGTTACGAGGGCGGTCATACTTTGTACGGACCGCAAACACAACCGTTTCTGGCCAAGCAATTAAGCAAGATGGCTCTGGATTTGGGGCAAGTGAAAACCGAAAGTAATTTCCCCCAGAAATGGTCTTATAATTTACAGGCAAAAAAATTTTATACCAGTAAAGTTATGTATGGAACCGAAAGAAGAGCCGATCATTACCCTGAATTTGTTGCTGCAGAAATTAATGATGAACCCTACTGGTCGTTTGTCTGGGAGGATTTGCCACCTCATCTGATTTCATGGGAGCAAACGATGGTAAGAATGGAAGAAAGTAATGATGGAGGAATTACATGGAAACAATTCCAATCAAACGGACAACCTATGGATGACAGTGGATATGACGTTGCTGTCATTTGCAACGATGTAATCAATAAGGGCAAAACCGGAATCTATGAAACTCGGTGGTATAATCCGCCAACCGGTAAAAAAATAGAAGATAAAATAAAATACTACCGTTTTGTTATTCTGCCGCAGGCGGGGCGTGATTCGCTTTATTCGTCGCCGTTTCATTTAAAATAGCAGTAACTTTTACCATTGATAATCATAACACCAAATCCCATGGGAATTGAAGTCTGACGGGCGGCAATTCCCTCACTGGATATCGAAGACCTCTGCGGCAAGCCTAAGAGAATAAAACGTTGCAAAAAAATATTAAATGTTTATAAATACAAACAATTAAATTTTGAACAGAATTGACCTACGGGAATAAAAGAGACTTTTAAATTATTGCTCGCGGGAGGTAATTGTGAGGCCGGGCGCAAGCTTAATGGATAGATTCAATGGATGGTTTGTCGAACCGATTTATAAACTTAAAGAACTGCCGGAAAGCGACGGGGGATTTATAGCCCTGTCCGCTTCACTTTTTCTATGCGAAAGGTATTATCGCGCCTTGACAGATAGCCTTTCCGGCAAAAGAGACGATGAAACATTTAAGATTGCAGCGGCAAAAGATTTCGGGCTTAGCCTGGATGATTTCAAGAGCTTTTGGATTGTTTACCGAAACGGAATTCAGCATCAGGGAACGCCAAAAAAATATATTGATAAGAAAAATAAAATAAAATACTTCTTTCGCACTTCCGAAGTATTCAACGCAATTCCGGAAATATACAAAATCAACGCATACAAGCGCGAGATAAGACTAGACGTCTGGAAGTTTGCTGATTTTATTATCAATAAGTATAAAACGAATCCTGACGTCTTTCTAAAAGCAGTTTCGGGTACATTTCCTGAAGTTAAGGAAATCAAGGACGTCAATGAAAGATAACAAAGGAGGTTCTCATCAACAATAATACGGCACTAAGGATTGAATGGCTGGATTTTGTAAAAGGTATAGCTATAATATGCGTTGTTATGGGGCATAGTGTAGAAGCGACATCTTTACATCATCTTTTCTTTTTTTCGTTTCATATGCCCATTTTTTTTATCATTTCCGGCTTTCTTTTCGCTCATAGCGATTCAATCACTCTGCGCTTTGGAGAAATTGCCTATAAGAGATTTAGAAGTCTTCTTCTCCCATATCTTATCACAATGCTGATACTCTTTCTTTCACGGTGTGTTATAATCTTTTACGGTGTATTGACAACCTTTTATTCTATTAATCATGATCTAATTTATAGTATCATACAAGGCATAGATTATACCTATCCGATTATATTAAAATCCGGTCCGCAAATGTTACTAAATTTATGCTATGGCGCAGGTAAAGAAGTTATCCAATTGTACTCAGTTATCTATCCAATAGGTGCTTTATGGTTTCTGCCATCCTTGTTTTCTGCAATTATTATTTTTTATTTTTTCTTAAAATTATTTGAGAAATATTCCATTGCAATTCAGTCAATAATAATAATTCTTTTAGCATTTGCCGGATATATGATTGGTATGCATGTCTTATTATTACCATGGAGTATTGATACATCGCTTGTGTCACAAATCTTTATGTTTAGTGGTTATTTGATGCGAAAATACATGATCTTTGAGAAAAAAGCTCCCATTTGGCTTTTTTTCGCAGCCGCTAGTGTTTGGCTCTTAGATCTTTATATGGGCGGCATTGACTTGAGTGAGCGTGTATACAATAATTTTGCTGTTTCAACAATTGGTGCGATCGCAGCAACCTATCTCCTAATGAAGTTATCATATTTTCTATCTAATAGTATTTCATTTTGTTATAAACCCATCCCTTATATAGGGAGACAATCCCTTGTTATTTTTTGTTTCCATATGTTTGATATTTGGATTTTTCCTCCAATGATTAGCTATTCTGCACGTCTATGGCTTTATCAAAATAATTATTGGATAATTTTAACAGGATTCCGCCTCTGTTATTCATTACTTATTGCTAAAACAATAAAACTTCTTCCTCTTTTGAAATCAGCCTACTATCCGAGAACATCAAAAATAATTGAAGAACATTAAGGGCACTATCTTACAAATGGCAATCTGTATTCTTGTTAACTCAAACAGATTGAGCCTTTGTATATATTCATCAAATTTTTACAGGCAGAATTCTCTTTATTTGGCGCCGTTCCAGTCAATACCGGAGCCTTAACCTTCCCCGATGAATATTCCGGAATCTTCGCGTATTTTATTCCGGTCAAAAAGAAATCTTTTCCCTGTTGCAAAAACAAATGCCATGCGGTAGAAAAATATAGAGAATCAGGAGAAAATTTATGAATAAACTATTTGGCACTGATGGAATCAGGGGAATTGCCAACCAATACCCCATGACAACAGAGGTTGCATCGAATGTAGGACGGGCCATAGCCCACCTTTCTAAAAAAGAAGGACACACACCGCGTATCCTTATCGGCAGAGACACAAGGCTATCCGGCGATATGTTTGAGAGCGCGATTATATCCGGCATTTGTTCAATGGGTGTCAATGCCATTTCCGTGGGCGTAATTCCCACGCCGGGTATCGCTTTTTTAACTCACGATATGCGAGCCGACGCGGGCATTGTTATTTCCGCTTCTCACAATCCCTCGCAGGATAACGGCATAAAAATTTTTAATAATGAAGGCTTTAAACTCTCCGACGTAAAGGAAAATAAAATTGAAGAACTCATCTTTGCCGACAATATGCGCCGGCTCCATCTATCTCCGAAAGAATTGGGTAAATTATCACGGATGGATGACGCCGCCGGACGTTATGTGGATTTCCTGAAATCCACTTTTCCCCAGAAGCTCAATCCCGAAGGAATGAAAATAATTCTCGATTGCTCAAACGGCGCGACCTATCGTGTGGCTCCCGCCGTTTTTATGGAACTTGGTTGCGAAGTTAAAACCCTGTTCGATCAGCCTGACGGCAAGAATATTAATCTCAAATGCGGCTCGCAACATACCGACGCATTGGCCGCGGAAGTATTGCGGCAGAGAGCCGACGCCGGTTTTGCTTTTGACGGCGACGGCGATCGCGTGATTGCCGTTGATGATATGGGCAATATTCTCACCGGCGACCGGATACTGGCCATCTGTTCAGCTATTTTAAAAAAAGAAGGCCAACTGAAAAACAATTTAGTTATCCGCACTGTGATGAGTAATCTTGGATTGACGGTCGCTTTTCAGAAACTGGGAATTGATTCCGTATTCGCTCCCGTGGGAGACCGCTTCGTTCTGGAAGAAATGCTGGCGCGCGGCGCTGTTATCGGCGGAGAAGATTCCGGCCATTTAATTTTTTTAAAACACCACACCACTGGTGACGGTTTGATTACGGCTCTGCAAATTCTGGCCGCCATAAAAAAAGAAGGCCGGCCTCTATCGGAACTGGCGCGCATAATGTCAGTTTTTCCGCAAATGCTTATCAACATTGACGTTAAAAGAAAACCGGATATAGAAACCGTGCCGGAAATTATGGCCGCCATCAAAAAAGCGGAAAAATCGCTGAGCGATAAAGGACGCGTTCTTGTGCGCTACTCCGGCACACAAAACATGTGCCGCGTCATGGTCGAAGGCCCCACAAAAAAAGAAACCGAAACCCACTGTCGCCAGATCGCTGATGTTGTGGAAAAAATACTGGCCTGATTTAGAAGTCTCACATAGGCTATAATCATTAGTCAGGCAAAACTTCAGAAGATAATTACAGGGGGATGATAAATGAAATATTTCTATTTGTTCTTATCAGTTGCCTTTAATGTTGTGTCCTATCTCCTGTATAAAAGTATTTCAAACAAGCAATCTGATTTTCTGTGGTTCATGGTTCTCGTATCAGGCTTAATTATCGGTGGTATTAACGTATTGTTCTTCACAAAAGCACTCAAAAATATAGATTTGAGTATTGCGTATCCTATATTTTCCGGAGCATGCATATTTTTCATGGCAATATTCTCCCACTTTATTTTCGGTGAAAAAATAACCGTCATCAATATGTTTGGCGCAGTTATCATTATTGCAGGCATAGCTTTAATGTCAAATTAAAG
>JBEKMY010000120.1:0-5364 GCA_049523355.1 Smithella sp. | reverse complement strand
TAGTAGCAGAAGGTTTGGAATTTGATTGTAGCTCATTTGGACGAATAGAAGAGTCCATAGAAGCTGGAAAACAATTTGGAATAAATCTATAGAAAGGAATTTTATGAGACACCTTCCAAATATTAGTATTAAACAGTTTGATATCAAAAGCACAAAGGTGAAAAGTCGCACTAAGAATATGTTAATGCAGCTTGAAGATGAATGTTTTGTTGTTGAGTTACAGATGGAATGGGAGGACAAGGAGTGGTTGCTCGAAAGGACAGCTTCATGTTTCTTAGCCTACGACAAAACAAAAATCATTGGAGAGATTTACGCCGTATCTGAATACGAGGAAGAAGATATTAAAACAGACGACGACCAGCACTTCTTTGAAATCATTGATAGATGCGTTCAGGAGAAGGGGGCTTATATTTACAGCATTGGTGTCCTGCCGGATTACGAAGGCAAGGACATAGCCAAAAGACTTCTATGGACTACCCTTAAAGACCTGAAAGATAAGGGTTTTAAGAAATCATTTGCACACGCCAAGAAGGGAGCCAGCGAGCATTTGTTTAGGTTCTTCGGAGCAGATGTTCTTGGCTACAGAGAAAACTGGTATGATACAGGATTTCCTTACGCTATTATAGAAATTGACTTAGATGAACTCACTCTTATAAATTTTCAACCATACATACAGGAAAATAATTACGACTGTGGGTTGGCTTGTATAGAAGCTATATTGGATTATAAAGAAGTTAAATATGATAGAAAGAAAATAATTGAAGCCAGCGGTCTTGACCCCGGAGAGGGGACTTCTCCCAATGGTATTATAAAAGGACTTAAAGCTGGCGGGGTAAGCCCGATAATAGTAAACAACATAGGCGGTCTTCGTGCACCGACAATCATGCTTGTTATGGAACCAGCATATTATGAAGGACATTATCTTGTGCTTGTAGGATTTGGAAAGAATTTAGTATTTGTTCAGGACGTGGACAATGGAAGGATAGGGCGAATGAGCTTAGAAGGACTTGGAAGAATGTGGTGGAATGATACCGTTAAAACATCTTGGGGGGTGACGGTATGAACGATAAATTCTATGGCATAGCCCTTACAGCAGCAAAGCTATTTATAACAGACAAAGCAATATTTATTCCAGAGACTATTTATACCTATGTTGAAGAAGTTTTTGAATTCGCGAATGGCGGATATATTCCTATAAAACCCGGAGATGTTATTCGTGGAGTAAAAAGTGGAGCAACTGCTATAGTCATTGGAGTATTTACAGATAGTGGTTCTTGGGATAAATCTACAATGACGGGAGACCTTAGAATTAAATCACGAGCCGGTCAATTTATTAATGGAGAAAGTATCAGTATTGGGGCTGAAGCGGACAAAGCAAATATAGAGTCTTTACCGATAGAGTGTGAAGATGATTATAAATTCAAACATAGCAGGGCTAAGGTTGTTTATGTTTCAGTTACCATATCTAAAGACTCTCTTATAGACCATGCGGCTGTAGTTATTTCTGTAAGCGGAAACACATTAGATTACAATTACATGATGGGAACAATCATACCAGAGAGCAAGAAATGGGTGCTTTATGGAGATGAAATTCCTAAGGCTAATTTTATAAGTTTTGTTCAAGGGGCAAAATCTTCGATAGACTGTATAGGATTTTTTTGATAGGGGATTATAATGGCTGAACTCGATAGGGGTTTTGTAAAAGTAAAAAACGCAGAGGAAGTTACTTCTGACATTAATAAAGAAAAGGAAGCTGCTCAGGCTGACAAAGATCAATCTCATCTTGTAACATCCCTTAATCAATGGGTTGAGAAACAATGGTGGGATGCTAAAGATGCCAAGAGAATTGTCGAGCAAGAAATGTTAGACAGCGTATTTCAGCGTAGAGGCCAGTATACAGACCAGAAGCTAGCCCAAATCAAAGCCGTTGAACAACCTGAAATCTTTATGAATATCACTGAGACCAAGTGCCGTAATGGTGTTGCTCAAGTAAAAGATATTATTTCACAGCCCGGAAAAAGAATTTTCTCCGTAAGCCCAACTCCTCTTCCAGAACTTCCAGACGAAATAGTTCAACAGATTCAACAAGAGACGGTTGCAATGTTCGTACAGATGGCTGTTCAGCAAGCAGTTCAGACAGGAACAAAACCAGACTCGTCACAAGTCAGACAACTTATAATATCTAAAGCTGACGAAATTAAAGACAAAGTTCACCATGAAATCCTTGAGAAAGCTAAGAAATTAGCAATGGATATTGAAGATAAAATTGATGAAGACTTTATAGTTGGTGGTTTTTATGAAGCCATTGACTTAGTAGTAGATGATATAGTAGGACTTAAAATAGGATGCTTAAAAGGCCCCATTTTTAGAAAAGAAAAGATAAAGAAAATAGATAAAGACCCGCAGACTGGAAAACTCTCCAGAAAGATTGAAGAAAAAATAATCCCTGAGTACGAAAGACGGTCTCCGTTCTTTATCTATCCTTCCCCTAGAAGTGTCGGTGTGAATAATGGATACTTGTTTGATGTTATCAGTATCCGTCCAAAAGACTTATTTGATTTAATAGGGGTGGAAGGTTACAACTCAAAAGAAATCAGAGAAGTAATAAGGGAATTTTCTGCTGGTGGTTTTAACAATGAATGGCTAGACCTTACACCAGAAGCTAAAGAAGGCTTTGGAGAAGAAGACAGAAGGAAGGTATCTACTTACTACCCATATGAAAATATTTATTGTCTAGAGCTTTGGGACGAAGTTCCGGGGAAGCTTTTAAGGGATTGGGGTATGAGTGAAGAAGATGCCCCCGACGAAGACGACCTTTATAGTGTTTGTGTATGGCAGATAGGAAAGCATATTATCAAAGCCATGCTAAATTATGACGACCTAGGGAGAAAGCCCTTTCATATTACTTCTTTTCAAAAACAGAACGACTCCTTTTTTGGAAGGGGGATTCCCGACATGATACAGGATTGTCAACAGGTGTGCAACGCTTGTGCAAGGGCCATCCTTTCTAATGTCGGTATAGCCTCTTATCCAATGCTAGACTTAAATATAGATAGATTAGAGCCGGGTGCCTCAAGAAAGATTTGGCCGGGTAGAGTGTTCCCCACTACAGACGAACAAATGGGAGCTGGAAGCAAAGCTCTTAATTTCTATCAGGCCGAAATGGTTACAGAGAAACTTATAACTGTTTACGAGACATTCTCTAGGATAGCCGATGAACATTCTGGAGTGCCTGCCTTCTCACACGGAGATGCTAACGTTGGCGGAGCTGGAAGCACAAGTTCCGGGTTGCACCAGCTCCGTGAAATGGCGGCACAAGGAATTAGGGCTGTTGTAAGAAACATAGACAATGATATTATAATCCCAGCTCTCCAGTTTCACTATGATTACCTATTGGATAATACAGATATATACGGGCTTGTTGGAGATTACAAAATGATAGCCGAGGGCAGCTCTGCTCTAGCTGCAAAAGAACAGCTTACAATGCGTAAGAATGAGTTTTTACAGTCTACGGCTAATCCTTTAGACCTACAGATTATAGGTATAGAGAATCGTAGGAAGATGTTGTTTGAAGTAGCTAAGGCGTTGGGCATTGACATAGACCCTACAGAACTTGCTAAACAACCTGTTCAGGTGGCACAGCAAGCTCCGGGTGCTAAACCGGCTCCATTAGATGATTCAGGAAATCCAACTCAAGGGACTGACGTAAGAAGTCAATCCCCCCAGCCGAGGTAGAGAATGGGAAGTTCAACAGGTTTACAAAATGAGGAAACTCTTTAGTATATGGATTATAATAATCATGGCTAGCGCAACAGGAATGTATGATATTATACATAATTATAAAGAGCCGCCTAAAGATTGGAAAGAAAAGAGAGCTAGGGATACTGGTGCCGACAAACACCCTGCTGGTTGGGTTTGGATAGAAGATACCTATAGCAACGGAAAGTATTCTGATTGGTACAATAAAGATACTATAAGAAAAGTTATTACAGCAGCCCAAAGAAATAATATACCAGAACACTTGTTGGGCGGAGTAATCATGGCAGAAACTCAGTTTGGTAATACAGACAACGGTTCAAACTTAGGGCATATATTTTTTGACGCACACCCTGATATTAGGAAGGATACGTTAGACCCAACTAAGAATCCACACATGGCTGCCTTAATACAGGAAGCTGGTACAAGAAAAGAAAGGATGTCTAGTGAGGAATATGACGATAGAGAAAGGGATGCAAAAGAAAATTTCTTATTAGACCATACTTCCCGCATGCTTAATAAAGAACTTAGCAAAACAAGTGATTTAATTACTGCACTCCAAAACTATTCAGGCCGTGGAAAAAAACCTTATGGCGGAAGAGTAGGTGGTGCAATGTTTGGAAAAGATGTTAAAGACATAGATTTTGCTAAAGATCAAGACCAAGGCAATAGAGCAGCAGGATTATCGAATGTCTTATTAAATCATCCAGAATTTAATAAAATGATTAAAGAAACTAATCAGGGAGCAACCGGACTATCAATGGGGTTACAATTATGATTAAGCCAGATGAAAATGTTATAAGAGCAATAAAAAACTTAAGCGGGAATACTTCATTTGAATGTATTATTGAATGGATAGACAATTCCCTTTCAGAGCAAGCAATTAATAACTGTAATAGTGTAGGAGAGAATACTATAAAAATTCAGGGCCGGTGCCTCGAACTTAAAGAGATTCTAAATTATATTAACAACGCAGACAACTTCTTGATAAATATCAAGCAGAGTGATAAAATTAAAAACGGAGGGATACTATGAGTGCCAATGTTGTAACGTCGAATACCGGAATTGCCGCAGGGGCAGACCCTAATTTTACCGTAGCTTATGAAACTAATGCAAGTACAGGTTTAGTTTTTTACTTAAAATACACTAAGGGAACTGAGACCGGAATTACAATAACTTTTTCAAGCCTTAATACATCTCTGGGAACAGACCTGTATAACTATGTAACCATGAGTGGAACTGCTCTCTCACCTTACGCAATGACTATAACAGCCAGTGGTAACTACAGAATACCAACACCTGTTATTGTAAGTGAGAATAAGATAGTAGCAACCATTGTGTTTGCTTCTTCGGCTCAGGGTGGAGCTGTTGTAGGCAATTTTATGGAGGCCTAATAAAATGAAAAAGATATTTACAATATTATATATAGTTTTGTTTTTTACTGTTGTCGCTTTAGCAGACAACGGATTTAACCAGTTTCAAGAAACTCCGTTACCCGGTTCTTCTTGTTCCACTCCCCTCTGCGGGTTGAGTGCGGCGAGTTGGGGAACGGCTCTGGACGGAGTTCTTCAACCACTCTTAACCACGACAATCAATTCCGCTTTGCCT
>JBEKMY010000119.1:0-5400 GCA_049523355.1 Smithella sp. | reverse complement strand
TTCCCATCAGAGATTCAGCATTACCTAAAGGATTTCTGAGCCAGCTTAGTATGTGGTCTTCAATAAGTCCTGCTTCAAACGGGTCACTTTCTCTTAGCTGACTTATTTTTTTTCTGTTTTGCCAGAGTCTATGTTTTTTAAGGTCATCTTCTTTTAAAAGAGCAAAATAGAAGTACTTGGATAAATCAAGTGAATCAATATTATTCAGAGGGAACTGCAATTCTAAATGCTTTATTATTGGTCGATGCAAATTCAATTCTAATCTTACGAATTTTTGTCTTGTTTTAGGCCGCTTTATATAGAGTCTCATACCTTTTGTTGAGTTTCTCACGTCATTTGTATAGAAAGTTTCTCCTTCATCTTTATACGTAAACGACTTTGACCTTTGATTCTTTAGGAATAAATGATTTTTGAGCGAATAATAAAAATCAATAGTGCAATCAACATAAAAATCAAAAGACATTTCGATTTTCGATACTTTGGGGTTGATTTCATGATACTTGAAAATTGAATCGAGGAGAAACATGATTTCTTGGTTAGGATGACGGATCTTCATTAATAGAGAATTAAATCCCTTTGATAATTGTCTCTGAGCATAAAAAATATCTATAATATCACCATAATTATTTTTATAAACTTTCATCATTGCGTAGTTACCTTTCGGCAATTTAAAATTGTTAACTACCTTAAATCCATTCGCATTGAGAATATTATTTAGGAGCATTTGTTTATCAGGATGGATATTACTTAAAATGACGTAATCGAGACTTGTACAGATAGAATATTTAGTTTTATTAAAATAAATATTTTGTATATTATTATTGCACGCATGCCGTTCTACTCTTTTAATTACAGTTTTATTCATCTTTGATACCTCCTGTGATATCTCCTGATTAAATTGAATGGCGGCAGACCGTTCAGGATTACGGCTTTTCAGGAGCTACCCTAGCCGCCATATGTTTTGTTATTTCTCGTTCTCTTCAAATAGAAAAAACCTCAGGCGAAATATTATTTATTCGCAACTGAGGCTTTTTTAATTCTAAAACTGTTTAAAGCTGTGACTTCTCCCTTTAGTATGAAAGGAATTACTTTATTAGACAAAAGAACGTTTCTTTTGTCTAAATAAGGCAAAGGCCTGTTTCGATTTTTTCTTCATTAACAGCTTTTTGGACAGCCGATGTAACGTCTATCATCTCAACACGGGAATTGGTCTGAAGAGATATTTCTTTCATGGATTACCCTTCGTCGATTGAACAGTTGCCTTGATATCCGTGTAAATATCTTTTGTGATCTGTTCCGAAATTACCCGCATGGCCTCGCTAGCGGCCTGGCAATATCCCCGGGGAGAGGATTCTTGCAGCGGCTCTTCCCGAACGTATTTTTTTTGAAACATCATTCTTTTTCCGGTTTCTCTTTCCCGTGAGTCTTGCAATGAAATAATAATGCTGATGAGAGCTGTTTTATTGCTTCTATCCTCACGCAGATAGAATTCATCAATGCTGCCCAAAATGATGAATTGACCGTCTTGTGTTTCATAACGGGAAAAAACCGCACTGAAGAGTCCGCTGCCTCTCATATCGCGCACAAGACTGTCAGCAATCATATCCGCCGGATTTACTGCCCATCTGGAATAATTGAAATAATCAAAACTATAGGTATTATTGCGAAAGATCATATTGTCGGAATTATAGGCGGCGGCAACGGAAAAACGGTTGAACTTAATAGATATATTGAGCTTGTCGAATTTATCCCAGGACGGCGCTGAATAACTCAACAAGTAATTTTCTACTTCATATTGCGGCTTGCCGCTACCTGAGCATCCGGTAATCGTAAATGATAAAACAATCATTACAAAACAAAATACTTGTATTTTTTTTTGGCACGGTGTCCGTGTTAATAACTGTTTCATTGATTAACTCCTCACGTTATTCCATGGCTTTTCGTGGTGGCGCAGGTTTTGGGAAAATGAGATCCGATGGGTGTTTCTTCAAATTATCGGAAAGTTTTTCCAGATTTTCCGAAGTAACCCGCAAATGTTCCGATGTATCCTGCAATTCATTGGTGATGGCTTTTGTTTTATTGTCTATGTCTTCGAGTAAAATATTCGTTCTGGATGATTTTTCTTTCAGGTTCAAAAATTCGATTTCTTTTTTTGCCTGTCCGATCAATTGGCGGGCATCCGATAAAACTCCCATTGTTTCATTCAAAGCTCTGTCTACCTTGCCTTCAGAAACAGTCTTGTTGATTTTCACAATCGCCTGATTCAGATTGTCGGATGTAGATTCCAGATTAGTCAGAATATTGTTAATTTTCTTACTATCCGCAAAATTTTGTATGGCCTGCGCTGTGTTTTTCAGTTGATCGGAAATTCCCTTAAAATCGATTCCTTTGACATTCTGCATAATAATGTCTGAATCTGCCAGAAAACGGCTGACTTCAGACCGGCGTGAAGGAATAACCGGATATCTTGGTTTGAAGGTAATTTGGGGAGAATTGGCCAATTCTCCGGCATTGATCCGATCCAGTTCAATAAAGACAATTCCGGTAATACCAGCCGTCTTCAACGCGGCGATGGTCTGTTTTGGCAAATCGCCTTCCAACTCTATTTTCATAATCACTTCAATAAGACGATAATCCGGCGCCACATCAATGCTCTGGACTTTGCCAATATCAACACCGCGGTATTTAATCGCCGAATCCACCTGCAATCCCCGGACGGATTCATCAAAATAAACCGAATACAGAGAACCCTTCATAAATACTCTGGACGCGCCAACCCAAATTATAATCGCCGCGCAAATCAGCACGCCTATAATCACGAAAAGACCAATCAAAAATTTTGAACTTTTAACTGACATAAAACCTCTGTTCGGCAGGAGCAGCGGGCATCTGTCGCAGAAAGAAACTCATCACCCGCGGATCTGTCGCATTCTTTTTTAAATCGAGCGGCTTGCCTTCGGCGATGATGCCTTTGGCTTCTTTATCCAACATTAACACCCTATGGGCTATTTTGTAAATAGATTCCAGTTCGTGAGTAACGATGACCATCGTTGTTCCCAACGCTTCGTTGGTTTTGATGATCAAATCATCGAGTTCGGCGGCAGTAACCGGATCAAGTCCGGCAGATAATTCGTCAAAGAAAAGCACCTGCGGGTCCAACGCCATAGCCCGGGCAATGCCGGCTCTTTTTCTCATCCCCCCGGAAAGTTCGGACGGACTATAATTTTCGTAACCAGCCAGATCGACCATACCTAATTTCATTTTAATAATTGTGTCGATAGCGGCAGGATCAAGATCGGTATATTCCTGCAGCGGCAGTTCAATGTTTTCTTTTATCGTCATTGAACTGAACAAAGCGCCGGACTGAAAAAGGACTCCGATATTTTGCCGATACAGATTAAGTTCTTTTTCATCCGCACTGACAATGTCTGACCCCTGATACAAAACCTGACCAGCGTAAGGCTTTTGCAGCCCTATCATGATTTTCAACAGGGTCGATTTGCCACACCCACTTGCGCCTACAATCACCAGTATCTCCCCTTTATAGACCTGAAAGTTTACATCTTCAAACACAACATTGTCACCAAAACGGGCGGTCAGGTCTTTGACAGCAATAATGGGGATTTTTTCTTCTTTATTCAAAATCTTCTCCCTGAAATATCATTATATATAATAGAACATAATAGCAAAGATTGAATCAGCCACCACGATCAGAAAAATCGCCGCAACAACAGCGGAAGTAGTGAATTTACCGACATCCTGAGCGCCTGAACGCACTTGAAATCCTTTGTGGCAACCGATTGACGCAATTAATGCGGCAAAAACACCTGCCTTAATCAAACTGGTGACAATATCAAATACCTTGATGCTTTTAATAGACTGGCTGATATATGTTTGTATAGTCAGGTCAAGACTGGTGATGCCTATAATCATTCCTCCGAGAATACCGAATAAATCTGCATAAATAGTCAAAATCGGCAAGACAATGATGGTGGCCAAAACTTTTGGTACAGCCAAAAAACGAACGGAATCAAAGCCCATTGTATTAAGCGCATCAACTTCTTCGTTGACTGCCATAGTGCCGATTTCTGCTGCATATGCTGATCCGGAACGTCCCGCGACCAGAATAGCCGTCATGAGAGGTCCCAACTCTTTAATCATGCCAAAACTCACCAGTGCAGGGACATAAATATTCGCGCCGATCGATTTTAATTGTAAATAAGACATGAATGCGATGATTAATCCAATCAGGGCGCCAATTACGGCCACAATGGGCAGACCATCCACGCCTGCCCGCTGGACGTAAAAAAGAACATCTTTACCCCGGAGTGCTTTAGGATGTCTTATAATATAGAAAATGGCAATCATAAGATCACCGATAAACGTAATAAAATTGCTAAAATCATTGGCAATATCCAAAGATGATTGTCCGATTTTACGTACAATATCATCATTGTTTTGTAATGATTTGAAAGACAAATGGTTCAGAGCATCTTCGTGAATTACACTGAAAATTCCTTTGGCCTCATCGCTTAAGTTAACCAATTGGCATGGGATATTCTTGGCAATATTATCTTTCTGTATTTGAACCATAGCCAATGCTGCAGCACTGTCCAGATAATCTACTTCTGAAAAGTCGATGGTTACGGAATTTAACTTTTGCCTGGAAATTGCCCGATTAAGATCAATATTGAAGGCTGTCAAATTTTTCAGGCCGAATTCGCCTGTAAGATAAATGAAAAGATTTAAATCTTTCAATTTAAAAGAAATTTTATAACGATCTGTCCATCTTTCTTGTGTTTGTGCAGCCATAACAACGCCCTTTGAGGGTATTGTGCCCATGGTTAAGGAAACTACTTAAATTTTCTAGACTATTTAAACCTGTTGCCGGATGTTTGTCAACGGAAATTGAAAAGCACAAATTTTCAATTTCTTTTTTACATTTCGTTTAATCGCCTTGAACATTTCATTGAAGAAAAGAGCCCGAAGCGTTTTTGGGCGAGACACTCCGGCTCAAACACCATTGCTGAATTATTTAATTATTCAAATAGTTACCATTATATTTATTTTATTTTTAAGACCTGGCACGATAATTTCAATAATATAAAGGTAAATAAACAAATTACCCTAAAGGAGGTAACAGATCATGAAGAAAACATTAGGAACAATCATAGTAACAGCGGCAGTTATTCTTTTAACGGCAACTTTCAGCTTTGCCGAATACGCTGCGGCAGGAGCAACCAATTTCCCGTTCTTCCAACTGGGTTGCTTAATCATCGGCGGATTGATTCTGGTTTCTTTAAAACGCAAATATGAAAAGATGTATGTCGGCGAAGTCGTTGGAATATTCGCTCTGTACACAATCCTGATGGCTCTTTTCACCAATCCGGTGATTGAAAC
>JBEKMY010000118.1:0-5623 GCA_049523355.1 Smithella sp. | reverse complement strand
GGCTTTTGGATTTGGTTATGCCCTTTCTTATCAAGCTTCTTTGAACATGAGCGCTCAATTTACTTACATTTTCAATAGTAAATACCACCTGAATGATGGCACAGCAGATGAAACAGGCAGCACCCTTTCCGCTATGTTTAACATAGGAACAGGGTGGCGACTGAGTGCAACGAGATCCGTAAATGTGTCGGTGGGTATAGGAATGACCGTTAATGACCCTGATGTATCTTTAACTTTTACCGTACCGTTTGAATTTTAAGAATAGTCTTCAAAGTAAACAATACGGAGCAGAAAATACTTAACAAACAATTATAGACTCGGGATAGTTTTTCCATAGCCGCTTGAAAATAAATTAAAGAGTTGAAATTATAAAAATAACGGGATCTATTAAATTATATATTTGATGCTATTTATTTTATTCTCTTGCGCCGATTAGCCGGGAAAGGTGCTTGTTTAAGATTTATTTTTTATAATAAAACAACTGGTATCCATAATAATGATAAGAGTTTTAAAGCTCACAATTTTTATCGCCCCTTTTCCACTATCGGTATTCCTTTTTTTTCGGAATAAAATACATAATTTAAATGAATTGTCACGTTCGTATACCCCTGTTATCTACGTTGTATGCATAATCGCCGTAAGCCTGTTTTTCAGACTACCGCAAGCTGAAGCTATGTTCGCGGAGGATATAGCCATTGATCCGGAAGCTATTTCACTGGCGAATTCTGTTACCGCTCGCCCCCCGGGCATCGCCTCAATCCATTACAATCCTGCCGGACTTTCACTCATGGGGGACGGTGATTTTATCACCCAGGGGCTTATGGGCGCTGTTATCAAGAGGACGAATACATTTACACAAGACCCCAACTTCCAGGGATTTAATGATATCCACGACAACCTGATCAAAGACCCCTTGGCCGGCACCACAGGATCCAGTAATAACGGCATACTCTATGTCCCTATCCTGGACTTTACATTGAATTGGCCTGTGTTGCCGGCTCCTCCTTTGTCCGGCATCTCCCATCGGAATCCCGGTTCAAACTGGACGTTCGGCATCGGTTTATATGCCCCGTATGCCGGCGGCTGGGGCTATCCTTCTGGTGACCCATCAGCGTTTGAAGCCCAATATGTATATATTCAGCATCTTATCTACTTTGGTCCGGCGGTAAGTTACAGAGTCAGCAAGACCTTTTCTATAGGCGCTGCTTTCGGAGCGGGACAGACAGCAATGGGGAGTAGTATTGATGTGAGATCGCCCAACGCGATCGTTAACATAACAAAAGCCCTCGGAGACGCCACCCAGGGTGGGTCAAATCCTATATCCGATCTTACCATTCCGTTCCCTCTGTTCGGAGGAGGAGTAGGCCCTTATGATACATTCGGAAATTTATCCATAGCCATGCGTGATGATTTTTCCCCATCTTACAATTTAGGTGCGCTATGGGAACCCTATGACTGGCTCTCCTTTGGATTGTCTTACAATAGCGCTATCGATGTACACATGACCGGAAAATATATTTTTGCCTACAGTCAACAGTTTCAGAATATGGTGGGATGGGAAGGAAGCACTGCGTTAATGACGGTAATCTCCTTGATATTTGATCTTCCCACGGCACCGACCTCAGCACAGATCGGAAACGTTTCGATGGATATGACATTGCCGCAGTTGGTCAATTTTGGAGTCAAGCTCAAGCCGATTAAACGGCTTTCTCTTCTAGCCGACCTGCACTGGTCAAATTGGTCTACTACTTCGCAATACGTCTTTCAGTTTGATCAGAGGATTCAACTTCTCCAGCTTGCCAAATTTATGGGCTATACCGGAGGAGATTACAATTTTGTAGTAGCAAGAAACATGAAGGATACCTTAACTTGGAGTGGCGGCATCGAATATCAGGCGCTGGACTGGCTTGCGCTTCGCGCCGGCTATGAACAAAGAACGACTTCTACTCCGAATGATGTTTACGATCTGATGTCTATTCCCACGCTGGATTACTATGGCGTCGGATTGGGAATCAAACTAAAAGACAATGTAGATATTGATCTTTGTTTCGGTTACCTGACCGGCAAACAGTATACGGCCGATAACGGCAGTGTCAATCTGAACTCCACTGTGCTCGGCGCGGGGGTTAACAATCCCTATGCCGGGTTGAATGTCCAGTCAGATTTCTCCATATATGTGGGAGGCTTCAAAGTTACCATGCCTCTGGAAGACTTTCTGGATCAGCAAACAAAACTTCTAAACAAGCAACTCGAACTTATAGAGAAGATATTTCCAATACCAGCCAAATGGCGTCATACTCCGGCTCAGGGGAGTTTAAAAGCTGTTGAAACAGGAAAGTCTATGGATTCGTCTTCGATGGTTATTAATAATTTGCGGTCCGAAGGAAAATCCTATTACACGGAAGATAGCGAATAAGGATGATTTACGCTTTCAGCCTGATAATATTGTACGACCTGCCCCGGAAGTTTTCCCCGACAAACGAGCTATTTGCCTATAGGAAGAAATTTGAAGGCAAGGCTTGCTCCGCCTGCCGCATGTCATTATCCATTACTTTCAAATGTTCCGTTTTTGGCTTGTAATAATCACTGACATTCTTTTTATAGATATCGTAAATTACCCTGCTTGCCTGCGGATACAAATTAACATACAAGCTGAAAACATTAAGGAGAACCTCCGGATTCTTTACATCTCTGAAGCGCATGGGGCCGAGATCAACCAGTCTAATATCCGGCGGAATTTTGGGAAGAAGTGATTTATGAATCAGTATGGCCGCATTCTGCTCAAAATACAAAAGCCGCCATCCGGCTTTCAGGAAATCAAAAATTAAAGGGAGTTCCCTGTAATGTATTATCGCTATCTTGAAAGGGTACTTTTCCGTAAAACGCCCAATGTCCCCCGGGGTCTCAGATTTACCGGTAAATTCCCAATAATCAGGGGCAACCTGTTTATAATATGGCACGTGACGGGGATCGATAAAAACTTTGTAATCAGGATACAACGCCCACAACAGGTAGCCGCCGATGATATAGTCGTTGAATATCGGCCCTTCCAGCCGGTATTTTTTCAGGAAGGCCACTTCCTTCACAGGCGCGAAAATCTCGAGTCCGGCGCCGAACCACTTATTATCCGCGCCGTATCTGATGGTAAAATAGGAAATATTGACGAAAAATAAAACGAAAATGAGCAAAGACAGGATAGTTGCTCTGGCGGTAAAGCTCTTTAATTTCAGCCGGTGAAGCAAGTAAAAGAATAAAAAGAAAAACACGATGGGAAATATGTAAACTGCCCGGGCCGCCCTCATACTCCCCCAATACATGAAAACAGAGAGAATTAAAAAGGCAAAGTCACAGGATCTCTTTTTTATTAACTCATAGAGAAAAAGACTCAGGAGAAAAAACATCATTATAGCCATTATCAAGGCAACCTGACCCATTCTGAAAAAAGAAACATTGATATTCTTTATATCTTTAAAGTACGGCCAGAGGCTGATATACGCCTGAATATATTTGCTGCTTAAAGTATATGATTCGGACATCGAAGCATTGTATATACTCAACAGGTATTTTACGCCGTAAGGATTCAGCAATGTGGCCGCCCCTGACAGAACGCACGCTATCCCCAAATGAATCAGTTCGTTAATGGTAAATGATTCTCGCGGGAAAATAATTCTGTTTAAAAACTCGCCGATGCATATGCAGGCCAGAAAACAGCCCCCCAGAAAGAAACCGCCGTGCAGATTGACCCAGAAGGCGAAAATAAAGGGATAGAGATAAAAAAGAAACTTCCGGCGTGTTATCTTGACGCAAAAATAGATGAATACTATCCAGCAAAACAGGAGGGTGGAAAACAACTCCGGCTTGTAGAATCGGCAGGCAAGCCAGCACGCGATAGCAACAGCAGCAATTATGGTCAAGCCTGTTACATCTAGGCGCTGACGAATAAGGCCCAGAAATAGATAAAATGCAAGAAAAATTCCTAAAAATATCAGCCACTGAAAAATCCACAGCCCTAACCCTCCCATCAGGCTGTAAATCAAATAAAAAACAATACTGCCCAGACAAGTATTGTAAATCCAACCCGGATACGTTGACGTCCAGGAAAAAATCGAATGGTTAATAACGAGGGTGTGATGAGTTAAATAATATTTACCGAGCGCCATCTGCCACCACAAGTCATAATCTGAATTGTCCACGGGATATTTCAGCAGTATCATAACCGGCAGAAGCGCCATTACAATCCACTTCAGATAACGGGAAGAAGCTAGTTTTTCCGAAAAGGTGAAAAAAGATAAAACGATTGAGAAACGATTTCTCCGTTTATTAATCGGATCATTAGTTGGCTGATTATCTTCAATTGTCTTTTCTTTATCCATAATCATCCATATCGATATAAAAAAATGTTATTATAATTATTTAGAATTAAAAATAAATCCAGGCATGCGAATATGTCTGGTTCTATTAACACACTAAATATCGAGAGAAGCTAATTAAACCATTTGTGATAGGTGTAATATCCTCTTGACAGTTCAAAACCTAATTTTACCAAAACTTTTTGCACTGAAATATTTTTAAGTTGTGTGGATATTATCATTTTTTCAGCGTTCTTTAACAGGCACCACTCCATAGCCTTGCACAAGAAAGAATGATAGATACCCTGCCCTTGAAAATCCGGATGAATGCCACCTAAAAACATTTCGCCTTCATCGTGACTATTCATCCTTAAAACACCAAAGCCTACTATTCTGTCCTCTATTTCGCCTACCAGAAAATTTTCAGAATCTCTGGAAGCAAAGGCCTTGCGCGCCCAATCAACATATGCCTCATCACATTTATAGTTATCCAGCCTTTGATCAGCATGGTAGTGTCCAAAATATCCACGGAATGATTCTCTTGCCACAAAGATCATTTCTTTTTCTTCGCCGGTACGGACGGGCCTGACATGCGCCACACCTTTATCGGCCGGAACGGCTCGCCTGGTGAGATCAAGGTTATAATAAACAAGGGTATCCATCAATAGGAAGCCTTCCTTTTCCATGGCCTGAGCTGCCATTAGATCGGCCAGATCGCACCTTGCAATAAGCAAGGTCACCTGTTCCTTCATGCAAAAATGCAGAATTGAAGGTAAACGATCTGTAGTCAAACCAATAACTCTTGCTGTTTTAATACCAAACCGTTCTTTATCAATATCTGAAATAAATACATCGGACGAAACCGGGCTCATTAATCCTCCCTATCGCATAATTCCTTGATATGACTTATAAAACTTTTTAATCATATCATGATCATAAAATTCATACGTTTTAATTATACGTTTACGGATATTTTCACAACAACCAATTTGAAGCTCTCCGCAGAAAACGACAGAGAATCTTCTATTCTTATGAAACAATATTATTCAGTATTCTTTCGCTTACCCACGGCAAACTACGGAGAATGCGCTTGCTGCCGAATTCAAATTTTTCCTTTCAACATTCACGATGATAGCCAGCTTGCCTTGTTCCGAAGCTCCTGTTCTCTTCTCAATATGGTAATTTCCATCGTTTTCAGAATGTCCGGCTTGGGCTCGTAATAATCGCTGACGTTTTTGTTAAAGATATGATAGATGTACCGGCCTGCTTTTGGA
>JBEKMY010000117.1:0-5678 GCA_049523355.1 Smithella sp. | reverse complement strand
TTCAAAGTGCCCAATGTGGCGATAAGCGCGAAGGTAATGGGCGCGAGCACGGCAAACGCGATGAGCCAATCCAGATAGTATATAAATACGATAAGCGCAGTGCCGATGCCGATAATTACAGCAATTTGAATAAAGATATTTTTTAGAAAATCTCCCAGCCTTTTGTTAAATAAACCGACATCGAATAATTTAGCCAATCCCGTGGGAATCAGGCGTGAGAAAAAATCCTCCGCGTTATAATTTTTACCGGTGTTCAATAAACTCAGTTGCGTGAAACCTGCGGGACTTTTCGCAATTCCAAGCATTTCAAAATATTTCAGAGGTATTTCAAAAGTCGTCGGATTTTCCTGGTTTATGATCCTCCAGAATGGCGCAAATGCTTCCGGATTAAAACCGGATTCCCGAGCCGCCGCGTTCAGATCGCGCTTCAATGCGGCCACGCGTTCCTTATTCCAAAACTCATGCCAGGCGGCAAAATTGTTCCGGGCTGACGCCGCCGACGGAAATAAAACGGAAGGGAGGAATACAGGAGATAGTTTTTCCTGCCGCACATCAGCAGATAGCCAGTTTATTAATTGATCGTTTTTTTTCTGCAGTTCGTCAATGTTTTTTGCTTCCAGAAAAACATAACATTTGCCGGAAAAGTCACCCCATGCCTGAAGAGTTTTTCCCGCATCCAGAGTTTTTTGACTTACGGAATTCATCGCGTTAAGATCGACATTGAACTTAGGCCACGCGAACAACAACATGAATAAGCCCAGAATAACTGCCGCAATCAATTTCCATTTCGCGGGCGAGGCAATTTTTTTTATGGCATTTAAAAGCAGAGGATTACTCTGACGCGTCGCCGCGGGCATTGTCGGAAATATTATCGGGAACACAAAAAGAACAAAGATCAGCGCGAAAAGAACTCCCAAAGCGGTAAAGACGCCGATTTCCGCCAGGATTTTAAAGTCGCTGATCAGCAGTAAAAGAAACGACCCGACAGTTGTCAGAACTGCCAGAAGTTCAGCCGACCACACCGTCCTTGTTATTTTTCTGCCGTATGTTTCGTAGGGTTGATCCAGAAAAAGCAGATAGGTAATGCCCAGATCAACGGTAAAACCCATAATGGCGCCGCCAAAACCGACAGCCAGCATCGATATGGATTTAAATAAAAAGGAGCAAACAAAAAGAGCGGCAATCGCTCCCACAGTTGACGGAAGAAGCGCCAGAAGGCCGATAAGCGGACGGGGAAAAGCAAAAATCAGCAGCATTGCGATTCCCAGTGTTGTCAGGGTTATGGCCAGCCGGGTGTCGCGTTTAGCAAAAGTTTCATTATCGAGCGCCGCTCGATAAGCGCCCGCGGAAGTTAGGGTAAACTTGTCTTTCTGCAAACTTTTATCGGCTTTTAGTTCCTGCTCACAATCTTCGATTGTTTTTTCAATTTTTGCCGCAGTTGCTGTATCTGTGCCAGATCCCGCGATTCGGGCGATAATGAGTGCGTGTTTACCGTCCTCGGAAATAAGTTGCCCCTGATAAAATTGCGCCTTATTAGCGGGAAGCAAAGCGGATAATTGCCTAAGAATCACGGCGGAGAAACCCAGCGGGTCTTTCGCCATCATCTCGCTACGACCAATTCCTTCGAGTTGTTCCAGACTCTGCCGGTTTTGCGCCATTGCCTCCCGGATTTTGTCAGGCTTAAGAAGCGGTTGAATTTTTTGTTCAAGATCAGACGCGCTCAAAAGCGATGGCAGATTATTGTTTACATGCGCTATAAGTTCAGGAAAGTTTTTAGCGTCATCCCCTATACCAACTTTTGTAAAAAGACCGCTTTTGCTGAGCTTGCCGGAAATGATAACGGCTGCTTTCACCAGTTTATCCTTATCTGCCGATTCCTGGCCTAAATCAATAAATAGTCTGTCCTGAATGGGTAAATGCCGGATAATCTGACGCGCGTCGGACAACACCGGATCATTTTGCGGCATCGATTCCAGAATATCCGTTTCGATTTTCAGGTTTTTGGATTCCCAGAAAAAAAGCGCCGCTACAATCAGGGAAATGATAAAAACAATAGACCATTTGATTTGATATTTATGCAAGGACATGAATACCTATGAATTCGTTTGTTTATAAGTATTTGACACATATTTTATAAATCATATTTTGCGTGCCGGGGCAAGACAAAAAGGCTGCAACACAATGGAAAAACGGACACAACAGCCTGCCGAGGATAAATAATGACATTCTGTGGGGCCGTTGAAAAATGCTCATTTGCTGCGTTGCGCTGCAAACCGCGCCGCTCAATGTATGTCTATATACACCTAGCGGTTCGGTTTTTTCGCGCCTTGCATCTGAACATTTTTTAACAGCCCTCAAACATGGGGTTTTTCAATAATCCCTCTGTGTCTTATTGACGAGATAATATTTATTTTAATAAAAAAATCCGACGGAAAATTAAACAGGTGAAGGTTGAAGAGTTGCGCAGGAAATCCACAAAAGGGCGAAAATGAGAAATTCTTGCCCCGTTAGGATTGTAATTAACTCTTACGGGAGCTTCAATTACCGGGATACCGTTTCTTTTGGCATGCACTAAAATTTCTACTTCAAACTGGAAACGCCGCGCCTTTGTCTTTAAATTAAGCGCTTCAGGCAGGGGATAAACACGAAATCCGCTCTGTGTATCGGAAATTGCCGGACCGCCGGAGGTACGTACCCAGAAGTTGGAAAACTTCCTGCCGAAGCTGCTTGTCCAGGGAACGTGTTCTCCTGGCATGTAATCTCTGGCTCCCACGACAATAGGCCGAGTTTTTTTCGAAATGGCCTTGATGAGTTTTTTTGCGTCTTTGGGGTAGTGTTGTCCATCGGCGTCTATCGTGATAGCAAAGTCGGCCACAGCCGCGGCTGCGGCAAAACCGGTCATAATAGCCGCGCCCTTGCCCTGATTTTGAGCATGCCGTAGAATTTTTATACTTTCTATTTCTTTAATCTGATCGTATGTGTTATCCGTTGAACCATCGTCAACAACAAAGACGGGAAAGCCGAGCGCCTGCGCGTCCCGGACAACCTGCGCCACAGTTCCGGCATGATTGTAAACAGGAATCACAAAAGCAAAACGGTTTTTATTGTTTTTTGCATCCATATAAACCATGTATGATATTAATTATTTCCTTACTTTTTTATTATTTAATTAAGAAGAAATAAAGTGAAAATCTCAATATTGATTTCATATCAAATATATCCTTAATGTAATTAAATATCACAGGAAACTATATGGTATATTATATTGCATTTAAAGGCTTCGTAAAAAGCTCCAGATACAGGGCGCGCGAAGCCTTGGAAATGAGGCGTATTTTTTCATACGCCGCAGCGCCTCAAGGATGAAGTGCAACGCAGCAGATGGACGTTTTACGGAGCCTTTGAGTCAGGCATAAATGCTATTCCCCACGTCCCCGGCCCCATATGCGCGCCGGAAGTCAGTGATAACGGCCGCACGATAATTTCCAAATCAGGATAGTGTCCGGTGATCGTATTTTTAACAGTCTTTTCTACCCAATTCTTATTGTCGGAATATTCCAGCATGACGAGCGCACTGGAATTATTTTTCAGCATTGCAGTAAGTTTTTTCAGAGCCATTTTCAGTTGATCTTCCTGATTCCTGACCATGCCGACTTTTTTTGCTCCTGCAGGCAGAGGAGATATTACCGGTTTCATTTTCAGCATATCGCCAAAAAAGGCGCTGGTTTTGGAAAGCCGGCCGCCTTCCGACAGGTACTCCAGTTTGTCCAGAAACACATATTCCTCACATGAGATTAACGCCTTTTTGGTAAAATTAAAAGTTTTTCTCAAGTCGTTTGTTTCGATAAGATATCGAGCTGTTGCCAGCGCGATTGTTCCTAATCGTCCTGATGCTGCGCCGGTGTCGACTATCAAAAATCTGTCCTGCGGATCATGCTCTTTCTTCCACTTATGCGCCACCTGATAATTGCCGGTAAATGAGGAACCGACGCACAGATATAAAACTTTTTCAAACCGCTCGAGGACGCTTTCGTAAAATTGATGCCTTTCATAAACAGAAGCCTGCGAAGTGGATACCTTTATTCCTTTCTTCATCGCACGGTAAAGTTCTTCGGGACGAAAGTAAGTTTCGGGCAGGCATTTTTCGTCAATCGTCAGATAACTGTTGAGGAGCGTGAAACCGTATTTTTTCGCATCCTGATTTGTCACGGAACCGGCGGCATCGGTCATTATGTGGAATGTCTGAGCGGTATTGGAATTTCTGAACTCGTTAATTTGGGAAGCCAAATTATCATCTTCCCAGTTAACCACATTGCCCAGTCCGTTTATTTGATCTCTGACTTTTTCCTTGTTTCCGGTATGCAAGTGTATTTTATAAAAATCACCTTTAGGAATGATAATGACATTTTCTTCGGCGCTGGTGATTATTTTTACTTCATCGGGGGAATAATTTGGAGCTTTAACGACAAAATCAACGCAGTATCCTGATTCCGTTTTTTCCTGAAACGCAGGCAATATCCGCAGGCGATTATTAAATGTTTCCATAATAGGGCGGCAATTATCGGGAAGACCGGCAAGAGCATAAAAAAATCCTTCGAAGAAAATATAAATACCAAGGGCTCCCGCATCAACGACCCCGGCTTCTTTTAAGCGGGGCAACTGTTCGTAAGTTTCATGGACGGCTTTTTCCAGAGAGCCGATGATAACATCTATTCTTGTTTGATCGGGGGTTATTTCTTCCGTAAGAGAATAAGCAAGGGCGTCAAAGACACTCAACATTGTGCCAGGACGCGGATTGCTTAGCGCTTGCCACGCCTTTTTAGCCCCCTCTCTGGCGTGGTCCGCCAGTTGGGAAACATTTTCTGTCACGCAAAAAGCGGAAAAAAATTGAGAAGCGATATTGCCGGAATTGCCGCGTGCCGATAAAAGAAGCCGATGAACAATTTTTTCTTTCGGTTCGCCAACGCCGCGCAGCGGAGCAAGGCTTAACGAAAGATTTCTCCCCGTGTCTCCATCGGCAACCGGAAATACATTGATGGAATCGAGCAATTCCGCCCGGGCAACAAGACGTTCCAGGCCGGCAACAAGAGATTTTTGTAAAATTTCTTCCATTTTAAAAACCAAAAGCGCGGCGAATTTCTTCCGGAATGCTGAATATGGTTTCCATTTCAGGAACTTTCACTGTTACTTGTTCGGTGCGGCCGCGGGTACAGATTTTACCATCCGCCGCTTTCCTGATTTCAAAATCAACGACCAGTTTCACATGCGCGTCAACGAGAGTCGCCTTGCAGATGATTTCATCACGGTGACGCAAAGGAAGGATATGCTTGGTAGAAGTTTTAATAATAGGAAAGATTAACTGGTACTTTTCGTAAAAGGAATAAAGATCAATGCCGTTATTTTCGAAAAGCGCAGCCCGCGCGATTTCAAAATAGTTCAAGTAGTTGGCATGCCAGACGATTTGCATGGGATCAAGATCGAAAAACGGCACCCTTATTTTTACTTCAAAACTTTTCTTGTTTTCATTCATTGTTTTATTTTAAAAAAATCGGAATATTTTATTGCTGTGCAAATATTTTCAATATCCTTATCCATTGCCCTGTCTTCTACAACCGGCGCGCTGACAAATCTTATTTTTTCCATGAGACTGCTTAAGAGCGGTCTTGCGCCGATATTGTTTC
>JBEKMY010000116.1:0-7044 GCA_049523355.1 Smithella sp. | reverse complement strand
CCGGCATCAGCCGTGGCATCGTTATTGCCGGTGCAGGCGGATTTTTCAGGCGGTGGATATCCGCACCTGTTGTTTATGGGACGCAAAGGGCAGCCCTGCCGTCTGGATCTGTTCGGCAAGGCGGCAAATAATCACAACCTGTTTATTTCCGCGTCATCCGGCGCCGGTAAAAGTTTCCTGGTCAACTTTATCACCCTTAATTATTACGCCGCCGATGCAATGATCAGAATCATCGATATCGGAGGCTCCTACCAAAAACAGACAGAAGTATTCAAGGGAAGATTTTTAGACTTCAGTCCGGAATCCAATTTATGTATGAATCCGTTTACCAATATAAAGGACCACGAAAGCGATCTCCCTCCGATAATATCACTGTTACGCACAATGGTCTATTCCGCTACCGATACAATACCGTTTGCCAATGCAGAAACGGAGATGACCATCCTGAAGGCTGCTACCCGCTGGGCATGGAAAACAGCCGGCAATGATGCCGATATAGACACGATCTATGAATTCCTGAATGCGTATCCAAAGCATACGGATGAGGAACTGAAAGAAAAAGAGGACAGTGGCTATAAATCAGCATTTAAGCAGGTAGCCGGGGCATTAGCCTACAACATACAAGATTTTACATCAGCGGGAACATTTGGAAAATGGTTTTGCGGCCGGTCCAATTTCGATATATCAGCCGATGAGTTTGTGGTGCTGGAATTAGAGCATTTAAAACCAATCAAAGAACTGTTCAAGGTAATAACCCTTCAGGTCATCAACGCCGTAACACAGGATTTATATTTATCGGATCGAAGCAGAAGACGGCTGATCATATTTGATGAGGCCTGGCAGTTTCTCAAGGAAGGCCGCAGCGCATTGCAGGAGATAATTGAGGAAGGCTACAGAAGAGCGCGAAAGTATGGCGGGTCGTTCAGTATTATTACTCAGAGTGTCATGGACATCAAGCAATTCGGAAGTGTCGGCGATGTCATCATGGCCAACTCGGCATTTAAATTTTATCTGGAATCGGGAGATTTTGAAAAAGCCAAAGAAGAAAAGATAATTGACCTGGGCGATTTCGGAATGCAGCTTCTCAAATCGGTAAAATCCAACAGACCGAAATATTCTGAAATATTCATGGATACTCCCTATGGCATGGGAGTGACAAGACTGGCTGTCGATCCCTTCAGTTATTATTTATTCACGTCAGATGCCAAAGAAAAAGCGGAAATTGATTCTATCGTCAAAACACAAGGCAAGGATTATGCAGAAGCCGTCAAAGACATGGTTAGAATGTATAAAAGTTAAAACATACATTCTTCTACTATTAATAACATGCCCGTCCCTTGCAGGGGCGCAAAGCGACATTGATCAATCCCGGTCTGCCGCTCAGAGTGCGGCCGGCAGCGCCTATCAATATCTGGGATCAGGATCGGCAATTAATCAAAACGCCGGTCAACCGATAATGTCCAATACGCCGATGACTACCCTTGATGGATCGCAAAGCGGCAATGTCCAGATGTCCTGTCCGTCAACAACCAAATTTGTCGATATACTTATCCAGCCGGGAGCTACCGGAGATTTAACGACGGTAATGGTATCACAGGATACAAAATTAAACGGGCAAATTAATTATCAGTTCAACATGCCTTTTCCCGTATCCGGAATATGCGGCAATGGCGTGATTCAATGTAATCCTGGAACCTGGAATAATTGTATATTTTGGGCGTGGACGGCAAATACTCAGGGACAATTAAGTATTCAACAAACAGACTACACCCAGATGGGTGGTTGTTATTGTATAAACAATTCCTGTGGAAATAATATTGCGTGGACAAACTTACCCCTGGTCCTGAAAGATCTGGGCGGCGGCGCCACCGGGGCGATAATGTCCACCAATCCGCAATACAGCATAACCAGCACATCAATAAGCGATACAGAAATAGCCTATTACAGCCAGGCGCTCACAAACTGCGGTTCCGGCAATCAGGGAGCGACAAATCCCGCAAATTATTTTGCCGGAGGCCAGACGGATACGTTGGTAACCAACGCAGCACAAAAGGAAGTTGCAACTGAACAGACAGATCCCAATAGCCTGTATAGTGTTATGAGTAACGCCATACAATACCATGCCGATCTTGTTCAGGAGATACAATGTAAAATAATACGGGGCATCTCAGTTGCCGAAAGTGCAACATGTCCCTATGGAAATGCGGCATTGAATTCAACCAAGACAACGTGCACCGACCAGGGCGATAATTGTGCAAGTTATTGTGACACCTTAAGCGGATGCCAGACAGCCCTGACTCCGATTGCAATATCGGGCGCCTGGAATTGGATGGTCATGTATTCCATGTGGGGGAGTGGACCGAATGTTGTGGGCAGCGGATCGGAAGCGGGTTTATTATACTACTATGATTATAATCAGGGCTTGTCGGAAAATTTCATAACAATACCAGGCGAAAACATAACCGGAAGCGTGACAACCTATCCCAATTACGTTGCCGATATTTGGGGAGTGGGTGAAAACCTGGAGCCGATTACCTGCTATAACAGCAACCTGGCCGATCCCCTCTATAATGCGAACACCGGCGGACTGGTAGTGGCAACGAATCCTGATGATATTGTGTGTCAACCGGCGGGAGAAATAAATATACCCGGCGTAACGATGACAACAGATGTGGCATCACTGATTACTCCCTGCTGGGCCGATTATTTGTGGAATTACAGCTACGAGTATTACAGTTATCCCAATAGATACTGTGTATACCCGTTACTGCTTGTAGAAACCAGCGGGAACACCATTACAAGCTATTCTTTTTATGACAATCCGGGGAGTGTTGTCCACATCTGGAACGCGAAATGCACTTACCCCTCCACACTGGTGGATACCATCAATGAGTCGGAGGATGATCAATGCACCGCCATGGAGCAAAATCCAAACTGTAAACTCGAACAGGAAATAGTCGATAATGTATACACGGTTCAAAATTATGTCCCGACGGGATTGGTGCCGCTATCATCGTGCAAAGATTTCATAGGCTATTATGATCATAATATTTGCCGGCAGTGGTGGGAAAAGGATCGAACATACATATGTCCAAGCACCAGTCAGTTCGACTTAACTGCTGCCATGCAAAGAGTCAAAACGATAAATGATACCACGCAGGTAACAGGCTCGACAGTTACATATACCGATTACTATCAGGACGCCCAGACAAACACATGGGTGACACAAGGAAATTCTTTCAACGTGGGAGTGGCCCAGACTCAATCGTACAGCACATGCGATAACGTGTGTAAAACAGAAATACCCATACAGAACAGCCAGGTCCAGCAATCAGCGTCCAGCCCCACAACCGATATCCCCTCTGAGTATCAGAATAATACGGCCAGCTACAATTTTTATTATCGAAAATGCTATCCGGATCCAACGGTGTGTCCGGTGGGTCCGGGTGAACAGATAGTAATAAATTGCCAGTGCATTAATGAATTTGCGAACACATTTACCCTTTTGGAGACTCTCAAAGAAGCCGGACAGAGCGCCATATGTTCATCAGGAGTAAAACAATGAAAAAATACATTATTACCATCTTCTTCCTGTTGATGGCGGCGGTTACCAGCGGATACGCCAGCACCTGCGTCCAGGATCTTAACGGTGATGGAGTAATAGAACAAAACGAAATGTGGACATGTCTGGCCACAAGTCCGCCGATATGCCCGCATGGCATAATGAATTGCACGATAACAAGCATAACCCTTTCAGGAGCAGTGAGCGCGGCACAAACCAATATTCAGAATAATATGGGTATTACGGGTATCAGTGCGGACGCCCAGGGAGCATCATTGATGATAACCGGATGGACGTGTAATGCCGATACGTGTTCGTCCGCCAATATAGGCTCTATCGCCATACAAAACGCAACCGTATCGGGCTCAGTGGCCGCAGACATGATCTCCGGCATAGTCGGCAGCGGATCAACCCTGGAAATATATGGATGTGACGGCGGAACATCTTGCGCAGTGCAACTTCTGGGAACTATCAATATCACCGGCTCGACCATCACCGGATCTGCCAGTGCCGCAGCGGGACTGACCACAATCTCCGCCAGCGGTCAAACATTATCGTTATCGGGGATGACCTGCAACGGTACAGTATGTTCGCAAGTAAATGCCGGCATGATAGCAGTCACGGGCTCAAGTGCCGTATGCCCCGCAGGGTCGCAGTATCAATGCATAAACGTAAGTGGAGTACAACAATGTTCACCGCTGCCCTGTACCGATGATACCTTTGGAGGAGAAGTAACTCCCGGACAGCAAATATGCGCAAAAGATTTAAATGGTGACGGATTAATAGAACAGGATGAAATAAGTGTTTGCCAGCAATACAATAAGCAATATTATTGCCCGTTGCAGGCGCAGGACTGTACAAAACAAACGGCACAGCCAACATGTCCGGCGGGAGGAAGTCTCAGCGGATCACAATGCGTGAGTAATGTTATTAATAATTATACCTGCCCGGGCACCGGGACAGTCTATCAGAATCAAAGCACCTGTAACTCGAACTGTTCTCAAACAGAATCGATAAGTGCCACACAAAATTATACCTGTCCGGGCACCGGGACTATCTATCAGAATCAAAGTACCTGTAACTCGAACTGTTCTCAACAGGAATCAGTCAGCGCCACGCAAAGTTATACCTGTCCCAGCACCGGGACATCCTATCAGAGTGAAAATACATGTACGGCATCCTGCCTGACCGTAACTCACGGGACATGTGAGATATTATTTTCGATATTCGGCTCTGGTACATATATTTGTAGATTGAATGGCAGCCACTACGGCAGGTATTACCGTACACCAGGCGCGTGTGCCGCCGGGTGTATCGAGACAACACAAACTGCCTGTACCGATAAGTATTTATGTCCGACAGGCTATACATTACAAGGCACCACTTGCGTAAAAAACGGAAGTGGATCTTGTACCGGTCCGACATATTCCTGCCCTTCAGGATACACATTACAGGGAACAACCTGCACAGAAAACATAAGTGAAGCCTGTACCGGCCCAACGTATTCCTGTCCTGCAGGTTATACCCTTGGAACGGGAAACACATGCACGGCAGTGCCGTCATGCGCCCAGGGAATATTAGACACCGGAACAATGCTCTGTGTAACCGGGTACACATGCCCCCTGGGATCGCAGTACGGCTGCTGGCCGAATACCGCAGATAATAATGTGATGCAGTGCAATAATATCCCCTGTGCTGATCCCTCCACGCAAAACCCGGTTACCACTTCCAGCAACCAGACATCGTTGCAGAATGACGGGGCCAAAGACAGCACCGGTCAATGTTTGGGAACGTTGTATGTATTTAACGGAAAGCCGTTACAATGCCGTCCGGCCGGAGTGAATACAAACTTCTTTAATTGCTGCGACCAATCGGAGGGCAGTTTTTTATTTATAAAAAAGAATTGCGGTGAACCCGATACGGATTGTGTAGCTGCCGCGGCCGCAGGAAGAATGTGTATTGTTGTTTTTCCGATATGCTGGCCCGGATCATTCAGGAGCAGGGCAGGCCTCAATTGAATTCATTTCCCGACGGGTTTGGATCAACCGGTTCACCGGACTGCCGGGGTTTCACGACCGATGAATTTTCCCATATAGATTTCTCCAAGATAAATTTTTCCGAATATATAAACGCCAACGAAGCGAAGATGCAGACCAATGTGCAATCAGCCGTAAATAAAATGCAGCAGCAAAGCACAGGCAATCTGCAAAAGGCGGTACAACCGGCGCAATGAGAAAGAACATGATACTCATAATGATAATATTGATAAGCAGCATTCCGGCTGCGGTATCGGCAAAGGATCTCGGAACGTACGGTGCTACCTATGCCATCATTGAAGAGGATGCCATCGCGCATCTGAAAAAAGCAATCGCCGGCTTTGATATGGAAAAGTTTAAAAAATCGCAAATAGAAAAAATAAGGAACTACAAACCAAAGGACCTGGTGGATTTGCCGGTTGCCAGGGAAGACAGGGTATTTAAAGTGGATATGACGGGAACCATTCCCGAGGACATTGTCGCAATCAACGGAGAAGTTATTTATCCCAAAGGTTACAGATATAATCCCATGGAATACGTATTTATGAGAAGAATCCTCGTGTTTATTGATGGAAGGGATGAAAAACAGATCCAGTGGTACAAAAAGTCGCCCTATACCACCGATATGAGAACAATGCTACTGATCACCGATGGCTCATATTGGGAAGTAAAAAACAAACTCAAGACCATGGTTTACTATGCGAACAGGAAAATAATAGACAGGATGGGAATAAAAGCGGTGCCTTCCGTAGCGGTTCAAAACAAAACAGAACTGGAAGTGCGGGAATATGCAATCGGGAAAGAGGAAAAATGAAAAGAATTTCCATTACAATATTCATTCTGGCATCGATTGCATCATTATTCCTGAAGCGCAATCTGTTGGGATTGCCTCTTCCCCATATGGTTTGCCGGTGCAGAAATCGCCGAGGGATCACATGTAAACGATGAACCGGAAGAGGAAACTGATCCAATATGTATGTGCCCGATAGAGTACCCGCCTTATGAAGCGGAGGGGGAAACAATATCATACTGGCCGCCTTCTTATTATGTGGAAGTAGTAAAGGACCCGTATTGTTTTCCGAGTTACGGGGTTAATCTGGCTGACGACGGTGCCGGATCATCTACAACCTCATTCTTGAAAAAGGGCGGCGGTGAAGAAATTGGAGGAAATGGAACCCCCGAAACATCAACATTTATGCAGGCTCATTTTTGGTATTTCTATATACTGGGATTGTTCGACGAAACCCTTGATACAATGTGTCAGGAAATAACATCTACGGACCTCGTGGGATTATCCGAAATAGATCCCCTATGGCAGGATGACGAAGTTGCGGCAATATTGGAACCGGAAGCATATATATTTGCCAATTATGCATCACAATTAACATGTATTGCGGATTCCCTGACAACCAATACCGGATATTCGTCCACACCCCTGTTCTGGTG
>JBEKMY010000115.1:0-7340 GCA_049523355.1 Smithella sp. | reverse complement strand
AGAACAAAGGAATGTTGCCACGAGCACGCAGGGGAAATTTTTACGATCTGCCCGGCCTCCTGTTGATCACATACAGCTCTTTAACAATATCTATTTTAAAAGGTACATTTTCAGGGGAAAGATTGTATAAATATCAAGACTAAAGATCTGAGGACTAGAGGAAGAAAGAAATGAAATTCCGATTTACGAACCGCCAGAATTATTTCTTGCGCCTACAAACAAATGCTTTTTATTAAGCAGGATTTCGATGATTACTGTTTGTAATGTTTACCTATCCTAAATTATACTTAAAGCTAATCTATTGTAACACAGGGGTTATTTCATAGTTCCAGCCTGCCTAAGAAGCTTTACCATCTCATCGTTACCATGCTTAGAAGCAACCATCAGCGCAATATCGCCATCCTTATCCTTGGCATTCACATCAGCCTTAGCTGCCAGCAATTCCCGCACAACTGCGGTATGTCCTAGCCGTGACGCACTCATCAGCGCTGTAAATCCGTCCTCGGTCCTGGCATTCACATTAGCCTTAGCTTTCAGCAGTGTACGCACTATGTCAATATTGCCATTATAAGACGCATCAATCAATGCCGTAAAGCCGTCCTTGTTCCTGGCATTAACATCTGCGTTGGCTGCCAGTAGTGCACGTACCATAGCAACATGGCCTTTCAGCGTCGCACACATCAGCGCAGTGCTGCCGTCCTTGTTTTTGCCGTTTACATCCGCCTTAGCCAAAAGCAACTCTCGCACCACCGCAATGTTACCGTCCTGCCATTTATTAATCAGCCCCGTATTACTGTCCTTGGGCGTGGCATAAACATATGCTTTGGCTGCCAACAACATCCGCATAACCTCGACATCAAGCGACACACTCATTTTCGATATGCCGCCTTTGTTGAAGTTCCAATTATAACCCTTCACGCTGTGGTCAGCCTCGGACGCATTCATAGAGGTCAGATTACCTTTATTATCCTTGGCCTCCAATTCCAGCTGTATGTTGCCATAGCGCGACGCCTCGATCAGGGCAGTGTTTCCATATTTGTCTTTGGCATTCACATCCACCTTGGCAGCCAAAAGCGTCCGCACCATTTCGACGTGACCGTTCCGTGACTCACTTATCAGCACTGCTATGCCGCCATTATCCTTGGCATTCACATCCGCCTTGGCCGCCAGCAACACCCGTACCACTGCAACATGCCCTTGTTGCGTGGCTTCCAGCAGTGGTGTGTAGCCGCCATTATCCTTGGCATTCACATCTGCTTTTGCTGCCAACAATGCACGCACTACATCGATATGGCCATTCCCCGATGCCCCGAGAAGTGCTGTATAACCGTCCTTGTCCCTCGCATTTACATCTGCCTTGGCTGCCAGTAATGCCCGCACCACCACTACATGTCCTTGTTGCGATGCAGTCATCAACGCAGTAACGCCCTCATTGTTTTTGGCATTCACATCTGCCTTGGCAGCAAGTAATGCCCGTACCACCACTACATGTCCTTGTTGCGATGCATTGATTATGGCCGTGTAGCCATCATTGTCCCTGGCATTTACATCAGCCTTGGCTGCAATGAGGGATTTGACTCGTGCGAGGTCACTTTTTAAAGCCGCATTAGGCAAACTTTCCTCTTCTGACCAGGATATTGCGACATACCAGCCTAGGATCAAGCAACCGATCATACAAGTAACTTGTAACAACTGACGGGTTGTCTTTTTTTTCATTTCAGTTTCTCCTTTTTTTCATCGGTTACGGTTTATTCAGATCAGTATTAACATATAAGCCCTAAACTTCGATGCATTGTTCTATCGAAGATTGATGGAAAAAAATTCATCTTACAGATAGGTGATCAAAAATATTAAAAGGGAGAGGCATTAGCTGTCTCTTTTCACTGCAATATTATATTTCTTCCTATTGAATCTTCCGGATGACCTCGTTGCCACCGCCATCAGTAACATAAAGACTGATCCCATCTGTGGTGATACCCTGAGGGCCGCTGAAGCTGGCTGATGTAATCGGACCGTCTGGTTGTTGACGTGGTGATGGGATGTCATAATTTTTTGCCCTCCCGGCTATCGTCGTTACTGCTCCGGTGGCTATAACGATCTTTCGGATGGTATAGTTTTGGCTATCCGCAACATAAAGATTTATCCCGTCCGTGGTTATACCTCTGGGATCGCAGAAGCTGGCAGTTGTTCCAATACCGTCGGCGTAACCACTTTCATTTGGATTTCCCGCTACGGTCGTTACTGCCCCTGTAGCTATGACAATCTTCCTGATGGTGCCCGCGAACATGTTTTCCGCAACGTAAAGGTTAGTCCCATCTGTGGTGATGCCATAAGGCATCTTGAAGCGAGCTGCGGCGCCAATACCGTCGGCAAATCCTTCATGTTTTGCCCTCCCCGCTACTGTCGTCACCACCCCTGTTGCTATAACGATTTTCCTGATATTATGCTTGTCGAAATCAGTAACGTAAAGGTTGGTCCCGTCTGTGGTGATACCGGTGAGATATCCAAAGCGAGCCATTACGCCTGTCCGGTCGTCGGATCCATCTTGATCTTCTGCCCCCGCTATAGTCGTTACCTCTCCAGTGGCTATAACGATCTTCCGGATGGTTCCGAAATCAGTAACGTAAAGGTTGGTCCCATCCGTAGTAATGCCAGTGGGGTCCTCAAAATGAGCCTTAGTACCGATACCGTCTACTTGTTCGCATGAGTCTGGCATACCTGCCAGCGTCGTGACCGCCCCTGTGGCTATAACGATCTTCCTGATCGTACAGTTACCTCGTCTTTTTTTCCATGAACTTTCTGTTACGTAAAGATTGGTCCCGTCTGTGGTGATGCCTTCAGGCATATTAAAGCGAGCTGCGGCGCCAATCCCATCAGCGTAGCGATGTTGAAACTCAAGGGGGACACCTGCTATAGTTGTGACAGCTGCAGGAGGAGCGAGCGGTTTACCTTGTATTGCTCCACCCATTTGGCCTGGAGTATTGTTAGTTTTGGATAGCCGGGAATCTTTTACCTTATGGATCGATGTTAACTGATCCTCATTCTTGCAATCAACAATTATAAAGAATAATGAAATAATGAATAAAGCAACTATTAAGATTTTTAAATAATGTCTCATGCTAAGACTCCTTAATATAAGAAGGATTTATACTAACACTATAAATGCCACAAAATAAATTTATAACCTTTTTAATGAAGATGGATTTTTAACGATTACTGGTTGTAAAGTAGCATAAAATTGCAGTTTTGAAAACTGAGGATTTCAGGAAGTTTTCTACAGCTTTCAGAGTCCGGAATATATCAATTACTCCATTGCATCTTATAATCGTTAATCAACAAATATTTATTATGAAAAATGTTATATGGACTATGCTGGTGTCCACCAATCCACAGTATTTGGCAGTCGTCTGAATTGAGGATTACCAGTTGAAAGAGATCAATTTATTAATTCCGCCGACCTATAGAATAGAAATATACGACTAATTTATCTTGTGTAATATAGTTTGTTTGACTGTATTCAATGGTAGTCTGATTTACTATCTTCGGTTTTCCCGGAAAACAAGTCGAAACTATTTGGTCTGGAAAATTCTTTTCAATCGAGAGCGTAAATTCACCGATGGGACCCTTCCAATTTCGTCCAGTACTCAAGATAAACTCGACCTCATCCAAACTTATTCGGACACCCTCGATATCTGACTTATTTGTGCCAATTAATTTTTGTGCTTTTTGATTGATTTCTTTTCGTGTTTCTTCACGAAGACACACTTCATCGGAATTTCCAAGATATTCAAAAGAAGGTTGTCCGTTGTTTATATAGGTATAACGGCCGCCAACAAATGGAGTATAGGTATGCTCAACTTCGATTTCCTTTTTTGCGGGAAAGAGCTGTTTCCAATATACTGTCGCAGCTACTTCCCAAGAGGGAAAATTATCGCTATCTAAAGCACCTATCTTCTTCAACTTTACTATTTGTTTTTTGTTAAGGCGGTTACGAACTATGCCAGCTGTTTGATCATAGTCACTATCACCGAAGCTCTCAAATATTTGTGCATCGGACAGTCCGGCAGCTTTTAGCTCTTTAGTTATGTCTCGGCCGATAATTTCTTTAACTCTAATACGCTTACTCTCTTTTTCAACAATGTGCTTGATTAATAATGCTCTACGTGTTTTCGTTGTCTCTACTTCGTTTCCATCAATCATGATAGAGAAGGACATCAGGGGTATTTTGGATTCATAGGATTCAAACGTATTAGAATCGAATTCATAAGCTGGTAACGGAAAAGCAACTGTCGTAAGAATGTCTTTATTACTTTCATTAAGAAAACGATACTTCACATAAACATTACTAGGTGATATTTTGAGACTTTCTTTAACCATGCGAATATCAGTGGACTTCAGAAAGGTTATTCCACCCACACCGACTCTTGCAATCGAATCGTCGGCATGAACGGAATTATAAGATCCTATGAGTGCAATTACAATTATGACCGTCCAAATAGTTCGCATATGTTCTCCTAGCATAAAATCGTAAATTGATAAACTGAGACTTTCAGGAAGTTTTTCACACGTTTTAGAGACCGGAAGCCATCAACTCCTCCGTCGAATCTTTTAACTGCTAATCAACAAATTTAATTGACATATTTATAGGTTGATACCCCAAAGACCTATTTGTTTAAATTGGTAATGTTTGAATATTTTACTTTTCATGCAGGATATCCATCCATCGGATAGCCTCTGAATCAGTGACCTTTCCTAGATATATCTGTGTGGTCTTCAAATCCTGATGCCGCAAGATTACTTTCGATACTACTTCCAAAGGCACACCGTTTCTGCTGGCGTAGGTGGCTGAATATCTCCGAAGATCATGTGGTGAGACATTAACATTCAATGTGGCTCCCAAACCTTTTATCATGGATCGTGCCGTTGAATAGCATATGGGAAATATCAGATCCTCTCCCTGAATTGTATTTCCTTGGATGTATTCTGATAGTTTTCTTGATACGTTCTCTGGCATATAGGCCTTTTCCGCTTCTTTGCCTGATTTTGGTTCTCTGAGAGTAATGGTTCTGTCAGAGACATCGGACACCTTGATTTTTAACAATTCACCGATTCTTAATCCGCACCTAGCTTGAAGTTCCAATATCAATCGGTCACGATGACTTTTGGTATTGTATATCATTTCTTCAACTGTTTCTCGGTCGAGGATCTTTCGAGGTGAGTTCTTCGGTGCCTTGAATGCTTTGCTGAGCAATGGCGTGCTACAGGGATTCCTCATGTTAAGAGAGCGACGATCAATGATAAAATTATAAAAAGCTTTTATCTGGGCATATCTGAGTCTTCGTGTGGCTTTTGAATGGTTCTGTGTCACGTCTTCAAGAAATTGGAAAATCTCATCAGGGCTTATATCCTCCAATGGTCTCTGTGCATAAATAGTTTCAAACTTGTCAAAGAAAGAATTGTAGCTCTCGATGGTCTTTTTTTTGTTGTTTGATTGCAGATAATATTTGAACAGATTTATCGCTTCTTTTGTTATCATGGTACACCTCCATATATTTTGCTTATGCGGTCTTTGGGGTTTGGAGATTATAGAATCTAGGGCCACTGAAAGCCATCTCTTATTTGTATTCAATGCCAAGATTCAACCTTACAACCAGTATTTTGCAGATTATTCTGAACAAAAGATCCGGGCGATGGTTATTGAGGCCACCTACTTATCAATAGTATTTGGCGGTCGTCAAAATTGAGGATTACTATTTGAAAGAGAGTGACAAACAATTTTTCTTCTTTCCGAACTTGTTATTTTATCTTCTCTTCTACCAAATAAATACTGCTGCCTTTAATGGCAAGGTAATGGAAGCTGTCGGGTGTGTCAAAAACAACCTTTCCTCCACTATAGGTAGTTACAAAACCATAGTATTGCTTTTTCTCTTTCCCATCAACAACTACGAACCATTTATTCCCTATGCCAGCCCTATACGCTATATGTTTGCTGTCCGGACTAAAAATAAGAGTATCTTTCCCAATACCATCGTATTGCTTTTTCTCTTTCCCATCAACAACTACAAACTGCTTATTGCCTGATTTAGCCGCATACGCAACATGCTTACTGTCCGGACTGAAAATAAGACCAGCGAGGTTATCATATTGCTTGCCCTCTTTCCCATCAACAACGACAAGCTGCTTATTGTATATTCCGACCCTATACGTCATATGTTTGCTATTCGGACTGAAAATAATAGTGTCAATACCATTGTATTGCTTGCCCTCTTTCCCATCAACAACAACAAAAGATTTATTGCCTGATTTAACTCTATAGGCCACATGCTTGCTGTCCAGACTGAAAATAGGATCTCCTTTTACAATACCATCGTATTGCTTTTCCTCTTTCTCATCAACTACTATAAGCTGCTTATTGCCTATCCCAGCCAGATAAGCCAGATGCTTGCTGTCCGGACTGAAAATAAGAGAGTCTTTCCCAATACCATCGTATTGTTTTTTCTTTTTTCCATCAACTACTGCAAAGCATTTATTGCCTGATCTAACCTCATACGCCAGATGCTTGCTGTCTGGACTAAAAACAATGGTGTCAATACCATCGTATTGTTTTTCCTCTTTCTCATCAACTACTATAAGCTGCTTATTGCCTATGCCAGCCCCATACGCCACATGCGTGCTGTCCGGGCTGAAAATGAGAGTATCTTTCCCAATAACACTGTATCGCTTGCCCTCTTTATCATCAACAACTACAAACCATTTATTGTCTGATTTAGCCCCATACGCCAGATGCTTGCTGTCCGGACTAAAAACAGGAGCAACTTCCGAAACATTATTGTATTGCTTTTCCTCTTTCCCATCAATGACTATAAAAAATTTATTGCCTGATTTGGCCCCATACGCCAGATGCTTGCTGTCCGGACTGAAAATAAGTGTATCTTTCCCAATACCATCGTATCGCTTTCCCTCTTTCCCATCAATGACTACAAATTGTTTATTGCCTGCTTGAGTTGCATACGCCACATGCTTGTTGTCCGGACTCGTCTTGAAAGACTCTTTTATCAAAGTAGATAAATCAACTTGAACAATAAACTTTTCAGAAATCTCTCCACCGAGATTTTGCTCTCCAGCAAAAGATAAAATGCTTACAAGAACAAGGGGAAAAGCCACACATAAAAATATAATTCGTTTCAACATTTCAATATCTCCTGATAAAGTTATTAAAGATATTTATTTGCCTATGCTTATATGCATTTTGAAATAATTTAATGAAGAAGAATTTTTAACTATTACTGGTTGTATGGTAGCATAAAATTGCAAATTTGAAAAACAAGGATTTCAGGAAG
>JBEKMY010000114.1:0-5791 GCA_049523355.1 Smithella sp. | reverse complement strand
CGCGATATCACCGAACGAAAAAAGGCTGAGGATGAAATCCGCCAGCTCAACGAATCTCTGGAGCAGCGTGTGCGCGAACGCACCACCGAATTGGAAGCTTTTTCATATTCAGTCTCTCACGATCTGCGAGCCCCTTTAAGAGCGATTGACGGATTCAGCCAGGCGCTTCTGGAAGACTACGAAAACAAGCTCGACGCGCAGGGCAAGGATTATCTGACAAGAATCAGGACGTCTACCCTTCTTATGGCGGAACTCATAGAAGACCTGCTGAAACTCTCCAGGATCACGAAAACGGATATGGATATTATGCCGGTGAACCTGACCCGGATGGCCCAATCCATCATAGATGAATTGCAGAAGACTCACCCCCAGCGGATTGTCAATATAAAAATTGCCAGCCCCTTGGAAGATTCGGCAGACCCGAGATTAATACGCATCGTCCTGGAGAATCTGCTTGGCAATGCCTGGAAATTCACAGGGAAAAAGTCAATCGCCGAAATCGAATTCGGGTCGACAACGAAAGACAACAAGAAAGTATATTTTATTCGTGATAACGGAGCCGGTTTCGACATGGAATACGCGGAGAGAATATTCGCGCCTTTTCAGCGCCTGCATAGTGTTGAAGAATATCCTGGCACGGGAATCGGCCTGGCTACGGTCAGGCGTATTATCCACCGCCACGGAGGCACAGTCCGGGCGGAAGGATCGCCCGGCGAGGGCGCAACCTTTTATTTCACGCTTCAGAAATAATAAAAGATTAATACCGGCCGCTGTCGCTGCGAGGAGCCTCTGGCAGCGACGCGGCAATCTATCTTTTGCATTGCTTTCGAAGGCCTTGTCTTCAGACCCGCCAACCCGACGTACCTAAAAGTACACCCTACCCTACGCTGTCATTGCGCGAATTCCACCCCGAATTCCCAATGGATAATTAAGTATACTGTCCCCCGAAATCAAGATAATTAAATGTTATGTTCCCCGAATTCTATGATATCTTGCGTAAACATAAACTGCATTTGGAAGAGATAAAGTGTGAACAAGCAACCTGCTGTATATATTCTGGCAAGTAAAAGAAACGGCACCCTTTATATCGGCGTGACTTCAAATCTTGTCAAAAGAATATGGGAACATAAAAATAATTTAGTAAAAGGATTTACAGAGCAATATAATGTTCATAATTTAGTTTGGTATGAATTGCACGATAATATGGCATCCGCAATATTACGGGAAAAGATGTTGAAAGAATGGAAAAGAAAATGGAAGCTGGAATTAATTGAGGGTGGTAATCCAAATTGGAATGATTTGTATGATGCAATAATTTAACTGGATGCCGACTTTCGTCGGCATGACCGATTTGCGAGGTTCGTTGTTAGTCGTGTCATGCCGTCGGAAGACGGCCATGGTGCCCCCATTGTACTCAGGGTATATCCAGGCGTCATGCCGGTGAAAACCGGCATCCAGATGTCTTTTCGGTCTAAGGGCGGGAACCGGTTTAAAGTTCCGGGATACCGTATCGGGTCTGCCCCGGACCTGATCCGGGGTCCGGCATGACAAAACGTGAGATGTGAGATACGGAATTCGGGGAACATAACATTTAATTCAACCTCTTGATCATTTTCTCTCAGAAATCAAAATAATTAAGTATATTGTCCCCCGAATTCAACCCATTGCTTTCGTAGGCCGGGTCTTAAGACCCGCCAACCCCGCGCACCTAAAGGTACGCGCTACGAATACCAGCTGCCAACGAAGTTAGCCGAGACCGGGAGCGCATCCCGTAAGGGGAGCGCATTATAAATAAAAGTTTTCACCTTACCAGTAATTTACCACCTGATAGGTGGTAAATTACAAAGCGAAAGGGTATCACGGTATCAGGGCTTCGCGTCGGGAGGCGCATCTGCTGGAATAACCGGGCAGAATACCTCGTTCTACCCGTCAATTTTGTAGTATTATTTCTTTTGACACAAAACCATTCTTCATATATTTCATATAAAATGAGGAAAAACGAAAAAACAGGCAAAGCTAAATCAGGCAATACCGCCCCAAAGCGCAAGCCGGCGGATGAAGCGTTGCAGGGAAGTGAAAGAAAATATAAGTTCCTTACAGAAACGATGAACGATATAGTGTGGTTAACGGACATGGAATTGCGAACCAGCTATGTCACACCCTCCATAGAGAAAGTACTCGGATTCAGTCAAGAAGAACGAATGCGTCAGACACTCAATGAACAACTGACACCCCATTCATTGTCTTTAGTGATGGAAGCTTTGACAAGAGAGCTTGCCCTCGAAGAACAAGGCAGCGCTGATCCCAACAGAACTTTGACAATTGAATTGGAGTGTTATCATAAGGATGGCTTAACCCGTTGGTTAGAGACGATCGTCAGCGGAATTCGGGATGACCATGGCGTTTTGACCGGACTTTACGGTGTGTCCAGGGATATTACCAAGCGCAAACGTGCAGAAGAAGCTCTTCGAGCTTCCGAACTGACATATCAGACCATTTTTGAAACTACAGGGACCACCATGCTGATCGTTGAGGAAGATATGACGATTTCGCTGGCAAACGATGGATTTGAAAGTCTGACCGGGTACACACGAAAGGAAGTGGAAGGTAAGAGAAAATGGACGGAATTTATTGAAAAAGATGATTTAAAAAAAATGATCGCCAATCATCAGTTACGGAGGACAGATCCGAAACTTCCGGTGCAAAGCTATGAGTTTCGACTTGTGCACAAAGACGGTTACCATAAAAACATAACATTAACTGTTGATCTAATACCGGGTACAAAAAAAAGCGTTGCTTCTCTTATGGATATCACCCAGCTCAAGAAGGCGGAAGAATTATTAAAGCAAAGCGAAGCAAAGTACCGTCTGCTGGCAGACCACGTAAAAGATCTTGTGTGGATTATGGATCTAAACTTACAAATAACACATATCAGCCCTTCTGTGGAGAAATTGCTGGGATACACACTAGAAGAACTTATAGAACTTCCATTGTATAAACTCATCACGGCAACATCTCTACAGACAGCGACGGAGTTTTATTCCATTGAAATGCCCAAAGCTCTGAAAGCCCCTGCAATCTATTCCTTAAGGCGCTTGCTGGAACTCGAATGCCGTTGTAAAGATGGAACGGTTTTATGGATTGAATGTGTGTTTAGTTTCATCCGGGATAAAAATGGAAAACCTTCATCCATCATGGGCGAAGGCAGAGACATCACCGAACGTAAACAAATGGAATATGACCTGCGGGCCAGTGAAATTAACTTTCGCCATTCCCTTGATGATTCCCCGTTGGGTGTGCGCATATCAACAATAGAAGGCGAAACAATTTATGCCAATAAGGCGATTCTGGATATTTATGGCTATGACAACATTAAGGAACTGAAAAAAACATCTCTGAAGGAACGCTATACGCCGGAAAGTTATGCTGAATTTCAGCTAAGAAAAGAAAAAAGATTACGAGGCGAATTTGGCCCATCGGAATATGAAATAAGTATTGTGAGGAAAAACGGCGAAATCCGCCATCTCAATGTTTTCCGCAAGGAAATATTCTGGAACGGGAAGAAACAATCTCAGGTAATTTATCAGGATATAACCGAACGAAAACAGGCCGAGGAAAAATTAAAAGAGACATTGGATTCTTTACGCAGATCCATCAATACAACCATTCAGGTGCTGGGTACTGCATCCGAGGCTAGAGATCCTTATACGGCAGGCCACCAGAAGAGGGTTTCCGATCTTGCCCGCGCCATTGCCACGGAAATGGGACTTTCTTATAATACGATTGAAGGAATCCGCATGGCAGGAGCCATCCATGACATTGGAAAGATTTCAGTGCCGGCGGAAATACTGTGCAAACCCTCAATCCTGACAAATCTTGAATTTTCTCTTATCAAAAATCATGCCCAGTTCAGTCATGAAATCATAAAAGATGTTGAATCCCCGTGGCCGTTGGCTGATATAGTCCACCAGCACCATGAACGTATGGATGGTTCCGGATATCCTCAGGGATTAGCGGGTGAAAATATTCTTATTGAAGCCCGTATCCTTGCCATCGCCGATGTGGTTGAAGCAATGATGTCCTACCGTCCCTACAGACCGGCTTTGGAACTGAAATTTGCGCTGGCCGAAATCGAGAAAAACGCGGGGATACTCTATGACCGCGACGCGGCTGATGCATGTTTAAAGTTATTCCGTGAGAAAGGTTATCAGCTTACCCAGGATGGGAAACCCAATCTTCCGGAAAAGAATGTTTCAACCGGTGATCATCAATTATGACGACCGCCAAATACTGTGGATCGGCAGGCGCACTTTTCTTCCTGTATTCTTCAGTTTATCAATTTCCGATTTTATGCTAAGTTACACTATGAATTAGTGATCTAACATTAATTCCTTTTTAAAAAGGAGGTGTGTTCATGAAGATTATTTTAATGTCTTTCATGTTAACCATTATGTTGTTTTGTTGTCCGTTTGTCAAAGCTCAGAACAACCTGACTGCTGATGATATAAAGTTTCTAAAGAGTTGCAATATAGAGCAGTCTGACATCGATGTCATCCCCAAACTGTCTTCCGACGGGAAAGAGAAAATCGAAATGGTGCTTGAAAGTCATAAAAAGAATTGTAATATGCCAATCCTAAGGGAATTTAAAGCAACGAGAGAATTTTTAAGAAAATTCACTCCTGCTCCCGAAAGTAGTCCCATGCCGCCGGAAAATTACAGTGGTGATTTTCTCACGAAAGAAGAAACAGACTACATTAATAACGTCAGCAAGAAAATTACAGACAAAGTATTTGAGAATCTTAACAAGAATACTAAATGACTAAATGGGTTATGGTAAGAGAAAACATTGCACCTTACAACCAATATTCCTCAATTTTGACAACGACTCATTACTGTTGATTGGCAGGCGCACTTTTCTTCCTGAAGTCCTCAAAGCATCTACCTAGATAAAAATGCCGGCTTTCACTCCGTAAGAAACAACACAATGCATATCCTGCTATAAAAAACGGCATTACGCATTAACTACATATATGAAATATCCCCTTGACATGCCAGGCCATTGTTGCTTATATTTCCCTCACTAAAAAACAATGCCTTATTAAAATCAAAAATTAGGAGACTTCGGGGGGACAGCAGACTTCGAGGGGACAGTATACTTAATTACAAGGCCAGAGTTTGCTTATTGCCGTCAATCTGAAATAACTGTCATATTTTACCGCAAGAGCAAACTGCGCGCAAAATAATGGAAGAAGCATTAGCCCTGATGATTTTGTTATGGGGAATCAGGGATTTAGATCCACCGCAAAATAAAATCAAAGTTTTAAATAAAAAATAAGGGGGTACGTTCATGGACGGACAACAAGTTGTGTCTTTGGCTGTAACAGTAACCGATCAAATGATTAACTCTATGCGTTCTACAAAGATGTGGACCAGATTTTTATCTATTATGGGTTTTATTGCGTCCGGATTCGTAATACTTATTGGAATATTTGTATCTTTAGCAGGCAATTTATTACCGCAGGCACAAGGAGGTAAACTCCCGCCTGTTTTGGGATTAATTTATATATTTTTTTCGATTTTTTATATCATTCCATCAGTGTACCTCTTTAAATACTCTTCGGCGCTTGGCCGTTACCTGGATAATAAAATGGAATCTGAACTGGCATCCGCGCTTTCCTATCAGAAATCATTTTGGAAATTTATGGGGCTAGTTTGTCTGATTATGATGATAATCGTGGTTGTCGGCATTGTTGCGGCAATTGTAATCCCATTGATGGTAAGGCATTAAAGG
>JBEKMY010000113.1:0-5937 GCA_049523355.1 Smithella sp. | reverse complement strand
CACGGCCACCTTAGCCCGCGACTTCTTATCCAGACTATCCAAGAAATCATCAATAGCCGAATCGCCTTTGGTATTTGTGTAATGCGTCGGTTCTACAATATCGTTAGCGATCTATTTCAACCGCTTTTTTGATGGTCTTATTCCTCAACTGGTTCAATGACTCGCGCGGTTTCATTACCACACGTCTTACAAATACCTTTTAACACGAGAGACTGACCTGACATGTTTCCTTCACGAAGCCGCATGGAAATGACTTTTTGGCATTGAGTACACCACACATTGTCTAGGATGTCTTTTCTCGTCCCTGCGGGTATTTGGTCCCATCGCTTCTTTGCCTGTTGCGTAAACTTTGGCAACGGTATCGTTTCCGCTTCCTTAGTGAAATGCCGTCTGAAGAGTTCTTCAGCCTTGAGAAATCCTTCCTCGGTCAGCCCAACCGATTTTGTCTTACTTACTGGATTTGATATGTACCCTTTTTCATGAAGTCTGCTCAGTGTGTCCCAGTCAAAGCCCTTCCAAGCTCTTGCTCCCAATCCTTCGTGTCTTTCATGGACTACCAAGTAAAGTAATGCCAGAGTGTATTCGTCTATCTTGTCTTCATCGTTGTTCATTTGTGCCCCTATGTCGAACAATTATATATGAGCTTTATTATTTTCGATATTTTGAATATCAATATATCATATGTTCTTTTTTCAAAAAAGAAAAACAATGATTTTTACTTGAAAGAAAGTATATTCGCTACAATCGAGGGCTGCTCACTTTCAGGAAGAAAAGTGCACCTACTATACAACAGTATTTGCTGGTTATCAGAAGGATTACCCTTTGTAACTAATTTTAGGGTATCAGCATCATTAATGATGGGCATTTATTTAAACACTCAGGTTTGAGCAAGAAGTATCGCCCAAAGAATTGCCGACTCTGTGTCATCAATGGCGTACTCGACAGTTGCCGCCTTGGATATTGCGGGTAACTTACGTAATTCGCTTCGATCGATTTTCCACGGATCCCTTCCTCCGATCATAGGCTTAACCATGCGTAGATATGTTCTGGTCGCGATGAATTCATGCAATTTAGGCGCGTTATTTTTTACCTTTTCATACATTGACTGCTCTAGAGGATTTAATGGTCGTAACTTCTGCAAATCAGCAGCATCATCGGCGAAGACCGGGATTAAAAACATAAAAAACAAAACCGTTGTAATCGCTACAATATTTAACTTTTTCATTTTAATTCCTTTGGTAATATTTATTTGAGGCAATTTATTTGTTTGATTTTGCGTATTCGTTTATGTCTGTTGTATATTGATACCAAATAAAGAGATTAACGATTATCGATTGTAACTTAACATAAAATTAAGAATTTGAAAACTGAGGATTAAAGGAAGTAAAGCTCAAAAGAAATCAGCCGGAGCGTAGCGATCGGTTGGATTGAAAGGTTATGGCTTTTTTGATGCCCAATTTTTCCATACTACGAAAATAAAAATACCGAGAACAACTGCACCACTAAAAAAATATACCATTCCTGCTAAAGGCTGCACAGTCTTATCCGGCAGTGTATATATACAAATTGATGCTATTGTAAAACTCATAAACACAAAAAAGACTGATAAAATAGTCACTAACCATTTTATTATTTTATCGGAAATGCTTTCTCGAATTACAATTGGAATAGTGTTAAATTCAACTTCTTTAACATTCTGTATAATATTAATTTTTTCTCTTTTTAACAAATAAAAAAGTAAACCGATGATAATAACGGATGTACATGCGAAAAATATACTACCTTCCAATGGCTTTACCGATTTATCGGGCAGCGCATATATACATATTAATGCCAGGGATAAGCCGATGAAAGAAATAAGAATGATAAATAGAATAATAATCCAATTTTGCATCTTATCGGAAATGCTTCCTTTTAATGTATTTGTTTCCATCTGCAATCCTCCTATTATTTAAGCCATAACAATGTTTATACAGTCTGTATAAATCGGTTATTTCATGTCACAAATGAAAAATTTAACGACTGTTGGTTGTAACCTATCACAAAATTACAGAAATGAAAATAAGGAGTTCAGGAAGTAAGGGACAACTTAATTGTTTTTATTTCTTCTGATCAGATAAAGCCTTTATGAGTTGATCATTATAGATATCAAACCACACGCCTTCATCGTCGGTAGTATAATGTGCATTAAACTTTTCAGGTAACGGGGGAGCCTTCTGCGAATCGAATTTCTGACCTGCGGGGAGTTCCGCCATGAGTGCTTTAATATGACGCATGTATATGCGTGTTGCAAGAAATTGAGGAATTTCAGAGGCAGGACACATGATGGCCTTGTCGAGAAGTTGCATCTCTTTTGGGCTGATGGGAGGTGTTAACTGCGACAAGACAGAGTTCTTGTCAACGGGAGCGCCACAATAAACACCTTCAGGATGAGGCCGGCCGGACAGGCCTATACAATTTATTATATTTAGAAACAGTAATTGTTCGTCAAAACTAGTGAGATATTCAAGATTCAACTGCTGCTGATTATATTCAGCAGTATACACGAAATCGCTTTTTTCTCCCGGAGGCTGCGGACAACCATGTTTTGCGGGGCTGTAATCCACCCCTTTCGGAAGTTCCCCCGCAAATAGCATGGCTTTCCGTATAAATAAACGTGTCTTGACAAATCTTTCGATTTCTTTTTGATTGTTGCCGATTGCCTGGTAGAGTTTCTTTTCTTCTTGCGTCAATGGAGGATCGAACAATGAAGAGATATTTGCGGCAGTGGCAATAGTCGTACTGAAAAACATGAAAGCCAGCATGCCGGAAAAAAAGACAACAAAAGTCGATAATGGAATTTTATTCATAATAATTATGCGGCCTGATATTTAATCGCTGATTTGTTTTCTGTATTTAAAAGTAAGTTAATATATTTTAAATAAAAAAGCAAACAATCCTGAAAGTACTATTAATTACTGTGGAAATAGGGGACAGCGCCCTATTTCATTGAGAAATAGGGCGCTGTCCCCTATTTCCATTTCCTATTTCCCTATTTCCGAGCAGTAAGCTAGTGTAGTGTATCAGCAAATCTTTTTTGGCAGCCTAATCAAACTTCCCAAAGCGCTTTGCTCTATATCTGTAAAGTCCGTATCTATGCAGGTATTCGGAGTGAAGGTCATTTCACTAAAGACTGTCCTGCCTTGAATACAGTAAAAATCAACACGAACAAATGGAAAAGGCTTAGATAGCTTCTCTGCAGCATCAATCATCTCGTCGTAGCTTTCAGGCTTTGGTATCTCCCGATCATACAGTAAAATCTCTTTTTCGTAGGGCAGTCGAGATTCCCACTCTCTGTCATAGAAATAATAAGTCGCGTTGTTGCCATTTATGTCTCGGGAACACGCCATGGTGCAATATGCTCTACCTTCAAAGCAATACACCTTGTAATCCAGCGGCAGATTGCCGTCTGGTGCACCCAGGAATGGCTCGCATATTATACGCGGCTTCATGCCAGAATAGTGTAGTTCACCGGCAAGAGTGCCGTAATCGATTATGAGCCAAGTATCCAATCTGCGCCTGGTATCCGCAAGATTCAATTTACTCTTGTCCCTGCAAACAATGTTAAATGAACAGCCGTGAGTGCATTTGAGGACAAAACGCCTCGGCAAAGCACCGAAATCTATTTCTTGGCTACTCTCATAGACACCCAGACAGTTTGACAACAAGTGACCAAGTCCACATTCTTCAATATAGGAACGCACAGTGTACTTATCCCCGCACAGTGTTTTCAGAGGGTGCCTCCAATACAGCATAAGCCAGAGAAGTTTCTCATCGAAGCTCTGCGGGTTTTTCAAATCAGGCCACCTGCCTAGTTTTATCAGGTACCTGACGCGTGCAAGAAGGACGGGCGAAAGACCATACAAGAAGGAGACGGCTAAACTGCGTTTATTCAAATAGGAATAAGCAATCAATAGACTCTTTCTTGTAGTGTTCTTAATCAATGCAAGGTATGCCATTGCTCGGAAAACCACAGAATCCATTGGCCGGGATAGATAAACACGTATACCTTTAAGAAGTTCGCTTAAAAAGCCCATATCGCTCATGCTTTTTTATTTTCCACAGCAGCAGCCTGGATAATTGTAACGCAACCTTCCCCCAATCATAACTTTTTTAGCTGTTCACGCAGAGGTTCACTTATTACTCGGGTTTCTGCAAGTGGTCGTCGAACGGACGAGACAGAAATTCCACTTTTTAGAGCTGTCATTACACCAACAGCTTCAAGATAATTGTCAACAATAAAAAGTTTTCCGGGTGCAAATGGAAGATTTTTAAGTTCATTTTTCATTCGGTTACGATTCTCGCGTACAGCTATTACTGATATCCCTTGTTCCAATGCAGCAAGAGTCGGCAAGCCAACACAACCATCAGGTATGACTAAACAAGAAATATCAGCAGCAGTTAATATGTTTGGATGTGCGAACAGCCTTTTGTCGGTGATGATCAACGGACTTTTGTAAAGTCCCTTCAAAACGCAGTGCAGGAAACAGCTGGATACAGCCTCAGGGGACATACGTGGATCAATTATGCCAAATAGGGCATTCGCCTCGTCAATATTTTCCGGCATAGGCGCATGTGCTGAAGGTACATCGAATAACAATGATATACAATGCGTTAACATTGCTTCCACCCCACCCCAGGGGTTAATTATTTCACCACCCGACAGAAAATATTTCGCATAAAGACCTTCCGGTATCTCAATTTTTGAAGCGAGTGCAACCGCGTCAAATTCTGTCCGTCGGCTGTAAATTAATTCGAGAAGTCTCTCCAAACCCTCAACGTGACCAACCGCAATGCCTGATGATGAATACTCAGCCCGTAGATATACTGGTGGATTTATTTTTACAACGCCAGAGCAATCTAAGCCCAGTGTAATTCGCGCTGCGGAAGCTGCATTGATTGCAAGCTCCGCGACCTGTTTATCCTCGTGTTCATCAATTATTAAAAGGATGCGATTTGAACGGCTCACTTGTAAGCCTATGGTTCCCATGAGCAGCCTCGAGAGAGCGCTTCCTTCGACATAGAGACCGTTCTCCGGCATCTCATTGATATCTGAAGCATTTACAACATTGGGATGAATTATTAATTTATCACAGACCCCGGCCAACAACCTTGCCGCGGGGGTAGCATCACCTGCATGTCCTCCTAATTCTGCGCCAATTCCGGTAGGGACTATCATCACGGCATTAAATTTATCTGTATTTTCAATTATTCTTTTTTCAAAATCAAATATGGAAATCTGTCGCCCAAACGGTAAAAAATTTGATTCTGTTAAAATACCTAGTTCACAATGATACCCATCTGCATCACTTTTTGTTACTGCAAATCGCACAGGAACTTCACCGGGAGAAAGCTGTGTCTTGATAGATTTCTCAAAATACTTTAGTAGAAGCATTTCCTCTTTGATCGATGGAATATGCATTTCCTTTTCAATTAACAGCATATTAAACTCTCTCTATGAAATGATGGTTTCTATACATTAGCCACTGGCGAATAGCAAGAAATGCTCTTGATTTCTAATTAAAAGAATTATTTTCAAGATTGACGACTTGAGGATAACAGAAAGTTATCAATAGTATTGACACGCTATGTCAGGTCAAATTATGTTTAGGGCAAATAATTATTAGATGATTGAGTAAATATATTCCTGGGAAAGTATTGCAGGATGGAACAAGCTTAGCGGTTCGAGCATTATCGGAACATTCGGTGGATGCGCTTGCCTTCATCCACCCTGCAGACTGGAGCAAAGAAATTCCACCCCCTTAATACCCCGCCAGCGGGGGACAAGAAAGATGCAGACTGATGACAAAAGCCGTCATTGCAGCTCCGCTGTCATTGCGAGGAACCTCTCAGGCGACGTGGCAATCTCGCTTCTATTTATCCTCCGCAGGCGGAGGT
>JBEKMY010000112.1:0-8154 GCA_049523355.1 Smithella sp. | reverse complement strand
GTCTGATACAGCGTAGAGCATACGGTATTAAAGATCAGGAATATCTTATGCTCAAAGTGATTACGTCATTCATTCATGAACAGAAAGTAGTCTGATTTATGCACAACAAAGTCGGAAGACCCTTTATAAAGAATTAATTTCATCAATTGACTTGGAGAAAAGTAGAATATCCAAGTTTCCTTCTTTAATTTTTCTTTGCGGTGGCCCTTTTAAAAATAACGATAATGAATTTAAATCTTGCCGAGAAATATTTTTTCGGCATATACATGAAACACAAAAATTCGAATTTCGAAAAAACGTTATCTTGGCCGAAGATATCTTTAATTATTTCAGTCATTCCTCATATACGGATTTAATAACATTTGAAGAAGATATTGCAGAGCTAGCAGCTTTAACTGTAATATTTTCTGAAAGTCCGGGAGCAATTGCCGAACTAGGCACATTCGCAGTCCTGAAGCAAGTTCAAGAAAGGTTATTAGTTATTATAAATGAAGAAGACGCCGAACAAGAGTCTTTCATTTGGCGAGGTCCTGCTTTGTATTTAAAAAATAAAGCAAAAGAAAATGATAAAGATGACCCTATCTCAATATACAAATGGCCAAAGTTAAAAAGCGATAATGACTTGCTTAGAAAATCAGATTTTTCTGATGCTGATGATCTTTCTGAATTAATACAAAAAGTATTAGACGAAACTCCAAAGACATCATCATTTAACAAAGATCATGCTGGTCATTTAATGCTCTTAATAGTTGATCTTTTAAATATATTAAAATTGGCGACTATCGAAGAAATTCATGAAATTCTAAATAGTCTAGGTATAGAATGCAAATATAAAACAATTCAGCAAAAGTTGAGTTTGCTTTGTTCGTTAAAATATGTACGAAAAAAGCCTTATGGCCATAATGTATTCTATCTAGCTAACATAGATGATTTATGGCTTTCTCTAGCATTTAAAAAAACTGCAAAAACGAATGATTTATACCGCTGGCGTGCAATGTTTGCTGATTATTATAATGAAGAGAACAAACAAAAGAGTCGAGCGTTGAGATCTTTTATGACAGCAAATAAATCAAATGGTAACCAGATATGAAAGATGATTTGCTTGAAAAAATGTCTTATGATTTACTCCAAAACAAGGAACAACTCATTCATTTAATTCAAAGCGCTCCACATCGATACAAGGTCTATCAGATACCAAAGAAATCCGGCGCTGGGATGCGTACAATAGCACAACCAGCAAAAGAGGTAAAAATATTACAATACTGGGTAATAGAAAATTATTTTTCATTATTGCCTATTCATAAAGCTGCTACCGCATATGTAAAAGACAAAAATATAAGAGATAAAAAGAATGCCGGAAGGATTTTTGAGACTAGAGTCGTTTACTTTGGAAGGGATAAAAAAGGTTGACACATGCCGTGTGTGGAAAACGGGCTAATCTGATTTCCATTTAAAAATTTCATATTCTTGTTTTGTATACACCAATTTATAATTATTACTTACAAATTCATCGATTTTTATTCCGATATCAACAGATGGCTTTAGAAAATATAGTGGCGGCTTTTCTTTCAAGTCAGATAGTAGTTGTTCTCTCTCTTTATCACTTGTTACAAATATCATATTAAAGTACTTACTTGACGAAATTCTGCCACAGTAAGATAAAATAGCGTTGCCGCGTCCACCGGCTATATATACATAATCATTTTCTTTTGTATTTTCTTTCAGCCACATCCCTAATTCCTTTTCATTATCTACATATCCATTCATTGCCTTATAACCAATCAATGATTGAAAAGGAAACAATAAAACAATGATAAATATCAACAAAACAGAAGTATATTTTGTTAATTCTGATTTCTCAATGATGTGCCTCAATAAAAAATTGCCAAGTAAAATGCCAATGATTATGGATAGTGATGGTATAAGTTGTTTGATTTGGTGTCCGTAATAATATCCGGATGCATTCACGCCTATAAAATCGAAAAGCATCCATATCAACAGGCCGATGAAGTATCTATGCTTTATTAAATCAGACTGACCTATAAACAATCCCCAAAAAGGATAGAAAACTACTATTCTGGAATTCAGAAAAATATGGAAAAATCCTTTGATACGCAACATAGCAGAAGCGCTTGACCCCGGATTCAACAAAATCAACCATGCGCCGTCGATATATTCCCTGAGAGAAACATTGCTGAAAAGAAGCGGCGCCAGGCTCAAGAATGTTGAGATTATCACCCCCAAACACACAAGAAATATTCCAACTATTTTATCTTTATTGGTTAAGCCGTAAGCGCCATATAATAGAAAAAAAATGAACAAGGCTATTGCCGTTGTTAAAGCTATCTGTTTAAATGCCAATGCAAGCCCCATCGATAACCCCGATAGAAATATCCAGAACCGCCATTTGGGGGATCCCACTCCTTTTATGACAAAATAAAAGGACAAAGTAGAAAACAAGACCATAAATGTTTCTGTTTGCGCAGTATACTTTCCATCTAACAAGCTCCATGTCATCGTTAATCCGAATATAACCATGCTAAAGATACCGGCTAAATGAGAATGCAATTCTCTGCCTGTTAAGTATATGGTCAGCGATGACAACAAGATGGCTATAACTCCGAGCGCTCTCACAAAGAATACATTAACGCCAAATAAAATATGGGAAATTGCAAACAACTCAAAGATGCCGGGTGTTTTGTTTTCAATAGCGCCGATATATGGGGGCATATTATGTTCGCTCCAGATTCTACCCATATAACTCCACATCCCCTCATCGTTATTCATATATCCATTAGACATGGCAATTAGAAGTATAATTAAAAGGAAAAACGATATTACAAGAGGACTTGTCAGTAAATTAAACGCACTGCTTTGTTTCATGATATTCTTCTTCCGTATTAATATTCCAAATATTGTTTTTTGTTTTTTCCCCTGAGAGTATATTATCTACCGCTGTTATTGCTGTCAGCATGGAATGATCCTGATTATTGTATTTATGCATTCCATTTCTTCCAATTAAAAAAAGATTATCAATTCTATCTGTAAAATCTCTTATTACATTAAACTGAGAGTAGGTTCCGAAATAGGCAGGGTAAGTTTTCAGCATTCGAATTATTATACTGTCGATTACATCATTTTTATCGATTATGTCAATGCTATGCAATTCGTTTATTGCAAATTGAATAAATTCATCATTCTTCATTTTCCACAATTCATCGCCCTGGTTGCAAAAATATTCAAGACCAATCCAAACTTTTTCGATATCAGCAACCATATACGGTGACCAATTATTATATATCTGCAATCTGCCGACTTTTACTTTACGTTCCTGAATATAAATCCAGCTATCGGGAACTAAGCCATGTAAGGCGCTGATGTTTGTTTCATTTTTTATATTTAACTTATTTAAAAGCAATCCTACAGTAATAAAATCACGATACTGCAAGCCGTCACTAATCTTTTTTACCGTAGTCGGCACTTTATTTCCCATTGCATTCATGAGATCTTTAACAGGCATCGTAGAAAAATAATAATCACCTCTTACCACTGATTTTATGTTAGTCGTATGATTAAGATAACTCAGTTCTTTAACCTGATTTTCTGTGATATTTAACTCAACAACTTCAGAGTTTTTAATAATAATACCTCCTTTTTCTTCAACGATGCGGGCAACGGTTTCCCACATTTGCCCGGGACCCAGTTTGGGATACATAAATTGTTCTATTAAGCTGGTATCAGTATTTTTCTGATTTATGGAGTTCTCTTTTCTAAAGACGGATTTCAAGGCATGAAGTAATGCTCTTGAAACAGACAATTCCTTAATCCTTTGAGCCCCCCAATCGGCAGCGATCTCCGTACATGGTACGCCCCATACTTTCTCGGTATAATCTTTGAAAAAAGTTTTATATAATTCCCTGCCGAACCTGCTGATAAAAAAATCTTCAAGTGAGTTTACATTTTTAACAGGGAATATCTGAACCCAAACATAAGTCCAGGCAATTTTAGCAATTCTGAAAATACCCAGATTAAATATTGTCTTTACATTGAGCCTGATTGGATAATCAAAAAATTTCTTCAGGAAGAAAATACGGGATAACCTGTTTCGGATAAGCATGACCTGATCGGTCTTTTCAGGATCAGGACCATTCGGTGAAAGTTTTACCCGGGTTTGTTTTTTCTGATGATAAACATCTTTAAGAATATCATCTTTAGAATCATAACCTTGTATCGGCAAAATTACTTGCCACCATTTCATTACTTTGTCAGATTTCGAAAAGAATCTATGTCCTCCAATATCCAGGCGATTCCCATTATGGACAATGGTCTTGGAAATTCCGCCGATATCATTTGTGCTCTCAATGATTATTGGTTTAATATTTGTTCTGGTAACAAGCTCATAGGCAGCAGTTAATCCCGCGGGACCAGCCCCGATAATGATTGCTTTTTCCCTCATTAATCCTCTTTTATAAAAACTCCCCATTGAGACAGGAATTTAATAATTTTAATATTTTTATATTTAAAACAAGAAACGTTTTTTAAATATTTCAGGTTATTATGAGGACTTGTTCTTCGCTGGTTTAATCCAAGATATTCCATGATTAATAAGAACCAGTCCATATGGGGAACTGGAGTTGTCAGCATTAACATTCCTCCATGTTTTAATAGCGCCCAACATTCTTTGAAGCAATCGACATGTTCAACAACTTCAAAAGCAATAATTATATCAAAAGATTCTTTTTTTAAACCCAGAGTCTTCCAGTTGCGAATATCGCCAATGATGTCAGCTGGCGGATTAATATCAATTCCCGTATAATTAGTCCAACCATTCTCTTTCAGGTAATCACCTGCCCATCCGGATCCGCTTCCAATTTCTAATATAGATTTGTTTTTAGGAATTTTTTCCAGAAAATATTCTATTTTTTTCTTTTGGACTAATTTTCCTAAAAGCGGCATAAATTATCCCCTGTTAAAATAATTTATCGAATGCCGGGTGCGTATTTCGGTTCTTACAAAATAATAATAAGCAACTGCAAACGCGATAATTAAACCAATTATCAAAGTAACCCAGGAAATTCCTTTTATATTCTTACTCTTTTTAAAAGGTTGAGTATGAGGACTCTTGATATTTCGTCTGTTTGTTCTTCTTCTACCCATCTGATCACACGCACTTTATTTTAAATACGGTTACTCGGCCACTATGAGCGTTAATCAATTGAAGCCGTTCATCATCAATGTCAATTATCAAATCATTATTTCACATCAGACACAAACCCATTATCCCTTACCCTATTATAACGCCTAACACCCCTTCAAACAAAACGGAGCAAACCCATGGAAACAGCAACACAAGAGATCAGACATGAAAAAGTTTACAGTCCACAGAACATCAAAAAGTTTTTCGCTAATTTTTGTTTTCTCCATGCATCAGTTGGTCAATCATAGTCGAGGGAGTCATGGAAGTGTTAAATTTATATTGTCCTGCGCGAACGTGATAATCGGATCTTTTAATTACGGCCAGGCTGCAAAATAAAAAACTGTTTTCTACTAATCCCGCCTGTTTAAGCATTCCCGTGGCTTCTAAAAAGCTGGAGTCTTTGAGTATATATATGTGTACCACCGCATCTCTGTGATCATTGTTATTAATGGGTGTAGATGAATAATTATTGAGTACCGAAGAAAATACGATAATAGCGAAGGCAACGCATACAATAAGTATATAGATTATTTTTTTGCTTAACTTCTTCATTAATATTGCGGACTTTTTATTTTAAGTTAATCTACTTTTTAATATTGGCTTTTCTATATTATGTAGGACTTTTAATATCAGTTCATTCTGATGCTCTAAATGCAGAAGGATGACCTTAATCTCTTTTTCTGCCCTAACATTAACCTCAAAATCAGATTCCGCTCTTTGCTCAGCATGACGGCCCTGAAGATTTTGACCAACCATTATCAACGGCATCAATAATATTTGAATCACGTTTGAAATAAAAAGCCATAAAACAAAAGCGGGAAATGGATCAAAGGTTAATTTATTTGGCGCAAGTGTGTTCCAGCCTAACCATAGTAAAGTCCAAACAAATATAACCAGGAAAAACCCCAGGGAACCGACATACTCAGTAATTTTGACAGCAATTTGTTCTAATCCGCTGAAACTATCCTTATGACTTACATTGATATTATATATTGGTTTTCGCAATTCCTTTAATTCTTCATGAGCTAACTTAATCTTATTATGGTCCAATTTCCCTCCGATTTAATAATCATTTTGTCATGTATTATCTTTCGTATATGGAATCTCATCTTCTTCTGCTATGGAAAGTTCTTCCATGGATAGCGTGACCAGTTCTCCGGTATACCGATTGAGGAATGCCGAATGTTCATCACTCAGGCCGTCCATTTCGTTGACGACATCTTTTATTGAAACAATAGCTTTCATAGTGGACAAAATCCATGTGTACGTCTTTTACGGTGGGAGTATATGAAGAACAATCTTGTGTGTCAACGGAATATTGGCGATGTACAGGGGTGTGATAAATAAGTATTGAAAATTACGATAAGTGACTTACACGATGGTTTACGAATGCTTTACGATTATTAAATTTTGGACGGCAACCAAATGCAATTTGATTAAGACGCCCTAAGCAGAGCTTAACCTGGAAGTGTGTGCCAGGATAATCGTTAACTTCCTGTATTCCTCAAATCGTCAATCTCAATGAATATGCCGGATTGCAATTCGTAATAAACAGAATAGCGATCTGCATTTTGTGGTCAAGATTCCTTTAGTTCAAACTGGAAATAAACATCATTATCACCCGATGCAAGACTCCTGATCTTTTTTGCAACACTTTTCTTCCCGAACATTTTAAGGGCCTTCTGAAAGTAACCCATGGCAAGGTACTCGAAGTACAAATTTTTAATTTGAATTCCGGTGATTTTGAGATGTGCGACATTGTTCTCGAACTTTGTGATACATTCACCTTCGTCAAAATAGGTCGACCAGAGCTTAGGCATGTAAATCTCGACGAACTGCTTTATATCCTTTGTGAGCATAAAAGATTTGTAAGGGCCGTCCGGCGACAGGGCATATTGAGCGGATACCGTCCCGAACGTCACGTACTGCATTCTGTCATTGTTGAAAAATTCCTTACACATCTCGAGAGTAATGGTCATAATCACCTTGCTGAAATAATTATCCTTCTCTGCCATTTTGGTCATAAAGGCGTTCCAGCGTTCTTCACCAAAAAACGCGACCATAGAAGCCTTTGTTACTGTATAAAAAATTCCTTTTGTGTTCATATACAGACCTCCCAAGAATGCTTATGCGGCTTAAATACGTTGAAATATGTATATTGTTATACATGAATGTGCAAGCATAATATTTTGTTAAAATGCAGATAAGTTACCGGCTTCCATGAGATAGAAAAAAAGGTCGGAATGGTGTCCATACTAGTTTATTGCGCTGATATTCCTGGGTAGGATAAAAACCGGTATGGTGTCCCCGGATTTTCCCTTGATTTGTAAGAAAATCTTTTCAAGAAAAAAACGAAACAAAACTAAATTATAAGTTATTTTTTTCTTTGTATGCTTTGTACGTAGAGTTACAGTATGGATGTGATAATTGTGCATAGTCTATAGTTCCAAGACCACCATCTTTCTTTTCCTTAACATGATCAAATGTCATAGTGTTTTTATGTATTAAGCAATCGCATATTTGACATCTCAAAGGTTTTTCTAAAGCCGTTTTTAAAAAAATGTCTGACTTGGTTGCGGTATTAAAATCCTTTTGAGGTTTTTCTACTTCTTCGGTGTTTATTTTCAAGAAAGATAACTTTGGATTAGTCTGCAAATCATTAAGTATCTTTTCTTCGGATGTGTTTTTTTCTATACTGTCTAAAACAAAGGATAGCATCATTTCTACATAGCCATATCCCTTTAAGCTACTGCCATACTTTCTAACTATCTGGTTGACAAAATCTTTATACTTCAGAAGAAAATCCTCAAATAGTTTACGGTTCATGCTAAATTTTATGGGTCTTCCGACTTTGTTGTGCATAAATCAGACTACTTTCTGTTCATGAATGAATGACGTAATCACTTTGAGCATAAGATATTCCTGATCTTTAATACCGTATGCTCTACGCTGTATCA
>JBEKMY010000111.1:0-6007 GCA_049523355.1 Smithella sp. | reverse complement strand
TCATTTTCTTTTTTCTCCTTTCGTTAAATGGTTTTCCCTCTAAAAACATTTTGAAAAACCAACTTCACAAAAAGGCGGTGCAAAGAGCACGAAAGAGCCGCAGGCGCTTCTATGCCATGCCCAGAGGGGATTATGAAAATATTGTTCAAGCTTTTTAGAAGAATATTTTTGTAACGATAAAGATTTTCACCGAAGAAAAGAGAAAAAGAATAAAAAAACAAACAACAAAATCTTTATTGCCGAAGGCATGGAATAGAACTTTCGTGTAGAAGGCACCGCTAGTTGGTTTTGAAAAAAAGAAATAATAAACTCAGGGGGATATTTTGAAGGGTGCAGGGAAGAATTAACGGGGGTTACAATCTCCTTAAAATACCTTCCCTGCAATAAATAACAGGGTGGGAACAATAGACGGGATAGGCGTGAAATGGCTGTTTATGTTGATTAGCTGAATATGTGTGTTGATTATGCAGCGGCAAGCGACGTGCTGCAAGCCTCGGAGCGATAGCGGAATAAGCGGCACACTTTTTCAGCGGATAAAATCATAAATATGCATACAGCCTTATCATGGCTATACCAATATCAAGCAGGGCGGGAAATAACTTGTGCATTAGTACAAAAAAGAAAAGAAAAATGATTATCAGGGTAAGCAGGCGCATAGTAAGACAGCGTTTGTGATAAGCTGAAATAGGAAAAGGGCATGCCAGCCAATAAGCATTTGTTTCAAATACAAAGCATTACATTTAATGATCGGGGCAATTTATTTAATACGGTATGAAATGTGCAAAGTATTGACAGCATATTTTCTGTTCCTCCAAAATCCGGCTTCCTTTATGTACTGTACAAATCTTCAACCTCGATGAACATCCGGAATAAACACTATTCACGCCCGACGACAAACATCAATACTATGCTTTATATCTTCTTATTATAATTTCACTTATTATAATTTCATTGACATACCGGCGCGTTCTTCCTATACTCCGCTGCACCACTAGTAAAATCTTGACCGATTTTTAAATTACTGTATCTGATGACTTTCATCTTGGTGAAAGGAATTGAACATGGGAAATCGCTTTTTTGAACAAAAGCCTAGGCAATGTTAAATAGTGAGATTTCCCTGCTTTTCTACAAACCCAATGACGGCCTCATTGCCATAAAAGTAATTAATCATTTAAATGATGAAATTATGAAGGTGTTTAGGGTATAATAGTGCATCAAAAATGGAGGTGCAATCATGGCAAGTGCTGACCAGTTAAAGGCACTGCTTAAGTCACATATCGAGGGCGATGATCAAAGGTTCTTTTCTGTTGCAATGCAGGTTGCTGCCCAGGAAGCTAAATTGGGGCATGGCAAACTGGCCGAAGAACTGAGATTTCTAGTCGATGATGCAAAACGACGTCAAGGGAGCGGACAACCAACCCCTATAAGTCGTCCTCGTGGCGAATTAGCTAATTTGCTGTCTGTTTCATATCCCAAAGCACGTTTAAACGATATGGTGTTGGATAAATCATTGGAGCAACAGATTCAACGTATTATCAGAGAGCAACGGCACGCTACCCGTATATTGGCACATGGCCTTTCGCCGCGTCGAAAACTTCTGCTTATGGGACCTCCCGGTACTGGAAAGACTCTCACAGCTTCAGTGCTTGCCAGCGAGCTAGGTATCCCTTTATTTCAAGTGCGTTTAGATGGGTTAATTACTAAGTTCATGGGTGAAACCGCAGCCAAATTACGGCAGATTTTTGATGCAACAGGACAAACACGTGGCATTTACTTTTTCGATGAATTTGATGCGATTGGTTCACAACGTGGCCTGACCAATGATGTAGGAGAGATTCGTCGTGTACTCAACAGCTTTTTACAAATGATTGAACAAGATCAATCACACAGCCTGATTATTGCCGCAACCAATCATGCTGACATTCTCGATCATGCTTTATTCCGTCGTTTCGACGACGTTCTCCATTATGCTTTACCGCATGATGTTCAAATCGCCGCACTATTGCGTGCTCGTTTACATCAATATTCAGCTAAAGGTATCTCTTGGAAGCGTTTATCTGAATCGGCAGCAGGTTTGAGCTACGCAGAAATAACGAGAGTTGCGGAGGAAGTACTTAAAGAAGTGCTTATACAGGATCGTCAGTCTGTCACAGAAATGGACATCCGCAAAGCACTTCTGGAACGGCAGAATATTGCAGGTAAACTGAAGAATAAAATATAAAAAAGGAGTGCTGCCCTTTTAATGCCCGATCAACGCGATAATAAACGAAAACACTTTATCCTAGCAGGATTTACAAGCACTGAACGATTTGTTACACCACGACCATCAATTGTAAAAGCAACAATACCTTCCAGAAATCGCGCAATTCATGGCACGACTTTACTCGGACAACTTGATTCATTAAAACCCCATTTTGAAAATGCCCGCAATATTCAGCAAGACGCCGGACTCGAAGATGGTTTTGGTTTACAGGTCGAGTTTGAAAGCTTTCCAGATATCGAGATTGCCTTTGAAAGTCTCGCAAGAGAGCGTTCCGGTATAGAGTTGTTGAATGTGCGCTTTGAAGAACAGCGCACTTATGCAACCATTTTTGTGCCCGATGGAAAACTGACACTTTTTGAAAAATTAATTCACGATTATATTGAGGAAAAAAAGAGCGCTAAAGGTCGTGTTCTCGACCATGCTTCCCTTGTAAACACAATTCAACAGATTCGTACTGCAAGCCTGCGTGCTCTTTGGACGGATGATCAACACGTTTTTCCCGTTACCGATGATGAAATATTTTGGTGGGAAGTATGGCTTCCGATACGTAATGACCGCTCTGCCACTGTAGAGTATTTTTGTCGATTGGCTGAAGCGCAAGGTGCCCTTGTCGCACCAGGACAACTTGAATTTCCAGAGCGCACAGTTCTGCTTGCTTACACATCTGCCGGTGCTATGAAACGTTCTATGATGGCAATTAACTGCATTGCTGAACTCAGACGGGCTAAAGAAACAGCAGATTTTTTTAATTCATTACCACCCGAAGAACAATCTGATTGGCAAAATGATTTACTTGGCCGTTGCCAATTTGCTGATACAGACGAGCAAACACCATACATTTGTCTTCTCGACACTGGTATCAATAACGGTCATCCTTTAATTTCGCCATCTTTGAGCGATTCCGATCTTCATACAATTGAACCTGCATGGGATACAGATGATATCGACGGGCATGGTACAGCTATGGCAGGCCTCGCGCTTATCGGGAATATAACAGATGCTCTGTCTTCGAATGACCCAATTAATATCAAGCATCGATTGGAATCTGTTAAAATATTGTCGGAGGATGGTAGCAATGAAGGGGATGCCAAGCATCATGGATATTTAACTATTGAAGCGGTATCCCGTCCAGAAATAACCGAACCAAATAGGCATCGTGTGTTCGGCATGGCGGTAACTGCTAGAGATTATAGAGATCGGGGACGTCCTTCTGCGTGGTCCGCAGCACTGGATGGTTTAGCTGCTGATGTGGAAAATGTGGGTAGGAATCCTCGATTGCTGGTTGTATCTGCTGGAAATACTGATCCGAATGCGTGGATGGAATATCCGCACAGCAATACAACCGATGGAATTCATGACCCAGCTCAATCATGGAATGCTTTAACTGTTGGCGCTTATACAAATCTTTGCAGAATTACTGAACCAGATACGAATGAGTATGACGTCATTGCGCCAGAAGGTTGTTTGAGCCCATTTAGTTCAACTTCGGCTATATGGCAGGCACATTGGCCATTGAAACCGGATGTGTTATTCGAAGGCGGCAATGCTGCAAAGGATACATTGAGTGCACTAACGTTGCCTAGTTTAAGCCTTTTGACAACTTACCATATTCCGCATGAACGGTTATTCACGACAAGTAATGCGACCAGCGCAGCAATGGCTCTTGCTACACGAATGGCAGCGCAATTGATGGCGACCTACCCAACTTTGTGGCCAGAAACTATCCGTGGATTAATTGTTCACTCTGCGGAATGGACAGACGCCATGCGGCGTATGCACCTACCCTCTCATGTTACGCCCTCAAAGAGTAACTATGCAACTCTTGTGCGGCACTGTGGTTATGGTGTGCCAGATTTGGACCGCGCTCTTTGGAGCGTATCAAATTCACTCACAATGGTTGTTGAATCTTCGTTACATCCGTTTCAACGAGAAGAAGGCAAAGATCCAACGATGAGTGATATGAATCTGCATCAGCTTCCCTGGCCACTGGCAGAATTGGAAGCGCTTGGGGAAGCGCAGGTCGAAATGCGTGTAACGTTATCCTACTTCATAGAACCAAATCCTTCAGAACGTGGTTTTCGTTCAAGATACCGTTATGAGTCACATGGCTTACGCTTCGATGTCAAAAGGCCGCAAGAGTCAATGGATGATTTTCGTGCTCGGATTAATGCGGCAGCGCGAAATGAAGAAGATGGAACTCGCATGAGCGGTGATGATTCAAATTGGTTGATCGGAAAGCAAAATCGTCACAAAGGATCGATTCACTCTGATATTTGGATAGGAAGTGCAGCTGATCTTGCAAGTCGTGGCGTAATTGCAGTATATCCGGCACTAGGTTGGTGGAAAACGCGAAAACGGCTTGAAGGCTACAACAAGAGCGCCAGGTATTCTTTGATTGTCTCTATTCGTGCCCCGGAAGTTGATGTTGACCTCTATACTTCGATAACGAACCAAATCCCTGTGCCTATTCTGGTGGAGGTGTAAGGAACTTTCGTATTGCCGACAGTTTATACACGCCTATTCCGTATCAAAGCCTTGAGTCTTAAATTTTAGCGTTCGGCAATTTTCTGTAACCGTTCTAACAACGTTTTCCGGTACACCATCGGGCACGTCGATATGAATTTCAAGCGACACCTCAGCTTTGCAACCTGAAAGAGCCGTAAGATGTTGAATAACCTCTTCTGTTATTTTTCCTGCATCCCGACTTATACGAGTAGTGTCAAGATCGACAGCGCCATAAAACCGAACAGGCTTTTTGGGCTTTTCAGGTTCTTTTTCTTCTTTAACATCTTTTTCTCTTTTTGTTCCCGTATCGGGCGTTCCCGGCACAGATCCTTCACTAGTTTTTTCTTCCTGCTTTTTCAGGTCAGCATCCATCTGTTTCATTGCCATATTTGGCTTCACCAGCATGCCGTCATTGTCCAGACGGATATGGATACTACTACCGCCGCGAAGACCAAGATATCTTTTCTGATCTTCGTTCCATAAATCTGCATACGCAAATGTCTCTGTGCTCCATGTTAATAGAGATAAGCCATCCATAATAGCATCTATAATAACCTCTGGACTTTTTACTCGTGGCAAATACGGATAGCGTGCAAAATCTTCAATAAGTTGTTTAATAGATACATGATTGCCACGCCATAGAGGTATTTTATCAAGTTCCATTCGCAGTCTCGTAGCAGAAAAGGTGGTAATCAATAGTTCATCATTCCGCAACTTCTTGCTCGCACGCACGGCAAGGGCATCCTGACCGGATAGACGAATTGCTTCCCATCTTATTGCATCTTGAGGAGAGTTCTGAACGGGCACAAGAAGCCATTGGTATGTTTCCGGAAGACGAGCTATCACCGTGTTATTCGCGGCTGCTTTTTGAGTTTCAGCCTGTTTAACTTGCAATGGCGACAGATCAAGTTGATCTCGTTCGCTTAGAATGGAATCCCAAGCAAGATATTTACGCGTCGCTTCATCTAAATCCTGTAAGCGAGTTTTATCTGCAGCAAGGAAAACTAAAGTATTGCGGTATATACGAGGTGTATTTCCACGCGACTCGAGTATTTTTTGGGCAGCAACCTCGGCAGCATTACTCTTTTCTTTGCTGTATGGCTGATCCACCCGAAGTACAACCAGCCTTGCATCCAGATCATCAGGAACATCAGCTCCAGACTGTGGCAAGGCATGAATGCGACCAAAGCTTCCCATGTTTCTAAGGTCTAAACGCAAACGGCTATCAAGTTCATGATT
>JBEKMY010000110.1:0-6036 GCA_049523355.1 Smithella sp. | reverse complement strand
ATCTTGAGAAGAACCATTGTTATAAGTAATTTGTATTTCTTCTCCTCTTTCTATTTTTTGATTTACATTAAAAGTTAAAACTGTAGAATTAAAAGTACCTTTTATAAAAGTATTTCCACCTTGAACAAAGTTTAAAATACTTTTTCTTCCTTTGTTCGCACTTAAAAGGTCTACATTAACAACTACACTATCTCCCATACTAGAGTCTAAAAAATATGTGAATTTTATAATTCTACCTTTTTTATAATTGTTATACTCAATAGTTCCCTGAGTTGATGGGGCACTATCCAATTGAAAGAAAACACTTTCTATATAATTTTGACATAGATTAACTATTGGGTGTATTACTGGTGTTTGCAATGGTATAATTATATGTTTTACTTCATTACTCGACATTTTTTCATCAGATGGATTAAATTTATTATTATTTTTACTATTTATTTTTAAGCTTTCTTTTGCTTGGTCTAAAATATATTTAGCTCTTGTTATTGCATTATGGTCCGTAGGTGTAAAATGATTATCATTGTATTTTGTCAAGTTTAAATCCCCCTTTTTTAAAAAGGTGTAGAAATTTTCTACACCTATTAAATTTTATTCAATTTTATTCAATTTAATTAAATTTATCTTTTTTCTTTATGCCATGCTTTTTTTAAAGCCTCTTTTTTTGTATCTCCATGTTTTTCTAGTTCAACGGCTTTTTTCATTATTTTTTTTAACTTTTCTTTAGAAGTTTTCATTTTAAACAGCTTCTTTTGTAATATCTACAAGTACCAGACAATTAGCTTTTACAACTGTTGCAGTTGAATCTGGATTAAAGGAAAGCTGAAATCTTTTGAAATTTGTTAACCAAGTTGAACTAACTTCAAATGGTAATTGCTTAGTACGATCAGTAGGATTAGTATTTGAAATTTCAGTTCTACACTCAAATTCTATACTCAATTGTCTATCTGCTTCACTCATTAAACTTAATCTATAAGTACCAGGTATATCAGAAGGTGTTGAGTCTTTTAATTCAACATAAATTCTTCCTACTGCTCCGGATTGGTCATCTAAATCACTATAACCAAGCGCAATCATATCACCAGGCAATACTTGATATTCTCCTAACTGTGTAAAAGTTCCGCTAGTACATAAAGTATCCGCACTAATTAATTGTGCTTGATTTAATGTACTTCTATATTGTGATGAATATTTTCTTGTCATTTTTTTTACCCCCTTTTTTATTTAAATTAAAGTATTATTCTTTCAACTGGTGCCTGTCCACTTGGTGCAACTGGTACAGGAAAGAAAAAGTTTACAACTCTTTCACCAAACATAAACAATAATATTAATACTACGATACCTAAAAATAAAGAAAATGTTCTACCTAAATCAAATAAATTGGATTCTCTTCCAGTAATTGGATTTTCATAATCACTAAGTTTCACAATATGACCCCCTTATTTATTTTTTTATCATTCTTAATTATAATACTTATTCACAGAATATTCAATATTTATTCATAGTTTGTTCATATGTATTTTAAAAAAAATTATACTTTTGTATAAGGAGTAACTATTAAAAAATCATATTCACAAAATGAATATTCCCCCATTATAGATATATTGTTTAAAATTTTTTCAATAGGTATACTATAATTTTTAAAATATTGTGATTCCATATTACATTTAAAAATAAGCATATGACTACTTTGTGACATTAAAGTATTATCTAAATTTGCTGGCCTTTGACTTATAAATATACCATTCAATCCCCATCTAATTCCACTTGTAGCAATTCTTTTTATTGATTCAAGAGATTCTTTTTGAAACAAATGAGCTTCATCAATTACAATATAAATTGGATTTTTTTGAGAAAAATTACTATTTTCAAATAATTGATTAACTAGAAATTGTATTTCTATAAATTGTTCTTTTAATTTTGTAGATGGTATATAATTTATTTTTCTATTTAATTTTAATAATTTTAAAATAATTGAATAATGAGTAAATTTATTAACTTTGATAAATCCTTCAAGATTTTCATTTTGAGTATTAAAAAATAATACTCCTTTTGAATTTTGAGTTAATATTTTTTTTACTGCATATGTTTTACCACTTCTTGTTAAACCTAAAACAATAGTGTGACCTTCTTTAAAATTATACATTTCTAATTCCATTTACTACACTAGGTTTATTTTTATGTGAATTATCTTCATAATTATTCCTTGGAATATCATTTTCAATTATTGGATTAGATTCATCTTTTTTCTCTTTTGCATATCCTAAACAACCAAGTATAATATCTAATATACCAAAATTTAAACTTCCTAATATTCCAGTTAAACCTCTAATTATTTGAGAAATTGAATTATTATTTTTTGCATTTAAAGGATGATTATTATAACTTTGTATCGTTCCTTCTCCTGTTTCTGATTTTAACATATTAAAAATAGAATTTGATTTTTTTACATTTATTGGATTTTCATTTTGTTCAGGACTAATAGTATTTTCTTCCTCTTTTGGTATATAATTACTAGCATTTTCTTCTATATTCATTTTCGACTCCTTTCGATATATTCAGATTATTTTCGACATATTTAGATTAATTCTCTACATATTCGACAATATGCGGTATATCCATTTTCAATTGCTCTTTTTTGAATTATATTGATTGGTCTTAATACAATTAAATCATGAATTCCTGTTTTACTTTCTTTACATTCTTTTATTTTAACATTTTCTTTTTCATCTTTTATCGATAAATTATCGATAACTTTCTTTTTTTTAACTTCTTTTACTATTCCATCACAATTTTTTTCATGAAGTTCTAAATTAGATTTTCGATTAAAAAGTCTCTTACATTTTTTACATTCAAATCTCATTTTTTTACTCCTTTTTTTATAAAATTTTTACGTATATTTATTTGCATTTGTTGTATAATCTTAAGTATAGCCACGATTGAGAGTAATCTAAATATATATTTAATTAAGAAATAAATCAATATTACGACAAAAATCGACAAAATATTCATTTTTACTCCTATTGTGTACTTAATTCATTTATGTTAATATAATAAATAACATATAAGTAATACTTACTAACGCCCTTTGGTTGTTCCCGCCATATTTAAAATTAGCTATCGCAAATTCTAAATATATCGTATTTTCATATTATTATTTTCTTTTAGTTTAATTTCTAAGAGAGATTTTAATTTGAATTTTAGGTTAAACTAGATTAGGTGTTAACCAACTATTATTTGGTTATAGATTGGAGATAGAAAGCCAATTGCTAGGCTTTCAATTAAGAACACATTATTTGTATAATGAGTTGTCAAAAGTCTTGTAACCTTTATCGCTTATCCCCCACGAATTACAAGCTATGCACTAAGATAACCACTTCCCTACTAATATTTTATAGTGGGCTAGTAGATTCCACTTCAAACATAGACGTTTTAACCGTGGGTGTCTTAACCTCCGTTTTGATATGGTGTCGGGTATCCATAAGTTTTATTAACTTTACAAAGTTTACTTTCTTTGTCTATCATGATTATTTGTAACTAGTAATTACAAATAATATTTATATATGATACATATAATTAATTGAATATTTAAATATATTCAATTTTTTTTTTGATTTACTACATAATAACACTTAATTATACAAAATAACATACTTTGATTTACCAATTATAAGTTATTTTTTAACATTTTTTTATATTTAGTTCATAATTTAATTTACATTTATGTATAATATTTATATTAAATATGTAATCTAATAATTTGTATATAATTTCCCAATTTATCCATATTTATCTTATAACAATATAGTTGCAATTTATTCAATAATAAATTTAATTTTATTTTCATATAATCACTCCTTTACTTTTCTCCATTTAAAGCTTTTAAATCATATAAACAACCAATAGAAGTATTTGAAGCACAAACTATGCCATTTTCAACATTATCACAATAAAAATATTGAACATTATTATAATTAATTTTAAAAGTACCGTTTAAATAATCTAATAAAAAAATTTTATCTTGGCTAATTATTTCTTTATCTATAATAGGTTCTTTGTAAATTAATTTAGTTTGATAAACTGTATTTGTTTTATAAACTACATTTGTTTTATAAATAATTTTTGGTGATTGACTTAATAAAATTTTATTATCTTTATATGTAGAATAAATATAGGAACCCATACAAACTACAATTATTATTAAAAATACATTAATCCATTTTTTCATTTACTTTGTCACCTCTACCATATTGATTTTCTTTAGCATTTAAAAATTTTAAATATGTTGAAACTGTAAATCCATAACGTTTAGCATTCAATTTCATATTTAATTTTTCTATTTTTGAACATCTAATTTGTACAAATTCAGTCTTCATAAAATCACTCCTTTTTAATATAGTATCACAAAAACAATACAAAAACAATACAAAATAAAAAAAAGTAATCTATAAGCACTAACAAATAGATTACTTTTCCAACTGAACAATTAAATACTGGTGTTATTTAATTATTTTATTATATTATATCATATCTTTTATAAATCATAACCATTTTTTAATATTATTGCAGTTGCTATTACTCCAATAATACCCATACCACCTTGCAATACTTTTGCTTGTATTGGTTTAGTAGGTGTTACTACTTTGCTTTTATTAATATCATTTTGAGCCTTTTTTATAGCTATTGGATTTTTAGTTTCCTTTGCTTTTTGTAATGCTTCACTTAATTTTAAAGCTTTTACTTTTGCATTCTGTATAGCTTGTTGATTAGCTTTTATTTTAGCATTTTCAGTGACTGCATTAGATTTTTTTTTAGCGTCATTTATAGCGTTAGTATTATTATTATTTGTTGATGGAGTAGAATTTTTTTGAGCAGTACTTACTGGTGTATTGAATAATTTTATTTCTTTTTCCCTTCTGCCTAATAAACTTGCTGGTTTTAACCAACCCATAAAAGCACTTGAAGCACCTTTAATATTTCCTTCATTAAAAAGTTTGCAAACTTGACTAGAAGGAAAACCATCATATTCAGCAGTTCCGATATTATAACAAAAATCTACCATTGCATCAAATTGATTTTGATTCATTGGTCTTTTAATAGACATATTTACGCATTTTCCGTATTTTCCGTTAATATCAGAAGAAAACCAAGCATTAGCTTGAGCAACTGTAATTGTTTCACCTTGATATACGCCTTGTGTATGTCCATATCCAATTGTCCAAATTCCTGTTGAATCTTGGTAAGCTGTACATAATCCATTTCTATTCCTTGGCAATCCTTCATTTACTTTTATAAAATTTATTCCAGTAGCATCTAATTGCATATAAGCCATAATAAAACCTCCTTATACATTTATTGCATTAATCCTTTTATTTCTTCTAATTCTTTTTTTAATCTTTTTATTTCTTGGTTCCAATATTTTATAGATAACATTTCTTCTTCACTACAATATCTATTTAATACTTTATTTAATAAATGATTTTCATTATCTTTATATAATTTTATTCTAGTTTCTAACGTATCAATAGTATCATTCATATCTGTCATTACTTTTTAAATGCCCAAATTAAAAAACCAATTATTAAAAGAATTACAACTAATTCAGTATCATGCAATAATGAAGAAAATCCAGTTGCTAAACTTTTAAAAAAAGTTCCTATATCAGTAAAAATTGGCTCTTTGGTGATTTTTGGTGCCACTTTTTCTTTTCTTCCCTCACTTCCAAACAATGTATCTAAAGGATTTTTAATCGTATTACTAGATAGATAATCTTTAAAACTCATTTTTTTTCCTCCTTAACGAATATTTTTTTTTATAACTTCGTCAGATCAACCTATAGGTACAATAAATACGAACATTTTTATATAATAAGATCTTATATTGTTCGTATTTTTTTTTACAAAAAATTTTTTGATCAATTCAGCTGCATAACTATTTTTTTAATTTTTTTGATTTTCTTGCAATTGAATATGCTATTGCTTCAGCTTGTTTTGGAGATTTTCCATTTTTTATTTCTGTTTTAATATTTTTTTCAAT
>JBEKMY010000109.1:0-6040 GCA_049523355.1 Smithella sp. | reverse complement strand
TTTGAGCATAAGACCTTTACACAACCGCCGGAGGTTGAGAAACTGACGTATTATTTGGAAAGAACATTTCCAGGAGCCACGTATCATACTGTTTATGAAGCCGGATTCAGCGGCTTCTGGCTTCACGACAAATTAAGAGAAAAAGGAATCGATTGCATGGTCGTCAATCCTGCCGATGTTCCGACCAAAGATAAGGAAAGAACTGGTAAAACGGACCGGGTAGACTGCCGGAAACTGGCCCGCGGTCTTCGCAACGGTGAAATCAAAGGCATCTACGTTCCTCCAAGAGTGAAAGTGGAAGATCGCACCTTGGTGCGCACCCGTCAGAGCATGGTGAGAAAACAGACACGGTGCAAGAACCAGATCAAGTCAATTTTGTTTTTCTACGGCATCGTGATTCCGGAAGAGAGCCATTGGTCCAGGCGATTTATCCATTGGATCGAATCTATCCGTATGGAAAGGGCCAGTGGTGATTTTGCTCTCAAAGTGCATCTTGAGGAATTAAAACACTTGCGACAGATCATTGCCAACCTTAACCGGGCCATATTAAGTTTATCGAGAACTGAAGAATATCGGGCGGATGCCCTTCTTTTGAAATCCGTGCCGGGCATCAGCACTTTGACGGCCATGATTTTGCTGACCGAACTTGCCGATATCTCCCGGTTTTCCTCCCTTGATAAGCTTGCAAGTTATGCAGGTTTGGTTCCGGACATAAGGTCAAGCGGCGAAACAGAATATGATACCGGTATCACATTCCGGCGCAATGCTGCCCTCAGGGCTTTACTGATTGAATCTTCCTGGGTCTCCGTGCGCAAATACCCGGCATTGATAATGGCTTTCAATAAACTATCGGTAAGAATGAAAAAGACGAAAGCCATTGTGCATATTGCCCGGAAGCTTTTAAACCGTATCCGATTCGTTCTTAAAAATCGGCAAGAATATGTTCCGGCGGTTGTTTAGCTATTAACAATCATGGGATGTTTAGGGCAATTTGATAATCATAAATCCGTGGGCAACGCTTTGTCAAAACTGCAGCTTGCCATTTAGTCTGCTATCCCCAGACTGCGTGCCCACCCTTTAAAACCTGACCAAGGAAATGCAGCGGCTCTTTAACGGTCTGTCTGCTGATAGAAGATTGATTTTAAAGATTGCTATACACCCGATATTTTATAAAAGAATATTGATCATGTTTATTTTAAAAAGAACTTGCTTTTTTACATAGAAGTTCTGACATCGTCCTTTTCATTTCGACACCTCAGAGGTAGTTTGCTTGCGCTCGCCTCCCTGAATCTTACCTGACAGGGTCTTTGCCCTGCCTTTTCCTTAACGCTCACCACAATGGCTCTTTACCAATGCAGCTTAAGGTGGTTTGAAGCCTGCTCCTGCAAGCTGGCTTCGAGGGCCCTCACCCCTCATCTCTTGTGCAGCCTCGTGGCGCACTTACGGATTGAAAGATTAAATACTTGACCAGGATAACGATTTGTTTGTTACAGGAAGTAAGAAATAAAAAAAGGTTATTGATTTTTTGAAAGTGACAAAACAACAGACTTGCAGGTTACACCTAATCCTCAGTTTTAATACATACTGATAATTGAAGATTACTGGTTTAAAAGATGGAATGTAAAAAATCAGCCCAAACGTGCGATAATTAATTTACTCCGTTCTTTTTTCTTATTTTATATTGCTTATTGCTGAACCAGCCAATCCTTTGCCTGCTCTATTGTATCGAACAGCACCAGTTTTCTGCCTGCAAATTTCATTATCGAGTTAACTACAATCATCTTCAGGCCAGTCACGCCCACCACTGCCGACGCGACCACATAAGGCTTGTTGCCCGCCACGTATTCTTTCATAGCCGTAGTCACTTCAGAGTCGAACCGCATGCCGGTCACGTCCGTGAGAACGAAAACTGATTTCTCAGGTTGGCTTCTGATGATTTTTTTTGCGTTCGCGATGTTCTCAAGCATCTCCCTAGCATCTAAGTTAGATACATCCATATAAAGAAACTTCTTTCCTTTGTACTCGATGAAAGATACCCTCTCCATATAACTTTCTCCTACATAATTGTTTTCATTTTTATATACTATAAAAATGAAAATTTCAATGCGGTTTGCCCTTCTCAAACTTTAGTTTTGACTATAGATTAAACATAATCAAAGTCAAGAAATATTGTAAATACGAAATATGTGGTATCAATGTTTGTCGGGTGTGAATTATGTTTAGTCGGGTGGCGCAGGGGAATTTCACCCCCACATCTCTTGTGCAGCCTCATGGCGCACTTACGGATGGAAAGAGAGGAATGTCATAACTGGTGTGTTGCCCTTCTCATTTACTTCATTCGCTCTTAAACCAAGTTCTCGCTGCATCTATATCGGCAAACCATTTCCAAGACAGACCAGCATTTTTTGCTACAGTCTCATAGTGAGCTTTTTCTGGAATGTCCACTATTGCGAATTGAATATCATAAATACCGGAAGTAGAATTCCTGGAATGGTGATAGAAGTTCGTATTCTCCATCCGTCCCTTAAGGGCACGGATATCCCATAATGCTTTCTTTACGCCATTTGCTTTTATGATAGCGCCTACTTCATTTGTCATCTTTTCAAAGGTTCTTTCTGTTAATTCGCCTGTCTCAATAATTTCAAAAATTCCGTCATTCACAGATGATGTGATTTGATATTCCACTTTATTTTCCATTTATGGGATCCTTTAAGTGTTTCAGCGGTTAATTAAACTTATCCTACTCTATGAAATATTATTTAGTGAAGAACTAAAACAAATGAGAGGATTTTAAATCACTATTTAATGAATAGTTAACACTTATATTCCCGAAGCCTCTTTTATTTTTCATACCAATTATCAGCAATAGAAACGTCCACCACTACCGGCACGTCAACTTTACCAGACCCGTTTACTCATTTTTTTTCTAAGAGTCGTTTTTCCCATTTCGGAATATTAGAAAACTTAGGAACGTCTAAACTAAAACGTAAATCAGTTATTTCTTCATTTTCATTGTTAATTTCACCTTTGGACAATAAAATTTTTGCTGTGGTGTCCACTGCATTCCAAACAGAAGGGATGTTCAACATCTCCATTGTCCATTTAGCAGCTCGGAAAATAATTTTATCCTTTGACCAATATGGTTTTGACATAATACTAGCAATTCTTCGTGCCCTGTGGATATCAAGTCTCTCGTCATCGGAATAATCCTCCCACTCTTCGTCCTGTTCCTCATATAAATAATCAATAAGGTTATTGTACTTTGCTTTTTTATGAATCATTTGTGCTCCATATCCGGCAAACATTTCCAGAAGCAACATATAACCATAAAAATATTTGTTGGGATATATATCAAAATATCGTTCAACTATTGAATGTTCATATCTAACTCTTCCATAAATTCTTTCATCAGGTATAATTGAAATTGACATAATAAGATCATGATCAAAATCCGTAAAGACATTTGCACCGAAGTGTCCAGCTTCATGATAAGCTGTTTTTCCCATTATTTCCCGTATAAATTTTATATCTATATTTTGAGGGTCATACTTCATATCTCCTTTTTCATACCAATTCTTAGCAAATCTTTTTTCAACTTTAGTCAACTCTTTTGTCGTCATTTTCTAACTCCCTAAATGATAAATTTTCTTTTTATACTCGTTTAATCGTTCCACTTCAAGGTTCCATCTGCCTTATATAACGAAGCAAAGATCTCACTCTCTTGGCGATCCTTGAAGGCTATAGATGGTATTATTCCGGTATAGCCAGAAGCAGTAACCGACTATTAAATTATTCTATAGGTCTCATAGAATGGTGTGTTCTTCAGCTTCATATTTTACGCCATAACCATCAGTGTTTCTAAATTTCTTGCGTCAGCACTGTTATAATCAAGGAGCAATTTAAGTTTTCTTTCATCACCCGTTCTTTGATACTCGTTCCATAAAATCACAGCGTCATATCCGTCAATATCACTAAGGTCTCCCCTGTCAATTCCCATCTGTCTTTCACATCCCTTGAGACCTCCGGAAAAAGCCAGACTTTTAAGAATAAACCGTAAATCAATATGCACCTGGTCTAATTGTATCCCAAAATATTGTTCGATAAAGGGAACGTCAAAACACCTTCCATTATAAGTGACAATAATTTTATATTTTTCAATATCCCTTACAAAGTCATCAAGGTTCTGTCCATTGACATATGTATGAATCATCTGGCCATCATAAAGAGCAATTGTTGTAATCTCGTTGCAACAGTTTTCCAAACCCTTTGTTTCAATATCAAGATAAGCTATTGAATCCCGAAATTCAGGGAATAACCTCCAATTTTAAATGCCGAAAGCTTCTTCAGAGATTTTCATTGCGCTGGTGTCATCTTTCTTCAGAATCTCACACTTTGCCGGAACTAGCGCCGTTGTGCGTTTGATAAAGAAGATAGCGCTTTCGATCTTTCCTTCGTAAAAGGACTTTTCCCGGCCTTTTGCTTCGGGAAGCTTCTTTGCGGCAACAGTCGCCATCCAGATGTGATACCAGCCCAGCAGGGTATCGCCGAAACAGTTGAGGAAGTCGCTCGCGGCAAGAAGCGGTATGAAAGGATTGGTCTTCATCAGGCCGGCAAAATCCATGGCTGCCTGCAAAATGGCATCGAGGGCGCAATCGACAATGGCCGTCTCTTCCTTCAGAATGCCCATTTCAATGGTCTGACCCAGACCGGCCTTTGCTTCATTGATCAAGGCCATGAAATAAGTTCCCTTCTTCATCCCCAACTTACGGCCCAACAGGTCCATGGCCTGGATGCCGTTTGTTCCCTCATAAATCGTGTTGATTTTCTGATCCCGCATGAATTGTTCGACCGGGTATTCCCGGCAGTATCCATAACCGCCGTAGGTTTGAACGGCCAAGTCGTTGACAACCAGACCCATTTCGGTGCAATATGATTTCACGATGGGCGTGAGGACTTCAATCATCCCCTGCCATTTATCAACTTCTTCATTTGCGGTTGCCGCTCTTCTACGGTCCATGGCAAAGTAGCAATACAGGCAAAGCATTCGGATGCCTTCGACGATGGATTTCTGTTTGAGGAGCATTCTGCGGACATCGGGGTGCTGAATAATGGGAACCGTTACGGTTGGATCTTTCTGCATGATATTGGAACCCTGGACGCGGTCTTTGGCATAGGCCAGAGCATGACGATAGGCCGACGAAGCGAGGGCAACACCCATCATGCCGACACCCTGCCGTTCTTCGTTCATCATGTGAAACATAATCTTCATGCCGTCTCGCTCCTGCCCCATGAGATAGCCGATGCAATTGCCGTTTTCTCCAAAGTTCAGGGTACAGGTTGCATTACCGTGAATGCCCATTTTACTCTCGATATTGCCTGTTGTCACATCATTGGATTTTCCCAGAGAGCCATCCGGGTTTACCCGAATCTTGGGAACAAGGAAAATGGAGATGCCCTTTGTTCCGGGAGGATCTCCTTCAATTCGGGCAAGAACCGGATGGATGATATTCTCGGCCAGATCATGATCACCGGCGGAGATAAAACACTTGGTGCCGGTAATGGAGTAGGTGCCGTCCTGATTTCTTTTAGCGGTGGATTTCAGGGCGCCTACATCGGAACCGGCTCCCGGTTCCGTCAGGCACATCGTACCGCCCCAGGTGCCGTCGAACATCTTATTAAGATAGATGGCCTTCAATTCTGCGGAGCAGAACTTTTCCACAAGCTTGGCCGCACCGTGGGTCAAAGACGGATACATGACAAAGGCCTGGTTGCAGGCGAGAAACATATTTGCGCAGGTGGCGCCGACTACCTCGGGCAATCCCTGTCCACCCACTTCGGGACTATCGGCCGTACTGAACCAGCCGCCTTCGGCATAGAGTTTCCACAGTCTGTGGTAGGATTCCGGCGCAAAAACTTTGCCGTCCTTAAAAACCGCTTCCACAGGTTTCCGATGAACTTCATCGGGATACGTCGGGGCAATCTCGTTTTCGGCGAACTTGACTGCCGCGTCTATTACCATGTTCACCATATCCGTGTCGTG
>JBEKMY010000108.1:0-9093 GCA_049523355.1 Smithella sp. | reverse complement strand
CTGCTTTTCAGGACTAATATTTATCTTATTTAACATAGCCTGTTTCGTTTCCCTGTGTTATAATAATTATTCTTACAGTAACTGATTCTTGAACTCGGCAGCGAAATCACCTTCGCTTGCTGCGGCAAGTTTCAATTAGTTGTCCGCGCCGTCAGCGGTTTTTTACTTTTAAATTTCCAAAGCCAGCCGAAATGCCCGGAGATTTATTTTTTAGTTTTTTGTAAATATCTATTTTCCAAATAAAGTCAAGTATAACCTGTAAAGAAAAAATCCGCTTCAACGACATAGTTCTCTGTCGGCATCAAACTTCCATGTTTTACACTTCCCCGGTTCACGGGCATTTTCGTGTCGCTTAAATATTCAGATAGAAATAATTTTTTATTTTCCCTCCGCTGTTCTTCAAAGCAACGGCGGAAATCTTTTTCCGGTTGACATCCCTTCTGTTCTTCTTTATACGATGACTTCGTGAAAATTCAGAGTTCTTAAAAACGATTTTGCCGTATACATAAATATTATGAGCTTAATAATTTATTTTGTAGATTTTTTTATTCATCTGGACAAATATCTGCCGCTGATTATCCAGAGTTTTGGTATTTGGGCATATGTTATTATGTTTCTGGTTATTTTTTGTGAAACCGGCCTTGTGGTTACGCCCGTTCTGCCAGGCGATTCTCTTTTGTTCGCTCTGGGAGCTTTGGCCGCGCGGGGGGCTTTGAATATTGAGCTTTTATTGGTATCGCTCTGTATTGCCGCCATTGCCGGAGATACCGTCAATTATTCCATAGGACATTTTATCGGACCTAAAGTTTTTCATTATCAGGAGAGCCGTTTTTTCAAAAAGGAATATCTTCTGCGGACGCATCAGTTTTATGAAAAGCATGGCGGGAAAACAATCATCATCGCCCAATTCATGCCGATTATCCGTACCTTTGCTCCTTTCGTGGCCGGCGTTGGCGCCATGACTTATTCCAGGTTTATTTTATTTAATGTTACCGGTTGCATCATGTGGGTTTGCCTTTTTCTTCTGGGAGGTTATTTCTTCGGCAGCATGCCTGCCGTGAAAAATAACTTTATGATTGTCATCGCAGCGATTGTCATTGTTTCAGTTATGCCGGGAATTTTTGAATACTGGCGGCAACGGCGTAATCACTCCAGAGGAAAAAGTTGATAGATAAGGGAAAAGATGGAAAGAAAATTTATTGCCGCTGTCGCGGCGCTGATTTTTTGGGCTGCGGCTCCATATTCCTTTGATACCATTGGCTTTTTCCGCTATATTACCGGCATTTATGTTTGGATTTATTCCTGTTGGCGCGCTTTTAGGAAAATTTGTCTTGACAAAAGCTTTTCCCTGTCATAGGCAAATTAATGGTTTGTGAAACTCTGCCTGGTTTGCTTTTATGGTGATTTATCGGCCGGGTGCCTTTTTACATTGGTATGTTTATTAAGGCTGTAGTCATCACAACAGGTTTTGGCGGTGTTTTGCTAGTTCTTTTTTATCGCAAGTATAATAGGCATGTGCATCCTTTTTCTGATAGAAATATCGAATCTACTGATGTTTAGTTTTTTATTTTTACATGTCCGATCTGTTTATCGGTTGTAAGTATTGATAACTGTGAAGGAAGAGGGAAAAATAAATATTGAGCTTGACATTTGCGCGTTTGTCATATATAATATAGGCCATAATAAAAGGATTGATAGTGTTAACTTCTAGAAGAAACTTACAATAAATAATAATGAATAATATATTTAGGGGCCTGTTCAGGAATGAAAATAAACTGTAGGCAGACTATAGTGAAGTTGCTTTTTCCCGATAAAAGATTCCTTGCATTTCTTGTTGCCGTAGCTTTTTTTATCATGTCGTCGCCGGTTTGTTTCGCCCCCACAAAAGAGGTTATGTCCGACCTGGAGCTTTCCAATGTTGAAGGTCAGGCGCTTATCAATGTAGTAGAATCCTCAAATGTTAATGGCAGTACGGATGTCATCCGTGTAAATATGGGAATTGATATGAATCTTCAGGCATATGTCGGTTCTATGAAACTGGGGTATTACAATAACGGCAAAAGTACTGATTGGGATGAGAATATAACAAATTTATTCTTGGGCAGTGTCGATCGAAGTTCATCACTGGTCTTGAGTGGTCTTTACCTGGAAGTGGGATTTGATAACCTCAGCAATGACGCCACTCGTAAGCTTAATTACATAGAATTTGGAACGAATAGCGCCACTGGCAGTGTTACGGGAACCATGAACACAGTCAATGCCCTGATGGCCAGTAACGGCGGGTCAAATACCGGAGTAGTGACCAGACTGGCGGACGGAACCACAAAGACAATTACGTTCAACAACGAGTCGTTGTCGTTTCTGTTTACGTCAAAGTACAACTATTTGAGCTCCAACAATCTATCCGGAATTTTTATTAAGATGCCCAGCAACACGGGCACTTGATATTTTTTAAGGCAATAAAACTGCCGCCTGAGAAAAGATGATGTTGCGGTAGTTAAAAATAGCAGATGATTTGTAGTTTGGTTTAGAAGCAGAAGTACTTAACCCCGCTGGAGAACAAACCGGCGTTCAGGCTTATCGGGATATGAAAAACGGTTAGTCCGCTTTAGTAGCCCGGTTAAGCACAGAGCAAAGGTTATTTCGCCGGCACAACAATGAACTAGGAGGATAGAAAGATGAAGAAAGTTTTATTGTTAGCAGTTGTCGCATTGTTTGTAATGATGCCTTTGGCGTCATTCGCCATGACCACTATCTCTGATAGTGATCTGAATGCCATTACAGCTCAAGAAGGTGTTTCCATTTATCTGAACGACGTTACGTTAACCGGCATGACTATGACGATGTCCTGGGGCCAGGCCAACACCAGCCAAGTATCTTCTACTGGTACGATTGCTGGTTTCGCATTTGATCAGGGCGGTTTTCTCGGCGCAGATGTTAGCGTTGGTAGCGTGAGTGTTACTGGTCTATTAACAATTGATGTCGGTGTTAATCTTGGAACAAATGGAACCAAGGGATTCAATAATAATGCGGGCGTATATCTTCCCGGCGGTATTAACCTTGGCTTGACCAACATGGCTATTAGCGTAGGTGGCGTGCAGATGATCGTTAAAGTAGGCGCTTCGAAAGAGATTGCAAATAACCCCACCACAATGACAATGGGAACAGCGTATGTGAGCAACATTAACACTACGGTAAATGGTAACATTATCATTTCTACCCATTAATAGTAATGGATAAAACGGCGTTTATTCAGTCGTTATGAATGTGCAAAAAGAGGCACGGGGAAGTTGCCCGTGCCTCTTACACACTTTAAGGAATGTCATTCAAGGAAAGTCCCGACGTGTCGGGAGAGCCATCTAGAAATCATCTGCTAAAGAAACATTTGTAAAAAAGTAAAAATTTTAGTGAAAGGGCATCAGTATCTCGCTAGACTATAACACAATTAATAACAGCTTCAAAACCGATGTAAGCGGCACACTTAGAATTTCCGCCCATCACATTAGGGCAGGAGAAACAGGACACAATGAAGAAGTTTCTGCCAAGCTATGACTTCGTAAGAATCGTCACTTTTATCTCGATTCTTTTGCTGTTTTTGGGTGTGTCGGTATATGACTCCCTCGTGTATGCCAAAATGAAGGCAATGGATGAAGATTCTCTCTCGCAGGTAGAAGGCCAGGAAGGAATAACTGTGGGTCTGAATCTGACCGTAAGCACGGTGGTCACGGGCTTTAGTTTTGGCAATGATCTAACGAGTGCTCTGGCGCAATCCATCAACGTTGGAACCCTGACAGTTGGTAACGGCGCGGGTGGAGGTTATGGCATAAACACAAATCTTACAATCGATGTCGGCACCAACATCACCGATAACACGACGTGGCTATACCTGAGCGGCCTCGTTTTGCCCTCTAATGATTCGGGAATATGCATCTCCGCCAACGATATCAGTGTTACGGCACAATCCTCCATTACGGGAAATTCCACCACATGGACTCTTGGTAATATTGATATTACAGGTCTTTATATGGGCAGATCCCTTACCACGGTAACTCCCAATTATATTGCGGGAGTTGCCCCGTGGCTGAGCCTCTCGGGATCACCTTCAGGTGGGGGCGGGGTTGTTTTTTACGCGGGACTGGGACTGTATATAAATAATGTGCAGTTTGCCTATGCGACCGACAGTATGAACCTATCCGGTATATATATTTATGGCGCCAGCCCGGATATTGCCAGCGGTACTCCTACGAGTTGGCCTGCCCTGACAGGGAACATGCAGATAGGCGGTGTTTTTAAGACCTACGATATACATGGCAATGTCACCGGTACATACAATGCAGGTCCGGCGACCTTCGATGTCGGCAGCAATAGCGGTAGTTCAAGCGGCACCGAAGTAAGCTTTAATCTGCCTATGGCGGCATCTATACGGGTCAAAGATTTTCAGATGGATTCCACCCACGATTTTGGTCCGATGGCTCTGGATAATTTAATCATTTACCGGAATACGGTTACTTTCAGGAACCTTTAAATTTAAACAAGTGAATTCGTGAGCGAACAAACACCTTCGCTTATTATTGTTTACTTGAAGGTCTTCTGAAAAATTAAGGCTAAAATATAATTCTCTAAAATAACATCGGGAGGTGGCCATCTTCTTGGGAGCATTGGTAATCGCCGCCATTTTCGCAGTAATTGTATCTTTTACTTCCGGTATTTATCCTCTTCAGGATCAGCCGAAATCGGAAATTGACATTGCCCTTCCCGGACCGGGACCGGGGTATTTACAGGCCAATGTGAATCCGGCCTCTGAAATTAATAAAGGTCATTTAATAAAGCAGGGCTACGACTATTCCTGCGGTTCCGCCGCTCTTGCTATTATTCTCAATTTTTATCTGGGAGAAAATTTTACAGAAAAGCAGGTTATCCAGGGGCTTCTTCATTATGGTGACAGCGCGCAGATAGCGAAACACCAGGCTTTTTCCCTTCTGGATATGAAGAAATTTGTTCAAGTGCTCGGTTATAAGGGAGAGGGCTACAAAGCCGACCTGGAGGACTTGAAATCTGTCACCACGCCCTGTATCGTTCCTATAAAAATCCTCGAATACCGTCATTTTGTAGTTTTCAGGGGTATTCACAATGGACATATCTTTTTCGCTGACCCGTGGAGGGGCGATATCAGTTTCACGCTAAATGAATTCAATGACATGTGGTACGAAAAGGTTTTTTTTGTGGTTTCCGCGGGGGATGCGCCGGTGCTGAGCAATCTGCGATTGAAACCGGAAGACCTCAAATACATTGATGAGGACGCGGTCAGCTTAATTACTGCCGGCAACAAAACCCAGTCCGACCTTGCAGCCTCAGAACAAGCATTTAAATTGTTAATTGATAATCCCGGTACGTACCAGTACTACAGGCCAAAGAAATAATATGAGCATAATTTTCAATTTCCCGCGCCCGAAAATTATGACGCCCACAGTCTTGTCATCTCAATACACTAAAACTCTTTTCCGCGGATAAAGTTTACCGCGTTGCGGAAAATTACAAGCCCTTGACCTTCTTCCGGAAGTTTTTCCCTCGTCCAGCGGGGATGATTGACGCGGCAAAGATAAGCTTCGGGATGAGGCATCAGGCCGAAAAGCCGTCCCGATTCATTACAAATTCCGGCAATAGCATTGATTGAGCCGTTAGGATTTGCCGGATAGTCCATTGACGTCCGTCCGTTCTCCCCGCAGTATTGAAGAGCGCAGATATTTTTAGTTTCGATTTGCCGCAGAATGGAGGAACTTCCGGGAATAAATTTGCCTTCGCCGTGCCGGACGGGCAGATACAAAATATCAACTCCCCTGGTGTAAACGCAGGGGCTTTGCGCGTTAGCCTTCAGATAAACCCAGCGGTCTTCAAAACGCCCTGAATCATTGTAGGTTAAAGTAGCGCTTTGTCCGCTATAATCGCCATTCAGCGCCGGCAACAATCCCAGTTTAATCATCAGTTGAAAGCCGTTACAGACGCCTAAAATTAATTTCCCGGCATGTATAAATTTAAGCAACTGATCGAAGAGTAAATCCCTGCTTCCCGGAATGCGGGCGCAGAGAAATCGATTGGCGCCGGCTTTGGCCGAGCCCAGATCATCACCATCGAGAAAGCCACCCGGCAAATTGAGAAAGGAATAGTCATCCAGATGCTTCTTTCCGTAAAGCAGTTCGCTTAAGTGAACAATGTCCGTGCCGTTGCCGGTCAATACTATAGCTTTTACTTTACGGTGCATATATAAATCCTGCTTTTAAAAATTAAGAGGCTTTTGCCATGCTTCTTTAAGTTTGCTTATCTTTTCTTTAATAATTAATTTAGCATTCAGACCGGTTATCTGAAACAAACCGTCATGGGTGATAAGGCCGATAAGTCCGGTGATGTTTCCGGCCATGATTTTTTCCAGAGAGCTTTGCGCCTCCGGATGAATGGTGATGATAAAACGGCTGGCCGATTCCGAAAATAAAATATAGTCATCTCTTCTTTTCCCTCTGTAGGGAACAGAATTTAAATCAATATTCGTGCCCAGCCCGCCGGCAATGGATGTTTCGGCAAGCGCCACAGCCAGTCCGCCGTCAGAGCAATCGTGGCAGGAAGCGATAATGCCTTGCTGTATTGCTTTGTGCAGGGCACGGTATATTTTGCGGGCTCTTAAGGCATCCACCCGGGGAATATTGTTGCCGGTGAAATTTCGCATGGCGAACCATTCCGAACCACCCATTTCATCTTTAGTCTCGCCAATGATATAAACGAGATCGCCCGGCTTTTTGGCATCCATGGTGACGGTCTTGCGCACGTCCTTGATTCCGCCGATGACGGAATAAAGAATCGTCTGCGGAATGGATATTTTAGTTTTGCCTATCTGATAGTCATTTTTCATACTGTCTTTGCCGGAAATGCAGGGAACACCGAAGGCCGTTGTGTAATCGTAGATGGCCATGTTGGCGCGGACAAGCTGCGCCAGTTTGTATTCGCCGTCGGGCGTTTTTACGGATTTAACAGGATCGCACCAGCAGAAATTATCAAGTCCCGCCAGATGGTCAATATCGGCGCCGACAGCCACCGCGTTGCGTATGGCTTCGTCAATGGCGCAGGCGGTCATGTGATAAGTGTCGATGTCGCTGTAGCGCGGGCAGATGCCATGCGCGACGACAACTCCTTCCATGGAAGAAAGAAGCGGCCTCACTACTGCGGCATCCGACGGGCCGTCATTTTGAGCGCCGACGAGCGGCTTGATTACACTGCCGCCCTGAACTTCGTGATCGTACTGGCGAACTACCGATTCTTTCGAACAGATGTTCAGGCGCGTTAGCATCCGCTTGATTTCCCCGCCAAGGTTTCGTGGCGGCGCAAAGCGCGGCTCTTTATTCTTCGGCGGCTTCCATCTGGCGTTGAGTCTCATCTGGGGAACGCCGGAGTGGAGAAAATCCATGTCGAGATACGCAACTGTTTTTCCGCCAAAAAGGACGTGAAACTTTCCGGAATCGGTGAACTTGCCCAGCACGGTCGCTTCGACATCCATCTTTTGGGCCAGGTCCAGGAATGGTTTTATTTTTTTCGGATCAACCGCCAGCGTCATGCGTTCCTGCGCTTCGGAAACAAGAATTTCCCATGGCTGCAAACCGGCATATTTCAAAGGCGCGTGAGTAAGGTCTAATTCACAGCCGCCGGAGTAGGTGGCCATTTCACCCACGGAAGAGGAAAGCCCGCCCGCTCCGTTGTCGGTGATGGCGCGGTAAAGCCCTTGGTCACGCGCGATAAGCAGAAAATCGGTCATTTTCTTCTGGGTGATGGGATCACCGATTTGCACGGCCGTAACCGGAGATCCTTCATGCAGTTCTTCGGAAGAGAAGGTCGCTCCGTGAATGCCGTCCTTGCCGATACGGCCGCCCGTCATAACTATCAGATCAAGGGGCTTTATCTCCTTGGTGTGCGTGATTTTTCCTTTAATGCGCGCGGGCATTATACCGGCGGTTCCGCAATATACAAGGGGTTTTCCAAGGAACCGTTCATCAAAAACAATGCTGCCGTTAACCGTGGGTATGCCGCTTTTGTTACCCCCGTGCTCCACGCCCTCGCGCACGCCTTCGTAAACGCGGCGCGGATGAAGAATGCGCGCAGGCAGTTTCTTTTTATGAAAAGGAGAGGCAAAGCAAAAAACATCGGTGTTGAAAATCAGTTTCGCGCCGAGGCCTGTGCCGAACGGATCACGGTTGACGCCGACAATGCCGGTAAGCGCTCCGCCATAAGGATCAAGGGCAGAAGGAGAATTATGTGTCTCGACTTTGAAAACCAGATTGAAATCATCGTTGAATTTGATGATGCCGGCATTATCCACAAAAACGGAAAGGCAGAAATCATTCTTTCCTTTTGTTTTGCGGATTTTTTCAGTGGAGCCTTTTATATATGTTTTGAAGAGAGAATCGATCGTCATTCTCTTTTGTCCATCGGTGTAATTTATCAAACTGTTGAATATTTTATGCTTGCAGTGTTCCGACCAGGTTTGCGCCAGACATTCCAACTCGACATCCGTGACGCGTTGATTCAGCCCCATATTTTTTCTTTCGGCAATAATATCTTTATCTTTGTAATAATCGCGGATGGCCTTCATTTCCTGCAGATTTAGAACGAGAATTCGTTCTTTGCTGATTTTTAAAAGTTCCTCCGCGCCGGCATCGGCAAGATCGATTTCTTCCACCACGGGTTGTGCTTTGCCCGATACCCGCGGAATATAGGCTGGTATCCCGCGGGAGAAATTAAAATCCTTTCTGGAAACTATTTGATGCCGTTCAATGAGATCATTGGCCAAAAGTCCGGAAGCGATTTTTTCCGCGTCAGATCCGTTGATCTTTCCGCTGATAAGGTACTGGCGGGAGGTATAGACGGCAATCTTGCGCTCTCCGGCATCGCGGCTCAGGAGCAGTTCAATCGCTTCGCGTGCGGTTTTCCCCACGTTGTCCGTAACGCCGGGCTTAAAGCCCACTTCAATCAGCCAGCCGAAATCGGCAGCCAATGGTTTGTTTATGGAAAAATTCTGTATTATCGGATCAGAAAGGGGGCCGGCGGCGGCTT
>JBEKMY010000107.1:0-6540 GCA_049523355.1 Smithella sp. | reverse complement strand
TGCCCAAATAATGCAACCCGTGCTCTTGAGTTCAGGTATGGCACTATATTATCATGGTCATGTAACCAATCGAGTGGATGATGGCATAAAGTGACATATGTCTTGGACGGATCTTCTGTGGGAATAAAAACTTGTGGACAGCCAAGCACAAGTTTCGCGGTGTTTACGTCATCCATAGCATCTGAAACAATAGTTGATGTCATGCCCCAAAAGCATAAATCGGACCCATCATTCAACTTCATCTCATTCAACTTCGTCCCCGAGCTTTCCCAGTAAGGTTTCTCCGGTGTGATATTACATTCATATTTTGAGGCGAATTTAATGTAATTGGCAATCGGATTGAATAAAATCGACTTGTACGTTTCATCACGCAAAGTTGCGATTATTTCATTATCAAGTTCAGAAATCTGCTTTCCCCGAAGTATCTTATGAATGTCGCTAAGTGGCTTGCTGTTTTTGACCTTATTCCTTTCAACATCATGATTGCCTGGCACAACCCACACGTGTGATTCATTACAACCAATCATTGCACATAGCCCATCCAACCATTTTTGTGCCCGTTCGTATTCACACGCTTCGCCAGAATACGCTATATCCCCTGTAACGAGAACACCATTGAATGCGCCTAATTTTGGTTTTAATTCATTTTTTATATCTCTTTGAAGTTGGTCGCGAAGATCACGATTCATCTCTAGCATGTCTTGTTTCTCTGCATCAAAATGAATATCTGACAGGTGTAGGAACGTTAATTTATCAGCCATTCACAGAATACCCTTTGGAGAAGACATTTTTCTTTTATTCATAAGTATAAGAAGAAAGGCCTTATATGTCAATTACAATAATCATTACTGTAATCATTACAATAATCATCACAAAAGGTGGTGTGTGATATCTATTACCCGTTTCACTCTGGCATTATTGTTTCATTCGTGATATTTGATAAAAAATATCTAAAATTTTAATTAAAATGCGAATCTATAACCGTTTGTGAGGGTATAATAACCCAATTATTGGAATCAGTTTCTCAAGAGAAGTTTTTTATATTGCACGTTTTTAAATAATCGACACTTTGAATTAAAAATTATCTGGAGAAATAATAATGGCACGTTTAGAAGAGGTTAATAAAGGTTCATTTATAAAAGGTATCCGACCCGATGGCGCTGTCCAAGTCATTGATGTCAAATGGCATGGAGATGCTGTTATTGAACTTACTTTTAAGGATATAGCTGGTCGGGTGGCAAGTGAGCTTGTCTTTCGTGATCGTGAGCCTATTCTTGAAGTCGTTCAACCTGGTCAACCTTGGAGTTTCGATGCAGATGCTTCTATACTTCGGTTAGTTTCAGAAGCGTATCGAATACGCATGGCCTATCTTTTCGATCCACATCTAGCTGTACACACCTCGCTTGTTGAACCTTTTCCCCATCAGATTACAGCTGTTTATGAAGAAATGCTTTCTCAGCAACCATTGCGATTTTTGCTTGCCGATGATCCAGGTGCAGGAAAAACCATAATGGCCGGTTTACTAATCAAAGAACTTATGGCACGTGGCGACTTGGATCGTTGCCTTATTGTCTGCCCAGGTAATCTCGTAGATCAGTGGCAGGACGAACTGTACCAACGTTTCCACCTGCCTTTTGACATTTTGACGAATGATCGAATCGAGGCTTCAAGATCTGGCAATGCACTATTGGAAATGCCCCTGGTCATCTCACGGCTGGACAAATTGAGTCGAGATGAAAATCTACAAGCAAAGCTACGTCAGACGGAGTGGGATCTGGTTATCTGTGATGAGGCCCATAAGATGTCAGCATCCTTTTTCGGTGGCGAGATAAAAGAAACAAAACGTTACAAATTGGGGAAACTTCTATCAGAATTGTCCCGGCATTTTCTTTTGATGACTGCGACACCTCACAACGGAAAGGAAGAGGATTTCCAGCTTTTTATGGCGCTACTTGATGGTGATCGTTTTGAGGGTCGTTTCCGTGACGGTGTTCATGTAACTGACACCTCTGACCTTATGCGCCGTATGGTAAAAGAACAGCTTTATAAATTTGACGGTACACCTCTCTTCCCTGAGCGCTTGGCCTATACAGTTTCTTATAGACTTTCAGACTTAGAGGCCGATCTGTATACGCAGGTGACGAATTACGTGCGGGAAGAATTCAATCGAGCTGATGCATTGGAAGGTGAAGGACGAAAAGGTACCGTAGGCTTTGCCTTAACAATTCTGCAAAGACGCCTCGCCTCATCACCGGAAGCTATTTATAAATCCTTAATTCGCCGTCGAGAACGGTTGGAGAGACGTCTTAATGAGGAAGAATTATTGAAAAGAGGATCTCAAGCAAGAATTAACGCCCAAGATGTATTGACACCTATGACTGAAGAGGAAATAGAAGAATTAGATGACATGACTGATTCCGAAGTTGAGCAAGTTGAAGACAAATTTGTCGATCAAGCTACCGCTGCGCGAACCATTTCGGAACTTCAGGCAGAAATTGAAACGCTTAAGCGCCTTGAAGGACTAGCGCTGAAAGTGCGCAACAGCGGCACGGACAAAAAGTGGGAAGAGTTGTCCAAAATTCTTCAGGATAATCCTGAGATGTTTGATGAAAACAGGTCCAGAAGAAAACTCATTGTTTTTACAGAACACCGCGATACATTAAGCTATCTGGAAAACCGAATTAAGGCACTGGTTGGACGCGATGAAGCGGTTGTCACTATTCATGGCGGTATGGGGCGTGAGGAACGTAAGAAAAAGGAAGAATTATTCAAGCAGGATAAATCTGTTCAAATCCTTGTTGCAACTGATGCTGCTGGAGAAGGAATAAATCTTCAGAGAGCTCATTTAATGGTCAATTATGATCTCCCATGGAATCCTAACCGCATAGAACAGCGCTTTGGTCGCATTCACAGAATCGGGCAAACAGAAGTTTGTCACCTCTGGAATCTGGTAGCTGAAGAAACCCGTGAAGGCGATGTTTATTTAACTCTGTTAAGAAAAATTGAGGCCGAGAGGGCTGCTTTAGGTGGCGGCGTATTTGATGTTCTAGGTAAAGCCATTGGCGGAACAGAACTCCGTAAATTACTGATAGAAGCTATCCGTTATGGTGATCAGCCGGATGTTAGAGCTCGTCTGACACGCAAGGTGGAAGAAGCGCTAGATCATGAGAGGTTACAGGAACTCTTTGCGGAACGCGCCTTGGTTCACGATGCCATGGATACAACCCGTATTCAAAAAATTCGTGAGGAAATGGAACGCTATGAAGCGCGTCGACTTCAACCCCATTTTATCGCGTCATTTTTTATAGAGGCTTTCAAACTTTTAGGAGGCAGCATCCAGGAGCGCGAAACGAAGCGTTATGAAATAAAAAAAGTGCCTGCTGCTATCCGAAATCGTGACCGTGTAATTGGCACGCGAGAGCCAGTTTTGGAACGATACGAGCGAGTGTGCTTTGAAAAAGACTTGATCACTGTACCGGGCAAGCCTTTGGCCGCCTTTATCTGTCCTGGTCATCCTCTTCTCAATGCTGTCATTGATCTGATTTTAGAACGATACCGTGATCTTCTTAAACAAGGCGCGATATTTGTCAACGAGAATGATCGGGATCAGGATATTAAGGCACTTTTTTACTTGGAGCATTCCATACAGGATGCAAGCATTGACAAGCGAGGCCTTCAGAGAGTGGTATCGCGGCAAATGCAATTTGTTGAAATAAATCAGCAAGAAAATGTTAGAAATGCCGGTTATGCTCCTTATCTTGATTATAGGCCTTTGAAGGAGGAAGAAAAATCTCTTATTACATCAGTCCTGGAAAAAGGATGGAAAAATATAGATTTAGAATCCATGGCTGTTTCATATGCGATTACCAATTTGGTGCAAAACCATTTTAATGAAATAAAAAAACGCACCGAGGACAAGATCAATCGAACAATTCAAGCAGTAAAAGAAAGGCTTACTAAGGAAATAAACTATTGGGATCACCGCGCGGAGGATTTGAGGGCTCAAGAGCTTGCTGGAAGACAGAACGCCAGAATCAATTCAGCCAAAGCTAGATCGAGGGCTGATGAACTTTCAGCACGTCTGGCACGACGCCTTGGAATGCTTGAAAAAGAACGTCAAATATCTCCACTCCCGCCGGTAGTAATTGGTGGTGCCATAGTCATCCCAGCGGGATTGATAGAAAAACTTAGCGGAAATGCTGAAGCTGGTAGAGAGACATTTGCTCACGAAACAAAAGAGGTCGAAATAAGAGCGATGCAGGCCGTTATGGCAATGGAAATATCCCTTGGTTACATCCCCCGTGATGTCAGCAAAGATAAGTGCGGCTATGACATTGAATCTTCTATCCCCGGTGTTGGCAAGCTGCGATTTATTGAGGTTAAAGGTCGCATAGAAGGGGCCGAGACAGTGACAATAACGAAGAATGAAATTTTGACTGCACTCAATAAGCCGGATGATTATATATTAGCTATAGTAGAAATACCTTCATCGGAAAAAATTATTGAAAGACAAGAAAATCAATGTTCTATGCGATATGTTAAAACACCTTTTCTAAAAGAACCGGATTTTGGGGTTACAAGTGTAAATTATTCATTAAGTGAATTGGCAAAGAGGGCGGTGCCAATAAAATGAGCCTTAGACCTCCGGAATATTTCACAAGTATACAAAATGATGCCCATCAGCGCTGGAATCAGCTTGATGCTGATCCTGTATTAGCTGGTCCTTGGCATCAATTATTCCGTCAAGTTCAAAGTCCACGTCATGTACTTTCAGAATTATTGCAGAACGCAGATGATGCAAAAGCGAGTTGGATTCGGGCGTCGATAAATAATAGTGTGTTCGAATTTGTTCATGACGGTGAAGATTTCGATTCTGATGCCTTGCAGTCTCTTTGTCAATTTGGACTTTCTAACAAAAGGCACCTCCATACCATAGGATTTAGAGGCGTTGGTTTTAAATCTGTTTTTTCTCTCGGACCACAGGTAACGATTCTCACTCCAACTCTTTCATTCGGATTTAATAAAAAGCGATTTACGGAACCTTTTTGGATAGATTCTTCCAAATTGAGTAATGATGAAACCATCATAAGAGTAAAAATTGATGATCATAGAAAAGTGGCAGCTATCAAAACAGAAATTGAACACTGGATAAAAAGTCCTATACCCCTATTGTTTTTTAGTAATATTAGAAAATTAGAAATTCAGCAAGATATCATAAACAAGGAAATACTGGGTACTGGTCCGATAAGTAACGCAAACTATATTCGACTCTCAGGAAGAGAGACAATCGAGGTTATGGTCATTAATTCCGAACCGGAATCGTTTCCAGTAGAAGCTTTGCAGGAAATAAGAGATGAACGAGGCTCAACAGAGTTAGAACTACCTCCATCAACTGTACAAATTATTTTGTGTAAGGATATTGAACATCATCTCTATACGGTTTTGCCTACTGATGTTAAACCATTTCTGCCATTTTCTTTAAATGGACCATTCATTCAAGATCCGGCGAGAAAGGAAATAAAACATCCGGCAACTTCACCAACAAATCAATGGCTTCTTCAGCGGATTGGTAAATTGGCTGCAAATACTATGATTGCATGGTTGGAGAATCATGCCTTAAGTTTAGAAGAACGTGCCTGTGCATATGATCTTTTACCGGTATTCTCCACTGATACAAATGGATTAAATCATTCATGCACAGAAAACGTACTTGATGAATTTAAAATACATATAGAAAGACAAAATAATATATTACTTACTCATGATAGCTCGCTAGCCGCCAAAGAAATAACTATCATGATTCCTAAAGCTATCACAAAAACATGGACTGAAGAACAGGCGTTAAATATCTTTGCCCCACAAAAACAAAAAATACTTGCGCAAGAGGTTAGTGATCAATCTCTTAAATCACTGAAAAGCTGGGGGCTTCTGAGTGAATTGGAATTAAAGGATATTATACAAAGACTTCTTATTTCAAATCCTATATGTCCTGATCCAATAGAGAAGCTTTTATTTTTTTGGGCTTATCTTCAGCCACAGTCAAATGAAAATCATGATTTGAGAACATCACTTCGAAATTTGTGTATTGTGCCCGTGTCCGGGAAAACAAATCTTATGTCGGCATCTCAAGTTATGGTATTGGGAAGAACAACTTGGAATGTTTCAAATGAGAACAAGAATTTTTTGATATCTCTCGTAGATATTGTTGATTCATCTTGGGTTAAGCTCATGATGAGCCAAGAAAAGAATGATAAAAGTCGTGTTCTTGAAAAAGCCAGGGATTTTTTTACTAAGCTAAATTTGCATCAACAGGTTGGTGTTGAGCAGATCATTACCGCGGCTGCAAAAGAGATATTTACCCAACAGAAAATTCCACATAAAGAAGGAATTAAACTAGCGCAAGTTGCCGCTTTATCCGATGTTAGAATACAGGATGATTTCAAGTACCTTTGCCGAGACGGATGTTGGCGAAAGCCAAATGCCGATTTACTTATTCAAGGTAATAATGATCTTGAAAGCATTATTCCCACCGACGTCTTT
>JBEKMY010000106.1:0-7911 GCA_049523355.1 Smithella sp. | reverse complement strand
GGAAGTTGTTTTATAATGATCCGGCAAATGGTAAGCGAATGGAAGTCTCTTACTCGGACTTTTTTAATAGAAACAATGGTTGGTATAAAGGTCGCAAAGGTTGGGATGGCCGGTTTTTATCTATCTGGAAGTAAATTATTTTGGCGTATAACCAATCTCTATAAAGAATGTATCTGGACTGAAATCCGGGGATGTCATACCAGTTTTTTGCGGTGATAATCCGGGGAAGGACAGTGAGGGCATGTCGCTGATATTTTCTCCATAGTGAGCATACTTGATAATCTTATCCGCCGTCATGGCAAAAGCGGCAGGAAGCTGTGTTTCCTTCCCTTCAAATTTACCATGCGTAAAACCCCGGCTTACAGCCTTGATTGCCGCAATCAAACCGGCGGGATGAAGGTATTTGATGATTCCACCGGCTTCCACACCATAGATTTGAAATATTTGCCCTTTAGGGTCGCAAATAATCGTGAAGGGAAAATCGTCTTTCCTGATTAATGAAGCAATTGTTTCCGGCGTGCTTTGCAGTACGACAAATACTCGCGCCCCCTTTTTAGCTGCCAGATCGAATTCATTTTTTATTTTTGCCATTTCCATTTGGCATACCGGGCATCCGTAATAGCGTAGAAAAATCAAAACAGCCGGATGATTGCCGAGGGCATCATAAAAATTAATCTCATCTTCCCATGGTGTTTTAAATCTAAAATCAGGCGCTTTCTTCGCTATCGAAAGTTTTGAATTCATATCAAAATCACTCCTGCATGAATTAAGATTATCGACAAACAATTATTTCTCTTAGATTGTCTTTAACACCAATTTATCCAAATCAAAGCGCGGTCTTGCTTTTGGTGTTTGATCAGGATATCCCACAGGCAGAAGCACTACAGGGTATATACTTTCGTCCAGTTGCAAATATTGTATTAATTGATCTCTGTCAAACCTTCCCAGCCAGCAACTGCCAAGGCCAAGCTCTACAGCCTTAAGAACGATGTGTTCTACGGCAATCGCCACATTCATGGAAAGATAAGCCTTAACCGCATCGGCCTCCATAACGGCGCTGGCGTATGGCGCGGCGCTATCGAAATTCACATCCACTCCCTCGAAGGTTCCTGCTTCCAGCAATTCTCCCACACGTTTGTCTCTTGAAGAAATTGCCGTCAGATCGGCACAGCAGACTAAAACAATTGAAGCTTTGATAATGAACTTGTATGGTGTGCACTGGCCAAGAGCCTCTTTGGCGGCCTGGGATTTCACAACAATAAAACGTGATGGCTGAAGATTTGCGATAACGTCTGATAATTCCACTGTGCACCTCCATAGAAGTATTGAGAAATAAACTTTACAACTTCCCGTGAGGCGTGTCAACAGCATTACAATGAATCCAAATCCGGGGACACCCGGATTTTGGCAATCAATAAAGCTGTATAATTTCCTCTTTTAAAAATAACGAATAGTGCTATTATAATATTCAAATCATCGGAAAAAGCTCGACAAACTGTCTTTTAATGAACAAAAGAAAGGAGGAGGGCAATGAATAAGGCTCAAAAAAAAGTAGCGATTGTAATAGGTATTATCATAGTTGCCATGTGTTTATTTCCACCGGTTAGTTATGAGGGCGCTTATAGAGGATATGAGTTAATTGCTAGAATAACTCCCGGCTTAAGTATCAATGCAGCTCTATTATTTATGCAATTGCTTGGAATATTGCTTATTGGGGCCCTCGTCTTGTATGAAGCAAGAACAGGGAGCCCTTTAATCGACAAGAAAACAGATGAAGACCAAGAGCAATTTAAACCAAAATGATAGCGGTGTTACTCTATTTTCATTTGAAAGTAAGCATTCGGGATCTCAAACAGAAAACAAATCAACGGAGCAGGAGATAACAGATATGAAAAAGTCATTAGGAACGATGATAGCGATAATTGCAGGGGCTATTTTAATAGGGACTTTTATTACTGCGAATTATGCCACAGCAGGGGAAAGGGCCAGGGACAGTCGCTTCATCGCTTATGACAACGGAACGGTATTGGACACGAAGACCAACCTGATGTGGGCCGCGTATGACAATGGAGGCAATATTAACTGGTATAACGCCAAAAGTTATTGCGAGAATTATCGTGGCGGCGGTTATACAGACTGGCGCCTGCCGACAGAGGATGAGTTGGTGGGGTTGTATGACCATTCAATTAATGCCGTCAATCATCTAACCGCCCTGATCACCTTAAGTGCTCCTTGCCCCTGGGCTTCCGAAACCCGCGGCTCCGAAGCCGCCAACTTCTGTTTCGACGATGGCACACGCGGTTGGGATCCCCAGTCTGATGCTGTCTATGGTCGTGTACTCGCTGTGCGTTCAGCCAAATAGATTATTTGATTATTTTCTCTTTCGGGGAAGAGTATAACTTAAATATTATAAGAGGATTCAACCCATGGATATACGTGACGGTGAACAGATTTTAAAATTGATGGTGGCCTATCAGGTTCCCTGCATACTCGCAGCAGCAGCCGACCTGGATCTATTTGAGAAACTCGCTTTGGCGCCCCAAACCGCCGCTGAAGTTGCCGCCGCTGCCGGTTGCGACTTGCGGGCGGTAACAATTCTCCTCGACGCGCTGGCGGCAGTAGGAATAATCGTCAAAAAAGATGAACGTTACTCGATTCCACCTGCGCTTGTTCCGTTTCTGTGCGAAGCATCTCCGCAGAGTGTCATAGCCATGATACGTCATCAGGCGAACTGCCTGCGTCGCTGGTCGCGATTACCGTGGACAGTGAAGACGGGAAAGCCGGACTATCCGGGGCCAAGTATTAATGGAGAAGACGCGGACAATGCGTCGTTCATTGAAGCGATGAACGTGGTGTCGCGTGATGTAGCCGACAAGTTGATTCAGGAAATCCACCCCAGCGGCATAAATTGTGTATTGGATCTGGGCGGTGCATCGGGATCGTGGACCCTGGCCTGGTTGAAAGCTGAACCGAAATCACGTGCCATCATTTTTGATCTTCCGCATGTGATTCCAATGGCTCGTGAACGCTTTTCCACTTCACCGAAGGCCAACCGGGTTGAAATGCGCGCAGGGGATTTTTACACCGATGACCTGCCCAAGGGCGCCGATCTTGCCTGGGTAAGCGCGATTATTCATCAGAATTCCCCGGACCAGAACCGCGCCCTATACCGCCGCATTGCCGCCGCGTTAGAGCCTAATGGCTGGATTTACATTCGTGACATCGTTATGGAGTCTTCTGGCACGGCGCCGGTAGCCGGCGCACTGTTTTCTGTTAACATGCTTTCGGGTACTGAGGGTGGTAAATGCTATAGCTTATCCGAGATTCAGGAAGATCTTCTGTCAGCCGGATTCACGGATGTTCAACTCGTGCGCCGCGACGAAGGCATGCACTCGATCGTGCGGGCTCGCGTGATGAAATAGGGACTGAAATAGGGGACAGCGCCCTATTTCCAAAGCAAGTGTTTAAAAAATAGGGCGCTGTCCCCTATTTCCAAAAGTTTCTGGTATTTTTATCGCTATTACGTTATCCTGCTTCAGGGTGCGTATATCCTTCCCTTTTTTTATTGGCCGGTCAACTGTCGCGAAACAATTAACCGGTGGATACGCCATCTTTATTCTTAAACACAACTATTGACTATAGCTATGGTTATTATGAGAAATGCAAAAACAGTTATTTTAGTTTTTTTTACTTTTGTGCTGATGAGTTGGGGGCAGGCTTCTGCCGATTTTACATTCACCTATGTAAGTAACGATGGAACGGTGAACATCTCAGGCTTGCTATACACAGCTTCTACCGCTAACGGTACATGGCCGGTCACTGGCGGTTATTTTTCCGGTTTAGAAAATGGTGTTGCTATTAGTGGCATTATACTGGGTGGAAGCACTAATCCACCCAATACTTTAACTTCTCCATCAGGAAAGTTTGTTTATGATAACTCGCTAATTGTTGGTTCAGGTCAGCTTCTTACCACCTCTGGCGGGTTATTGTTTGGAAACACTACAACAAACACAGAAACAAACATATTCTACTATAATGGCGCCTATTCTTTTTCTACATATAATCCCAGCACAGGATATCAACCTGTTTCTAGTGGTTGGGGCATTCCGGGTAATTTTACCATTACCCCCGTTTACCCCAATCTGTTAATCCTCAAATCGGCCAATAAGGCGAGCGCCAACCCCGGTGACGTCATTACCTATACGATTCAGGTGAAAAATACCGGTATCGGATCCGCTTATACGACAACCCTGACCGATAGCTTTGGAAACTATTATGCATTAGCCATATCCGCCTATTCGGGCTCCCCGTTCAGTTTCACGGATGGCAGCCCTGTATCGGGGCTCACGCTTGGCACACCGCAGTATTCATCGAATGGCGGCAGCACCTATACCTATACACCGGTATCGGGAGCAGGCGGAGCGCCGGCCGGATATGACGGACTGGTCACCAACTGGAAAATTATTATGAACGGAAATATGTATGGAAGCGGAGGTAATTTCACGCTCAACTACCAGGTTAAAGTCAAGTAACCAAATATGTAAATATTTGTGCAATAAATAAATAATAAATTAAAAAGAAGAATATTATGAGATAATTTATTCCATTATTGATAGCACTGGTTTTGTTGCTGCTATAGACGAAGGTGTTGCCAGGGAGATTTTCATTCTCCTTTGTGGCAGAATGATGTCATGTGTGTTTCAATTGTTAATCAATATATGATTGACATACAAAAGCGTTTTTTTTATACTGCCGCATCCTTGTAACTAAATTAGTAAACCGAATAAAAAATAAGAGGAGGTAAAATTTATGAAAAAGAGTTTCACTTTAATGTCGCTGATTACGGTAATTGCAGTTTTGTCATTTTTAATTGTTTCTGTAACTCCTGTAAAAGCAAGTCCGGCAATGACCGAGGAAAAAGCTATGCATCCCCGTATTGTGAAAGCAATTGATGCTCTGGAAGATGCCGTTGCCTACATGAAAGCAGCGCCCCATGATTTCGGCGGGCACCGAGCTAAGGCGATAGAAGATTCCGAAAAAGCAATAAAACAGCTCAGAGAAGCCCTCAAATACAGGGAAATGCGAGACAGAAAATAAAATGAGATAGAAATATCTTATCTTCTAAAGGCGGAATAAAATCCGCCTTTTTTTATAGTAATCGAATGAACCTTTCTTCTGTAATCCTCGTTTTACATATCTCTATTTTTATGCTAATTTACAACCAATAATCCTTAAAAAATAGCGTCTTCATTAAAATTGTTATAAAGTAATTTTGCGGCGTTGGAAATATTAGTACAAAACCACATAAACATTGTTATGTGAGTAAAATATGGAATTAGTTCTGGCAATAATCGTATTTGTTGTTATTCTTCTCATTGCTTTCCTCTTTCTATACCAACCAGATAACACTGAGGGCTTGGTAGGAACTATAAAGGATCTTGAAAACTACATCGGAATAATGATGTTAAGCACTGAAAAATATGCTTTCGTGATAGCGACGGTTAAAGGGACGAGGGATTTTGTACAATTCAGTGGAAACACGAAAAATATACAACTGGATTTTCCGCTCATAACCGATAGGCAAAAGAGTATGGAAGCGGCTTTCAGAACTACAGCAAAGGAAATGGATCTGAAAATAATTGAAAACCAGGGTACAGGCGGCGAGACATTCCTGGACATCGACCTCAAAGGGACTACAGCCGAGATTTCGGCTGTAGCGCGGACATTCATGGAAAGATTCTTTGGTATAACGCAGGATACCAAAATAAAATATAGGCTAAATATCTGATTATAGAACAATGCAATGCAGCCGATCACTGCGCACCGGCTTAGCTTTTCGTCAGCAAGAATAGGGATTAACTATGAGTAAAGATTCAGAGGTTACAAAAAGTCACTGTAATATGTGCGGTAGAGATACTAAGCATATAGTTCTTGCCACACGCGTAGTCGTAACCACCGAAGATGAAGAAGAGGATTATGGCCCCTTAAGGTGGGAGGATACATATGAGCTTCTAGAGTGTGCAGGCTGCGAATCAGTGAGTATGAGGCATACGAATTTGTTTGTGCAAGCAGACGCAATAGAGGTCTCCTTGTACCCACCACCGGTAAAACGGAGAAGGCCCAACTGGTTCAATGATATTCCTCGTCCGGTGCGCACTCTATTTCAGCAAATTTACCAAGCCTTAGATGGTAACAGTAGGTCACTTGCACTTATGGGAGCAAGAGCAGTATTAGATATGGTGCTTGTAGAAGTTGCTGGTGACAAGGGATCATTTTCAGCAAAACTCGACGAATTAGAGAAACAAGGTTTTATAGGATCAAAGAACAAGGAGGTACTTAGCGCCGCACTTGACGCGGGAAATGCTGCATCGCATCGTGGTTACATGCCATCACCCAAAGATATGAATGCGGTAATGGATATTGTGGAGAATTTGCTTCAATCAATATATCATTTAAAGTCTCTTGCAAAAAGTCTTAAGAAAACAACGCCGGTGCGTTCAGAAAGTAAATGCTAGGAGAAATAGGGGACCAATAGCGCCGTATTTAAAGGAAAAAGAAAGTTGGCAGACCGAGGAAAGTTAAATTACAGCAAGTGTTTAAAAAATAGGGCGTTGTCCCCTATTTTTATCAAAGATTTATTACAGCTTCAACCTGACGTCGAAGGCGCAAAAATGTGGGCTGTTGCCTTAGAAAAAACAATGCTTACTTATTTTGAGATAGAATCTAACAGCAAATTTGATATGCATTCACATACGAGCGAACAGATTACAATGGTTCTTGAAGGGAATTATTTTTCAAAATAAAAGATAAAGAAATATGCGTAAAAGCAGGCGAGGTAATTGCTATACCTTCAAATCTTTATCATGGTGTTTATACAAAGAACAAATTTGTTAAGGCTATTGACGCATGGTCACCAATAAGAGAAGAATAAAAAATAAACGACATATAACAAAATCAATATAGCCGAAGAAATATGGCGCTGTTGTTCCCTAGTTTCCATGGTAATAATTGAAAAATATATTTTACTTTTCAATAAAATGAGATTAAATGCAAAAAAATATTATTTATGAAAGGAAATAATCATGATGAACTTATCAAAGTTTTTGAGGAAATCTTTTTCATCAATTTTATTATTTGCATTTTTAACTATTTTTATAGGTTGTACATCTGGTTTTAAGACAATTGTTCCTACTCCACCAGCAAATTATGAAAAATTGGGGAAAGCGTCAGGATCAGCTACCGGCTCTCTAGTATCACCGCTTGGTGGAACAGCGTACTATTTCATTCCTATAATGCTCAATGACCGTATTGAGAGAGCATATAGTAACGCTATTGCCAGCGTTCCCGGTGCTACCGGCCTTATTGATGTGACCTATAAAGAAGATTGGTACTGGTGGATACTGGGAACGGCGCGGACTGTTACAATTACCGGCGAAGCTATCAAGGAGGTGAAATAATGAATTTCTTAAAAGGAATTAAAATATTTGCTTTCTGGATGGCATTATTTTTCATTATTAGTTGTGCAGGAACTCAAATAAATTTTGGAGGCAATGATCCTAATTTTGATCGTATAAATGTCGATTTTAGTAAAGGTCGTGAAATTACGGGATCAGCAAGTGGCTTCCAATTACTCCTTTGGTTCCCCATAAATATAAATGGTCGTCATGAAGGCGCCTATAATCAACTGCGTGCAATGGCTGGGCGTGATTATATTACAGATGTCAAGATTGAAGAATCATGGACATATTGCCTTGTTGGTACACTTTACACAACAAATATGAAAGCAATGGTATGAAGTGGTATAGTTATGGCGGACACCTCGAAAAGAGTGTTATAGAAACTAAACTTTTGGAGGTGAGATATGACAACAAAGAAGAAGAGTTATTCGAAGCAATTTAAGATTGACGCAGT
>JBEKMY010000105.1:0-6749 GCA_049523355.1 Smithella sp. | reverse complement strand
TTTGTTATTTCACCATCGCTCTTAATCCATGACCGGTAAGGATCCAAAAGGTGTGATGTAACGTTATTCATTAGTTTCTCCGCCTTGGCCTTACCAACAACCTTGATAAAATCATCATGCGTATGCCAACTATTTATATAATCTGCGATATACTTTGCACAACCTTCATCGGAAGCTAAAAGCCGATTCATGGTATTCATATGGTCTTCGTCGCTGTCATAAACACCCACGGAACATTGGGGCCAGGCGCCCAACTGCCATGGAATGACTGCATTCACGATGACTTCGGGAATGCGCACGAGATTTGGGTATTGCCGGATACAGGCGGCATCTACAATATAATCAGTTTGCAAAACGACTTTCTGCGCCGCGCGGGCGAGTTCGAACCGGCCCCATTCCGTTCCTAAAAGAATGGCGTTTCCTGAAACATCGGACATCGTCACATGAATGACCGCCAATTCGGGTTTTACTACAGGCAGAGCACCATATATTTTACCGGTAAAGGGATCGGTAATCTCCGGAATTTTTGTTGTGCAGGGAAAGGTGTCCGGCTGGAAGGCACTCTTTCGCTGGATGTCGCTGCCGATATTGGCTGTTGTCGGTACAAAGGGCCAGCCCAGTGCCCCACCCAGAAAACGAAGCGACATGGACAGATTCGACCAGTCCTCCCAGATGACCCGCCCTGTCTCCACTGCCCGGCGGACACCGTTGGCGAAACCATAGACTTCCAGTCCGGAAAAGGCGGCTTCCACTTTATCGCAAACACCTGCTGCGCAAAACAGATTAACCTGCTGGCTGCAGCTATGCACGATATAGTGAATATTCTTTCTTTTCTGCCGAACCATTTCCCTGCCAAAGACAATGGATTCGGAACCGACGGGCAATCCCGCACCGCTCGCATACATCATGCCGTCGCGCGTAAACATTTCAACGGCTTTAGATAAAGAAATCAGTTTGTTTTGCACGATGTTTATTCCTTAATTAGTTTTTTGTGCGGATTTAAGTGCAATGGCAAGATCATTTATCAGATCTTCCCAATCCTCAATCCCTACAGATAGCCTGATCGTTCCATCGGTAATGCCACGCTCTTCCCGTTTTTCTTTCGGTATTGCCGCATGAGTCATAACAGCGGGATAACAAGCCAACGACTCCACAGCGCCGAGACTCTCCGCGAAAGAAAAGACTTGCAGACTTTTGAAAAATATATTGGCTTCTTCTCGTCCGCCGCGAATCTGAAAACTAACCATGCCGCCAAAACCGCTCATTTGTCTTTTGGCCAGATCATGTTGCGGATGATCAGCAAGACCAGGATAATGAACAGTTTCCACAAAATGATGCAGTCGAAGAAAAGCGGCTATTCTCCGGGCATTCTCCTGATGCCGTTCCATTCTTACACCCAGCGTTTTTAAACCGCGCAGGGTTAGCCAGCAATCAAACGGACTGGGCACTGCACCTGCCATGTTTTGATAGTAGCCCAGCGCCTTTTGTACCTCTCCGTCATTCGTAATGACGGCACCGCCGACAACATCCGAATGGCCGTTAATATACTTGGTAGTACTGTGAATCACGATCTGCGCACCGAGCGCAAGCGGTTGTTGCAGATAGGGTGACGCAAAAGTATTATCTGTAACCAAAAGCACGGAATGATCACGACAGATACCCGCGACTGCCGCGATATCCACAATCTGTGTCAATGGATTGGAAGGTGTTTCAATCCAGACAAGCTTTGTTGCGGGAGTAATTGCTTGTGCAAAATTTTCCGGATCCTTTCCCTTGACGTAGGTAAAATTTATCTTATAGCGGACGCGATACCAATCAAAAATGCGATAACTGCCGCCGTAAAGATCCTCTGTGGCGATCACATGATCGCCGGGAACCAATAGGGACAAAACGGCAGAAATAGCGGCCATGCCCGAGGCAAATGCGCGGCAATATTTTCCGTTTTCCAGAGATGCCAGACAGGTCTCCAGCGCCTTGCGGGTGGGATTGCCCGTACGTGAATATTCATATCCTTTAAATTTGCCGATTTCTTCCTGTGTAAAAGTCGACGAAGGATGAATTGGCAGCACCGTCGCGCCGGTTGTCGGATCGGCCTCCTGACCGGCATGAATAGCTCTTGTTGTAAATTTCATTTTTATCTCCAAACATTTTCCCGGCGTATGCGTAATTTATTCTGCCTCTGCAATGGGATTATCCTACTAATAGTTATTTTCGAATGTTGTTGGTCCAGTATCTGACCAGATCAATTCGAGAGAGGAAGCCGTAAGGGATATTGGCTTTTGTTATAATGACAGCGCCATGACCGGAAAGAAGTAAACGGTAGGGTTCTGCAATGTCAATGGTCTCATCCACTTGCGGCAGAGGCTTACTCATGGTCTGAGCTACTTTTTGTTCATTGAGATCAAGGCCGTCGTTTAATAGTTTGACGAGCGTTACCTCGTTCATATTTCCGACAACCCGACCTTCATCGATCACCGGCACATGCGAAATATCATATTTTTCCATCAACTCCACGGCACGGATGGCCCGGTCGCTGGAGTGGACAGACAACAGGGCATGCACGCCTCCTTTGAATCTGATAATATCCGCAGCTGTTGTGCGTTCCTGATCATTTTGGAATAATCCATTTTCCCGCATCCATTGATCGGAAAATATTTTAGTCAGATAGTTCCGCCCCGTGTCCGGCAGCAAAACAACCACAATCTTCCCCGGATCAAGGCGCAGGGCATATTTCAAAGCCGCAGCCACGGCTGTTCCAGCGGAGCCTCCCGCCAGTAGGCCTTCTTCCCTGGCCAGCCTGCGGGCGATAGAGAAAGATTCAACATCGCTGACTCTGACCATGTCATCAATCACCTGACGGTTGAAGGTGGCGGGGACAAAATCTTCCCCAATACCTTCTACCAAATAGGAATGAGGTGAATCGCCGGATAGAATCGAACCCACCGGATCCGCACCCACAACAGTGATGTTCGGATTTTGTTCTTTTAAATATTTTGCCGTGCCGGAGATGGTGCCTCCTGTTCCCATTCCCGCAACAAAGACGTCAACCTTGCCGTCCGTATCTTTCCAGATTTCGGGCCCTGTGGTCAGGTAATGCGCTTCTGGATTTTTCGGATTTCCAAATTGATTGGGACGGAACGCGCCGGGTATTTCCCGGGACAATCTTTCGGCAACACCGTTATAACTCTCCGGCGAATCCGGGGGCACCGAAGTTGGCGTTATGATGACTTCTGCACCATAGGCTTTGAGGAGATTGACCTTATCTTCACTCATCTTGTCGGGCAAAACAAAAATGCATCGATAGCCTTTGCTCGCTGCCACCAGAGCCAGACCAACACCTGTATTACCGGCGGTGGCTTCGATGATGGTGCCGCCAGGCTTCAACAATCCTCTCTTTTCCGCATCCTCGATCATCACCAATCCGATTCTATCTTTCACAGAGCCACCGGGATTGAAGAATTCCACTTTGGCCAGGATCGTTACCGGAAGTCCCGCGCCGAGTTTTGAGAGTTTGATAAGCGGCGTGCGGCCGATGGTTTCAATAACATTGTTGTAGTAATTCATTTTGTTTCCTTTCCGTCTATCCATAATGAACCGGGCTATTTTTTGTTTTCTGTAATTTTCTCGGCCAGCCCGGCAATATGACTGGCGTAGCCCACGTAGTCTTCCAAAGGCGTTTCATTTTTAACGACCAGTCTCGCGCCGTCAGGCGAACCACCTCCGTGCATACATCCGGGCACGCCCGCGCCAAGGGTGAGCCATTCCGCCAGGCGTATAATGCGCGCCCGCAATTCTGCACTACCGCTGCCGCCTTGAAGAGTTTCCTGCAGGAATTCTCCATAATCCGAACTGATCAAATCGTCATAAGCCGGAAAGCAGCCTGTTTCCACGGCGCCGCCTCCAATTTCCTGACAAATTCGCTTGGTGATATAAGGCAATGTCGCTACATGCACTTTGTTGGTGTGAGCCAGAAGTGAATTGGACACCCAAACACCCGCCGGATGCCTTGTACCCAGCGCCATAGCGCCTATGCCCAGACCGAATGTTGTTTCATTATTCACAATCATGTCGGTAATCCGTCCGGCAAAAACTTTGGCATTTAACCCGTTGGCTCTGGCCATCAGAATGGCTGCTCCGATCATGACGTCGCCCTGGCCCGCTACACAGGCGCCGATGCAGGCGCGATAATTGGCCGTAAAGTATTTGATGATATTGCCGGTGTATTGATATTCACCGCACAGAAAAATCCTGTCCTGAGGAATAAAAACGTCCCGGAAAATCAAATAAGCCTGGGTAATTCCCGTTTCGGGGATATCAAATCCTTTTTCAAATTCCCGGCCATCACTGGGCCTGCGGGCTTCCACAATCGTCAGATTGGGTGTGTCACGCGGTATGACAAAGGACACAGCAAAGTCACGTTCTTCTTCTCCGTAAGCGCTACCGGGCAAAATAAAAATTTCCTCGGAGGCGGCCACACCGCAAATCATGGCCTTGACACCGGCGACGACTATGCCGTCTTTGCGTATTTCCTTAATGAAAACATGGCTATTGCGATTCGGCTGCTTTGACGGTTTGAGGCTTCTATCTCCTTTCGCGTCAGTTAAAGCACCGGCAACAACAAGCCCTTTCTTTTCAGCCTGTTTAATCCACTTCTTCAGGCGCACATGGTAAGACGTGCCGCATTCCTGATCAACTTCCTCAGTCACGTTCCAGAGGGCGTTTTGACTGTTCCATCCCACACACAGCCCACCCGTGCATGTACCCGTCAGGCGGTACATGGCGCGTTTGAGCCTGGCATTGGCAATGACATCCTCCTGATTGCGCATCAGAGAGTTAAACCGCAAAATTTTTTTGTCTGTAAAAAATGATGTCGTTGTGAAGATATCGGATAAAGCGCGATCATGTGCTGCATTAAAACTGCGGGCATGGCTTTCCACCGTGCGCTTGGTTGCCGGATGGGTCGTCACGTAGTCAATCAATTTGCCGAATTTATAAATATTGGGCCGCAGGCCGCTTAATGATTGAAGATAATTTTTTCTTGTTCTTATGGCCATATATGGTTTCCTCTCTATTTTATGTTTTATCCGCTCTTTTGGCCGCGTAATCGCCTATGGTCTGAACAATCTGTACCAGAACTATTAAAACGGCAACGGTAACGACCATAACGTCCATTTGATAGCGGTAATATCCGTAACGAATAGCAAGATCACCAACTCCACCGCCGCCAACAATACCTGCCATAGCGGAGTATCCGATCAGGCTAATCGCTGTTACAGTAAAACCTCTGATAAGACCGGGCAGCGCCTCTACTAAAAGCACCTGGGTAATGATCTGAGGAACAGATGCTCCCATGGCCGTTGCCGCCTCGATAACGCCTTTATCCACTTCTCTTAATGATGCATCAACCAGTCGTGCATAGAACACGATAGCCGCCACAGACAAAGACACGGACGCCGCCAACGGACCGATTGTGGTTTTAACTATCATTTGCGTTACCGGTAGCAAGATGACCAGCAGAATGACAAAAGGGATTGAACGGATAATATTTACCAAAATGCCGCCAGCCCTGTTAAAGACCTTGTTCTCACAGAAAAGTCCTTTATCCGTGATAAAAAGCAAAAGGCCGATCGGGACACCCAACAGCAAAGCCAGCGAAAGCGAAACACCAACCATCTGGAAAGTTTCCCAGAATGCTTTCCCCAGTTCAGGCATCAGGTTCAATATTTGATCAATCATAGATGATCTCCGCAGAGGCCGTATTTTCTTTCAGATAATGTATAATATTTACGACATCATTATTTTCGCCGTTAATATTCACAAGAAGAACGCCCATCGGCTGATTGTCGATATACTCGATTCGTCCGTGCAATATGTTCATATCAACCGGATATTTCCGGATAGCATTGGAAAGAATAGGGTTTAGCGCTGAAGTCCCCCGGTAAAGCACCTTGACAATTTTGCCTTCCGTATCGCCGAGAATCCCGTCAGGTATTTCCACGTTCAGCGAATGCCTGACCAATTGCTTTGTGATCTCATGCCGGGGATTGGAAAAAATACTGTACACATCATTTAAATCCACAACTTCTCCTTCACTCATCACAGCGACACGGCTGCAAATGCTTTTGATCACGTCCATTTCATGAGAGATGAGCAAAACCGTTATCCCGTATTTTTTGTTAATCGTGCGGATAAGCTCCAATATTGATTTTGTGCTTTCCAGATCTAAAGCCGAAGTAGGCTCATCGCATAAAAGAAGATGAGAGTCGTTGGCCAGCGCCCGCGCTATACCGACCCGCTGTTTCTGCCCGCCTGAAAGCTGCCCCGGATATACGTGAGCCTTATCCGATAATCCCACTTCTTCAAGAAGCTCGGGAACTCTTTTAGATATTTCTTTTGCGCTTTTGCCGGATATTCTCATGGGGAAAGCAATATTCTTATAAACGGTCTTCGTGTGGATCAAATTATAGTGCTGGAAAATCATGCCGATTTTCTGACGCGCTTCTCTCAATGACTGTTTGTCCAGGAGGGTTATATCGACGCCGTCAACATTCACCTTTCCGCCATTAGGTTTTTCCAGCAGATTAACCGTGCGCAGCAACGTGCTTTTGCCAGCTCCACTTGTACCGACGATACCGAATATCTCTCCTTTATTGACTTCAAAAGAAACATTCCGAACAGCATGAACAATCGCTTTTTCCGTATTAAAAGTAATGGACACATCTTCAAATTTGATCATAATTATAGAAAAT
>JBEKMY010000104.1:0-6752 GCA_049523355.1 Smithella sp. | reverse complement strand
TGATTCCTTATAAAGCCCACAGCTCCGCAACAATGATTGCGCTTGGCGCTGACGAGATTGTGATGAGCAACCTGTCTGAAATTTCACCCATCGATCCTTCAACCGCGAATGTATTTAATCCTCTTGATCCGGCAAATCCACAAAACAGAATCCCGATAAGCGTCGAAGACGTGATGGCATATTTTGATCTGGCTAAAAACAAATTCAAAATCAAAGGCGATGAAGAGCTTTCCAGGATATTTACGAAATTCGTAGAATCGAATCCGCAAATCCATCCGTTAGCGCTGGGAAACGTAAATCGCATACACAACCTTATCCGCATTCTTGCCAAGCAGCTTCTTAAAAGCCACGCTGTTCAGCCCAGAGAAGAAGAAATTGAGAAGATTGTCGATTATTTTACGGAAAAGCTGTATTCCCACCAATATCTTATTGGAAGGAAAGAGGCGAAAGAAGACTTAGGCATAAAAACAATTGTATATGCAGATAATGACCTCTCGAACGTGATGACTGATCTATACGAGGAATATAATAAAGAATTGGATTTCGGAAAAATTTGGAATCCTGAAAATGAACTTGGAGTAAATGCTGTACAAAATAAAAAAGATTATAAAATCGCTTTTGTTGAAAGTTCATCTTTTTCAAATTTCTATGAGATTTCCGTAAACTATCTGAAACAACAGGTAAATGTTTTACAGCAAACACCGCAGGGATCGGTTCAAATTCCGCAGGATCAGGTCGGATTCAAGATTATCAGCCAGGGCTGGAAATAATTTAGCAAGATGTTTTCAGCAGGCATTCCTTTATGAATTTTTGTTTTTCTAATTCCGTCTATCGATATTATATTTCAACTGGAAATAAATGAGCGGCAGGGATATAATCCTGTCATACACAAAACATTTATTGTGGAACATGACATGGTTGCTCTGCGATCAATCACAGCCGAAGATATTTCCCGAATAAAAAAATGGCCGGTATATCTTGACGGATTTGAGCAAATGGATTATGCGTTGAGAGAACATGGGTGGCTTGATGAATACCGGGATAAGCCAAAAACCTGGATATTTATCGCCGAAGCAAACAAGCGGGTTATAGGATTCTGTCTGCTTAATATTACGGCGAAGGGCCAGGCTGAATTCCGTATCGCCATCCACCCGCATAAGACGGGCAAAGGGTGGGGTAAGAAAGTCGCTATTGCAACTCTAAAAAAAGGTTTCCAACAACTTAACATGGATCAGATTCATTTGATTGTAAGAAAAAATAATCATCCGGCGATAAAGCTTTATCAAAGCATTGGATTTATAAATTCCGGTGAAAGCACACATACGATACAGAATAAACGTATTGAATTTGCAGATATGGCACTAACCAAAGAGAAATTTAAGAATCTCGACAGTGAGGTGACAAAATGAATACCGCATTGCTGTTGGTTGATATTCAGCAAGATTATTTCCCCGGCGGAAGGATGGAAGTTGTCGGAGCTCTCGAAGCGAGCAGGGCCGCTAAAAGACTGCTGGGTTGTTTTAGACAGGAAAATCTACCCATTGTCCACATACAACATATTTCCATGCGAGCGGGCGCGACATTTTTTCTGCCGGATACGGAAGGAATAAATTTTCATGAAAATGTCAGGCCTGTGCCTGATGAAACAATCATCAAGAAATATTTTCCAAACAGTTTCCGGGATACGGATTTGCAAAAATATCTTGAGTCCAAAGCAATAAATGAGCTCGTGATTTGCGGGATGATGTCGCATATGTGTATTGATGCGACAGTGAGAGCGGCCTTCGATGAAGGATACTCCTGTGTTGTCGCTCACGATGCTTGTGCGGCGAGAAACCTGGTTTTTAATGGCATTGATATTCCGGCGCTTCATGTTCATGGAGCGTACATGGCCGCCCTCGGCGCAGTTTATGCGAAGGTGTCAAGCGCCGAAGCAATAATTGCGACTCTATGAAACGCCTGACAAATACGGCATGAGGGACGCTGCATAAAGCCTGCGTTTTTTTATTGAAGACGTCCGCAAAGTCTTTTTTTATTTTGTTTTTTCCATTATATATTACAGTGGGTCAGAAAAGGAGGATCATGTGAGGAAAATACTTTTTTTCGTGGTTGCCTGTATTGTCTTGTCAGGATGCCTTCTTAATAAATCAGTATATATTCCATATGATGACAAAGGTCATAAAGACGCGTTTTATGAATGGTCTCCGCATGATGATGGAGGCGAGTGGTGGTACTTAACCGGGTATGCGTCCGATCAGAACGATAAGTTGTACCTTTATCAGATTACGATATTCCGCGGATATTTTATTCATAACGTGGTTTCTCTGTTGGAAGCATATGCTCTCCATTTGTCTTTTACAGATTGTTCAACCGGGCAACATGTGTTTTCCGAAAAGATTAATTTAAGCTCTGATGAGGTCTATGCTGATTCACGATGCGCTTTTTTTAAAGACAGCATGATGTGCCTGGATAATCAACAGATCAAAATAGTGGGCAGGAGCGACAAGCTCAAACTGAATATTGAAGGCACGACCACAAAGGATGCCGCATGGCATGGGAGGGACGGTATTATCGTCATGGGACATCCTGAAGATCCAAAACAAAGGAGTTACTACTATTCCTTTACCAATATAAAAACAAAGGGAGAGATCGAATTCAAGGATAAAAATGACCATTGGATAAAGATTGATGGCAATGGCAAGGCATGGTTCGATCGGCAGTGGGGAAAGTTCAGCGAGTTAGGCTGGGAATGGTTTTCCCTCAGATTCTTTGATGATGAGGAGATCATGCTTTTCCCCTTTCCCAAAACAGGAAGCAAAGAAGGGACATATATTGACAAGAAAGGAACTACGATAAGTTTTGATAATTTTACCTATAACGTAAAGAAATTTGAAATGTTCAACGGTAAAAAGATCGGACTTGGGTGGAACGTGACTGTTCCATTTAAAGAAAAGGAATATGAAGTAGTCCCTGTCGTTGAAGACCAGTATAATAAAGCAAGGTTACAGGATTATTGGGAAGGTATATGTAAAGTGTTTAACAACAGAGGCGAACTTGTAGGCTATGGTGTTATTGAAACTCCGGGGAGCGCTTATTGAAGAAACCCTGATTTCTGACAGGCATGTGATCTGCATCTGACAAAATAATTTTCGCGGTTGATAAAAAAAGGCAGGGTCATCAATGACCCTGCCTTTTTTACGCGCAAATCTATCCGCAATCGTTAATTGCTGCAAACACATCAGGCTCAATAGCAAGGGGTAAAACAGATAATCCCGTTCTATAAGTTAATTTAATAGATAAGATGTAAAAATATTGCGACAAAATTATTGAAATTAAAAAAAATAAGAGTATGGTCTTAGACGTTTTTTGATCATTGTTATAAAGTAAATAACAAATTGAACTTCATATATTAATTATTGGCGTCATCATAAGAAAGAATGCAACATGGAAAATCATGAAGAAACAGTGCAAAATACTGGTTTTCGAGATCGAAAAACAGGGCTTGTTGTATGCGGAATCCTTGAAATTATTATCGGCGTGCTATGCGCGCTTATGGCGCTCGACTTGATCGTTTCCGCCGTTCTCCATAATAATTCCGCCCGGCCAATAAATGCCGGCACGATAGCTCGCGCCGGTCTCCCGGCTGTTTTGTTCATCTGGACGGGAATCGGTTCCATTAAAACCTGCCGGTGGGCAAGAGCGCTTTCATTGGTTTTGTCATGGCTCTGGCTTCTGGTTGGGGTAAGCAGTCTTATTCTTATGCTGGTGTTTATGCCCCATATGCATGACCAGATGTCCCCAAAAGGGCAGATGTCTGAAGAGATAATGGTGATTGCCAGGTATTGGATACCAGGATTAATGGCAGTCATTTATGTGATTGTACCTGCAGCGCTTCTTCTGTTTTATGGAAGCAGAAATGTGAAGACAACATGTGAGTTAAGAGATCCCCTGGTTCGCTGGACAGACAAATGTCCCTTGCCTGTTCTGGCTGTGAGTTTAATGTATGGATTGGGGGCATGCTTAATGTTATCAAGAGGACTTTACTGGTGGGCGGTACCGTTTTTCGGATTTGTCGTAAGCGGCATGGCAGGTTCAGTGGCGGCGTTTATTAACATTTTATTGTTGGGTTACGTGGCATGGGGTACATACAAATTGAAAATTATGGCGTGGTGGTGCGCGATATTAATGACTGTTGCATGGGCCCTATCCACAAGCATTACACTCTCGTGTGTGAGTTTATGGGATCTCTATGAAAAGATGAATTTCCCCAAGCAGCAATTGGAAATCATGACGCAGTATATCATGCCGCACTATTCTTCTATTGCCCTGCTTTTCCGAATCTGGGTTGTCTGTATCGTGGGTTATTTACTATACGCGAAAAGATACTTTGCATCCCCTTCAGCCTAAACTAAAACAACACATAAGATTGCGGTTTTCGTTGTGATTGAGTTTTTTTGACTCCCCCTTCTTCATCTATTGAGCATGCTTGTATTATCAACATCCAGGTCAAATAAAATAGCCGAACCCCGCCAGTGAGAATATGTTTGTAATAAGCTCATAGGTGAATAAACGGCTTAATCGTTTTCCACCATATTTAGTTGATACACCATATTTGGTTGATCATTTGAAGTCATAAAAAAATACTGCCAGCAAATATGTAATTATATCATGGTGATAATAATTATTATCATATTATCTATTATGGCCTGCATTTTGCTTTTATTGTTAGTTAACAATACTTGCCATTTAATAGCGGTAATCATTAAATGATGGAATTGCATGCATATATTTTGAGTAATGACTTAGAAATACGATACCGTATCTCCTCTCCATTTTAAGACTTTCAGAGAGATCCGGAATCGTTCTGAAGTCATAAACTCACAATGAACCGTTAAGAAAATATTCTACTGTGTCTATTCCTGCTGTTTCCAATTTCTTAACCTGCATAGTTCTTTACATAACTATTTGAAACACTCTTAACAGTATTTTGCCACAAAGGATGATGAAAACATCAGGATTGATCCTGAAAAATGCCGGGATAATCAGCACTGCCCGACAGCGATTAAATATACGATATAGGAATAGACCATATAGGAGGCAAAAGCATGAACAACGCAACTGCAGTTAAGGAAAATCATTCTGCCATGATTGATCCCCGTGCCGGTAAATACCTGACCTTTTTTCTTTCCAGCGAGGAGTATGGCGTGGAGATACTCAAGGTTCAGGAAATCATCGGCCGGATGCCGATCACACCGGTTCCGTTGACCTCCAAATATATCCGGGGTGTCATCAATCTGCGGGGCAAGATTCATCCCATTATGGACCTCAATGTTAAGTTCGGCATGAATCAGACCGAGATTACCGATGAGACCTGCATGATTGTAATCAAAACAGCAAGCCTGATGATGGGGATTCTGGTGGACAAGGTCTCCGAGGTTGTCAATGTGGCCTCCGATGATATCGAAGACACTCCGTCTTTCGGGTCGGACGTAGATACCGAATATCTTTTAGGCGTGGGCAAGACAGGAGGACGTATTCGCCTGCTTCTGGACATTGAAAAGGTGATAACGGCATATGATGTCATTAATATGCAAAAGGCCGCTGTCTCAGATGACAAACAGTGAGTGGCTAAATCAAAATAAATTCAATTTGACTTAGATTACATGACAATAATGAGAAGGAGACAGGAACATGCACATTAACAACATTAAAATAGGTGCCAAGCTGACTGGAAGCTTCCTGGTGATTGTGGTCATTCTGATCGCGGTGGCTATGATGGGCTACATAAATATAAGGTCCATAGCGATTCGCAGCGCTGCCATGTATACCCAAAACACCACTGCCATTGAGCAAATGGGTTCCATCAATGCCAGCCTCGAAACAATACGGGGGGACATTTATCGCTATATCGATCTGCCACCGGAAAGAAGTAAAACAGCCCAAAGCATCAGCAAACAAATCAGTGTAGTAAACGATATAATGAGGGTTTACCACAACCGCAATGATATAGCCCCGGAAGAGAAAAAGCTGATTGCCGATTTTGACACTTTCTGGCCCGAAATGCAGCGGGGTTATCAAGTGGTGATGAAAGACGCGGATGACAACAATAATGCCGATATCACACGCCTGATGACTGACGGCAGTTATGTCGTTGAAGCCAGAAAGAAAACCATAGCCACGGTTCATGATCTCAATAGTTTCAATCGTACCAGTGCTGAAACAGCCAATAAGTTAAACCATGATGCCGCCTCTAAAGCTTCCGTCACCGTACTTGTTGCCGCCATATTAGCAGCGGCGTTGGCTATTGTCCTGGGACTGATCCTTACCATGTCCATCACAGGGCCTTTGAAAAAGGGGGTGTGGATGATGGAAGAACTGGAACAGGGGCACGTATCGAGCCGGCTGGGAATGAAGCGGAAAGATGAAATCGGCATATTGGCTCAGGCCATGGACAGATTTACCGACAAATTACAGAACGTGGTAGTCGGCACATTAATCAAGATATCGGCCGGTGATGTTGCGATAGAACTTCCTCCAATGGACAGTAAAGATGAAATCGGTCCGGCCCTTAAACTCATGATAGAAACCGTTAAAAATCTTATCAAGGAAATGGATATTTTGACCAGCAGCGCCCTTGATGGCAATCTCGACATCAGAGGTAATGCCGGAGCATTTAATGGAGCCTATCGGGATATCGTGGCCGGCGTCAATAACACTCTGGACGCAATTATGGGGCCGATCGGCGAAGCATC
>JBEKMY010000103.1:0-9133 GCA_049523355.1 Smithella sp. | reverse complement strand
GTCTTTTCGATGAATTCCTGAACTGCTTTGCCTGTTTTGGAATAACCTTCCAAAATTATTCCTGCACTTTTAGCGGCCTCAGCTATGGCTTGGAATACCGTTGTTTTGCCGGAACCGGCATCCCCCTGACAGATAATAAATTGATCTTTCGAAGTCATTACCGCCTGAAAAAGTTCTTTCTGCCCGTCGGTCAGATTGATGTTGTTTTTTGTTTGATAATTATCGAGAAAATTATTGGATTCAGGGATGGTCATTAGTGAATGCATTTTCCCCTGCCCCTGCTTCAGATCATTGAGAATCTTTTGTTCGATCTCCATCATTCCCGGTGTGGAAAATATACCAGGCGCTATCTCCTGGATTGTGTCATTTATTTTGGCTTTGTCCATTTCAGGAATAAAATCTGATTTATCATATTTCCCCATGGATAAAGTCAGAACATTCCGCAGAAGCTCGGATTGAGAAAATGTGGATTCATTGGTAATGAGATCACGGACGATATTGTTTATATAGTCTTGGGGCGTCAGGTTATTGACTTTTAATTCCTGCGCCGCATCTCTGACGTTGCTGGATATTATTTCTTGGGAATAGCCCAAATCCTGTATTTGTTTATTCCAATCGGATTTCAGGGCTTCAACAGATAAATAACGCTTATTAGGCCGACTCTCCAGAGTAGCTGCCCTATTTATCTGGGCGTCATTGGCAAAGGTTAAAACATCTCTTAATTGCTCTTCGGTCTTTTCAATGTTTTCATGCCGCTTGGAAAATTGATTGATTAAATCTTTCTCCATGCCGCTGATTTCGTAAAGGCCATTTCCTCTGTTTTCTATGGCATAACCCAATTCGGCAAGAGATTTAGACATTGTCGCATTATAAACTGCGGTAATTTCTTTTTGATGCTTGAAGATTTCTTTATTCCACAATCCGCGGAATTCGCCATCGGGACGTTCCACCATATTGCTGATGATGACATGCGTATGCGATTGAGGATCGTTTTCCCGGCTGGTCGAATGGGCAAATGTGGCAAAGATTCCGCCTCCCGGAGCATTAACAATTTCAGTTTTATGATCATGTGTTTCCCTGTAAGCGATATAGTGTTCATCGATATGTTTTATTACAGTTTCAATAGCAATAATTCTGGCTTCTTTTATTCCGGCGTCACCGACAATATGTTCCAAAATGGAAACTGATTTGGGATCGGAGAAAACAAAATCAACACCGGCGCTATGCTCTGTCCTGCCCTTAGCTTCATAAGACAGTTGAACTTTTTGATTGCCGTCCAAATTTTTTCCTTCGACTATATTTACAAAATCATCGCCTTTTATTTTCTCACCTGCACTCAATCCCAGAGCTTCCAGGCCGCCGCCATACCAACGCGTATTATCCTGCTGGCCATCGGCATTATAGATAATATCCTTTTCGTAGTAATATTCTTTTGCTCCTGTTGCTGTTATTTTTACTGGACCCATGAGTAAAACCTCTTAAATTGATTTTTAATAATTGAAGAAAAATTACTATTCTTTTTGATGCCAGCCACCACGGACGACGAGGCATTTTAGTATCCGGTGAAGTAAAAAATAATATGCCGGAATTACGGCTAGATAACTCATAAAGTGATCTGCGATATAAACAAGAGTATCACCCCAGTCGTATGAGTTTTTGTATTTGATTTTTGGATACAAATCCTTAAAAAGTTGATTCTGATTTTCTATGGATGATCCCAACACTGAGATCTTATCTTTGATTCTGCTTTCTAAAATATTAAGCCAATCACTCAATTGATCTTCTAAATCTATCTGTGGATTTTGTTTCTTCAAAGCGTTAACGGCTTGTTTGAAATTTGTATCGAGGGAATCAATTTTGGCCAGGATTTTTTCAGCACTGTGATCGGATTTTTGTGAAGACGCCGGCACATAACTTTGAGAAATCCGCTGGCAAACCAATTCGGAAAAAGAAAGGTTTTTTTGTTTGGCCTCGCGTGTAATTTTTTCTAAAAGTTCATCGGAAATCGACAAGCTTTTTATTGCCATAATGCCTTTTCCCCTTTTCACTGTTTAATGTATAATTATTAACCTGTTTAAATACGTAAGCTATTAATTTAACAAACTTTATTGTCTTATTATTTTGCGCCGTTAATAAAATTCTATTAACGCATTAATATGTTAATAATTAGTTATTATGCTAATGATTACTGTTACTTATCATACATTTCATTCTGTATTCACAACGGGTAACCGTTGTATATGGTGTCCCGTAAAAACCCGCGTACCCTTCCATTAACCTCTTACCGGAGTTCCTCACATCCCAACCTTAAATATGGTGATTATTAAATTTCTGGTCCCCTATCGAAAGCATTACTGCTCTGAGGCATTTTCTTTATGGCGTATCCGTCTTTTGCCATCCGGGATAAATCTTTACTCTGAATGGAATCAGCAATATCTTTTTCAACTTTGGAAATATTTATTCCGTTTTCATCGATAGAATTAATTGTTCCGGTTTGGCCGTTATTAACACCGATTAATTTATTATTTTTTAAAAACATTATGTGATCGCCTTGAGCAAATTCTTTTATTGTATCCACCGAGCCGGATATTTTATCTTCATTTTTAATTTTTATGATCAACTATTGGGGATTTTTATAAAAGCTTGTTTCATGGCGGTCTCGAATCACTGCCTGGAACGATCACTGTTTCTGAAAAGAGTTGGATTGCAACACACAAAGCTGTTGAATCTTGCAAGGCAATGCCTTTGGCAGTTTTCCTGGCCGCATCAAGATATTTATTTTGTTCATTTCCAGGAAGCCCGGCAAATGCTTCTTTCGCTTTTTGAAATCTTACATCTGCAATTTTGGGGGACTCCTGATCGTGATCTGTTGTCTCTTTTTTCTTTTTTTGTAAATCCTGCCAGCCTGCGGGTATTTCCAGTCGCCCATTCATTAATTTTTTCTTCATGACATGAACGAGCTTGCTTTTATTTTTTATGCCCGCGTTGTTCGGATAAACAATTTTCAAAACTTTCTTGATAATTTCATCCGCTTCAGCGGCAGTTGCGGGAATTGGAAAAGCATCGCTTGCGGTGACTTTAATATTTTCTTTTTTAGAAAATTCAGTCAACGACAACTCGTCTTCGGTTGTTGTTGTAGTCTTTGTAGAAGTCTTTGTTGTATTCTTTGTATAAGATAGTGCCAGATTGGCACTATCGATGGTGCCAATCTGGCATGTCGAATGTGCCAATTTGGCACCATCGATAACAGTTTCGCGTTGATCGCTATTTACGACTAAAGAGTTATTATTTTCAATAGTTTTATTAGATTCCGTTATTCCTGCCGTTGTGATACCTTTTATAAGCGGGTGGTCATAATTAACGCTGTACCATTTTGTTTTATCCAAATTATGCTCGTTGTAGTTGCCGGCTACGATCAATCCCTTCCTTTCGAGGTTTAAAAAAATGCGTTGCAAGCTCCGAACTGACAGGAAACTGAAATAGTTTTCTTTCCACTTCTGGTAACTGTTCCAAACCCAAATGCGACCATCATGGATATCTCTTCCACTTTCCTTAGGGTGTTCTCTATGACGCTCCAGTTTTATTCGAATTAAAAAATGAAGTTGCTGCAAAACAACGGCAGCCTCTAAGCCTACCGCCGCGGCAAGTGAAGGTAAAATTACGAGAGGTGCTTCATCCAGCAATAGTTTCCCGGTCTGTGGTAGTTTAAAAGACACGGTATTAGTCATTTTTTAATTCCTCCAAAAAAGTAAACTATTCCCGTCACCTTTTTATTTATCAATTCCTTGACTTTTAATTAATAGTCGAGTAGAAGCTTGACATCAAAACTTCTAACCAACTACTAACTGTTTTTAGAGTATTGATTTTATTAATGAATATGGTAGATTTTGTAGGTTCGAATCCTACCGGGCGTACCAGAATAAAGAGACGTTCTTTTTAAATCAGAACTGTTAAAAAATGGCCGGATGCAAAGCACCTAAAGCTTTAGGATTGAGGCGTACTTGCTGCACGCCGCAACGACGAATGGTGAAGGTAACGCGGCAGATGGACTTTTTTCAACAACACTGAAGGGCCCTTAGCTCAACTGGCAGAGCAAATGACTCTTAATCATTAGGTTGTCGGTTCGATTCCGACAGGGCTCACCAAATAAATAAAGGGGTTGCAGATTCATTAATTTGCGACCCCTTCTTTTTGGTATAGTTTAATTTTTTGTTAAGCATGTTATCAAGTATGCCCACAGCTTGTAGTTCATGGGATGGCGCAAGATAGGCAAACTGAATATTATACAAGCGATAAAACCAAAAAAGCTAACCATCAAAAGTATAATTAATAAATACTTTATATGGTTTTGTGGCGATTATCGCCCTTGAAAGACCAAGAATTTAAATGAAGGACTCCAGTTAAAAGACGAGACGGCATATGCGGGTCCCGGTTTTTTTGCCAGGGAAAATTAACAATGGGAGACAGAGGCGGCAAAAAAGATAAGGAAAACGGTCAGAAATGTAAAAAAGACACGCAATTTATTAATTGATTTTTCTAAAAAATATTTATAAAATTCAAAAACATTGGATAGTTAGGATGAATATCTGAGGGCGATTCGAATTACCGGAATTATCACTTGGTAAATTCATGTCGAAAGCGTTTGAAATGTTTTTTAACATATTTATTCAATTGCTGATATATTTATCCTTATGAAAAAGAAAACAAAACCGGCGGTGAGCGGTAATAAAGAAGAAAAGTCTTCCCTGAAAGACGCTTTACAGCAGCAGGCAAGCGCTCTTTTCCCGATTGCCGGTATCGGCGCGTCCGCCGGCGGGCTGGAGGCCCTCGAACAGTTCCTGAGGCATGTTCCCGCAAAGAGCGGCATCGCCTTTATCATCGTCCAGCACCTGGATCCGACCCACAAGGGTATAATGCAAGAATTGCTTAAGCGCGCCACCTCGATGGAGGTTTTTCAGGTCAAAGACGGGATGCGGGTCAAGCCGGACTGCGTTTATGTTATTCCCCCCAACAAGGACATGTCGATTCTGCATGGCGTACTGCACCTGTTCGAACCGACTGCGCCCCGCGGCCTGCGTCTCCCGATTGATTTCTTTTTGCGCTCCCTGGCCGATGACTCTCAGGAGCGCAGCATCGGCGTCATCCTCTCCGGCATGGGCTCGGACGGCACGATGGGATTGCGGGCCATCAAGGAAAAGATGGGCGTGGCGCTGGTGCAGGAACCGGCCTCGGCCAAGTTCGACAGTATGCCCCGCAGCGCCATTGCGGCAGGTCTTGCCGACATCATCGCTCCAGCGGTGGATTTGCCCGGAAAGATTATCGACTATCTGAACCACACCATTTTAATCGCCAAAAACGGATTACCCCTGGAAGAGAAGGACCAAAGTGCCCTGGAAAAAGTGTTCATCCTGCTTCGCTCTAAAACCGGCCACGATTTCTCCATGTATAAGAAGAACACCGTTTACCGCCGGATCGAACGGCGCATGAGCATTCACAAGATCAACCGTATTGCGTCTTATGTCCGCTATCTGCAGGAGAATTCCCAGGAAGTGGAACTCCTCTTTAAGGAGCTTTTGATCGGCGTGACCAGCTTTTTTCGCGACGAGGCGGCATGGGAACATCTGAGGCTGAAGGTCATTCCTGCGCTGCTTAAAACCCGTGAAGTCCGACAAACTCTGCGGGCCTGGTCGGCGGGCTGTTCAACGGGAGAAGAAGCATATTCGCTGGCGATTGCCTTCAAAGAAGCCGCCGAACAGGTCAAGCCGGCACAAAATTTTAAACTGCATATTTTTGCAACCGATCTCGACCGCGAAACGATAGACAAAGCAAGGCAGGGATTTTATCCGGCCAATATCGCCGCGGACATTTCGTCCGAGCGTATGAAGCGGTTTTTTATCAAAGTAGAAGGCGGCTACCAGATTGTAAAAGAGATCCGGGAAATGGTGACCTTTGCCACTCAGAATGTCGTCATGGACCCGCCCTTTACCAAACTGGATATCCTTATTTGTCGCAACCTTTTAATCTATCTGACGCCGGAGTTGCAGAAAAAGCTGCTGCAGCTCTTTCATTACAGTCTGAACCCGGGCGGCGTCCTGTTTCTGGGAAGCTCGGAGACCATCAGCACTTTCACCCATCTCTTTGAGCCACTCAACATCAAGACCAGACTTTTCCGGCGACTCGAATCGGTCATGCCGGCCGAAACACAGATATTCCCGGTTTCATTTTTACCCGCCAAGTCTGGAGTTTCCAAGGAGTTAACGATGTTGAAACCTGCAACCAATCTGCAATCATTAGCCGACCATCTGCTCCTGCAGAAATTTTCCCCGCCTGCCGTTCTTGTTAATGACAAAGGGGATATACTCTACATCAGCGGAAGGACGGGCAAATATTTGGAGCCGGCGGCCGGCAAGGCCAACTGGAATATTTTCGCCATGGCCCGTGAAGGGCTCCGTTTTGATCTCGGCAGCGCTTTCCAGAAGGCCATCAGACAAAAAGGAACGGTCATCGCCAAAGGTATTACAATCGGCGAAAATGGCGGCACGCATACAGTCGATATTACCGTCAAGTCCATCCAGGAGCCGGAGCCGCTGCGGGGAATGGTCATGATTGTTTTTACCGATATGGAAACTTCCCTGTCAAAGAAAACGAAGGCTGGCGCGAAGACCGCGCCTGCCGGCCATGCCCGGGTTCTGGAACTGGAGCAGGAACTGAGGCATCTGCGCGAAGAACTTCAGACGACCCGTGAGGAAATGCAGTCTTCGCAGGAAGAGCTCAAATCCGCCAATGAGGAACTGCAATCCACGAACGAGGAGTTGCAGTCCACCAATGAAGAGCTGACCACCTCCCGGGAAGAAATGCAATCCATGAACGAAGAATTGCAGACGGTCAACGCCGAGCAACAATCCAAAATGGACGAGCTTTCCTGGATTAACAACGATATGAATAATCTGCTCAACAGCACGGAAATCGTCACCGTGTTTTTAGACAACGATCTCCATGTCCGGCGCTTTACACCCGGGGCGGACAAAATCTTCAAGCTGATTCCGGGCGATGTGGGACGGCCTCTCTCCGATATCGTCAACGATCTGCTCTATCCACGGATGACCGAAGAAGCGCGGGAAGTGCTGCGCACGCTGGTCTTTTCGGAGCGGCAGGTTACCACTGCAGACGGGCGCTGGTTCTCAGTGCGCATCATGCCTTACCGTACCATGGATGACATTATCGGCGGCGTGGTAATCACCTTTTCGAACATCACCGCGGCCAAGGCACTGGAGGCCGAATTGCGCGAGGAGATTGCCAGGCTAAACCAGAGGCACTAGGTTAAACGCTGAAATAAAGGAGTAACTATGGGCGCCACCAAAGACAGGAACGAGTCAACAGCAGACGGACTTCGCCGGCAGGCCGAAAAGCGGTTGCGTGCGAAGAAAGGAAAATTGCCGCAGTCCCGGAGTAAGGAAACTGCACAGAGACTGGTTCACGAGCTTGAGGTCCACCAGATCGAACTGGAAATGCAGAATGCAGAGCTGAAACGGGCACGGGAAGAACTTGAATTATCCCGCAACAAATATGTTGAACTCTATGACTTTGCGCCTATCGGTTATTTCTCCTTTGACGCGCAGGGACGGATAAAGGAGGTCAATCTAACCGGCGCCAAAATTATGGGTGTCGAGAGGCAGGGACTCATCAATAAATCCTTTGCCGGTTTCATTGCCGATGCAGACGGAAAAGAAAAGTTTTTGAAACATTGCCAAACGGTAATTCAAAAAGAGGGGGAACAGACCTGTGAAATCCGGCTGAAGAAAAAAGACGGCACGTATTTCTGGGCGCAGCTCCAAAGCATGGCGCAGGAAGTTACCGAAGAAAAAGCCGGTGATATACGGACCATGATCATGGATATTACCGACCACAAGAAGGCGGCCGAAAAGATAGAGCATCTTTCTTCATTTCCCGAACTCAATCCCAATCCGGTCATCGAGACAGATATTAAAGGAGAGATAATTTACTGCAACTCTGCAACCGCTAAGATATTGAAGAAGTTAAACGTCCCGGAAAATGGCCGCCTCTTTCTCCCGCGGAATCTGACCGACATAATAAAAAAGCTGGGACAGGAAAAAGAGGGGCGATACGAACTCGTGGAGATTGAAATAAACGGCAGAGTGTTTATCGAAAGCATCATTGCGCCTGCTCATCTTAAAGTAGTGCGTATCTATGCGTGGGATATAACCAGGCGCAAAGAAGCGGAGAATGCGCTGCAAAAAGCTCACGACGAACTGGAGCAGCGAGTTGAGAAACGGACGATTGAGCTTCGGACGGCTCTTTCTGAAATCAAAATAATGAAAAATAAAATGAAACATCAATCTGAGAAAATTATCGGGCAGAGTGACGGTCTCAAATATGTTCTCTATCGGGCACAGCAAGTTGCTCTTGCGAACACAACAGTGCTTATTCAGGGGGAAACCGGCACGGGAAAAGAGCTGATTGCTGCCGCTATCCACAACATGAGTCCCCGAAAAGAGAAGCCCTTGATCACGGTCAACTGTGCCGCCCTGCCGGCTAATTTAATAGAGAGTGAATTGTTCGGCCGGGAGAAGGGGGCATTTACCGGGGCCGATAGCCGGAGAATGGGGCGATTCGAAGTTGCTAATGGTTCCACCATTTGCCTCGACGAGATCGGAGAACTGCCGATGGATTTGCAGGGAAAGCTGCTGCGGGTGATTCAGCATGGCGAGTTTGAGCGCCTGGGCTCATCTCAGACCATCAAAGTCGATGTGCGGATTGTAGCAACGACCAATCGAAACCTTGAAGAAGAAGTTCGCCAGGGCCGGTTCCGGCAGGATCTTTTCTACCGGCTCAATGTCTTTCCCATCACGGTCCCGCCGCTCAGACAGCGCAAAGATGACATTCCGCTGATGGTTCAGGCGTTCATGGAACGGTATGCCAGAAGAATGGGTAAGCAGATAACGAATATTCCGAAAGAGATGATGAAAGCACTGCAGGATTACCCGTGGCCCGGCAATGTCCGGGAACTGGAAAGTATTATCGAACGTGCTGTGATCTTGTGCCCCGGGCCGGATCTGCATCTGGCGGATAAACTGGAGATTTCATCACCCGCAATTTCATCCGTCATGAGGAC
>JBEKMY010000102.1:0-6921 GCA_049523355.1 Smithella sp. | reverse complement strand
GGTTGTAATTGAATTGACAGCACGCGTCAAATCATCAATCGTGTGGGTAGCCATCATATTAATCCGCAGGCGGCTGGTACCCTGCGGAACAGTTGGCGGACGAATGGCCGAAACAAAGATATTCTTTTCCATCAACCTATTGCTGAAATTAACCGTCAGTTCAGGTTGACCAAGAACAATGGAAATGATTTGAGTGGGATAATCCATGATATGGAAACCTCCCTCTTTGAGTCTTTTCCTGAACCAAACGGAATTGGCCATCAGTGACTGCCGCAAACAGGGTTCAGTTTGAACAATTTCCAGTGCCTTAAGTGACACGGCAACGGTTGCGGGTGAGAGCGCTGTAGAAAAAATAAAACTGCGGGCTTTATTGGTAAGATAATCAATCAAATCGCGATTCCCGGCAATAAAACCGCCTTCACTGGCTAACGCTTTACTGAAAGTTCCCATTTGAATATCAATTTCATTTTGCAAACCAAAACAGTCTGCTGTTCCTCCTCCATTTTCTCCCAAAACGCCAGTCGCATGAGCATCGTCAACCATCAACAGCATATTGTACTTTTTCGCCACTTGGACAATCTCCGGCAATGGCGCAATTTCACCATCTACACTAAAGAGCCCGTCTGTGACAATCAAAGCCCGCTTGCCGCGACGGCTATGCGCCTTTTTCTCCAGATCAGAGACATCGCAATGTTCATAGATAACGATTTCGGCGCCGCTAAGCTTACAACCATCGATGATACTGGCATGATTGAAACGGTCGGAGAAAATCACCCATTCTTTCCCTGCAATACTGGATATGGCTCCGACGTTCGCCATATAACCTGTATTGAAAAGCAGCGCCGCCTCTGCTCCTTTAAACGCGGCGATTTCATTTTCCAGTTTCTTGTGCACTTCATAACTGCCTGTGGTCAGTCTTGACCCGCCTGAACCGACACCATATTCTTCAATAGCTTCTCTTGCCGCCTGCTTGAGACGGAAATCATTGCAAAGCCCAAGATAGCTGTTGGATGAAAGCATCAAATAGTCTTTGCCCATTATTCTTACGTAAGGCTGTTGTGGAGATTGCAGATACTTCATTTGACGGTAAAGGCCGCTTTTTTTAATCCGTTCAAGCTCATATTGAAACCTTTTCATCCCATGTCCTCTATAACTCATCCATTTCGGCCATAATTTGATCAATAACTATTGATTTTTCAAACACTTCTTTAAGATTCCCTGTTTGACATTTTTCTGTATCAACTCCGGTCAGCGCGGGTATGGTTATAACCGCGGGAACACCGGCAAGCTTGGTGATGGTTTCCGCGTTATATCTTTCCAATAAGCTCTTGGTGCTGCCGTTGATGATAATTCCCTTGATTTTTAAACCTATACTGCGAGCAAAATGAACTGACAAAAGGGTATGATTGATTGTTCCCAAGCCGGCATTGGCAACCAGCAGACAAGAAAAGCCGAGTTCCCTGATGAGATCATACTGCATATATCCTTCATCATTTAAAGGCACTGCTAAGCCGCCGGCTCCTTCGGCGATGATCCATTCATAACATCCTTTTAAATATTGGAAACGGTCTTTGATGACCCCAACATTAATGGGCATTTGTTCCAGACGCGCGGCCAGATACGGGGCCACTTCATTTTTAAAAACAAACGGGGTTATATTTCTCGGTTTCTCGCTAAAGCCGGAAGCTGTTCTGACAAATACTGCATCTATTGCTTCAGTAATGCCATTGATGACAATAGCGCCGCTGGCTACAGGTTTGAAATAAGAGCTTCGGTATTTTTGTGCCAGCATCAAATGCATGAGTCCGGCAGAAACCACTGTTTTACCGACTTCTGTATCTGTGCCGACGATATATATTCCTTTAGGCATCAAACAACCTCAATGTTAAAGTTTTAAAAGCGAAGTTATACCAAGTTTAATATAACTTCCAGAGGAAATTGCAGATGTTTTCAAACAGTGATATTTACGCCGCAACTTCCCTTTTCTGCCCGCCTGAATAATCTGCATGAAATCATCCTCTTGGGGATTGACATTTAAACTCATTTCTTCTAATAATCGCCTAAAAAGATATAATAGGAATTTATGAATTTAATAGATAAAACAAAAAATGAAATTATCAAAAAGATGAAATCTGTCAGTTCTGCCGAAGCGCTGGAACTTTTCATTGAAGCTGCAGATCACCCATGGATGATCCTGGCCGCGGCATCAGGAATTCGAGAACACTTCAAAGGCAAAGAAATTATTCTCTGCGGCATTACCAATGCCAAATCAGGGAAATGCTCCGAGAACTGCAAATTTTGCGCGCAATCTTCACATTACAAGACAAATGTCCCCTCTTATCCTCTGAAAAAAGCGAAGCAAATCGTTGACGAAGCCAAAGAGGCGGCGAAAAACGGAGCCGAATTTTTCGGCATCGTCGCCAGCGGTAAGCGTATAAACGGGGAAAAAGAATGGGTGGAAATTTTAAAAGCAATCGAAGGGCTGCGGGGAATCGGCATATCTCCCTGCGCCTCTCTGGGTATTATCGATATGAAGAAAGCGAATGAACTTAAATCCGCGGGTCTGTTCCGTTATCATCATAATCTGGAAACAGCCCGAAGTTTTTTTAAAAATATTTGCACCACACACGACTACGAAGATGATATTGAAACAATTCGAGCCGCAAAATCGACAGGATTATCCGTTTGCGCGGGTGCTCTGATCGGCATGGGTGAAAGCATTTCTCATCGTATCGAACTTGCTGAAACTTTGAGAGAATTGAATGTTGATTCCATTCCTCTTAATATTCTCAATCCTATCAAAGGAACGCCTCTGAGCCACATGAAGGCATTGCCGCCAATGGAAATCCTTATGACTATAGCTATTTTTCGTTTTATGCTCCCGGCCAAGGATATCAAGCTTTGCGGCGGCAAGGAAAAAAATCTGCGCCAATTACTTCCTTTGGGTATTTTATCCGGCGCAAATTCTCTCATGACCGGGAACTATTTAACTACAACAGGACGTGACAGTTCTCTGGACCATGAAATGATTTTGGATTTGGGACTAAACCCTACGAGAATCCAGACGAAATGTAAATGTGATGCCGGAGGGATTAAATCCTGCAAATCAAAAACTGCTTTAAAGTAAAAAGGGTCCATTACCGTTATATTTGTCTTTTGTCCAGTACCCGCAAAATTTTTCCTTTCTGCCGCAAAAGACTTTTGGACTCAACCAGTCTGACATCAACATTAATGCCTGTTACCGATCCGATGCGCTTCTTAATCGCTTCCAGAAAAGACCTCTGCTTCTGCAGTTCCAGAGAAAATATTTTATCCGTAACTTCAACGACCACCTCCAGACCATCCATCGCGCCTTTTCTTTCCACAACTATCTGATAGGGCGTTTCACCCTGCGCCACGCTAAAAAGTGCATCCTCGATCTGCGTCGGAAAAACATTTACGCCTTTGATAATAAGCATATCGTCGGACCGCCGCGTTATCTTCTTCATGCGCGCCAGAGTCCGGCCACATTCACACGGAACATAATCAATACTGGTGATATCCCCCGTACGGTAACGGATCATGGGAAAGGCTTCTCTGGTCAGTGTTGTAAGCACCAGTTCACCCGTGCTTCCGGCAGGCAATATCTCCGTTGTTCCCGGATCAATAATCTCCGGAATGAACGTGTCTTCATAAATATGCAGACCTTTTTTGCACAAACATTCACCGGCAACGCCGGGACCTATTACTTCGGAAACACCATAATTGTCGGTCGCGCTTAAAAACAGCCTTCTTTCAATTTCTTCACGCATCGCCTCCGACCAAGGCTCCCCGCCAAAGAGTCCCACTTTTAAAGAAAGCGACTTGGGATCAATGCCAAGCTGCTCTATCCGGTCCGCCAGAGCGATGGCATAACTGCACGTGCTGACTAACACCGTGGTTTTATAATCCTGCATAATCATAATTTGCTTATCCGTATTTCCGGTGCCCATCGGAATAACCGACGCGCCAATGGCTTCCGCGCCGTAATGCACGCCGAATGCTCCGGTAAAAAGACCGTAACGGAAAGTTATCTGCACCACATCATCATGAGTAACACCTGCGGCAGTCATAAAACGCGCCGCCAGATTAGACCAGATTTTTATGTCATTTTTAGTATAACCCATCACTATTGGCTTGCTGGTCGTGCCGGAGGATGAATGAATGCGAACAACTTCTCTTAGAGGCACGGCAAACATGCCGTAAGGATAATTAATGCGCAGGTCTTCTTTCGTGGTAAAAGGCAATCTGGTCAAATCGGATAAAGAACGGATATCTTCCGAAATAATGCCTGAATCGTTAAATATTTTCCGGTAATGAGTAACATTCTTGAATACCCTGTTGATTATAGCCTGAAGTCTTTCCAATTGAAGTTGCTCGAGCTCATCCCGTGACATACACTCATGAGTCGCATCCCAAATGTTCATAAAAAAACCTCCCGGAGGACTGCTAAAAAAAACCATCTGCTGCGTTGTGCTTCGTCCGTCGTCGCTGCAACGTACGTAAAAAGTACGCTTCACTCCCGGGGGACTTGCACACCTTGCATCAGGCTATTTTTAAACAGCAAAATAATAGTTTACATTTTTACTTGCTTTCATCATTCTTATCGCTCCCATATCTCCTTTTTATCTTTGCCGAGATAGGCTCTCTGAACGTCTTTATTTTCCAACAATTCGGCGGCTGTGCCTTCTAAAATCAAGCGGCCGTTTTCCAGCACATAACCGCGATGGGCCATCTTCAGGGCAGCCCTCGCGTTTTGTTCAACCAGCAGAACCGTTGTTTTTTTCTCCCGTGACAAATTTTCTATGACCCGAAAAATTTCCTGGGAAACCATTGGCGCAAGCCCCATAGAAGGCTCGTCCAGAAGCATCAGTTTCGGTCTGGCCATGAACGCCCGGCCGATGGCGAGCATTTGCTGCTCTCCTCCCGATAAGGTTCCGGCAAGCTGTTTTCGCCTCTCCCTGAGAATGGGAAATAAATCATAGACCATTTCTTTGTTTTTTTTCACATCATCCCCGCCGCCCAGTATTTTGTGTTTCAGATAAGCTCCCAATTCCAGATTATCCTCCACCGAAATCGGTTTAAAAACCTGCCTTCCTTCCGGAACCTGCGAAATCCCCATCCGGACAATCTGGTGCACAGCGAGATTATCTATCGGCATATCATTAAAAATAATCTGGCCGCTGCGGGGATGCACCACTCCGGACAAAGAATTAAGAAGCGTTGTCTTGCCGGCACCGTTGGCGCCGATAAGAGTTACTATCTCGCCTTCAGTCAAATGAAGAGAAACGTTTTTTAAAGCCTGCGCTTGACCGTAATAGGTATTAATATTTTTTATCTTCAGCATATTTTTTATCCAACGGCTTTAGAAAAATTGTTAGAGATAAGGCGCGCTTGGGATGAGGAATGCGACGTACTTTTTTCGTACGTCGCAATGACGAAGACCATATCGCAACGCCGTATATGGCAATTTTAATAAGCCGTCATTAGCCCTCACCTAAATATGCAGCAATCACAGAGGGATTTTCCTGAATCTCCCGCGGTGTCCCTTGTGCCAGCTTTTTCCCCAGATTCAAAACTACGATGGAATCACAGATATCCATCACCAGATCCATATCGTGCTCCACAAGCACTATCGTTATGCCGGTTTTTCTGATCTTGCGGATGAGCATGGCAAGCTCCGTGGTTTCCCTGCTGTTTAAACCAGCTGCCGGTTCATCCATCAAAATAACCCGTGGCTTGGCAGCAAGCGCGCGGGAAATTTCCAGTAGTCTTCCTTTGCCGAAAGGTAAATTGCCGGCCTTCATATCGGCATGATCAGCCATGCCGGTAAACTCCAGCCACTCCAGACTCATCTTCCTGATATATTTTTCTTCTTTTATCTGACGGGGCAGTTTGAAAGCGCAGGAAAAAATACCGCTTTTGCTTCCGGTGTGGAGCCCAACCATAACATTTTCCAGAACTGTCATCTGCCCGAACAACTCCACATTTTGAAATGTGCGCACCAGACCAAGTCCGGCAAGTGCCTCCGTATTAAAAAAAGAAATATTCTTTCCACCAAGATAAACTTCACCTGATGTCTGCGTATAAAGACCGGTTACAATATTAAAAAGCGTGGTCTTACCCGCGCCGTTAGGGCCGATAACGCCGGTTATTGATTCGCCGGTCACGGAAAACGAAACATCTTCCAGCGCAGTCAATCCACCGAAAACTTTGGTTATGCCGTTAAGCCTGAGCATGGTCATCTTTCCTTTTTCTTATTCTGGCTGCGACAAATTCCGCTATTGCCCCAATGCCGCTGATAAGACCGCCCGGCATGAACATCGTCATTAAAATCAGCATCAATCCATAAATAACAATATCAAAATTCTGAAAAACTCGCAGCAATTCCGGCAGCATCGTTAAAATTGCCGCACCCAGAAATGAGCCGTAAATACTACCCAGGCCCCCGACAACGACCATTGTAAGCAACTCCACGGAAAAATTGAATCCGAAAGATGCCGGAGCGATAAAGGTCATGATATGGGCGTAGAGACTTCCCGCGACGGCGGAGATAACTGCGGAAACGGTAAAAATCTGTACTTTTAGAATTCTGGCGTTAACACCCATCACGCGGGCGGCCACTTCCGAATCATGAATGGCTCGCAACGCCCGGCCAATTCTCGATTGGGACAAATTGATGGATAATAACATAACGGCCAGAGTGAACGTCCAGACCAGGTAATAATTATTCAAATCATTGTCAAAAATCAATGAACCGATATGAAGATTGGGTATTCCCGATAAACCTGAAGGGCCTCCCGTTAATTCAACGGTTTCGTTAAAAATAATATACATGATAATGCCGAAGCCAAGCGTGGCCATCGCCAGATAATGCCCCTTAAGTTTTAAAATAGGAAAACC
>JBEKMY010000101.1:0-7003 GCA_049523355.1 Smithella sp. | reverse complement strand
CAGAAGAGCCGCTTATAAGTATAGATGAAAAAGGTAGTTTGGATGCAATTGTTTAGTACAATAAGTTAATTTTTTTAAAATTTATTTTCAATACGAGAACGAAAGGAGAACATTATGAAAAAAGTTTGGACATTAACGATTGTGATAATGCTGTTGGCCGTTGTCACGGCAATTCAGGCAGAAGTCAGACCCGGTGGTTTACCCGCTTTGAGTGTTGATGATCGTATTACAGACAATGGCACAATGGCACAGGCCGATGTCAGACCCGGTGGTTTACCTCCCTTAAATGAGAATGAAAGGATTCCCAGTTGTAACTGTAAAACTGACGCCTCCGCCTGTCCTCAGCCGGCAGCTGAGCCAATGATGGTTTCAGAACCTGCTCCGGTCGTAGCTCCTCCTCCGCCGCCGCCGGCTCCCAAGCCCGCCATTATTGAAAAAGGCAGACAGACACTTAATGTCGAATTCGATTTTAATAAATCAATCATTAAGCAAGGGTACGACAAAGACATAAATGATCTGGTTCAAGTAATGAAAGATTATCCCGATCTTAACGTCGTCATCGAAGGACATACGGATAATATAGGTACGGCTGCGTACAATAAAAAACTTTCCCAGAGACGCGCTGAGGCTGTGAAGCAATACATGGTCGAAAAAGGTATTGATGCAAATCGTATAACCGCAATAGGTTTCGGTTTCGACCGGCCCATTGCTTCCAATGACACCGAAGAAGGGCGGCAGAAGAACCGTCGCGTGGAAGCAGCTGTTGATTATATAATACAGAAGTAAATTTTCGCCTCTAATAACACAACAAAAATAAAGACCCCCGCAGTAAGCTGCGGAGGTCTTATTTTACGTGCATATCCATTTACGGAGTTTCATCGAATCGGGATCACTATGCCACCTTTTCGCCACTACAGTTATATTCCTTGCAGCGTATGCATCCATGGCGACGTTTGCCTTTTGTGATAATTCCCATGAGTCTGATTCCCAAGTGTGGAAGGTCGGGCAGAATCGATGGACGGTTCAAGAGGAGTATAATTATGGCAAGTGGATAGAAACGAATGTCGCGGAAGATTTTTTTATTCGCCGTGATATGCGCGTGGACTGCGCGGCAGGTTCCCATTAATATTCCATGCCGAAAAATATGTTACAATAAGACAGTCCGGTTTTATTTATTCCAAAGTGTTTTATATATGGTCGGTGGAAGCTGATCAAGGCGGTCTTTTAAAACACACGCGCTGGCACCCTGAGCGAGGATCTGTATGATTTTTTCTTCGTCGTCTTTTAGCGCACCGGTAACCAGTATAAACGGAATATGCGGAAATCGTTTTTTTGCCTCAGCCAGAGCCAATGCTCCGTTGTATTGAGGGAGATCGTAGTCGGACAGAATCAGATCGGGATTAAATATTTCCAATTCCCTCAAATATTCTTTCTCGTTGGCTGCCCATTGTGCTGTAAAAGGAATTCCTGCTTCCATCAAAGTTTCCTGCACAAGTTCGGCATCACTTGCTCTATCTTCCAAAATTAGAATACGCATATATTTGTTCATCATTAACGTCCTAATCATCATTTATAAATTATCTTTATCATATGATATTGCAGGACATATACGAAATGGAATGGTAAAAAAATGGGAGTCAATTGGAAGATATATCTTACTATCCCTAAAATGCGCGGCAATATTTATTGTAAAAATAATTGACATAAAAACAGAACTTCCCTATGTTCACCCTGTCATAAGGGGCAGGCGGAAGTAATTTCCCTATGCCCGGTTGTGCCCGCGGCGGAGTTTAAAATCTCCGCGTCTATAGGTCTTGCGGGAATGGGCAAAGCACAACGCGATGATTTTTTATAAGTGATGCGTGCGATGGAAAAGGAAAAGAAAATCAGCGTGATTGTTCCGGTTTATAATGCACAACATTATCTGGAGAAATGCCTGGATTCGATAACAGGCCAGAGTTACCGGCATCTGGAGATCATTCTGGTCGACGACGGCTCCAAAGACAAAAGCGGTGAAATCTGCGACCGGTACGCGGCCGCGGACGGCAGAATAAAAGTAATCCACCGGGAAAATGGCGGCATTTCGGCGGCCCGCAATTCCGGATTGAATATCGCAACCGGGGAATATTACGCCTTTGCCGACAGCGATGACTGGCTGGAGAGCGATATGTATCAATTTCTGCAAAACGATCTGACAAGCACTGACGCGGACATTGCTGTCTGCGGCTTTTTCCGCACTTTTGATAAATATGAAGAGCCCAATGACAGATCGCACACCCGCCGTGTTATGAAACGGGCGGAAGCTCTTGACTGGCTGCTGCAGGACAGGCTGCTCCAGAATTACTATTGGTGCAAGCTGTATAAAAGAGAATTATTCAACGGAATCAGAATGCCGGAAGGAAGAACATTCGAAGATGCGTTCACCCAGCATCTTATCTTTGAGAAGGCGCGGAAGGTGGTTTTGCATAATATTCCCAAATATCATTATCTTATACGAAGCGACAGTATCAGCGGCGCTTCACAGGGTTTTTTAAACGAGGATTGTCATGCGGCATTCTATGAACGTGTCCGGCATTATTTCGTCAAAGACGAGAAACGCTTTTGCCGTCAGGCCGCGATCACTTATCTTAATGGTCTGTGCAGAACGTATTATGATGCAGGTGATGAACAAACCCGCGCAGTGCAGCGGCAAAGATTTGCCGCTTTTTGCCGGGAATGCGGGAACGGCCGCTTCCTTCGGCCCATGGAAAAATTCTTTTATTTTTTTACATTTTCCGCTTTTCCGGGAGCTGTGCTGATTTTTCTGATATATTGCAAATGCCGGATCTCAAAAATAGTGATCATGGAGGAAGGCCTGGGCGCGTTCTATCACAAAGCCGTCAGGACAATCTCCCGCCTTCAATCGTAATCCTCACCATCGTGGTCAGGCCGGGTCTTTTTCGTCCTGTTGCCCAAACAATACTCATGTAGGGCGCGTTTCCCAAACGCGCCCTACTTCCCTCCTTCATTACGAGCAATCCCTACGCTGTCATTCCCGCCCCCGCCTTCGCGAGGGTAAACTCCGGCGGAAATCCAGTGTTGTAGGGTGGAACAAGCATAGCGGTTCCACCATTATCGAAACATTCGGTGGATGCGCTCCGCTTCATCCACCCTACGATCTTCCCTTTGTCAATGCAATGACAGCGGAGTGGCGATGACAGGGAAAACACAAATTGGTACGTTGGTGGTGTTGAAGTGACATTGTCCCCCTTTAGAGGGGGCAAGCGAAGACGGGGGAGGATAAAGATATAATGTGGCGCGTTTTATTTGCCACGCTTTAGCGGGTGTAAAGACAAAGCCTTCGTTTCTATAGGTGATACCGTCCGCTTCCTTGGGCTAACTTTGTTGGCTCAGCCTGCCCCGGCGTAGGCCGGGGTCGTCGGCTTCCGTGGGCGTATGTTCATATACGTCTCCGGAACCTCCTCCTCGCCGCCTCGTTATCCTTTGGAATCGAAGCAGTATAAAGTTTTTACAGATGCTACCGTCCACCCCCTACCCCCGCCAGCGGGGGACAGGAAAGACGCAGAAACAACTTATGGATTGCCGCGGCGGGCAATCCCTGCAAAAAAACAGCAAATAAATATTCGGGCAACACTCCGTTTTTGACCGGGGCAGCGCGACCGTTTTTAAGCATGGTTTCATGCCGCCTTACAGTCGGCGAATTATAACCTTTGACATATAAACAACCTTTCCTTATAATTAATTTAAAATAATAATTAATTTTCCAGAAGTATCAACCGCCTGACAAAAGGGAACAGCTATGTTAACCGTGGCAGTGTTAACTTGCGCAGTCGTGTTTCAGTTCCTGGCAGTTTTATATGCCTTGTGGCTCATCAAACTAACCGGCAGGGCGTATTCCTGGATATTTATCTCCGCTGCCCTTTGTCTGATGATGGTCAGGCGAATAATCCCCTTATATTATGCAATTTCTACAAAGCTGACTTATCCCATTGATTTACCAAATGAATTCTTCGGTCTGCTATTATCATTATTCATGTTTCTGGGAATTGTGGGGATTAAGGGAATATTTATAGCTCGCAACAAAGCGGAGGAGGAAGCAAAACTATCCGCCCAAAATATACATTATTTATCAAAGTACGCCAATGACTTCATTATGCTGCTCGATGAAAATTTCCGTTTTATCGAAGTTAATGAACGCGTGATAGATTTTTACGGATACACCCGCGAAGAGTTGATCGGCATGCATGCCTCAAATTTGCGCGTGCCCGAGACAAGGAAAGATTTCATGGAGCAGATAAAGACTACGCCGGTTTCGGGCAAGACGCTCTATGAGACCATTCATCAGCGCAAAGACGGCAGCCGGTTTCCTGTAGAGATCAGTGTGCGCGCCATTGACATCGAGGGGAGGAAGTTTTATCAGGCCGTTATTCGCGACATCTCCGAACGCAGGCAGGCGGAAAAAGCGCTGCAGGAAAGTGAACAGAAGTATCGCGAACTGGTGGAGAACGCCAATTCCATTATTCTGCACTGGACGCGCGACGGGCGCATCACCTTTCTTAACAAATTCGGACAGCGTTTCTTTGGTTACGCAGCCGATGAGATTATCGGACGCCACGTCATTGGCACCATCGTCCCCGAAACAGAAAGTGACGGACGCGATCTGACTAGGCTCATGGAGCAGATTCGCCTCGACCCCGTTGCATTCGAACACAATATCAATGAGAATATGCGCCGCAATGGAGAGCGGGTCTGGATTGCCTGGACCAACAGAATCGCGCAGGACACACAGGGCCGGGTGGCCGAGATTCTGAGTATCGGCACAGATATCACGGAGCTCAAAGGGGCGGAGGAGACAATAAGGGAGCTCAATGCCGGTCTGGAGCGGCGCGTAGCCGAGCGTACCGCCGAACTGGCAGTAGCCATGGATAGAGCTCAGGCGGCAGACCGGATCAAATCGGCTTTTCTGGCCAGTATGTCTCACGAGCTTCGCACACCTCTTAACTCGATTATCGGCTTTACAGGAATGGTCCTGCAGGGCCTTGCGGGTCCTTTAAACGAAGAGCAGACGAAACAACTGGGGATGGTGCGCGGAAGCGCCCGCCATCTCCTCGATCTGATAAACGATATTCTGGATATCTCCAAGATCGAAGCGGGACAGTTTAAAATAATGTCGGAAAACTTTAATCTGAGAGGATCCATCGAAAAGACGGTGCAAATCATATCGCCCCTGGCAGATAAAAAAAATATTCTTCTGCATTCCAGAATCGAAGACAACATCTCCGATATGCGCGGAGACCGGCGAAGAGTGGAACAAATCATTCTCAATCTTCTCTCCAACGCCGTGAAATTTACCGATCATGGAGAAATCCATCTTAACTGCTATTTGGAAAACGGTTTGGTTACGCTGTCTGTAGAAGACACGGGCATCGGCATAAAACCGGAAAATATTAATATGATCTTTGAGGCTTTTCGCCAGGTGGATGCAGGAACCGCGCGGACTCATGAAGGAACAGGCCTTGGGCTTAACATCACTAAAAAACTTGTGGAAATGATGGGCGGCTCCATCCATGCGAAAAGCGAGTGGGAAAAAGGTTCTATCTTCACGGTTACATTACCCGTAACAAAGGAGCCATAAAATGAATCCGGTCATTCTTGTCATTGAAGATAACGAACAGAATCTCTATCTTATGCGGTTTCTTCTGACAAAATACGGTTTCACCGTATTTGAGGCAACCGATGGAATAAAAGGATTGGAAATGGCAAAAAAGTTAAAGCCCTATCTTGTTCTCCTTGATATCCAGCTTCCTGCAATGGATGGATACGCGGTGGCGCGCGAACTGAGAAAAAATGATGAGCTTGCCGGCACAATCATTGTCGCCGTTACCTCTTATGCCATGGTCGGCGATCGTGAACGCATTCTTGAAGCGGGAGCGGACGGCTATATTGAAAAACCGATCGACCCGGAGAAGTTTGTCGAACAGATAAAAAAATATATAAGTGACTGTCACCTCTAATAAAATTATTTTATATATGGGATATTTATGAAAAAAATTCTTGTTGTTGATGATGACGAAAATAATGTTTCGTATCTGGAAACACTTTTTACGGCTCAAGGGTTCCATGTAACGACGGCTGATAACGGCGCAAAAGCCTTGGAGGCCGCAAGAAAAGATCCTCCCGATATCATCATTTCCGATATTCTCATGCCGGTCATGGATGGCTTTATGCTTTGCCGCCAGTGGAAAAATGACACCCGCCTCAAAAATATTCCCTTTGTATTTTATACGGCAACCTATACCGATCCCAAAGACGAAAAACTGGCCATGGACCTGGGCGCCGACCTGTTTATCATAAAACCTCAGGAGCCGGATGTACTGCTGAATATGGCGCGAAAGGTCATGGCCGACAGTAAACCGGAAATGATGGAGAAAACACCGGAGGCGGAAGTTCCCGAAGAAGAAGCGGTTTGGAAAGAATACAATGAAACACTCTTTCGAAAACTGGAAAAGAAGATCCGTGAACTGGAAACAGCCAATCAAATCATCAAAGAGAGCGAAACAAAGTATCGCTCTCTGATCGAAACCACAGACACCGGTTTTGCGATCATTGACGTGGAAGGCAAAGTGCTTGATGCCAACAACGAATATGTACGGCTCTCCGGTCACAACATCTTTCAGCAGATTATCGGCAGAAATATTACAGAGTGGACCGCCGAACATGATCGCGCAAGAAACGCCGAAGAGGTCGGATTGTGCCTGAAGCACGGGTTTGTCAGAGACCTGGAAATTGATTATGTGGACAAGGATGGCCGCTTTACACCCGTCGAAATAAACGCCACCGTTGTCGAAACAATGGGCGGGACGGTTATCATGACACTGTGCCGCGATATCACCGAACGAAAAAAGGCTGAGGATGAAATCCGCCAGCTCAACGAATCTCTGGAGCAGCGTGTGCGCGAACGCACCACCGAATTGGAAGCTTTTTCATATTCAGTCTCTCACGA
>JBEKMY010000100.1:0-8942 GCA_049523355.1 Smithella sp. | reverse complement strand
TTCCAACGACTGTAGCCACCTCCCGCGTCCGTGATCATGACGTGGTATCGGCCGTTCGATAGCAATTGCACTGCCGGTATCGGCGTGGTGGCGCCATACAAAACGCGTACCGGTGCTTCTAGTATGCTATCTACAAGCTCAGGGTTCATAACCACCCCCCGCTAAAACCAGCACGCCGCAAGCCATCGGCGATGTATGGACAGTTTCGCATCAATCGCCACAATAAGCCGGTACGATAGTTTTCGATCATCAAAACAATCGGCCCTTGATTAAGCCCGTAATGCCATGGTGATACCCAGCCAAAGGGATTGCTCGATTTTACCGGGTAGGTCGGATTGAATGTCGCCTTGAAGCCATAGGGGTGGTCCATTTTCCATTTGATCTCGTGTACCAGATAGTCGATCGCGGGCAGCACGATCTCCGGTGCGAACGGCAACGATGTCACCACCGCCCACGGCGCGATAGTGCCATCGTCGGGCCCATACGGCACACCTCGGCCCACGTAATCGAAGAATCGGCGCTCGATGCCGTTCACTTTGATCGTGTCGGGGCCTGGGCCGTCGCTTGCTGTAATTCCCCAGCAATTGCGGCCATAGCCCGCGAATTTGAGCGGGTTGTCCATCGCATACTGCTGTTGCACATAAGTCGCGCGGCGGCTGTTTTCGAAATAGTCGATGCCCTTTCCGCGCATGAACGCGTCTTGAATGCCGCGAAAGTCAATCCAGACATGCGATAGCTGGTGGGTGAACAACGGTGCGGCGTAAAGATATTCATATCCGTAACAGCGTTCCCACCGGTAGCTCGAAGTCCACGCGGCGTAGCAGCTCTCGGGCAGCGGATGAATGGGAGAGCCCAGTCCCAGAATATACAACAGCATCGCCTCATCATAGCCTTCCCAACGGTATTCGAGAAATCCGCTTTCGGACTTCCAGCCATGTGTAACCATTGCACCATTGTTTTGTGCCCATTGCCAATCCGCACGGCGATAAAGCGCGTCGGCGAGGGTGCGGATTTCATGCTCGTCGGCCGTATCCTTATCAAAATAAACTCCCGCAGCTAACGCACCCGCCAGCAGAAAAGCGCTATCTACCGTTGACAGTTCGCATTGCCAGACGCGCCGGCCGGTCTGCATGTCAAGAAAATGATAATAAAATCCATGGTAGCCGGTAGCGTCGGGCTCGGGACCTTGCGGGCTGTTCCAGAAAAAACGCAACGTGATCAACGTTCGTTTTGCCGCCGCCGCACGCGACATATATGCGCGCTCGACAGCCACCGGGTAAGCCGCCAGCGCCAAGCCGGTAGCGGCAATACTGGCAGGCCAATCTGATGCATTCTTGTCCATCACCAGCCCGTTGTCCGGATTCGTCTCATGCAGAAAGTAGCTGAATGATTTGTGCTGAAGCTTTTCCAGTTCAGCGTCAACAATAATGTGCGGCTGCCGCGCATTATCATGCGCCTTTTTCTGTTCAATCATGTTTTTTCCTCAAGGTATTTCCTGGCGACACCCCTACTGCAAGAGCGTCGTTGACGATTGTCTGTGCTTCCTCCAGGATACTATGCAAATGATCTACTCCACGGAAGCTCTCCGCATAAATTTTGTAGATATTCTCCGTCCCTGACGGACGCGCCGCGAACCATCCGCTCTCGGAAATCACCTTTAGTCCACCAATGGACGCGCCGTTGCCCGGTGCATGGGTAATCCGGATCTTTTCGCCCGCCAGTTCAGTGATCTTAACCTGCCGGGATGAGATCTTTGCCAAAAGTACTTTTTGATCCGGAGTGCATGGTGCCTCAACTTCGTCATAGGCAGGCTCTCCAAACTCACGCGTTAATTCGCGATAGATTTCGCCCGGATCGCGGCCCATCCGGGCTGTGATCTCTGCCGCAAGCAAAGCCGGGACGATTCCGTCTTTATCCGTCGTCCAGACGCTGCCATCCAGACGAGCAAAAGACGCACCTGCGCTCTCTTCGCCGCTAAAGCCAAGCGAACCGTCAAGCAGGCCATCCACGAACCACTTGAAGCCAACCGGTACCTCGTAAAGTTTACGGCCAAGCTTCGCGGTGACATGATCGATCATCCGGCTACTCACCACCGTTTTACCGACCGCCGCTTTCTTGCTCCACTTCGTCCGGTGTTGGAAAAGATAGAAAATGGCGACAGATAGGTAGTGATTAGGAGCAAGCAACCCCCCGCTCCTGGTGACAATCCCGTGCCGGTCATGATCAGTATCGCAGGCAAAGGCGATATCGAAAAGATCCTTCAGACCGATTAATCTCTGGATCGCGTAGGGTGAAGACGGGTCCATGCGGATCTGACCGTCCCAATCTACAGTCATAAATCGGAAAGTCGGGTCGATGGCATCATTCACGACCGTGAGGTTCAAACCGTAGCGCTCGGCAATCGGCATCCAGTAGTGAACCCCGGCACCGCCAAGCGGATCAACCGCCATATTGATCTTTGCGCCGCAAATGGCGTCCATGTCAATTACGTTAGCGAGATCAGCAATGTAAGTATTGAGATAGTCGTGCCGGTGCGATGTGGAGGTGCGAAGAGCTTTCTCGAAAGAAATCCTTTTCACACTCAGAAGTCCATTTTCTAAAAATTCGTTTGCCTTCGCCCCGATCCAATCTGTAACATCGCTTTGGGCCGGCCCGCCGTTAGGAGGATTATACTTGAAACCTCCATCATGAGGCGGGTTATGCGAAGGCGTGATCACTATACCATCGGCAAGTCCTGTCTTGCGCCCGCGGTTGTATGTAATAATCGCGTGAGAAATAACAGGGGTCGGGGTGTATTCATCTTTATCCGCGATCATGACTTCCACCCCATTTGCCGCCAGCACTTCAAGCGAACTGGCAAGAGCCGGCACGGAGAGCGCATGTGTGTCCATGCCAAGAAACAGAGGTCCATCGATCTTCTGGTGTTTTCGGTAGAGACAAATGGCCTGACTAATGGCGAGAATATGTCTTTCGTTAAATGCTTTATCGAAGGCTGAGCCGCGATGCCCTGAGGTGCCAAATGCAACCCGTTGCGCCGGCACTGACGGATCGGGCACTTCAGTATAATAAGCCGTGATAAGTTTGGGCACATTAACCAGCATAGCTGGTTCGGCAGGTTTTCCTGCATAAGGGCTTATTTTCATCGTTCTCCCCTTAAATTATTCTGATGACTTTTTTGTCAAGGCCGCCATCAGCTTGTCGAATGGTTCATCGAATTTCTTGACGCCTTCGTCTTCAAGCTGCTGAGTTATCTTGTCAATACTGATCCCGAGTTCCGGCAATTGTGCCATTATCCAGTTGGCTTCCTCAACATCTTGTTCGAGGCGTAATTTCGGTTCACCGTGATCACGGTAAGCGTCGATGGTTTTAAGCGGAACTGTGTTTACAGTCTCCGAACCGATTATTGGTTCAATATATTTTATATCGCTGTAGTCCGGGTTCTTTGTGCCTGTGCTGGCCCAGAGCAACCGCTGTGCACGAGCGCCCTTATCAGCCAGTTTCTTAAACCTGTTACTGCCAAAAATTTCCTTATAGATTTGGTAAGCCGCCTTAGCGCTCGATACAGCCACCTGTCCATGCACCTTTTTCGCAATTTCCGTCTTCTTGCCATCTGGCTCGATGAATTTCTCCACCAGCGGGTCCACCAGGGTGTCAATACGGCTCAAAAAGAAGCTGGCCACCGAGGCTATATGTTCCAAAGGTTTCCCTTGAACTGCGCGTGCTTCGAGGCCGGCAATGAATGATTCAGCAGCTTGTCGATAACGAGGCAATCCAAAGAGCAACGTCACGTTGACATTGATCCCTTCACTGATGAGTTGCCGGATAGCAGGCAGACCATCGGACGTCGCCGGAACTTTGATCAAAACGTTAGATCTGTTCAGTGCGGTCCATAATCGTCGGGCTTCCTCAATTGTACCTTTGGTATCATGCGCCAAATGAGGGTTGACCTCCAAGCTGACATATCCATCTTTGCCGTCAGTCTTTTCATACACAGACTTGAATTCGTCAGCCGCATTTTGTACATCGCGCTGGCTGAGAGATTCATAGATCATTTTAACATCCATTTTCTTGAGGGCCATGTCACGAATGTCCTGATCGTAAAGGTTGCTTTCCGCTATTGCCTTTTCAAATATGGATGGGTTGGAGGTCATTCCTCGCAGTCCATCTTCATCGATCAGACGCCGAAGCTCACCGCTGGCGATCAGATCGCGCCGGATATAATCCAGCCAGATGGATTGGCCCAGCGTTCCCAATTGTTTCAAAGGATTCTCTTTCATTATTTTGCCCCTGCTATTTGATTTGATGAAAATCACGCATAATTGCAGATTCTTTGTTCATATCCATTTCAGGAAATACCGCCTCACCTTTTACGCATTTTCATTCTCTGTGGATTTTATTTTTCCCGGGAACTGAGTTTATTATATAACCAGGCAAAAATTACGCCGCCTATTAAACCATCGAAAAAAGCCCAGACCAGGCCTACCAGACTGCCTATGGGAGTAATGCTGTACCCTATGTAGGCGCTGCTAATAAGCGTCGGTGCTCCCGATGCTTTCCCTATAATTATCATCCACCATGTACCGAAAAAAAATCCGAAGCCCCATAGAAGCCCAAATGCCAGTCCGAAAGCCTTTGTGTTAAGTTTCATAGCACATCCTCCTTTTTTATTATTCCGGCGCCGCAACTTCCCTCAGACGGCATTGGAAACGTTTGGTACCGCGCCCAAATTAATCTTATATAATCGGGGTCGTAACGATGCCTTTCTTTCCTCTAGCGTCGTCCTTCATGCTTTTCATGACCTCCACCCCGGACACCTTCATCTTAACATGGCCGATTACAAATCACGAATCCTTGCCTGCCATGATAACCGCATCACATCGTGCCTCTGAAAAGCAAAAACAACAAAAGCAGGGATATCGTACTCTCCGCTTTGCGGGATTGTTCAACTTACCAATTCAGTTATGCTTCACTTTCAGAATTGGAGTTTCACGAATCAAAACACACCAGCTTTATTGGTTGCTTGAACCCCCGATTCAGGCCACATCATCATTCGCTGTGCTAAATTGAATGCCTTCAACTTTAATTGTTCTCCGCGGCCAAACCAGATTGAATCCAATCGCGTGGCAGCATCTTCACCCGACATCATGTGGTCCGTGTATTCGGCTACACTGTTGAAAGCCCCCCACCATGTGCCCCGCGCCAGATGTGCGCCCAGACCGGATTCATGCAAATGAAGCACGCTGTTCCGGATCTTTTCGGTTCTTGCAGTATTCTCGGCCTCTTCGTTATCAGGAACCAGCGCCTGCACATACTCCCGCAACTGCGCTTCCGTGATCTTCCTGGAGGCCATACTGTTGAACTTAACGTCGAGTTGTTCGTATAAGTATTTTGACAATCCGAGGATTGTGGTCGACTGTTGCAAATCCTGCACGACGTTTGGTGTGTGAATGATTGGAATATCTCCCGCACCCCGCAATGCAGACGTCAAAGTATTATTGCAGACTACACGAATGGGAGTAAGCTTCATTCGAACCTGTGAACTGCCGTCATGACTATTTGTAAGCAAGAGACATTTATTGACGATGTCGTTGCCGTGGACCTTAATGAAGCCCGGAAGTTTCGTCAGGATCCAAATAAATTCACCCTTGCCAAAAAATCCGGCTGTCTCGTACATCGCCTCACCCTCAGCAACCAAAGTGTCGAAGAACGTGAAAGCATCGATATTCTGAATGGGTTCATAATTCGCTTTGACGTGGCCCAGAACCTCACCGTTATCCGTTCGCACCGTCGCATATGATTCTTGCTTCAATCCCTTTTTCAACTTTAGAGGCTTCTTCTCTACGGTGTAATTCAATCCGGCCATTTCTATAGCCTCTCTTGCAGTCTTAGGATTATTCAACTCGATTCCCAGATTATTCCATGGAGGTGGTTCCGTCTCCGGATATGGAGAGGGGACTTTCGGAACCCGGAGGTGCAGTCTGCATAATGTCGCTTCACTCACTGTAGACTGATATAATGGATGATCTACGGCAGTAATATTGAAGAGTGGAAAAAGTTCTCCCGATGTTTTCCCCTGCCATCCAAGGAACTTCGCATCGGAACCCGAATCAGATGGTTTTGTATGTTTAGACATATTAGTATCCCTTTACTTTGAATCCGGTAGCGAGCGCATTTCCTCGTAGTTTGCTGCAAGGAAACAAACACGGAATAATATTAATCCTTAAGGATCAAAGATTCTCCGCGTCCTGCCATAGAAAGCTTCAATGATTCAATTGACTTGATCAATATAAATGCAAATAGTCTGCCAATAGCCAAAGAAGTATAGAGATATGGATTCGCTCTTTAATAACAGTTGGTTATATCAACAAAAGAGAACTGCATAGCAGCATGAAATGATTCCTTTGGCCTCAGTATTTAGTGGGGCCTCAATATGCTGAGGGGTACTTTGAATGGCGAAGAAGAAGTTCCTAATTTGAATCTTTTGTATCCGGCTGAACTATTTCCAGTTTATGCAGCCTCGATCTTAAGGCACTCGGATGGATGCATAAAATAGCTGCGGAGCACGTTCAGAATATTTCACTGCTATGCTTTCTTTCAACTGGTAAGTGTTAAGATGAACTTGTTGAAATGCGGCAGTGGTAGGAGTTGACTTCATAATATCTCTCGTGCATTTGCTTTACACTTGGTCACCCTCATGGACATTCGTGCTAATCCGGCGAAGGCTCTTCTCTTGTCAGACTGCACACTGCCACGTCAGTATTTGGGCCGAAAGCTCTGAGATTCACTTTCATTCTATTTTCCGTTATAAGGTATCCGATATCCACATTGCCTCTTTCAGTGACAATGCAGAAATACCAGATATACTTATCATGCTTATTCAAATAACCTGTAAACCCGCGCAGCAGTTTTGTGCCTTTATCATATATTTCTATGTTTCCGCTGAAATCATATCCGGACTGTTTTAATACAATCAGATTGACATTTTTGTTCGAGGCACTGATCCCTTTTGCGTCGGCGTATAAAAAGGCGGTCCCGCGCCACTTTCCTTTAAGATCAGGTATGCGGTCTTCTCCCATGGCTGCGGACTGGTGCAAAAAGAAGCAGCATAGAGCAAGCATTAAAATTATTAACCTTATTTTGAATTTCATTGAATTACCTGTCATCTTTCATAAATTAATTACAAATGACATCACCATTGATACAAAAAAACATTTTGCATTCTTTTGATCTGCAGACGTTGCGTCCGGCGTATATTTATGGCAGTAAAAAGGCCTCATAATTATCTAACGGTTATGAGGCCTTCGTTTTTAAAACATAAACCCGATATAAATTTACTTTGCTTCTGTTCCTTTGATAAATATTTCGACTCTGCGGTTTTTCTGTCGTCCTTCTTCCGTGTTATTGTCGGCAACGGGTTTACTGAATCCATAACCGAAAGCGGCAATGCGGGCCCTTTTTATGCCAAACTCTTTTACCATGTACAGTTTTACACTGTTGGCGCGAACTTTGGACAGACGCATATTATAGGCTTTTGTACCGATATTGTCCGTATGACCTTTAAGGATAGCCTTTGCCCTAGGGTTTTCTTTCATTGAATCGGCGACTTTTTTAAGACCATCGTGATACTGTTCTCTCACAAAATGTTTCGCAAACTCAAATTCAATGGACGACGCCAGAGCAAGATTCTCCTGTTTGAATTTATCGATTTTAGAAACCTTATCTTTTTTAGAATCTGAAGCCTTTGCTGTGTCGTCTATTCTCTGGTCCCTATCTAAAGCCGACAGGTCACCGGGCCTGGCTGCTACCTTTGTGGAAGCCGGTCCGTCACTTATTCTCTGGTCTATAACTAAATCCGGCAAGCCACCAGGCCTGGCCACTACCTTTGTGGAAGACGGTCCTTCACTCTTTGTCAACAGCTTTCCGGAACATCCGGCTATCATTGTTGCACAAGCTACCATCAATAAAATGATTATCAAATGTTTTTTTTGCATACTTTTTCTTCTTCTCCTTTTATAATAATTTTAAGGAAATTATATAAAATTCCTTTTATTTATTACAACTTCTAATTGATCCAAGCCGCTCATAGTTCTATATGGCGGATTTATTATAATCTTCAATTACTTTATCAGTGAAATCGCTTCTTTTATCATAGTACGGCATCGGCATACTTGCCACATCGATAACCAGAGTATATTTTTCTCTTCCGGCCACGGAGCGGACAATTCTCATAATTTCCGGCATTATCTTTTGAGTTATCTTCTGATCGCGCCTTTTAAGTTCCTCATTCGTATCATTAACCAGCAATTGATAATTGCGCAATTTCTTCTGGTAAGCGGCTTCTTTTTCACTTCGTGCGCTTTGAGTCATGATTTCGCTTTGTTTGTCCAACTCATCCTTCAATGTCTTTAATTCTTTTTCTGCCGATTTGATTTCCTGAGTTTTCTTTTCATAATAATTTTTGAATTCACCCGCAGCCTTTTTGCCGGCATTCGAATCCTGCATTATTTGCCGCAAATTAATAAAGCCAATTTTATCCGCTTTATCCGCAGCAAAAGAACCGGCACACCAGACAAAAACCAATAAAACCATTACGGTCATCAAATAAACATTTTTTTTCATATTTGGTCTCTTCCTGACTATTTAATAAATAAAACAAATAATTTGCATTTCATTGACCGCCTCCGTAACCCATTGCCGCTTTTACGGGAAGAGGTGCGGAGTGGAAGTGGAAGAAGGGGAGACCACTTCCGTTTGATCCTCCGCACCGTCCGAAAATCCCGCAGATGTATTCATAACGCGCCCGTAAATAATCTAATTGATGGCAAAGTGATCTCTCCTGTTTTTCGCCCACGCATCCTCATCATGACCGGGATCAAGCGGTTTTTCACTGCCGTAGCTGATGGTTGTTATTCTTTTGCCATCAATACCCAAATTGACGAGAT
>JBEKMY010000099.1:0-7337 GCA_049523355.1 Smithella sp. | reverse complement strand
AAGGTGTTAGTAATTCTTAACTCTTTTTGTTAATTAAAAAAAACCTGATCCTAACCGGTCGGGTTTTTTTATTGCGCCAACGCTTTCGAGTATTAATGCTGTTTATTCAAAAATTATTTAATAGTTATTCAGCACTTTTTCACATATTTTTCAGCACTTCTCCGGCACTTCCTGAACACTTCCCCGGAAATTACTTTACCGTTAATTTGCTTTGATATAAAAATATATTTCATGATTTCCTTGACTTTGTAAGTGTAATTTGTGTAGTTTTGTAATTATTAACTCTAAAAATTCATTAAAATGAAAAACTTGTTTAAAAATTTCTTTATGCTGATGGCTGTAGGCATAATGGCAGCAGATAATAAGTCTGTTAAGGTTACGGCTGTAAAAGGCAAAGAAAGCGGTAAAAGAAAACCGATTGTATTCTGTTGCTTAAAAATGATTCTCTCTGCATTTGTATCTGAGATTGAGGGAAAAACAGAAGGAACAAAGTTTTACAGGAGTAAAGGAAATGTTATCTGGTCTAACAAGGTAAAACCAACTAACAAGAACACTACTACACAGGCAGTAGTTCGCTCGGGTTTGCGGTATTATGCAAGTACATGGCAGAATCTTACTCAGGCGCAGATTCTGGCATGGAACCAATATGGCGGAAATCTGCTGATTAAAAATAAGATTGGCACCGCTCATGGTCGTTCAGGAATAAATGCTTTTGTTGCGGAAAATCAGCGTTTGCAATTAGTATCTCCAGGTGCTGCCGTTCTTGCTAATCCTCCTGTTAGTGCTGCTGGCTTAGTGCCTCTTAATATGGCTAATCCTGAAATGTCAGTAACTCTACCATTAGCGACTAGAATTGATATTCCTTTAATTCCTGTAGGTCAGGCTATGATACTGTATGCTACTCCTTGTTTGAGTGCTGGTAGGTCATTTTCTAAAGGTCAGTTCCGTCCTATTTACACAGCCCCTGCTGGTGCTGCTGTTACGGGCTTTGCTTTTGCTACTTATTACAATGCGGTATTCGGTACTCCTATTGCTGGAAAAAAGGTTTTTTTCAAGTGGGAAACTATTTCACTGGCTGCAAGTAAAATGGACAAATTTTTCGGTAGTGTTACCGAATCTGTTATAGTACTTGTCTAGTATCTGGTTTATCGGTCTTTATTTATTTGTTTAGGTTCAGTGCTACTCTAACGGGTAGCACTGTTTTTATTTTAAAATTAAATCGCAATGACCTTAATATTACAAGGCGGTCTTGATTCAATAATAGTCGGCAAACAAGGCGGTACTATCTTCTCTAAAAACCATGCAGGCTCTATCACTAAGGCTTATGCCCGGCCTATAAATAGGCAAAGCTCTACACAGCAGCCAAACCGTGTTAATTGGGGTTATATCATTCGGTATTGGCAGCTTTTACCTCAAGATAATATTGCAAATTGGAACTCTTTAGCTTTAACTGTAACATGGCATAACAAGGCCGGGACCGCTTATCATCCCACTGGTCAGCAATTGTACTTATATTGCAATCAAAATTTATACACAATTGGTTTGCCCTTGTTGTTAAATCCTGTTACTCCAACTGGAAGAACGCTAATTTCTGAGGCATCAATTCAGGAAAATTTGATTGTAACTTATGCGATGAATCTTATTTTCTCTCCCACTCCAACGAATGATTTTATTTGCTATAAGTTGTATGCTACACAGGGTTTGAGTGCTGGTATATCGTATGCTAAAAAATGGCTCAAGCATCTTATTAACTTGCCCCCTGGTTCATCAGCGCCGTTTGATATAACAGTTGCTTATATTGCTCGTTTCGGTCAGCCTGTTGCTGGTACTAAAATATTTTTCAAACTTGTACCAGTTGAAATAAACACAGGCTTTTCAGGTACTCCGGTTTTCTTTTCGTTTATTGCAGGTAAATTTATACCTTCACTTCCTATTTATCCGGTTATGTTTGGTATTTCTTTTTAATTTAATTATGGCAGAAGTAGCACTATCAGCATTTGTTAGCAATCTTTCAGGTAAATCGGGAGATGTAATTTACTTTCGTCACGATGGTAAGTTACTTCAACGTTCTTATGTTAAGCCCACAAACCCTAAATCTCCTTATCAACAGGCTGTTCGTGATTCTTTCGGATCTTTAATGCAAGCTTGGCAAACACTGACAGAAGAACAACGTTACTCGTGGATATTTGCAGCTGCTCAAATCAAGCTTACAAATAATATCGGTGTTAAATTTACGCCATCAGGTTACAATCTTTTTATAAGATGTAACCAAAATCTATTCGATTGTGGTTTAGCTATGCTCTCCAGCTTTGTTTCACCTTCGCCTATTCAATCATTGTATTTACCTGCTGCTGGCGTTTCATATCTTTCAATTTATCCGCCTGATAGCTTTAAATGTAAAATATTTTTTACAGGACAGACAACGGCATCTAATGTAATTTACTTAATATTTGCAAGTACTGGTTTAAGCGCAGGTATAACAAACGGCAAAAAGTATTTACGCTTATTTGATGCTATACCTGCTAACACTACTGATTTATATGATTGTTCAGGTACTTACTTTCCCCGTTTTTACCCCACGCCTACAACTCTCTATTTACCACGTGTTTTCTTTAAATTAATACCTATTGATATTAACAGCGGCTTTGCTGGGCAACCTCTCAATTTTCAATATTTAGTAAATTAAAATTTATTTTATGGCAACCGACAACACACAGATAGCACAGGTTAAGGGAAGCTTTACGAATTTCCTTTTGAATAATCCCTCGTTTGAATCAACGTTTTTAAATCAATATTCAACGTCTGACAATTGGAAAACAGCCGCTTCTTTGCCTCTTTCAGGTAATAATCTTAACGATTATTGTTTTTTATTTCCCCAAGGAGATATTTATCAGTGGTTGCAGGTTGGCATAATTCGCAAATGGGTTTACATCTGTAATTATTTCGACTCTCATAGCAGTAGAATTGTTACATTTATTATTAATTTCTCTGATATTAATACAGGTGTTTCTCCTTCCGCATCTTTTACGTTTAATTTACCTGAATTGCAGATAAACGAAATTGTTACAGATGTGTTTATTGATGTGCTTGAACAGTTTTCTGATAGTGCTTCGAATAATGATTGCGCTCTTGCCGATATATATGATACTACAAATGCAACGTCTTTGTTCACGGCTACTCTTCTGAGAAATTTAGAGGGTCTCCCCTCGACGCCGCCTCTTAATGTCGGCCAGGTATCTTCCCATAAAGATGCAGTTTTGCTTTATGCTGGTGGCTTGCTTGTTAATTTCCCTACAACGTTCAGGGTAATTGCAGCGATTTTCACAGCCACTGATTTAACTTTATTGAATGGCGGTTCACTTCAATTATCGTTTAAAATAGAAACTATTAACCCAGCGTCTTAGCACTGGCTATGCTTTTTACTTTGTTCCACTCCCTTAATTTTTTATTCAGTGCCATCAGCCCGGCTGACGCTGGTCTGCTGGCACTGTCAAATAAATAACTACAACTACTCCACCACCACCACCACCACACCACGCCACCACGCCACCACCACCACCACCACACCACGCCACCACACCACCACCACACCACCACCACCACCACCACACCACAACTTGATTGAACTAAGAAAAAAGATAAGGCTTTTCTTTCTTGCAGTGCCATCAGCCCAGCTGACGCTGGTCTGCTGGCACTGTCAAATATAAGGCTTGATTTTTTATTCAGTGCCATCAGCCCAGCTGACGCTGGTCTGCTGGCACTGTCAAGTATAAGGCTTGATTTTTTATTCAGTGCCATCAGCCCAGCTGACGCTGGTCTGCTGGCACTGTCAAATTTTGCGGGCATGCCTGTGCCGACCGCCGCATTAAAGCAGTATAAATGATATTAGTTGCGGCGGCGATAACTCGGCAAGCCCGTAACCTTCAAAAGATGCAAAGGTCTAAAGGCAGGCAGGCATAAAAAAAGCTATTTAACATATTAGCAGTTATGGGTGCGGATGCCACACTTGCTTGTTTGTTTTTTAAGGCTTGCAAGTGTCCCATAACTTCTAATATGTCAGGCTCACGTAAATAGCTTTTTTTTAGATTTGTGCTGGCGTTATTGCAGCGGCGGCTTTTCCCAACCCCCCACCCACAGCCGCCGCTGTATTTTGGTATGCCAGCGACTTATTGTTGCCTGCCTTTATTTGCGCTACTCACTCCGTTCAAACAAGGCGCATAGCCTGCGGCAGCAAGGTATTAAAGAAAAAAAACAAATACAGCGAATAAAAAAGATAGCAAAGGTGCGGCAGCATTCCGATTAGGGCACAAGCCTATACAAGCAGCATCCCTAAGCTGATTTCTTATTTTAAAGGCTGTCTGCAAGGGCTGCTGGGCTTGCACCCACTCCATGCCGCCGCTAGTTACCTGCTTTCTTTTTTTTCGCTGTTTTTTTCTTTTGTTTTGTGTGTGTCAAAAAAAATAAATAAATTATGTATCATTTTCATATAAAGGTTTATATCCATTCACAGCTTGTATATTCAGGTTGTGAGTGGGTTTTATCCAATTGTTCTGATAATGCAAGGATAAAATTAAATACAATAATATCGCTTCGTCATGGTAAATGTAGGTCTATAATATGGTTGCTCAATTCTTAATGTTTAAAAAAAGATTCCGACAGATTAATTGTTAATTTATCCGACAGCAAACGCTTAATTTTAACAAATTTTAGTCTATTAAATTCTGCTGTTTTGTCGAATTCTAAAAACTTGATTCGTTTAAGGTCATGTTTCACCTGTTATTTTAAAAGCATTTTTTAATTTTAGGCGTTCTGTAGGTATTCTAAACTGAAATTTAAGCATTTTTTCCCTGACACATTGTCTTGAAAAAAGCTTGACTTTGTCATTTTGCTGCCATTATTTTGCTGCATAAATTTTAACCTAAACTGAATAATATGGATGCACAGAAATTTACTCATATTAGTTGTAGTACTTCTATCAATGAAGTTGTTTACAGCGCATCGTTGATACTCAACGATATAAAAAACTCAATAGGTCTAATGCAGTACTGGGGTAACCTTATTGGCTGCAATGTTTCAAAATTCTCTGATCCGAATGCTAAGTGTTTAATGGATGAGGGTATTAGGGAAATGGTTTTATGTGGTGCACGCTACACGGAATACTGTCAACAATACAAAATACTAAAGAAAAGGATTGCTTTTTTACGCTCTTTAACTCCCGAAAAGCTTGTTAACAATGCGGAAAATAACGCAGCATGATATTGACCGTTATTTGTCGCTTTCGTGCCCTTGTTGTGTCGGTACTGGCGTCGCTTTTATTCCTCGTGTATGTACTGTCTGCGGTTGTGTGTGCAATAATTTACTGGTTTGTAACCATTGTAATACGCCTTTTCAGATTATTAAAATTTACCCTATTAAAATCGAGGTAAAAAGCTAACATACCTTTATTGGTTTATCTTATGTTCCATAAGTCAAAAAGTATTATACCCCTACGCTCCACAAAAGTATATCAATGAGTTACGGTAAAACGAAGGAATATTTTTCAGAATCTCGCCTTAAGATTACCCCAGGATATGCTGTCGCATATCAGGTAAAATGCAGCCCGTATGCTTTCCCAGGCTCTTCGATAGCTTCTCCAGATGTAAAAAGCAAACAGCTGGAACTTGAATTATTTACTCAACCTGTTTTTCGGGACCATCCGGATGAGCAAATTATTCGTAATTATAATTCACTTGCAAATCTTTCAAAGGCAAAGCATACGGGCATTGTAAGTAAGAAAGCTGTGAAAAGATTGTACACGGCCATGGACTGGTTGCTATTAATTGCGAAGAATAAATGGGCAGAAAATAATCATAATCACCGGCTATTCAAATACAAACTCGGGCTTTTAACTTTAACTTTGCCATCTGATCAAATGCATTCGGACAATGAAATCAAACATAAGGCGCTTAATAATTTCTTTACTCAATGTCGGCAGCGTTTCGAACTCCAAAACTATCTTTGGAAGGCTGAAAAGCAAAAGAACGGCAATATTCATTTTCATATTGTGTTTGATAAGTACATTGACTATTCTGTATTACAGGGGATATGGAATAAAATTTTGGATGGTATGGGTTATATTGAAGCTTACCGTACTAATCAAAAGGCATGGCATTCAAACGGCTTTCGTCCACGCCCTTGGCTTTTTAAAACGTGGTCTCTCAAATCTCAAATCGAAGCATATAAAAGCGGGAAGATAACTAACTGGTCGAATCCTTCTTCCACTGTTGATATACACTCACTAAAGAAAATTCGCAATGCTAAAGCTTATCTTGCAAAGTATCTCACTAAAAATTCAGATGTTTACAATGCATTTAAGGATGCTAAATCTGCCGCTGTGGCTGCCAATGGCGGTACTGCTTTGGAGCCTGATATTGCTCAGTCTCTTTATGATTCTATAAAGAAAAAACTACAGGTTCAGGGCAATATATGGTATATTTCGCAATCGTTATCTAAACTTAAACAGGTTTGTCTCAGTCTTGGTTTTCATGGCTCAAAGAATGTTTCCTGTTACAATGAAGCTATTGGTTCTGAATTAGATATAATAGAAGATTTATATCCTGAAAAGGTAATTCGAAAAGATTTTTGTACTGTTTATGCTCTCGACATCTACGAAATTATAAAAGCCGGTTTGTCAAATATGGCGAATTCGGTCCGAGATTATATTATTGAACTTCGCAATAAGTTTTATCCGCCTGGCTCTGGCAGATATTCGGACCTTGGTATTCCGCTTTTAATATTTGATGTTCTTAAGTAAATCGGAATTTCCGATTATTTTTTCTTTTTCCTGTTGCTGTTTCGCATAATTACTTATCTTTGCTCTCAATGAACAATATTGTTTCACTAAAAATTCTTTTCAAATGAAAAAGGCACAAATCAACGGTGTTTTTATCTGTACGATATTAACTCCATCGGTTCCAACCCTGCCATTAAAACAGGTTGCGGTTACTCCGCAGGTAACCTCTCAAGCGCACGCTGCAATGAATTCAAGCGTTCAGCAAAATGGCGGCATCGTTCAAAAGTTAAATGCTGAACTTGCTAATAATGGCGGCATTGTTCCAGCGTCATGGCTGCCCTGGTTAAATGCTATTAAGCTGGTTCTTGATGCGGTTATGATATTTGCGGGTCCTGAATTGCTTGCAATTTGCAACGTAATTCTTGCAGCAATCAACGCTGCGGAAGGTGTTAGTAATTCTTAACTCTTTTTGTTAATTAAAAAAAACCTGATCCTAACCGGTCGGGTTTTTTTATTGCGCCAACGCTTTCGAGTATTAATGCTGTTTATTCAAAAATTATTTAAT
>JBEKMY010000098.1:0-7476 GCA_049523355.1 Smithella sp. | reverse complement strand
ACTATTACCCCTCCTCTCTAGATGGTTTCGTAATCTGACAAAGATTCTGGCTTCATACGTTCTATGCTTAGTATGGGGATATGGCGAAAGACCATTGCGAGTTATTTTTACAAGTGCATTTACAATTTTTTTATATGCTCTCAGTTATCAATGGCTGGATGCGTTGTCAATAAGTGGGTTAAAAACAGCTTTTTATTTCAGTACCGTGACTTTTACAACACTCGGTTATGGAGATGTAATACCTAAGCCTGAATTTAGAATGTTTGCTGCTTCAGAAGCATTAGCGGGAATTATTTTAACCGGATTATTCTTATTTACCCTAGCACGGCGTGCTTCTGCCAGAGGATAAACCAAGACGGGTTTACATTATAGGGGAAACCAGGGACAGCGCCCTATTAAAAAATATCCATAATCGAACATCTGGTTTTTTATTGATAGCTTCCTGAAAGTGTTATTTCCTTAATTATAATTTTATGCTACATTACCATATAATAATCTTAAAAAATCATTTCCTGTTAAAAGTATTATTAATTAAATTTGCGGCGTGGAGTATCAAGTTATGAAATACATCATCATATATGCACTACTATTATGAACTCTACAAACTGTCCAGTATGCAATGAGCTTTATGTTGAATCCTTTATCGATTCAAGTGGAGGGAGGAAGACGCTATACAAATGCATAAGGTGCGGAGATTTCTTCCTAACAAGTACTGCCCAAAGAACCCTCCCAAGCCAGTTATTGAAACATCCAAACGGACCAGCCCTTTTAAGCCACTCTATTCTAAAGATGCAGGGGGATACGCCCCCCACGCTCTTCAGTGAAACTATCGAAGCAATCCTTGCCAATTCCAGCCTACCATCTCTTAAGGAGCAAGAAAATAATATTGTCCTATATCTCGGAAACAATAGTACGCCTGGAAGGGATATTACTAGAACAAGAGGTCATATTTTAGCAGTAGTTGGTTCTATAGACTTTTTGGGCCTCGATTTCATGATGGCTCACCTTAAAAAATCTGAGCTTGTTACTGAATTGCGTAACTCTTTAGGTGAGGTATCTCTTATATTAAATATGAAAGGGTGGGAGCGGTATGAGGAAATACGACGGGGGAATATTGACAGCAAAAAGGCTTTTATGGCCATGCCTTTTGGGAATCAGAAACTTGATGAAATCTACAAACATTTTAAGAATGCAATAGCCCAGACAGGCTTTGATCTGCAACGTATCGATGAGAAACCAAAAGCAGGACTCATAGATGACAGACTCAGGGTTGAGATCAGAACATCACGATTTCTTATAGCTGAATTGACAGAGGAAAACCGAGGTGCATACTGGGAAGCAGGATTTGCTGAGGGTATGGGGAGACCAGTAATTTATTCATGTGAGAAAACCTATTTTAAGCAGGCCAGTACGTAAGCTTCCCCATTAAGTAGACAGTTCTAAAGTAGAGTTTCCGGTATATCGTTCCATCACTTCGAGTGGCGTCATGTTTCTAAGAGAATCATGCGGACGCCTTTCGTTGTAATCGATCATCCAATTGTATGTTATCTCCCTGACCTCAGCAAGGTTACGGAAGAGATAAAGGTTGAGCACTTCTTCGCGATACGTGCGGTTGAAACGCTCAATATACGCATTTTGATTTGGTTCTCCGGGTTGAATATATTGAATAAACATCCCAACAGATTCAGCCCAAGAAACAAAGTCACCGCTGAGAAACTCAGGGCCATTATCAACCCTTAGGACATCCGGCAATCCCCGTTCATTACGCAACCTTTCAAATACCCGGATCAGGCGTTTACCGGTGATCGATGTGTCAATCTCTATAGCAAGACACTGTCTGTTAAAATCATCGATAATGTTAAATGTTCTAAACCTGTTGCCTGCGTAAAGGCTATCGCTCATAAAATCGGCTGACCAGACCTGGTTCGGATGTTGAGGTACCAAGAGTGGTTGACGCATTCTTTGGGGCAACCGCTTCTTTGTACGCCGTTTTTGGTTAAGATGCAACTCGCAGTAAATCCGATAAACACGTTTATGATTCCAGGGATAGCCCATCCTGCGTAGAGAACGGAAACACTTCCAAAATCCCCAACGGGCATGATGCTCAACAATCTTATTTAATGCCTGAATAATGTCGGCATCGCGCTCAGTCCCATTCTGTGGAACTTTATAATAAGCTGCCCGGGATATGCCGACGCATCGACAACTTTGTTTTATCGACAGATTATGTGCGGCATTCAGAAAATGGACTGCTTCCCGTTTCTCGGACAGCCTTATAATTTTTTTTCAATCAAATCCTTAAGAGCACGGTTCTCTAAAGCCAAATCAGCATACATGCGCTTAAGGCGTCCCAACTCACTCTCCATCTCTTTCATTCTCTTGAGATCGGGAACTGTCATGCCACCATACTTGGATTTCCAATTGTAATAGGTTGCATCACTGATGCCGTGCTTCCGGCAGACATCCTTAATCAGACTACCACTTTCTGCTTCCTTCAGAATTGCAAAAATCTGTGTCTCGGTAAAACGTGACCCTTTCATATGAACCTCCTGACTTTTATTTTGCCAGAAAGCTCTACTTTTAACATGTCTTATTTTAAGGGAAGCTTACGAGTACACATTTCGATACTAACCATCATCTGACAATACAATGGGAATGGGATGCAGACAAGCCTAATAAGGAGGCACTCGACGAATTAAAGGCGACTATCAGAGTGACGCTTCCAGATGAAGCCAAATTACAGGATTCGTGAAATACATTTTTTGATATAATTATTTTAGAGCAAGGAGAAATGAAAAATGAAAGTATTCGTTATTGAATCACCTAGTCCCAATAACCTACTTGATGGAAGAAATGAAGCAGATAGCATTGTCAACATAAGCAAGATGTTTGGCCACAAGGCTGCATCTTTTTTCGTGAAAAACAAAAACGAACTTGATTCTGTAATGAAATACATAACTGATGTTGATGCTTCGGCAACTGATTTATATTGCTATCATTTTAGTTGTCACGGCAATGATAAAGGAATCGCCTTTGGACCAGATCTTTTGAATTGGGTTAGTTTTGCGAAGGCTATCTTACCAATTCTTAAAAACAAATCATTAAAAGACAAGTCCATTATTATCATCTCTGCCTGTGGAGCGAATGAACAAAAACTGACAAGAAAAATATCTAAACTTGATGATGAAGTGAAGAAGCATATCTCGCCTCCTTCTTACATATTTGTATACGACGAGAAGAAGGTTCCATGGAGTGATGCATTACTGAGTTGGACCATCCTTTATCATCAATTGGGCAAAGTCAAAAAGATTGAACGGTCCGACATGCAAAGACTACTTAAAAAAATGAAAACAGTTGAGTTCGGAAAGCTAATCTATTTCAGATGGGATGAGGGAAAAAAGAAATATTTGAGATTTAGGCCAAAGTAAATTCCTTCTAACCACGCGTCAGACAGCGGCTCCGTTATCCGTGAATTAGAGGAAAGATATCCATGCAAGATAAGAAGCTTAAGGAAATTGGTCCTCAGGAATACAAAGACAAATTTGGTTTGGACAAGCCCGGTTCGGACAAAGGAGAGGCATTGAAATATGCACTCGAAATCCGAAAATTTGAAATAGACCTATACTGGAAGCGGGCAACATATTTCTGGACATTCATAGCCGCTGCGTTGGCTGGCTATTTCCTAATCCAGAAAAGTGAAGAGGCTGCAAACAGTTACCTATCTATTGTCATCGGTTGCTTGGGTTTTGTCTTCTCTTTTGCTTGGTTTTGGGTCAACAAAGGCAGCAAGTATTGGCAAGAAAATTGGGAAAATCACGTAGACTTGATAGAAGACTTTGTTGTTGGGCCATTGTACAAGATTGTGACAGAACGTCCCGAGGAAGATAAAAAGAAACCAATCAAAAACTTTGTCGTCGGACCTGCCCCCTATTCAGTGTCAAAAATTAACCAGATTGTCAGCTTATTTGTAACATTATTGTGGGCTGTTCTTATATTCCATGCATTGCCGCCTTTTGATCTTGGTGCTCCCTTTGAGGGGCGGGACGTTGTTATAATCACGTTTTCTTTTCTTGCTTGTATTTTAATCTTGCGGTGGGGAAAGACCGATAAAGGTGATTACAAGAATTTAGTAGCGAATTTAAGGGAAACTACAATAAGGGAACCAAAAAAGGAAGAGTCGGCTAATCGGGTAGCCGGGGGTTTTTCTCCCCCAGCCCCCACACCACCTGGCATGCGGGTCCGCACCAGGCGGTTCACAGAGATTACCGGGCCTTAGCCGGGTAGTGAATGTTCACCCACAGGTCTTTTACAGACAGCAATCCCTGATCCTTGAGCCATTTGTTGGTCATGCCCGTTTGCGTCGCCAATGTCCGGGACAATCGCCAAGGCCCTTTGCGGCTCAGCGCTAAAGTGATAGCCGTATGAAGCGACGTTCCCAGCTTGCGAAGTTCCCGAACTTTCGTTTTCGCCTTGCGCCACTGTTTGAGGTAGCACAGGCGTAAACGCCTTCTCAGCCAGTGATCGATTTCCGGGATCGGATGATAATACTCCGCAATCCCGAAGTAGTTCATCCAGCCGCGGAGGTATTCGGAAAGCTTCTTATACCGGAAGTCCATGGACACAAACCAAGACCTGCCGGTCAGTTCTTTGACCCTTCGTTTGAATTCACGAAAGGCCTTTTCCACCCAGCAGATTTTTGTTCCACGAAACGTGAAACCAAGAAAGGCTGCCTGGTTTGTTGGGACAACACGGCTTTTCTCTGGATTGATCCTGAGTTTGAGACGTTGTTCAAGGAAGCGTTTCAGGCTTCCCATCACCCGTTGGCCCGCCCGTTGACTCCTCACCAGAATGATAAAGTCATCGGCATACCGGGCAAACCGGTGTCCGCGTTTCTCCAGCTCTTTATCCAGATCATCCAGAATGACGTTGGCCAGTAATGGCGACAGTGGACCGCCCTGAGGAACGCCCAGAGAGGTTTCCTGAAGACGGTCTTGGACCATTACACCGGCACGCAGGTATTTCCCGATGAGGCGTAGAACCCGTTTGTCGGGAATCCTTCCCGCCACCCGGCGCATCAGGACATCATGATGAACCGTGTCGAAAAACTTCGACAAGTCTACATCGACGGCAATGCGGTAGCCTTGCCGGATATACTCGCGAACCTTGTAAACCGCATGATGGGCAGACCGTCCAGGCCTGAACCCGAAGCTTGATTCCGAAAAGGTCGGATCAAAGATCGGAGACAGAATCTGGGCGATGGCCTGTTGGATCAGCCGGTCGAGAACGGTTGGAATTCCCAGGGGGCGAGTCCCCCCGTTTGCTTTAGGAATCTCTACCCGTCTTACCGGCAGGGGTTGGTACCTGCCTGCTAAAAGCGACTCGTGGATTCCTGCCCATAGAGGTCTGGTATGCTCGGGAAATTGTTCGATGGAAACCCCATCAACGCCGGGTGCGCCCTGATTGGCCTTTACCCGTTTCCACGCCGCTTCCATATTCTCTTTGGATAGTATCCGCTCCAGCAGGCGTTCATCTGGGTTGAACGGTTCCATAACGCGCCCTATGCGCACTCCTCCGTGCGGATTCATCGTGTCATGTGAGCTCATAGATGTTCTTCCCTTCTCTGTGTTCGGCCCTTCGGCGGGGTAAGTCTTTCCCGGCTTTTCTCTTTTCGCCGGGCTTGTTTCCTCTCGCCTAATATGGCCTCTGCTGACTCCTGTCCGGTCCCTCGGCATGTTACCATGACGGTCGCCACGCCCAAAGGCGTTGCCAACCGGGCAGGTCTCCCCGGATATGAACGTGAACTGTCCCGATGCAACCGCAGCATTTACCCTGTCTCCCGAATCCCGGGCTTTGTCATGTTGTGCTGACTTGCCCGGAGACTAAGCCTTATATGCTGTTTCTGTTCGTCGGCTCATCGTTTTGCACTTAGGCTTCCTTCAGACGGTCTCTCACGATTCCGCCCTTGCCTTCGGCTAGTACTTTTGCTAATGTTTTCCCATTAGCAGGATTCACGTACAGGGGACTTACACCCCTTAAGTTCACGCCCGTGCCGGGCGTACACAATGCTAATTCAGCCGACGCAAAAAGCAGCGTGGCTGATTAGCGCCGTAGCACCTTTTTTTAAATGATAATCCTCAAATTTTGCAATTGCCGGCCATTGAAACTTAGGTAACAAAGTCCAGCCGCACCTGAATTTTAACAAGATCAGACTTTATGAATACCATGTGAAAGATTGCATGTCATCGAGAATGACGAATTACCTATAAGAAAACTCTTAGTAAAACGGAGGGGGATATTTTGATGGGAAGAATTAACGGGGATTACAATCCCCTTAAAATACCTCCCCTGCGGCGGCGGCCAGGACTTCATAGCCTTGTTATCGTTAAATATGCCCGTCATGCCGATAGCTCAGCTTTTCAATGTTAATAATTATTGATTCTTAAAATATAATCTGCGGCCTTTTGTGCCTGTGCTGCTGCCATAATTACAAGCTTTTTGTCGTCTTTAAGAGCTTTTAACCAACCTTGAATATAGGCAGCGCTATTATTAAGCGTTATGTTTTCAATTCCGGTAAAGCCGCATAGAAAAGCGGCGCCCATTTCCGCCACAAGTTCTTCTTTGGAATATTCACCATTGCCAAACCGGCTAACATTATTATTAAGACGATTTAAACGGCTTTGGTGGCCGGTGGCGTGGGTTGTTTCGTGAAATAATGTTGAGTAATATTCTTCGGCAGTGTCAAAACTATCAAAACGGGGCATGCTGACAATATCAGTTAAAGGATTGTAAGACGCTCTTTGTTTACCTTGTTGAATCTCAGGACAATTAGGCATATTAGCAATAATAGCCTCACATTCCGCAATATGATCAAAGTCATTATGAATCGCAGGAATAGAAGGGATTTTACTTGTATCAAGGTTTTCACATTGGGCGACATTAAAAACCGTGTAATATCTCATAAAAGGAATATTTTTTTCTTTTTCTTCGTCGTCAATTTGATTGATCCAATTCCAAAAAACAACAGGTGTGCCCTTTTCATCTTTCTTTATATTGCCGCCTAATTCTTGAGCTTGTTTAAAAGATAACCAGTAAGGGCTTTCATATCCTTGAACCGCAAGCATAAAAACATTTATTCCCCGATACTCCTTTTTGGAAATTAAGTTTTTCGGCATACCTTCGACAGATTGCCAGGGCTTATGCCAGGGAATGATCCCCTCTTCCAACTTCTCAATAATCCTGCTTGTGATAATTTCGTAAACTTTCATTTTCTTTTTCTCCTTTCGTTAAATGGTTTTCTCTCTAAAAACATTTTGAAAAACCAACTTCACAAAAAGGCGGTGCAAAGAGCACGAAAGAGCCGCAGGCGGTTCTATGCCATGCCCAGAGGGTATTGCGAAAATATTGTTCGAGCTTTTTAGAAGAATATTTTTGTAACGATAAAGATTTTCACCGAAGAAAAATAAAAGAATAAAAAAA
>JBEKMY010000097.1:0-7524 GCA_049523355.1 Smithella sp. | reverse complement strand
CCATAGATATATGTCGGCACCCAGTTGCGGTTGCCATACACTACCTGCGTGCGTGCGCGTACGATCGGAGCCACACTTCTGACGGAGGGGCACTCTTTAATGATTGCATCCGCATCCTGCGGAGTCAGCGTCATTCTGCTTCCTGATCCCTGGTTGACACCGCTAATGCTGACTGCACCCGGCACGATCACAAGGGTGTCGGCGCCGATACTGGCCATGGTGCGTTGGATGGCAATAGTCGTGCCGTTGCCAATCTCCATCATGGTTATTACCGCTCCAACACCAATGACAATACCCAGCGTGGTTAACAAAGTGCGCATCACATTCCGTCCGAGTGCGCTGAAGGCTGTTTTCATAGTGCTGTATAATCTCATGCAATACCTTCATGTCCCGATTGTCCCGTACCGTTTATCAGGCCATCCTTGATATGAATGGCCCGTTGGGCGTGTTTTGCCACACCGGGATCGTGGGTAACGAGAATGACCGTGATGCCATCGACGCTGTTGAACTGTTGGAACATCTCGAGAATTTCCTCGCTGGTGCGTGAATCGAGGTTGCCGGTTGGTTCGTCCGCCAGGAGCACCCGCGGATGGTTGACCAGCGATCGGGCAATAGCCACGCGCTGCTGTTCGCCGCCGGAAAGTTGGGACGGCTGGTGATCAATGCGATCCGCCAAACCAACTTTCCGAAGTAACTCAGTGGCGCGCTGTTTCTTTTGATGTTCATTGAGGTTTTCCTTTGTGTAGGTCAGCGGCATCAGGACGTTTTCCAATGCCGTGGTACGCGGCAGCAGGTTGAAACTTTGGAAAACAAAACCGATTACCCTGTTTCGCAGCCGAGCCCTTTCCGTAGGAGTGAGGAAGGTAATCTCGTGGCCGTCCAGCCAGTACTCTCCTGAAGTCGGGTGATCCAAACAACCGAGGATATTCATCAGTGTGCTTTTGCCGGAACCACTGGCACCCATCAACGCCACTAATTCGCCGCGGGCAATATTCAGCGACACGCCCTTGAGCACCGGCAGATCAATTTCACCGAGAGAGTAGGTCTTATATATATTTCGCAATTCAATCAATTCCATAAATAAATCGTTGCTTCTCCAACATTACCGTTCGCCGCCGGGACTGCCCGATCCGGTCTGGCCCTGGCGCTGGCCCCGCCCCACCTGGGGCGTGAATGGACTGCGTTCAGTATTCGGAACATCCGTAGTTTCTTGTGTCGCCTCGCCGATGACTACACGCAGGCCCTCGGTCAAATCGTCGCCTTCAATCTCTGTCACCATGCCATCCGTCAATCCGATTTTCACGCGCACAGGCCGGACGAACTTTCCCTGCTCGACCCAGATAGTTCCGCTCGCTCGTGGTGTCGCGATGTTGTCAGAAACGTCGCTATCACCTCGGCTCCGGGAACCGGCATGTGTATGTGACGTTTGACGGGATTCCGGCGCGATCTGTTTGAGCCGCGGCAACCAACGCAGGGCTGCATTCGGAATCAGCAGCACACCTTTCCGGCGCCCTATCATAAACCGGGCATTGGCTGTCAGATAAGGCAGCAGTTTACCATCGTCATTTTTGGTATTGACTTCGACGGTATAAGTGACAACGTTCTGCGTCATCGTCGCATTGAGTCTAATTTTGCCGACCTGTCCCTGGAACACTTGATTGGGAAGCGCGTCCACGGTGAACTCCACCGGCTGGTCCTTAGAAACGTTTCCTATGTCGGCTTCGTTGACCGATACCCAAACCTGGATGCGCTTGAGATCTTTCGCAATGAGAAAGATGCTCGACGCACTCAGGCTGGAAACAACCGTCTGTCCGATGTTAACCCGCCGGTCAACAATCACACCCTTGACCGGCGACTTTATCGTACAGTAATTGAGATTAATTTGTGCAGTGGCGAGGTTGGCTTTGGATTGCGCCACCGCTGCCTTCGCCTGCTCCACAGCGGCCTCGGCCGAAGCAAGGTTGGCCTTGGCTACTTCGTAATTGGCTTTGTACTGGTCGTAGTCAGTCTGTGCCAACGCATCAGATGGGCCAAGCTTCTGCGCCCGACCCCAGTCCTGCTGGGCATCCAGCAATTTCGCTTTCATCTGGAGAACGTTGGCCTCCGCGCCGATTTTGTTGGCTACAGCTTGTTGAACCTGAGCCTTAGCAGCATCCACGGCGGCGGCGTAAAGTGAATCGTCAATCCTGGCCAATACCGTACCCACATTCACGACCGAGCCGTAGTCAATCGCTTTCCCGTGTTTGTCCTTGCCGAAGCTTTCAACAATGCCCGAAACTTGAGCACCCACGTCCACTACTACCTCCGGCTCGATCGTGCCCGTCGCGCTGATTGAAGCCACCAGATCACCTCGTTTCACCAGTGCTGTACGGAACGTCGGCACTTTCTTCCCCTTGGACAAGAATGACCACACACCAACGGCACTGATTACAGCGAGTATAATAACTATCAATATTGTGACTATAACTTTTCGTCTCATAATAATTTCTAGTTTAGATATCTGCCACCTTCTGCCGCATCGCTTCTGAAGTCAGCTGATTGGACACAAACATGTTCAAGTGTGCTTCCAATTTCTTGGGCAACCCGAGCGTGCTCGCCCATTCCTCCTTTCCATTAGTTTTATTAGAATACTCATTCCTTTGTCGAGTAGACCTGTTTCTTAACGTGCTAAAGGTTGAGGTTAGTTTTCTCCATTAATTGCCTGATCTCATGGCCGTGCTGCAATTTCATTTTACTGAAAACATATTGAACATCATCATAAGACATCTATACTGAGTATTACGTATTGAATTGTATTGAGACTGTGCCGCAATACTCATCTTCATCGTATGCAAATACATTGCGGCACAGTCTTTCTCCCAAGAGGAGGGGAATATTACTTATTGAGCAATACTTATGCCAACAAAATTTGAGCCAAATAACTGCCTGTTATTGAATGATAAATTATAAATTAGCCAAAATATCATTTATTTTTTGTTTCCGTCGAGTGGATAATATATATCCATCTGAGGGTATCCATATGGGTACAAAATATACATTCTAATGCGAGGGGTAGTATTGATTTCAGTCATCAGGAGTGAATTGTGTTTCTTACGTATTGAAATCTTGTATTTTCGTCGAAATTGACGACTTGAGGATTACAGGAAGTTGTCCGCAGCTTTCAGAGTCCGGAATATATCAATTACTCCGCTGCATCTTATAATCGTTAATCAACAAATATTGATTAGGAAAAATGTTATATGGACTACGCTGGTGTCCACCTACGAGTCAACGATTTTTTGTTATATAAAATTTAAGGATTACTACTTGTGAACTTCATAATACTCCTTCCCACAAACCACAGCAGCAACTTCATCTGGGGCTATGTGGTGCAGCCCAGATTCCTCCCTCCTGAAAAGCAAAAGCGGTTGAAGAAAAATATCCAACCGCCGGAATGCTAAGAATGGCAAGGATCACAGCGCCTTTGCTTTTGAAATGTAAAGGTTAAAGACTCCCTATTCCAGCTTTATTCAATTATTAGCTGGAAGTTTTCTCCTAAAATTCACCAGACATAGTCTTTATCTTGTTTGCTTTTAATTGTTTTATCTTTGAACTTTCATCCTTTACCCATTTTTTAGCCGAGTTGTCAAATTTGGTAGCTTCAGCTTTCAGTGCTTCTTCGTCAACGTAATAGACAACCATTATATTTTCTACTTTTTTGCCATACTTACTATAAAGAGATTTCGCTAATTGATAAGCATCTTCTCCTGTCATTCCTGCATTTATTGCGTCTGTGGGATTTTTAGTTATATTTTTCTTAGCTTTATCAAGAAGCGAGTTCCACATGTTACTAAAATCAGTTACATTTGAAAACATAAGTGCTTTGACATTGCCCTGTCCAAATGAGTATTTCAAAAGGGACTTCGGACCTACGGAGCTTTGCGACTCAAATACTTTTGTTACCTTAAAAGATCCATACTTTGAATTCAGGGTTTCACTAGCTAGTTCAAAATTATCAATTGGCTTCATTAAGAAAACCAGCCTGTTATTCAAAAAGAGTAAAATGTCTCCATTTTTAAATTCAATTGAGTGTTCTTCTGATGCAATATTAGCTATTCCAATAATCTTGTCTAGGTCACCATTTGGATTGTCTTTTCGCATCTTAATTATTGTATCCGGTATATTAATTTCTAAACCACACTCTTCGATTAATTTATTATATTGATTAATGTCGTTTGTGCGAAGAGAATCTAAGTATTGACTTACCTTATCAAGGCCTCTATTTTCCTTTCCAAAGTCCTCGCTTTTGATTTCGGTAGGATCCATTGCGGACTTTGCCTGATCATATGACATACCAAAAGTAAAGCTCTTATAGCTGGTAATTTCCGCTGAGTATGCTATACAGCATCCGATTAGTGAGTATGCTATACAACATCCCATTAGTATTGTTTTTTTCATATGTGACTTCCCCTTATATTTCTTGGATTACTGAGTCGATCGTCTGCGACATTCTCGCGATCTCACGCTCCAGTGTGGCTTTTACTTCAGCATATGAGCTGTTGCTAAAGTTGAAGGTGGTCTTCGCGATCTGGTTTGACCTGCCTCCAAAGGACCAACCTGGCAATTCCTGTGCTTGTAAACTTGTTACAAACTTCGTGCGTCGGGCTAAGTAAGCAGTGTACTGGTCTGGCTGTATGTTAGCTTTCATCCATTTCTCCGGCTCGTACTCATTTACTTCATAATGGAGAAAGCAGTTAAACGCTCCGGATAACACGTTGTACTGCGGTTCAAGGTGAATATTGTAATCAGTTGCTGGGTCTAGAATCCAAGAACCAGACAATTCTTTCATTACACTCGGATGCCAGGAATCTTTTGAGATCACTGCGCCATAATAGTGCCTGCCCTGCTGGCTCGAACGAAAGAATTCCACATCAAGATCGGTCGGAATTTTCAGTTGGCCAAGCGCCATCCTAAAGTATAAATACCCACCATCGAGCCCATTGTCATCAGTCAGTTTATTAAAGAACATGTCTGATGGAGTTACGTATTGCCTGTCATAAAATGATTCGATAAGAACGAGCCAATCCTGGATTAATTGCCTCGCCAAATCACTGCCCCAGTCATTTATGCAAGCGACAATTGCTTTAAGCTCAGAATGACGATGCACGGCGTATCTGTCTAACGCGACCGGTTGCTGATCTGGAAAGAGAGTAAGAAAAACAAATGTCTGTTCGCCTATGAGTTTTCCGGGTAGGAGTCGGTCCGACAGAGCCACAATGGCTTCCTTAGATGCGTAGCTCACCGTTTGGTCTTCACCCTCCTCGGCTTTAATTTTGTGTTCAATTACAACGAGGTCGGATCGAGATTGGCTTTCGAGAACTAGGACGATATCTGGAATGCCTGATGCCCCGATCGAAACCCTGGTGAGCGCCTTGGCAGAGCTATAGAGATCTAGATTCTTGCCACAAATCTGACTCAAGAAACCACGACGGAAGGGTTCCGAGGCATTGAACGCAAAGGCTAGTGCATTTGATACACAGTCCTCACGCGATTGAATACCCAATACGGTAAAGACATTTTCTATCATCGTGCTCCTTTTTTTCTTGCCTAACGATCAATACATGAACTTCATTTTCTCCGATATTTTAATCTTTATGGGTTAAATTCCCCGTCGCTTGCGACGACGAAGAAATTATAATCCAACAAGATACCCCGCTGCTTGCGGCGGGGAGTTTCATTTATAAAATTAACATGTTTCTTTTTTTTTTGAAAGGAAAATGTTCCATTATTATCAAGGAATATCTATTTACAGCTTTTCGTATTTTGTGATAATAAAGATAAAAATGAACTTCGTAAAACACCGAAAATTTATACACATGTCATCATATAAAAACAGCGTTATATTATTACTGTCATAATTATTCATAAAATATAGTCATTGATTATCATTTGAAGTCTAGAATACTTGATAAGAATGATGATCTGTTTCTTACAGGAAGGTAGTCGTATTCTACATGAACAGAAAATATATTGTAAATACTTGCACATTTCATCCCGTATTCAATAAGCAGCTCTGACATAACGACCTTCATATTTGACATCTTTGATGCCTACAAAAATGCAATTCTAACATTTTCGAGGAAATATGATTTTCAGTCCATTTTTACCTTTGCTGTCAAAATAACTTTGTCCTACAGCAGATAAATGTAAAAGAGCATATGATATGTATGCACTTGCCTTAGACGGCATCGATTCCGTATATTAAATTCTCTCCATTATATGTTTTTAAAATATGTTACTTCCCTTTCATCTTAGTTATAGCACGCCATACTTTATAAGCGTACCTATTACGCTTATTTTTGCTACTCGCATTGTAGCAACCAACCGCTTCCCAAGTATAACCATATCTTTTCATGCATCCGGCTAAAATCCATGCTCCTACATTAACATTATAACAGGGATCTCCTAATTGTGACCACACATCAGCACCAAGCACTTTATACCATCTGGAGTTGATTTGCATGACACCATAATCATAAGATCCATTTTTATTCCAATTGACGGCACCCGGATTAAAATTAGACTCTACTTTTGCAATTGCATATAAAATATCCGCAGAAATATTATACCGGCAGGCTGCTTCATCAAAGCAATAACAAAAAGCGTCAGATGAAAAATAAAATATTATAATAATCAGAATCAATAAATATTTAGATACTATTTTAGCCATATTTGTTTCTAATTATTAAAAGATATATTTAGCTGCCCTCCGGGCTTATCAGGTTTATTAATGTGCTCATCTGCACCCAAAACAACCTTATCTGAATTTTCCACTGTCTTTTTAGAAACATCAACTTTCTTAATCAAACTTTCCAACAGCATATCGTTTCTGATTTCTAAATATTGATTCAAAACCTTACAGGAAATATAGGGGACTTTTACCTTGCAGTAATCGTAATTACTTAATTTTAGTATCCCTTCCATATCCGGAAATTGTTGAAATACAGACGGCAATACTAAAGGCTTCGTTTTTGAGCTTCGGGTAAAAGTAAGTCCATCTCTTACGTCCGAAGGACCCATAGACATGGATTCACTGGATTCTAATACTTCAGTCTGGCCTATCGCATCAGAAAAATATTTTGCGGTTTCCGGTTCGGCAATAGAGAGTATTAATTTAGATGCACATCCATTGACAATGGACTGCCGGCTTTCTTTTCCATAAACTTTTTCTATTTGTCCAATCTCTTGTGTTCCAATCCAAACAGATGCGCCCTTTGATCGTGCCCGCGTCAATAATTCTATTATCGAGCTCATATGATTAAGCGATCCAAACTCATCCAGGAAAAAATATATTCTGCGATTATAATCATCCGGCATTGATAAAACTTCGTGGCTGGCCATTTCCAAGAGTAATGTTAAAATAGGCTTTAAAACGTCTTTACTTTTGCTGTGATTAACTAAAAATAAAGTGCCGGGCTTCGGATCATGCAGCCACTTTCTAATTGAAAAACCGCCATCCTCTGTCGCCATTAATTCTAAAATGGC
>JBEKMY010000096.1:0-11485 GCA_049523355.1 Smithella sp. | reverse complement strand
TGAGTTCAGCAGCAAAACTCCTTCGGTGCTTCATGGCAAGTTCCTTTCTCCCATTTTAAGGGACTTTGGTTCCTGCCAACTACTCTAACATATTTTGTCCAACTTCGGGGGTGCAGTCCAATCAATTTTCAGCCGCTCATTAACATTACAAATTTATTTTAGTGAAACATGTAGAAACAAAGGAGTCAATGACACTCTCCGCATATTGCGGGATGGAGTTTTACTAACCCCTTTTTTAAAAACAATGCAAGAAATAAAATAGGATTTGCCTGCTAAAAAGGCAGAATGCCGTTTGAAATAAAGTATATCCGTCGTCACCCGTTATAATCACCCTTAGTCTGGTTATCTGAAGATGGGCTTCATGCAGGTAACCCTTATAATTATAGGCGATATTTTTTGAAGGGTCTTTGCAAAAGGGCAGGTATCCAATCTTTTGGCTTCCATTCGCTAAGGCTATGGCTTGCCGATACGCACAAAGTGTCGGCAAAAACTATCCAGCGCATCCTAAGGCATAAGAGCCTTCAGACCACAGAGCGATATATTAAAAGTCTCAATCACGATTTATCGGACGTGATGAGCCTTCTTGATGTAGGTCAGACAGGACGTACCACCGAAAGTACCACGAAAGAAAAAAGCGAATTAGGAATTGTCCTAACTCGCTAATATCATTGGCGTCCCCACGGGGAGTCGAACCCCGGTTACAGCCGTGAAAGGGCCGTGTCCTAGGCCACTAGACGATAGGGACGTCCTTTAGCCTTTTTAACAGGTTGCGCTTTATATATTGTTAAAATTATAATGTCAAGCATTGACTCAAAAAATAAGCCATAAAAATAACTCTAATATTGACAATATTGTTGATCTCAAATTCCTGGAAAATTAAAGAAATATTTAAGCGGTCATCGAAAAGTTAAAAGCTGACACAAGGGATGTTTTATTTTCATAATGATTGTAATCCTCAGATCGTCGGCATGATATTTCGAAAAAATCCGCCACCTACTTCTTTGTTGCCGAATCAGCAAACGTTTACACTTGGGACCGAATCTTTATATAATTTTACAAACACTAAACATCAACATTTTGAAAAATACTGCACGCTCAGCTATCTGCAGATTACAAATATAAGAAATTACTGATTTCAAAGAACCACTTTACAAATAATTAAAGCTATATTGTGTGTTACGGTTTCACATACCCGGCCTTAAGAGCGTCTTCAGCGAACTTATTGTATTTAGATGTCTTGGCGGCTTCAATATATTTAGGGTTTTTCACCATTTTCATCATTCTCTTTAAAGATTTAAGGGGATTCGTTTTGATAGTTAGATTCGCAGTGAATTTGGGGATTCCCGCGCCAATATCCGGATCTACCATAAAAGTTACTCTGGTGTGTTCCCGGTTAACCCACTCAAGTGTCCATACCGAATTAAATGAAGGCATCCTGACATATCCCTTGCCTGAGTCGTATGGTATTTCATTGGTTAATTCGGCATAAATAAAATTCCGCCCATTTTTGTAATCATCTACCGTTTTGCTTTTAAGTACCATATCTCTATCTGTGAACAGAGGAACATGTTGATGGATCCAGAATATAAAAACATCATTTTGATCATCTACTTTTTTTAAAATTTTTGCTTCTTTGCAATCTTCCATCCATTCAGGGTAATGTTCAATCTCTCTGAGAACTACGCTAATCGTTTCTATTCTGGCTGGGATAACGCAAGAGGCTTTGGCCGCGATATAATCTTTTCCGGGAACATCACTGGTATATATCTGGCAGTCATTTTCAGTATCGACAAGTTTCCATTGATACTTATCTGCATAGGCAAAACTGACTGTGGCAACAATAAAAAGTATCAACACTATTGAAGTGATCAAACTCCTTTTATACATAAAATCCTCCTGTTGATTTTATTTAAGATACGTATTTTGTGGCTTGTCCAGGTTTTTGATTTCGTTTTAACTTGCAGACCTATTGCACGGAGGAAATAATTTGTCAAGAGATATACAAACAAGATTGAATCGTAAAATGAATTATGGTATAGAAATCATACATTTATTTTTTACATTGCAAGTTGATTCCCTAAATATAAAAAAATAAGGAGGTCCATGCGCGATGTCAGAAGAAACCCATAAAAAAGAACATGATGAAAAACATCTGGAAAAGTTGACCATTAAGGAATTACGGGAGATTGCTGCTGATATTCCCCATGAAAAGGCGATCCACGAAATGAAGAAGGAAGAACTCATTGCCTTCATCAAAGAAGCCCGCGGTATCAAGGACGAAAAACCGGTTAAGAAAAAGAAACATATTGGCAAGATCAAGATGACCAAACCCGAACTGAAGGCAAAAATCCGTGAACTCAAAACATTGAGATTGGCGGCGCTTGAATCTAATGAAAGCGAAAAATCAATTAGGCTCAGGCATCAGATCAGTCAACTGAAGAAAAAATCAAGACGCATTGCCGCCTCCTGAACAGCGGAATCGGCTGAAACGTATAGCTGAAATATTTCCGGCGTTTACGCCGCTTTGAGTCACTTTTTTTCTGTCGATATATGCGTTTTCAATGCATTGAGGCCATTCCATATTTCAACATCACCAACAAATATTTTGATATCCCTGGCTGAATACCTGATGACACATGTGGGTGTTTGCGTAATATTATTCTCTTTAATCCTGGTTAAGAGTATTGGGAAAATTGATTTCTCATCCAACGTTTTCCACGATATATTTTGTTCTTTCAAATAAGCAACCAGAGCGATTTCCGTCTGGATGTTTTTAACCTGTGCCGCTTCGAAAAGTACTCTACGGACATGAAGAATATTGTTTGCTTCAGAATTGGCATTTGCCGCGTAAAGGTAATATTTGGCGAAGATAGGTGTGGGTGTGTGAAAAGGCACATCAACAAATGTTAATTTTATCTCGCCGGTAGCCAGCAATTTCTTCAATAGAGGTTCAGCTTTTGTATCAATTCGAAGGCACGGCGGGCAGAAATAGTCGGCAAATAAAACAACCTCATAAGAGCCTTTTCCCAGAGATGGAACACCGGGAGAAACCTCCTGTCCATAGGCCGGTGTAACGGAACCGGAAAGGGTAAATAAAACAGTTAAATATCCTAACAAACTAAAAATCAACAATGGCAACTTGTGAATCCTGAACATAGGAAAATCGACCTCCCCGAGAAAATAGAGCCACATCCGTCGGCGGTCCTCAAACCAGGCGGACGGGACATCATAATTAATTATGAATGACAAAATCAACATTGCCGAAAATGCCAGGCAGAAAGGGCAATAAACATTGTTTTGTATCTGAAAAGCATATAAATGTACTTCAACGCCAAGCCCTCCGGCCAGCATCGCCTTCACAAACGGCGATAGCCTAAGGGCGGCAAATATAATTATAGCCAGCATATAAGCAATACCGACCCATTTTAGATCAATCCCCCATATATTTCCTTTGAGATAACGACATGCCGAATCGCAATAGTCGTAATATATCATTAATACAATGGCTATAAGTGACAAAGCAATTGTGATAATACTGCGATATTTTTTTATGGTCGTTATTAATGGCATCCTTGTCGCCTCTCTCTTGCCGCCAAGATATCATATTTAATTAGAATGTAATATTATATCTTATCCTTGAGAGAATTTCTTCTTAAATTTTAGCACTGCGTTAACAATATAATGAACACAGGTACTTCGATAAGCGGAGCGGTTTTCTTGTCCTGGCAATATAGACAAATATCAATAAATCTCAACTAATATTTTCTCTTTCATATCCTCCCTTTTTTTAAGAAAGATTAAACGCAGTTATATGGAGAATATCATTGACGTCTCTTTTATTTTTAATGTATCATCACCAAAAACAGGCAGAAAATAATATGGCTAAAATATTAATCGTTTATCATTCGCAGACGGGTAATACAAAGAAGATGGCAGATGCCGTGGCGCAGGGGGCGCGTGGGATTGATGGCGTGGATGTGGTTTTGAAAAAAGCGGCAGACGCCACACTGGACGATTTATTGACAGCTGACGGTCTGGCTGTAGGCACGCCGGAGAATTTCGGCTATATGTCTGGAATGCTCAAAGACTTTTTTGACCGGACATATTACAAAGCCCATGAAAAGGTTTTTCGCAAACCTTTTGTTGTTTTCATCAGCGCGGGAAACGACGGAACCGGAGCGCTCAGAGCAATCGAGCGCATCGCTTTAGGCTACAAATTCAAGACCGTTTATCAGCCGGTTATCGCCCGAGGCGCTGTTACGGAAGAAATCATCGGTCAATGCCATGAACTGGGCGCTACAATAGCCGGCGGCTGTCAGATGGGTATATATTAGCTTATTCCTTTATTTCCCATAACAAGTATAGTCCCCGGAATATCCATGTTAATTAAAATTTTGCGTCCTACAAAGATCGAGGCGAAAGCCATCCCTATGATGATTCTTATAATAACAGCCAAAGGAATTAGAAATTACCCATGATATATCTCGCACCGATTCAGGGGACAACCGACAGGATCTATCGCAACCTGTTCCCTGTTTATTTTAAGGGAGTAGATCTCGCGATTGCGCCGTTTATCTCCACGTCGAAAAAAATGAAACCGGTGAATAATCTTCTGCGCGAATTTTACCCTGATAAAAATACGGGTATTCCCACGATACCGCAGATAATGAGTTCCAGCCCGGATGACTTCACTAAGCTCGCCAATGCGTTATACGATATTGGATACGGCACGGTAAACTGGAATATCGGCTGTCCGTTCCCTATGGTTGTTAAAAAGGGCAGAGGAGCGGGTTTGCTTTGTCATCCGGACAAGATCGAATCGTTTCTCGAAAAAACAATATCTGATTTAAAACCGAAATTATCGATAAAGCTCAGGATAGGATTAAAATATCCCGATGAGGTGTTGCATCTCATCCCGATTTTCAACAAGTTTCAGCTTGAGGAATTGATTATCCACCCGAGGACTGGTGAGCAAATGTATGAAGGGGAAGTCGATCTCGATATGTTTACGCAATGCCTTAATGTCTCGAAACACAGGGTTGTCTATAACGGGGATATCGATTCTGTCCGGAAATATGAGAAGGTCTCGAAACGGTTCGGATCAGTCGATCGGTGGATGATCGGCAGGGGCCTGTTGGAAAATCCATTCCTTGCGGAAGAAATTAAATTTAACACCAAAAAATCTTATGATGAAAAGATCAAAATCGTCAGGGCTTTTCATGACCAATTATTTGCCCAATATTTGGAAATTCTGTCCGGCCCTTCGCATATTGTTAACAAGATGAAAGAACTCTGGACCTATATGGGCGGCTTTTTTGAAAACAGAAAAATAATACAAAAGAAAATCTGGAAAACACATCACAGAGATAATTATATTAATGTTGTAAACAAAATTTTTGATGAACTTATTTGCCATTAGTCGAATTATCCTTAGTATAATATTATGATCGCAAAGACCTCAACCTATGCCGACTATAACAAGAACGGGGAAGATATGGAAACAGAATCCATCGAAATGTTTGGGGCAATCGCTCTTGGTTCAGACAGGTGATATTCCGGATACATTACCCTTTGTGACGGAGACCGTCTTGCGTGATTCAATACTTAGTCAACACAAATAACGCCGTGTAGAAATCGACCCGGCACCCTGAATTTCGGGACCATGATTATCTTGACATGCAAGACCGCATTTCCTATACTTTACGTCACAAATATTTTCAGTTGTCAAATCCGATACTCGGAATAATTTGAGCTGGTAATGCAGAGATAATTAACTTCTAAATAAGAGGAGCTAAAAAAATGATGAAACGCATCTTTGAAAAATCAACTTGGATGGTATCGCTTATGACCGGAGTTTTATTCGCTTTGCTTGCCGCCAGTCCTGTTTTTGCCGATTATTCCGGTCGTGTTGCATCATTCAAAAGTGAAAAGAACGCGGTTATATTCGTTCACAAAATGAAGGCCAAGGGGCTTGCTGCTTATTACCAGAAAGAAGATGTTCCGGGAAAAGGAGAGTTTTTCAGAACATACATTGGTGGATACAAAACCCTGCCGCTTGCCCAAAAAGCTTTGACCAAACTAAAGAAATCCGGTGACATTGAATCTTTCGAGATTCAAAGGACGGCAGAGAAAAACGGGGAAATAGCGGCAAATAAACCGGAGATCACCCAACAAAAGAGTGAACCCGCACAGAAACCGGACAAGAAAATAGAGGCCGCCGCGCAAACCAGCGAGCCGACACAAAAATCTGAAAATAAAACTGAAGTTTCCGCACAAACCAATGAACCGGCACAAAAACCGGAAAGAAAGATAGAGGCTGCGGCGCAAACCAATGAGCCAAACCAGAAACCGGAAAATAAAGTAGAGGCCGCCGCGAAAACCAACGAGCCGTCGCAAAAATCTGAAAATAAAACTGAGGTTTCCGCACAAACCAATGAACCGACACAAAAACCGGAAAGCAAGGCAGAGGCTGCGGCGCAAGCCAATGAACCAAACCAGAAACCGGAAAAGAAAATAGAGTTAACAGCGCAAAAGACCGAGCCAGACCAGAAGCCAGAAAAGAAAATGGAACTTGCAGCGAAGAACAATGAATCGGTCCAGAAACCGGAAAACAAAACTACACCTTCCATCGACACCCGGCACTATTATGATGGAGTGAAAGGAATTGTCTTGAAGAATGGGAGAATTATTAAGGGGCGAATAATAAGTATCGATGATAATGATGTGCTAAAAATCCGTACAAGAGGCGGGAGAATTTTATCATATTCCTTTACCGGAGATGTTAAAGAATACATAACAGAACCGTGATTAGATGTCTGAAACGAGACGCAAAAAAGTTGCGGACGAGTCAATCAAAACCCAAAAGGGCAGGGTCAGTAATGACCTTGCTCTTTATTTGCACATTTTAATCAATAATCATACTACCGCATTTTATTTTTTTATCCGGTAATGTCTCATAAAGAGTAAACCGGAAAATCCGGCACAAAGCAGGCCGCCCACAGACCAGGCGCCGACGCCAAGGGTGGCGGGAACAAGACAGAGGGCGGCGGCGCCAAAGGCCGGACCCATAAACAGACCAGCCCCGATCAGCGCCTCGTGAAGGCCGGCGTTGGAACCCTGATTCTCCATCACATTCATGGAATAGTAAAGAGATGAGTAATAAATGAGCCCAATCGACAGGCCGAAACCAACTTGCGCAATCAGTAGCAATTCAATCGATTTCGACATGAGAACGCTGAAAAAGCAGACGATCATCAGTAAAAAAGATCCTGCCAGCCACCGGAAACGGTAATGCCAACCTGTCCATCGCCGCAAGGTCGCAAAAGCAGCGAGCCTGGCAAACATCCAGATTGAACAGACAATGCCTGCCATGCCTGTGGAAAGGTCAAGCTTTTCCGCAATGGAGGGAATCAACGGGATAATCGTGTTGATCGCCACATAAGAGAAAGGGTTTGCGATCCAGGCCATCCTCAGGAACAGTTTGGTGTCTGTAGGATTTACCGCAGAAACTAAAGGCGCTTCACAACATTGGCGATCATTTTCTTTTTTCAGCAATCTTGCGGCGCATGGTATCAGTGCAAGCTCGACGACTGTCAGCCCAAGGGGCAGCCAAAACAAACTTGTCATGCCTAATTTTTCAATCAGCATACCCGCTGTAAAATATCCTATCGCGCCTCCGGCTGCCCAGGTGACATTATAGATTCCGATCAACTTCGGCAGCGACGCGCCTGCCCTTTCACTGATAAGCGCTTCCAGAGACGGCCAGATAAAACAAACTCCCGCTGTCCACAAGCTATACACCATTACCTGCGCTGTTGGAGTAGGTAATACCGTTCCTAAGGCTAGCGACAAAATGATACCGCAGGCGCCAATGTAGAGCATCCTGACGCATCCATAGCGATCCGCTAATTTGCCACTCTGCCAAGCCACGATAATATAGACAAAGCCGCCGATTGCCGCCGTCAGCAGATTCTCGACCTCGCCGAAACCGAATGTGCGCCGCATGTAAAAAAAGAGAAAATTGGAATAGTAAACGGCAGCGTAGATATTAATAAATTCGATGAGATAAAATAAAACTTTTGCGGGACTGATCATTATAACCTTTTAAAAATAGAAACCAGGACAGCAGATTTTGAACACGCAGAGTAAATATGGTTAGGTCTTGAATATAAGTTTTCAACTCCGGTTGATATTATGTAATTGTTTTTATAAGAACGTTTGTATTTTCTATATGTATTAGAAACATCCGCAATATTTATTTAATCTTTTGCAGCATTTCACCCATCATTTTATGGATCAGGTTGATGGCTTTAAGCGGGCGAATCATAACCTTGAAGTCGGTAATCCTGCCATCCGCGCCCCAGGTGATCATATCCACGCCATTAACGGTGATTCCATCTATTTCTGTAGTAAATTCCAGAACGGCATTATTGCCCGAAATGATCTTTCTTAAATATTTAAAGCTGCCATTATTAAAAACATAAAGCGCCGCGGTAAGATAAAGTTTAGTGATTGGTTTTCCCTCTTGCGGTGTATGAACAATGGGGGAATGGAAGACAACATTATCGGCCAGAATTTCGTCTAAACCGGCTGCGTCCTTTGTTTCAAGCAATTTGTGCCATGCGGCTACAGTATTTTCAATCATAGACAAAACTCACAAAGAAATGTGTATTTATTTTTTGAACTTTGAGTGACATTTATGCAAATTATTAAAAGTAATGCAAGAGGAAATAGTTGAGAGTGGATGGGGAATGGTATAGAATGAGAAAAGAAGGAGGACAAAAAAGGTTCTAATTTGTATTGTCTGCAACTTTGGGGAGCACGAAACCTATCAACACCATTACGATATTGGCAACTCCCAGCCATATCAAAGTTTTCGATGCGTTGTGACCAAGACGCACATATAGTTCGCCGACAATACTGGGCACCGCACCGCCGAGGCACCACGCCCAACCCATCAGGATCGCCGATACAATGCTCACATTTTCCCGTGGGGCGATCCGCTGGCCAAACGCAACGCCCAGGGGGTTTACCATGCCAAGAAACGCACCGCCCATAATGCAAAGCAGGATAAACGCCGGCACCGGCAGCGTCAGGCGGACTATTGCATGGTAGCTGATGGCCGACAAAATCATCATCGCAATCAGCGTCCTGCGCCGGCCGATGCGGTCCGCCAGGTGGCCCATCGGCACCATGAATACTGTGGCGCCAAATATGATAAGACCGAAAGCGAATTCCGGCATAAGAAAGAAAAGCCCGCTGTTTACGCCGGCCGAAATCGCCAGGATCAGGAACAATGCCAGGATCGACACTGCTACGGGACGCAGGGCTTTGAGTGAAGCGATGACGGATATTCTCCTTGCGTGTGGCAACTCCACGGGACGACACCACTTCCAGATAAATGCCCAGAGGATCATTGCGGGAATCAGCAGTATTTCGGTGTGATGGCCGAGGTTGTTATAAATGGTGCGAAACACAATCTGGCTAAGACCGAAGCCGATGCTGCCAACGGCAATAAACACAGCGATGAATGTCGAGCCGCGCCGGACGGAAAAACTACCTGCCAGCCCCGCTCCCGCGGGGTGAAACATATCCTGTCCAAGCCGGCCTGCGGCAAGGATGACGAACATGACAAGGTAGAAGCCGCTCAATCCGAACAGTGCAGGCAGCAGGTGGTCCAGCGTTGCATGATAATCAGTAAGCGGACCGAGCAGCAAAGCCAGTGAAGTGAGCAGCGTGCCCAGCAGAATTACACGCCGTGGGCCGAAACGGTCTGCGAACGAACCGAACAGTGGTTGCAATGCAGTTCCACTCATGGCGATGACAGTAGCGATCCATCCTGCTTTGGCAACATCCAAACCGGCAAGTGTCTTGTAAACAGGCCAGACACTCATACCCATGAAATCAGCCATAAGATGCGCGATAACCACAGCGATAAACGCGCCAACCGTCTGACGCGTTGCGTCAATTTCTAACGATCCGGAGTTTGAAAGAGCCGCAGTTGTGGCGTTTGAAGAAAATTGATTAGAATCAGGCATTGGAATAAAAGTTCTCAGTCTCCGGTTGATATTGCGTTTTTAAAATTCGAGTTTCACGATCATACAAATTATTGAGGGCAATGCAAGAAGAAATGGCTAAAGGTGGAAATGAACGGGGAAAATCAAACGGTGCCTTCTAAAAACATTTTTCTTCTGGCCGGTGCAAATTTTTCTATAGCGTAACGCAGCATGGTTCTGGGCATCACCCTGCAATGCTTTTTTAAAAACGATTCCAGGAGTTCAATGTCACGTTTGCCTAATTCGCGAAGCATCCAACCGACTGCCTTGTGAATCAGATCTTCTTTATCATGAAGTAAAATTCCGGCGATCTTGATTGAATCCTCGAATTGATTCTTTTTGATAAAATAGAACGTGGCTAGTATAGCGATACGCCGCTCCCAGAGGCTCTTCGATCTTGCCAGTTGATAAAGCTGCGTTTTGCTTTTTTCCATTAAAAAAGCTCCCACAATATTGGGCGCGGAGATATCCACCAGATCCCAGTTGTTGATGTAACGGGTATTTGCCAGATACAGGTCATAGATTTTCTGTTGAATGGTTTCATCACCATGGGTAAAGACGTTGACAAGTAAAATGAGAGCGAACAGTCTTTCTTCATGATAAGGAGATCGCAGTAACGGTAATGCTTTTTCAGGCCGCAGGGTATTGTATTCTTTGGCCAGTTTTCTCAGTACCGGAACACGAATGCCTAAAAAAATATCTCCTTCGCCGTACTGTCCTGCGCCGGTTTTGAAAAATCCCTGTAGAAACCGGGCGTCTTCCTTATTACCCATTTTTCGGATGCGTTTGCTGATTTCTTTTGCGTTCATACTATTTAACCTTCCGGGGGATATATTCATCACGCACGGGCGAAAATACCTCAATGGCGACAGAATCTTTTAATATCTCGGCGCTGTGTTCCATGTTGCCCGGAATAGACCAGCAGTCCCCTTTCTCAACTTCAAATACCTGTTCGTCAATTCTCAGCCGAATGTTCCCCTCTATCAGATAACCCGTTTGTTCATGAATGTGAGCGTGTCGGGGCAGAACAGAGCCGGCATCCATTCTGAATTCTGTAAAAAGTGTTTTTTCACCGTATACAAGAGTTTTAAGCTTTATTCCCGGCAATACTATTTTATATCCACCCTGATTCGCCTTGTAAAACAATTGTCATCTCCTTCGACTTTTTAATTCGTCAGTTAAAATTTACCACCATGTCACAATAGCATATCCCTCTAAAATCAAAGATAGCGCTTTGATTTTAGTGGAATCAGGGGTAGTTCTGCCCTGTCGCCCGTATCATAATTTCGCTCACATGCACATGAGGCGGCTGCGTAAGCAGCCAGTAAATACCGTCAGCTATAGCCTGCGGCTCCAACAGTTTGCCCATATGAGCAATTCCTTTATAAAAATTATCTTCGTCGTAGCCGGCAACTTTTTGAAATCCGCTG
>JBEKMY010000095.1:0-7822 GCA_049523355.1 Smithella sp. | reverse complement strand
CGGCTCGGCGAGGTGATCAAACGATGCCTGCGTGAGACGGATTCCGCTTATCGTTACGGCGGTGAGGAATTTACGGTCATTCTGCCGATGACCACAAGCGAAGAGGGCCTTGTGACGGCCAAGAGAATCCAAACGGAATTAGGAAAAGAAGCTTTTTACCCCGCGGGTCAGAGGGTTCATCTGACAGTGAGTACGGGTCTTTCGCAGTATAAGTTGAAGGAAGAGATGAAAGCGTTTGTTCACCGGGTGGACCAGCTCATGTACGATGCGAAAAAAAACGGGAAAGACAGGATTTGTTCCGAATCACAACATCAGGAACAGTTTAACTGGTAATCTTCAATTCTAATAATCATTTTGCACAAAACAGGTGCAGCTAAAAGAAATGACCGGCTTTTTACTTGAAGATATTGGGATGTGCATCCCGGTTAAAAACGCACCACAGCAGCAGTAAATTTCAGTTTAAGGGAGGCAGTAATATGGCAATCAAAGAATGCGCGATTTGCGGATTTAAATCCGAGACACCTTTCGATAATGATACTTGCCCCAAATGCAGGCAGACGTTCTGGAAATGCAGAGAGTGCGGTTATATTCTGAAAGCGGAATCGCTTCCGGAAAAATGCCCTTCCTGCTTCAGAAAATGTGAATTCAGGAATGTCACCTGTTATACTCCGGAATGCGGCGGCCCGGGAAATATAGACAAAACCCTGTAAAAGCAGGAGGAGGGTCTTCAGACCTGCCAGGGAGAAGCGAACCTCAAGGTTCGGACTACGTTATACACAATCTGTTCACTCACCGTCACCATGTTTGGGTAGCAGAATCAATTGTAACAGCCAGGGTGGCTCGCAGCCAACTAAACTTCTCTTTCATGAAATCAAAATCAGGTCCCGAGGTTATGAAGGTTGCCTTTCCCTTGATCAAAAAACCGGCGCCTGCCCCGTGCAAACCCTTAACCTTGCTGCTTCCCAGCGTAATCAGCACATTGGGATTGTGAGCAATGTTAGCCTCTGTTTTATGCATGTAACCTGCAGGAATAAACAATCGTCCGTCTGATGATATTCTGATGTAGCTATTCCAGGTGTTGACCATATGCGGCCCATCTTTTCCCAATGTCGCAATGGCAACAACTCCATCCTGTTTCATAATTTCCAGCAGTTTTTCCGGGATCATCGTGATACCTCCTGTTGTTTGTTGTTCTGTTGAACATTGTTTATACAGTCCGTATAAATCTGTAAACACAGACAGTTCTTTATATAAAACTTTTTAATGAGCATTTAATGATTACAGGTAACATAACATAAATTTGTAAGTATGGAAAATGAGAAGTACAAGACGAAAAGTGCAAAGTAAAATAAGCCGGAGCTTAGCAATCGACTTATTTGGCGTGTTAGAGTTTTTATATTCTGGAATAATATGACAACCTCTCATCAAGTGTTCCTGCATGAAGTTCAAAAAGATGATTATCATAATCATAAAAATAGATTGATCTGGCCTCGCCGCTCATTCGGCTACGATCAGGTTTTATATCCAGACCCAGGTTCTTAATCCTTGATACATATTCATCAAATTCCGAGTCGGATACTTTGAAGGCCACATGGTTATAAGAACGTTTTTGTAAGGGCTCTCCCTCCATAACCGCTATCCAAATGTCACCGATAACGAAGAACTTTTCATAAGATAAGGAAAAATTTTTCGTTGAACTGTCATAAACCTCTTTACCATCAAACACGGTTTGCAGAAATTTCCCCGTCCTTTCGACATTTCTGACAGTTATTGTTATATGACTTAAAGTCTTGATCATTACATGGTCCTGCCGGTTAATTTTTTAATGATAAAACTTGCTAAAAATGCCTCCAGTAAACTCAATGGAACGGCAATGAGCAATAGTCCGGTTGGAAGCACATTCATATTCCAAAGAACGATCCACATTAATACAAAACCGACAAACCAGGAGAGTAATGTAGTTTGAAGTAGTGAAAATTTCTTTGCAATAATGAATATTGCGATGGCGAAACACAAAGACCATAGACCCCAAACCGCACCGTTAATGGGTTGGGATGGAAATACAAGTCCAAGTTTTTCGTAGTGTCCAGTCCAATAAGATTTGACAAGAAATTCATTTCTTGCAAATTCGGAAATGCTAATCCAAATTGCCGCAAGTAAAACGGGTAAAACTGTTTTTTTCATGGTTGTCATATTATTGCTTGTCTGTTGTTGTGTCATTGGCTATACGCTCATGTAACAATGATTCATGAAATGAAAAAATCTGTTTCGTTCAATGCATCAGATCTTCCGCTTCCGCCTTGCAGTCGCGTGCCGGTAACAGACCTTTGGAACGAACGACTGAAAGTTCATTTTCAGCTGCTTCAAGATCGGCGCGGAATGCGGGATTGGCGTGCAGACGGGCTACAGTAGCTGCACCCATTGAGCGCCCGGCGATCACATCGCTTTGCCAGTGAACGTTACATATTATCCGGCTTTCTCCAAAAGCCAGGCCACGGGAAAGAATCGCATCGGTATGCTCCGGGGAAATTTCAGCCAGAATAAGCGACCATGCCCATCCGATAGCGGCATGACCGGAAGGGTATGAACCGTTTTTTTCCAGAAAATCCTTTTCTTCCTTTTCCGGAGTGCATATGGGTTTATTATTTATTTGAAATGGCCGAAGACGATGATACTTTTCTTTAGCCCGATTTGTTGAATTACCGGCATCCGTCTTGACGACATTCAATAAGTTTAAGAGATGCGGCGTGTCTTGCTGATTGATTGGGGCATTTAATGCGCAGGAGAAAGTTTCCGCCGCCTGCGGGAAATTCAAGTTTGCATCATTTCTTGCCAGTTGCCAGCGTGGCGTGTTACGCAAAACAAAGCTTTTCTTGCTCACTTCTTTATCAAATGCAAAAGCCTTCGATTTGACGGCGGGAGGAGGAGGAAGAAGAGCGGCGCTGTCGGGCAATTCCTCTTTTAAAAGATAGCCCGGCGACCAATTTCCCAATGTAAAGCCGGTCCTGCCTGATTGATCAAAACCTGCACAACCGGTAATCACCCAGACACAAACCAGAAACAACCAAATCCTGCGTATGAAAACTTTGTTTATTTTATTCATAATTTTAGCACTCCTTTCAAACCATTCGGACAATTGATCAAATTGACGTGCTCAAAGAACTTGTACTACATGGGTTAAGAATAACTCAAAGGTATTTCATGGCCAAATAGTCTCAAGCACTTGAGCCAAACGAGCACCGGCATCAACAATTTGCGTTTCTTTGATTTTGTTCATTTTACTGGTATAGCCGGACGGTAATGTGGCAGTCCATTTATCTTTCTGTTTGGCACTAAATTTAACATTTGTAAAAGCTTTTTGAGTCTTCCTCAGTGTTTCATTCGCCCAAGTCGTCGGCCAGTCAAACAGTTGACCGCTTGTAATAGGAACTGCTTTAGCCTTTTTTAAGAGGACATTAAGGTGAGATACCTTCAGCTTGTCGGGAATGCTATCCCATGTTGAATGCATTCCCGTATTAGAATACCCATTAATTAATATCAAGTTACCGCCTTGTGTATCTGTATCAGGATCAAATGTGCCTTTGTCGGGATTAACGGGTTTCCCTTTTGAGTTTAAATATACAGCGCCGACATGTAATGGTTGATGAATGTCACCTACATGATGAGCCAACAACAGAAGCGCTTCTCTTTTATCCTTGATGTTAAAAGGCGCTGGAGCTGGATCTCCTTTGAGGACATGCATTGCCGCCTTGATAACATTGACGACATCGTCATTTCTGGCTCCGGTGAAATGAGGATCATAGTGATCATGGGCAATAGATATATCAGTATAATGATACTGTTTATGACAGGATTCTTCGCCCGGTTTGGGAGAACAGTTTGTATCATTTCTGCGGACAAAATCGCTCATTTCCGCTTTTAAGGCAGATGTCTCAAAAATCTTACATTCGGGGTAGCTCCCGGCAGATTGGTATGCGTAATTATTTTTTGGATCAACGCCCCTGGCACAGTCCGCCCATACGGCGGCGTCTTGTAAACTTAGATCGCCCAAAATTGCTTTGACTTGTACACTTGCATTTGTGCCGGCAATCAACTGATCAGCAATAGCACCAACTGTATGGTGTCCATCCGAATTCCACCCCATTGCCTGGCCGCTAAAGAAAATTAAACACATCAAACAAAGGAATAAACTCTTTCGCAGACTCATTTTTGGACCCTCCTTTCATAATAATTTATTTCTTACTAACGACGTAAAGCTAAAAACAAACAATAAAACTGCTGTGATGATGTAAAGAAAATGAAATATTGTCAATCCCTCGAAAGAGGGATTTTAATAGAAATGTTTATTTATGATTATTACTGGTAACTTAGCATAAAATTACTGTTTTGAAAATTAAAAAAATTTAGGGAAGAAAAAATATAAAATCAATTCCCGAACAGGAAGAATTGTTGATTGCACTACTAAGGTTCAATAAGAGATAATAATCAAAACTGAGGAATACCAAAAAGAAAGTAATAAAAGAAAAAGTAATCTACATAAGTTAAGTTTTGAACTTCAGCGCTAATTCGTAAACTCCGGCATCGATTTTTCTCTTCATATCAAATCCGCCTTTTTCGAAGACATGGAGCATGGGCCTGTTGTCAACGATTACCTCCGCGGTAAATCCCAGCAAACCCTGTCTTTTGGCAAGATAAGTCAGGTATGTCAGCAATGCGAATCCTATGCCGGAATTTTGCTGGTCGTCGCGAACGGCAAATGCCACTTCGGCAGTATGCGTGGCCTCGTCAATTGCATATCGACCGACAGCGGCAATATGCTGGTTTTCCTCATCACCTTTGATAACGACCAGAGCAACCTGTTTTGTGTAATCAATGATTACCAAATCCTGAATCCTTTCATGCGGCATGTCTTTGCGTGATGATATAAAACGTCTTTCTACGCTCCTGTCTGAAAGAGAGTAGAGGAAATCCTGTAAAAGCGTTTCATCACTGATTTTGATCGGCCTGACAAAAATCTGTAAGCCGGTCTTGGTCGTTAAATATGTTTCCAATTCTTTAGGATATTCGCCGCGGGTTCCGGGGATAAAAGCCTGGTCTTTAAAAATCAAGCTGCGTTTTTTTGCTTCTTCAATCAGCCATGGCCGGAATTTGGGATGGGCTATGGAAATTAATTCCATGGCCCGTTCCCTGATATTTTTTCCATGCAGGTAGGCTATTCCGTATTCCGTTATTACATAACGGACATCACTTCGATTAAGAGTTACTCCCGCCTGTTCCTTCAAGGCGGGTACAATGCGGGAAACGGTATTATTAAGAGAAGAAGATTTCATTGCCAAAATGGTTTTACCATTTTTGGCAAATAAGGCGCCCCTCATGAAATCCTGGTGTCCGCCGATACCGCTGTAAAAGTGGCCGCCGATTGATTCCGAAGTAGATTGCCCGGTTAGGTCTATTTCCAAGGCGCTGTTAATGGCGACCATGTTTTCTATTCGAGCAATAATTAACGGGCTATTCGTGTAGTCAAGTGTCCGGAACGATATGGAAGGATTGTTGTTGAGAAAATCATAAGTAGATTTGTTTCCCATGCCGAAAGAGGCGACTGTTTTTCCATGATCAATAGTCTTTTGAGAATTATCGATGACACCGGCTCTGATTAAATCAACCAGGCCGTCGCTTAAAAGTTCCGTGTGCACTCCCAGATGTTTTTTGTTGTATAAACTGGCAATAACGGCGTTGGGCAATCCTCCCCATCCGACTTGAATGGTATCGCCATCCTGAACAAGACGTGCAACATTTTTACCGATGGTTTGAATCACTTCATTCGTTTGTGTGTTGGTTACTTCTAAAATAGGTTCATCATAAGGTATAATAAAATCAACATCTTTAATGTGGATGAATCCGTCACCATGAATCCGGGGCATGTTAGGATTGACCTGAGCAATAACAATCTTCGCCTTTTCAGTAGCGGCTTTTACTATGTCTACACTGACCCCAAGACTTAAATAGTGATGCTCATCCGGCATGGAGGTTTGTATCAACGCAACGTCAATCCGGACAACTCCGCTGGATAACAGGGAAGGTACTTGAGAAAGGGAAATTGGCGTGTAGTCGGCCATTCCCGCATTGATGGAATCCCGCGTACTATTGCCGATGAAAAAAGAATTATGACGGAAGTTCGCTTTATACTTGGCTTCGGTATACGGAGCAAGTCCCAAAGAATAGATATGAATAATTTCCGCGTCAAAAAAAGCTTTGGGGTTGGATTCCACATAGTTTATCATCGCCTGGACAAGATATTGAGGCTCGCCGCAACCGGAGGCAACAAAAATGTGATCTCCGCGGCGAATATGGCTGAAAATTTCATCTTCCGAAGCGAATTTTTCCGGATATACTTTTTTGAAGCCGGCAAGGTATTCTAAAAAAATATCCGGTTTCATAACAGCCTCCATTGATTATTCTGTACATAAGCAAAACAGCACTTGATATTTCAGAACATCAGTAAACCACTTTATGTCCGTCAATATCGCTGCCCAGGGACTCACTTAATAGAATATTTATACCACTTGCGAGTATTATAGGCAATTTTTACCATCTCCACAACTGTATCCTGCTCGTTCATTTCCATATTGAACACCAAATCATAATTGACGGGATTCAGCATGTCTTCATGAAAATATCCCCTGATAAAGGCAATGCGCTCGGACTCTTTGCCCATAACATTCTGCCTAGCCACTTTTTCAGATACTTTATAAGCCTCTATTACATTTTTAATCCTCAATTCCAGAGGCGCAACTACCAAAACACGAAGACAGACTTCCTTAGGTAAAATGTAACTGGCTCCTCTGCCCAAAATGACGGCGTGTCCATGGGCACCAATGGTCCCTATTACATTTGTTAACTGGCCGAGGTATTCATTGGGCCAGAGATGGCGCTCCGCAGTAAGCATAGACAGCCAGTCCAGAACAATGGAGTTGTCCTGCTCGTCGACGGTTTCCACTACACGACGGTTAACATCTGCATTCTTAGCTATTTCATCAACGATCTCCTGATCGAAAAAATCGATTTCCAGATCTTTTGAAATTTGTTTGGCTATGTCCCAGGCATTACAGCCGGGAAGTCTTGAAATGGTAATAACTGGTCGTATTGGTTTTTTATATTTTCTTTTACGGTTGGATTGCCATCTTTCTATTTGTTCTTCTACCAGTTTATCAAGTGTCTTGCCTTTATAAGTTTCCATAATTTCTTCCTTTCTGCTCTTGTTTAATTAAATGTTTAATTTGATTACACTTCTCAAATGCTTGTAATTCTCTATCGCCAATGAAGTTTGAAATCCTTTCCGGTTACGATGCTTTCAGACACTACGGAGAACTTGCCCTGTTCGGGCGGAACTATTTTCATGCTGCAGCAGTTGATGATGTCCTTCTGGATATCAATACCCGGCATGACCTCGATTAACTCCATGCCGCGTTCAGTCAACTGAAAGACCCCGACACTGGTGCAGTAGTAAACGTTTTTCCCGTGCTTGAGCGCCTCCGGGCCGCTGAAAGTTATTTCGTCAACCTTGTCAACGAATTTCGGTGTGCCGGGTGTGACCATCGTGATTTTGCCTTCATGAACTTCCATATGAGCTCCTAGCATCCATGAACCGATAAAAAGGATTGTCTTCGCGGCAACTGTCATGTCCGTAAATCCGCCGGGGCCTACGTAATTAATCGGCCCCTCTCCCCGCTTGGACACATTGACATTGCCTTTGGAATCAACCTGCAGCAGACCCAGTAAAGTAATATCAAGCTTTTCATAGATTAAATGGAACATTTGAGCC
>JBEKMY010000094.1:0-7890 GCA_049523355.1 Smithella sp. | reverse complement strand
GTTTCAATCACCGGATTGGTGAAAAGAGCCATCAGGATTGTGTACAGAGCGAATATTCCAACGACTTCGCCGACATACATCTTTTCATATTTGCGTTTTAAAGAAACCAGAATCAATCCGCCAATGATTAAGCAACCCAGTTGGAAGAACGGGAAATTGGTTGCTCCTGCCGCAGCGTATTCAGCAAAGCTGAAAGTTGCCGTTAAAAGAATAACTGCCGCTGTTACTATGATTGTTCCTAATGTTTTCTTCATGATCTGTTACCTCCTTTAAGGTAATTTGTTTATTTGCCTTTATATTATTGAAATTATCGTGCCAAAAAATAAGTAATAATTATTTATGTATGTAATTATTAGATTATATTAACTATATTTACGATAGTCCTTAAATTGTTTCTTGTAAAATTTCATCTGATCCCTTTTCCTTTTTAAATAAAATATTAAAACTCGTTTAACGAAATGTGGAAAAGTGTCAAATAAATTCGGTAGCAAGCGCAGACACCAAGAATCGAAGATTCTCCGTAGCTTGCCACAGAGAACTTCAAATGTTTTCTATAGGATTGAACCACTCAAATGGACAAATTGAAAAAAAAGATAAAAATTAAGAATGTTCTATATGAAGAGGGATGGCATTAAAAACTAATAACATTATTTAATACAAACACGGCGTACCTGAATAAAATCGGTAGCACCCTTCAAGGCTTTTAGAATACCATCTTGTAAAAGTGTCGTCATACCTTCTTTTCTGGCTTGTTCACGCATGACTTCAACGGTTTCATGCTTTTGCACCATTCTTTTGATACTATCAGTGCCGATTAAGAGTTCGTGTATGCCTAATCTGCCTTTATATCCGGTTCCATTACAACTGCTGCAACCCTTTGGTCTGTAAAGTTTGAAGTCTTCATTGTAAGGCACATTTAATTGATCAAAATCTTCCCGGCCGTAGCTTTCGGCAATCTCATCATATTCTTCCTTTGTGGGATGATACTGCTCCTTGCACGATTTGCATAGTGTGCGCACAAGGCGTTGAGCGAGAATTCCCAGCAGTGCATCGGCGAAATTAAGGGGATCAATGCCCATATCCAGAAGACGTACAATAGTTTCCGGAGCACTGTTCGTGTGCAGAGTGCTGAATACCAAGTGGCCGGTAAGGGATGCCTCAACGCCTGTTCTGGCTGTTTCAAAATCACGCATTTCGCCGACCATGATAACGTCAGGGTCAGCACGTAGAAACGCTCGCATAGCCGCGGCAAAATCAAAGCCGATCTTCGGTTGTACCTGGACTTGACGCAATCCGTATTGTGTAATTTCTACGGGGTCTTCCGCTGTCCATATTTTTTTGTCCGGCCGGTTAATGTGATGCAGGGCTGCGTGCAGGGTGGTTGTTTTACCGGAACCTGTAGGACCAACGCATAAAATCATACCGTAAGGTTTGGAAATAATGCCAACCAGTTCTTTGTAATTACGGGGCGTTAACGCCATGTCTTCTATCGGCATTGTTTCGCCTTTAGCTAAAATACGCATAACCACATCTTCCACTCCGCCCTGAGTTGGAATTGTTGCTACACGTAATTCTATTTCCTCACCCGTGCCACGCCTGAATTTAATTTTACCGTCCTGAGGCATTCTTTTAACGGTGATATCCAGATTAGACATGATTTTGATGCGCGAAATAATGGCGGCGCGGTAACTAAAAGGAACCGTCTGATAAAGGGCACAGTCTCCGTCAACGCGAAACCGGATCTCCACATTTTTTTTGCCCACATTCGGTTCAACATGTATATCAGAAGCCCGGCGAATATAGGCATCATTAATAATTTTATTGACCAGTTGCATAATGACGCTGTCCGAGTCTGTGACAGCTTCGCCGCCTTCCTCATCTTCCGCGGCCGCCTCCTCACCTTCCATCCGTCCCAATATCTCCGTAAAAGAATGTTCCTCATCGGGAGTATTGAAAAAAAGGTTAATATATTTTATTATATCTTCTTCCAGGGCGACGTCGTATTTTACCTGCTTGGTTTTTAAAAGACTTTCGATGGTATCTTTCTTTATAAGATTGCTGGGATCATCTATGAGCACATGAATCTTGTCTCCGATCATTTCCAGCGGCACCCATAGTTCACGACACAGAAAATTTTTCTTTAAATTTTTAATTAAATGACCGGGGATCGGTATTTTTTCATTATATTTTATGAAACGGCAATTATAGAATTCCTCGAAAGCATGGCCAATGTCATCTTTGGATATTTTGTGTTTCTGCATGAGGAAATTTTCTATGGATTCTTTCTTTTCACGTGATTCCTTCCATGCGTTTTCCAGTTCATCTTCTTTGATCAGATCATGGCTTAATAAATAATCAAACCGCGTTTTTCTATGACGCACGAAACGTTGTTGATTATAAAAGGCAACGCCCAAAACTTCGGCAATTTCGAGTGCCAGTCCTATTTCCTCTTCAGAAAATTTTCCTTCACCGATTTTTTTGTTGATAATCTGAATAACGCCCATTAGCTGATTGTTATTGTAAATGGGAGCGGCAAGAATTTGTCTTGTTTTAAAACCTGTTTTTTTATCCCAACTATCGTCAAATGTTAATTCAACCTCAATATTTTTGAGTTCCTTTTGATTGTAAGCATTTTCGATGTTGATTACTGCGCCTGTGTTGGCCACATAGCCGGCGATACTTTTATTATTTATCGGCAATCTGATTTCTTTGAGTTGCGTGCCAGCCAGAAACATAGAATAAATTTCATTACGTAGTTTATCAACGACGTAAATAGTTATGGAATTGGCGTTAAATAGATTTAAAATGCCGCTTTTTAAATCTACAAGGATTTGTTTGATATTTTGCGCCGCATGAATACGGTTTGTTATATCCAACAACTCCTTGCGTATATTGGAGTTACCATTAACAAATTTTGCAGAGGGTGCATTTAAAGGACTGGCCATTGAGTAAATTATTCCTTGGTATCTAAAATATCTTTTATCCTAGCAAGGATTTATATTAATGTCAATGCGCCTGATATTGCAATTTATGACTTAAGTCAGTAAAAAATCAGCCGGTTGTGACAATTTTTGAAAAATCGGCAATTTTATGAAAAAGAGCTGAAATTTCCGCCAGAAGCGATAGACGGTTAAAACGGACTTTTTCATCTTTATCCATAACCATGACGTTGTCAAAGAAAGCATCCACAGGAGGGCGCAGAGCTGCCAGTTTATTCAAGGCGGCGCTGAAATCCTGTTCCGCGATACCTTTTTCCACACGGGTTTTGATGTTATCAAAGGAAGAAAACAGGTTGATTTCCGCATCGGCTGAAAGCAGACCGACATCAATCTGGCCATCGTGGAAGTCCTTCAAAATATTGTCCACGCGTTTAAAAGCGATGGAAATCGGTTCGAACTCGGGATTTTGGCGGAATGCCTCCAAAGCCTTAATCTTTTCAATAACTTCAACAAGTTCATCAATATCCGCGGATAGAACAGCGTCCACTGTATCGTAAGCATATCCCTGAGTTATCAGTTGATTTTGCAGACGTCCCTTAAAGAAATCCAGAACATCCTTTTTTATATCGCAAGCCGGCTTTTTCAGCACATCCTTGAGCAACGCCAGACTCTCATCTATCAGAAAATTCAGGCCAAGCGAATAACGGCGGGATAAAATAATATTAATGATTCCCAAGGCCTGACGACGCATTGCGTAGGGATCGGCGGTTCCCGTCGGCGGCAGACCCACACCGAAGAAACCAGTAATCGTGTCAATTTTATCGGCGATGCCGACAATCGCTCCTTCATCCGTTTGAGGCAGTTCACCGCCTGCAACTATCGGTAGATAATGTTCATAGATGGCATTGGCGATTTCAGGTTTTTCGCCGGCTAAAAGAGCATACTCACGGCCCATGATACCCTGAAGTTCTGAGAATTCGCCCACCATAAGAGATTCCAGATCGGCCTTGGCCAGAAGCGCGGCACGGTCAACATTTTTCTTAACGGACGGTTTTACTTTGGACGCAATCTTTACCGCGAGTTTGCGGAAGCGCATAACCTTTTTGTGCGATGTTCCCAGGAGTGTATGGAAGACAACTTTCTTGAGTGACTCCACGCGATCTTCCAGAGGCACTTTTTTGTCCTCCTCAAAGAAAAAAGAAGCGTCGGCCAGGCGCGCCCGCAGAACCCTTTCGTTTCCTTTTGCCACCACTGCGATGTCGCGGGGTCTGGTGTTGCTGACTGCGATGAAATGAGGCAGAAGTTTTCCTTCATCGTTAATGACGGGGAAGTATTTCTGGTGAGAGATCATTGTTGTTGTAAGAACTTCTTTGGGAATTTTTAAATATTCCTCCTCAAAGCCGCCGCGCACGATCACCGGATATTCCACGATCAGACTGACGGTTTCCAGTAAATCATCCGTGTAAAAAAGTTTTCCGCCAACTTCGGCAGCTGATTTCTGCGCTTCTTTGAGAATTAAATTTCTTCTTTCGTCGGGATCGGCAATAACAAAATTTTCTCTGGCCTTACTCAGATAATCTTCGAAACCGGTGACAGCAAAAGGAGCGGGGCTCATAAAACGATGCCCTCGGGAAGTGTTGCCGCTTTCAATATCTTCAATCTTCAGAGGAATGATATTACCGCCATAGAGCGCGAGAATCCAGTGCACAGGACGGGCGAAGCGCAAATCATAGCTTCCCCAACGCATTGATTTTTTAAAAGGTATTGCCAGAAGGAAATTTGTTAGAATTTCAGGCAATAGTGTATCCGTCGGCTGGCCGGCAATGGTCTTGCGCGCTCCAAGATACTCGCCTTTTTCAGTGATGATAGTTTCCATCTGCGAAATATCCATATCCTGTCCCCTGGCGAATCCCAGCGCCGCTTTTGTCGGGTTTCCGTTTTCATCAAAAGCGGCCTTTTTGGCAGGCCCCATTTTTTCTATGGTTTGATCATCCTGTTTTAACGTCAAATCGGCAATAGTGAGCACCAGGCGGCGCGGTGTAGCCATGCATTTGATTCCGGTAAAGCCTATGCGCCGCTCCGTCAGAGATTTACGGATGATGTCTTCCATATCCACCACAGCCCGGGATAATAATCCCGCGGGAATTTCTTCGGTGCCAATTTCAAAAAGCAGTTCGTTACTCATTTTGTCTCCAGATATTCTAGTTGTTCTTTAAAAGGGGGTACCCCAAATCTTCGCGTTGTTTAAGATAAAGCTCGGCGCTGATTCTTGCCAGATTGCGTACCCGGCCGATGTAACTGGTGCGTTCAGCAACGCTGATAGCGCCGCGGGCGTTGAGCAAATTGAATGTATGCGAGCATTTCAAACAATAATCATAAGCGGGCAGCACCAGATTTTTTCCGGCAATACGCAGCGCTTCTTCTTCGTAGGTGTCAAAGAGTTTGCGCAGCATGGGAATGTCGGCAACTTCAAAGTTGTAAGTGGAAAATTCCACTTCGCTCTTATGATGAACGTCGCCATATTTAATTTTGTCGGTCCACTGTAAATCATATACGTTGTTGACGCCCTGAATATACATGGCGATGCGTTCTGTTCCATAGGTCAGTTCTGCGCAAACCGGATGCAGATCAAATCCGCCAACCTGTTGGAAATAGGTAAACTGAGAGATTTCCATCCCGTCGAGCCATACTTCCCAGCCCAATCCCCACGCGCCCAGTGTTGGTGATTCCCAGTCGTCTTCCACGAAACGGATATCGTGATCAAGAGGATCAATGCCGAAGCTTCTGAGCGAATTGAGGTAGAGTTCCTGAATGTTTAAGGGAGATGGTTTCATAATGACCTGATATTGGTAATAATGCTGAAGACGGTTAGGATTTTCACCATAGCGGCCATCCGTTGGGCGCCTCGATGGTTGTACATAAGCCACATTCCATGGTTCCGGTCCCAATGCACGCAGACAGGTCGCGGGGTGAAAAGTGCCGGCTCCGACTTCCATATCATATGGTTGTTGAATTACGCAGCCCTGAGAGTGCCAGTATTTTTCGAGGGCAAAAATCAATTCTTGAAAATTCACAATTTTCTCCTTGCTGTTATGAATGAAAAATTTATCAATACGGGTCTGTTGAAAAACGCTCATCCCTTGCCTTTGCGGGGACGGTGTCTGCTGCGTTGTAAACCGCACCGCTCAATGAATATCTATATCCTCCTCGCGGTTCGTTTTTTTGCGCGCCTTGCATCTGAGTATCCCGTATCAAATTCGGGACAAGCTTTGAACAGTCCCAAAATGCGGGGTTTTTAACAACTCCAGTATTGCCGGTTTTTATATTCAAAAGAATACGCGAATAAGTAACATGTTCAGTTGTATAGTGTCAATATAAAAAGGATAAAATCGTTTTTACTCTTTAGCTTTCAGATAAATATTTGCTTAATCCGAATCTTTATCAATGGATTTGATGGGTTGCCTTGCTAAAACGCCAACCGGCGCCTCGCGCTCAAAATGCATGTAAATTTCGTAGCCGCTGTGGGCTTCCGAGAGTTTGTTTCCGTTTTGATCAGTCATGTCGTTTATTTTTAAGGCGACAGTATCTTCCGGCAGCAAAAGTTCCAGAGTGTCGCCGATTTTCAAGCGGTTCCGGACGCCGAGCAAAATCATCTTTCGCGCTGGGTCATACTGAATCACTGTGCCTGCCGGCTCATGAGTCTGAATGTATTTAATTTCCGGATTCGTTTCATTAATTTTTTCTTCGTTAAAGGCAAATCCGGAGGTATAGCCGCGGTTTGAGATTTTTGTGAGTTCATCTATCCATTCCTGCCTGCATTTATATTTCTCTTTTTGTTGAATTAGCGCGTCCAATGCCTGCCGGTATGTCCGTGTCACTACTGCCACATAATAAGCCGATTTCATCCGGCCTTCAATTTTGAGACTTGTAACGCCGGATGCCAATACTTCTGGCAGATATTCAATGAGGCATAAATCCCTGGAACTTAGCAGATAACTATATCGCTCGTCCTCCTGCAAAATCAGCGGGTCGTCGGGTCTTGTTGATTCGTGAAGTAAATACTCCCAGCGGCAGGGTTGACTGCAATCGCCCTCGTTGGCGCTTCTACGGTTGCGAAATGCCGATAGATAACAACGTCCGGAATATGCCATACACATCGCGCCATGGATAAAAATTTCCAGTTCCATTTCGGGAACAGCCGCGGCTATTTCTCCAACATCTTTCAAACTCAATTCCCGTGCCAGAATAATTCGCCGCACTCCCTGGTCGAGCCAAAAACGCACAGCCTCAATATTTGTAGTGTTCGCCTGTGTGCTCAAATGCAGCGGCAGTTGCGGCGATAAACGTCGAATCAGTCTGAGCATTCCCGGATCACTGACAATCAGCGCGTCAACGTTGATTGCGGCAAGCGCGGGAATGATTTTCTTTGCCTGTTCCAGATCGGCATTGCGGGCAAATGTATTGACCGCCGCGAAAACTTTAACACCTTTGGTGTGCGCTTTATTAACGCCCGCGGACAAATCAAGCATAGACATTTCAGCCGAGCCAGCCCTCAAGCTAAGGCCTGCCACGCCAACATATATGGCATCAGCTCCATAGAGCAAAGCTGTTTGCAATTTTTCCAGATTGCCGGCGGGAATCAGTAACTCCGGTTTTTTCATTTCAAATCCCTTCAAAATATTTCATGATGATTATCTTAGCAAAATAATTGACTTTGCACAAATAAAGTGCAAAAAAAGCGATTACAAATGAAACAGATAACAGAGCTTCAGGCGTCTGTTTTTATGAGGGATTTAAACTGCATGATTAAAGGAAACTGAAACTCGCCATGTTAAATAAAATAAATATTAGTCCCGAAAAGCAGAAGCTGATTATTTATATTGTTTTGATATTAGCTACCCTTGCCGTTTTCTGGCAGGTGAATCAATATAGTTTCGTAAATTTCGATGAT
>JBEKMY010000093.1:0-8310 GCA_049523355.1 Smithella sp. | reverse complement strand
CACAGGGGGATACTCAGATTGATGATTAATTTTCAAGTCGATAACTCGTGTATTTGGCATATTTACTAAACTATAATAATATATTACGATACATTAAATAATCCTATTCCGGACAGCAGTGAACTATTTTATTTAAATAAAGGTCTTACGTTCTAATGGATGAAATAAAAAAAACAGAAGGAAAGGATATTGAGCCGGATGATGTTCTTCCGGAAATTTCCTTTGAAGAACTCAGCCCCGAAATGCGCGATGCTTGTGATCGCGCCGGCTGGAGCAGCCTCACGCCCGTGCAGGCAAAATCAATTCCTTATTTTTTGGCGGGCAACGATATGATGGTGCAATCCCGCACAGGCAGCGGAAAAACCGGCGCTTATATACTGCCCATTATACAAAAAATCAGCGAACAGCAAAATTTTGCGCAGGCCCTCGTCCTTGTTCCCACCCGCGAGCTTGCTCTTCAAGTATCCAGAGAAGCCCAGATGCTGACCCAGGGAAGAAATATAAGAACAGCGGTAGTTTATGGAGGAGTCGGATATAACGCTCAACTGGAAGCTTTTCGCGGCGGAGCTCAGCTTGTTGTCGGCACGCCGGGACGCATCCTGGATCATCTGCTGAAAAACACTCTTTCGCTGGATCACCTGAAAATTTTGATTTTCGATGAAGCCGACCGCATGTTGTCCATGGGCTTTTACCCCGATATGGTGAAAATTCGCAAATACATACCCTCGGGAAAAATACTCAGCAGTATGTTTTCCGCGACTTTTCCGCCACAGGTAATTCGTTTATCCGATCAATTCCTGCATCAATCGAAATTACTGAGCCTCAGCGGCAATCAGGTGCATATTGCCGAGATCGAACATATTTACTATATCGTGCCGGGAATGCGTAAAGAGAGGTCGCTTGTCCGCATTATTGAAATTGAAAATCCATCCTCGGCTATTATTTTCTGCAACACAAAGGACACCGTGCATTATCTTTCGGTCGTGCTCAAGCGTTTTGGTTATGACGCCGATGAACTCAGTTCCGATCTGGCTCAGAGCATGCGGGAAAAAGTCATGGCGAGGGTGCGACGCGGCGCCCTGCGATTCCTCGTGGCAACCGATGTTGCCGCCCGCGGCATTGATATCCCCGATTTGTCTCATGTTATTCAGTTCGAACCGCCGGAGGACCCGGAAGCCTATATTCATCGGGCGGGACGCACCGGACGCATGGGATCAAGCGGTGTGGCCATTTCTTTGGTCGCGGAAATGGAAAAATTCAAGCTGCAAAGCATTGCCCATTTTTATAACATTAATATGGAAGAACGCCTGCTGCCCGCTGACGAGGAACTGGAACGGATAGTGGCAGAGAGAATAACGGCGCTTCTGGAAGCTAAACTTCGCGCCCGCGATAATCTGGAAATCGAACGCATGCAGCGGTTCGTGCCTCTGGCGCGAAATCTGACGCAGACTGAAGATGAACTGGCTTTGATTGCCATGCTTCTGGACGATTATTATCAGCAAACCCTGCACGCGCCGCCGGCTCAGCCAACTGCCGACATTGATCAGGCACAGGGTTTTGCACCAAAGAAAACAAATAAAAGACCCCGGCCAAGAAATAAAAACAGGGAGAAAAGCATAGAACACCGGTCATAATTCTTATGAACAGGAAATCTTTTCCATAAAATTCCTTCAATAATATTTGTGATCTTTTAAATGGAAAAGACACCCGGCTAATTTTTCAATCAGGAGTTTCTATTTGTGAATTAAGCCCTCCGGTAAACAGTTTTTTCTTTTTATTCCGGATAATTATCTTATCTGAAATTAATTTAAAGGGGATATTCCCGCCCGGTAAAAAACAAACTAAAATTTCTTGAGTAAAGATTTCAATACTGATATGAATAATATTGTTTCAAAAAATTTATTTTAAGGATGTTCATTATGCAAAACCCAAATTTTAGTTCCGGTCCCTGCAGCAAGAGGCCAGCGTGGAGTATCGACGCGCTGAAGAGCGCACCAGTCGGTCGTTCACACCGTTCCGCGTTGGGAAAAGAGAGAATCATCAAAGCTATTAATGACACACGAAAAATCTTAAATATTCCGGCAGATTATCTTGTGGGCATTCTTCCGGCTTCTGACACCGGCGCTTTTGAATGCGCCATGTGGTCACTTTTAGGCCCCAAACCGGTTACCGTACTTGTCTGGGAAAGTTTTTCCGAAGGCTGGGCAACAGATGTTAACAAACAGCTTAAACTTAATCCCACCGTCATCAAAACAGATTACGGTAAGATTCCCGATTTAAGCAAGGTGGATTGGTCAAACGACGTGATTTTTGTGGCCAACGGAACAACAAGCGGCGTCAGGATTCCTGATTGGAACTGGATTCCAGCCAACCGCGAAGGTCTGTCCCTTTGTGATGCCACCAGTTATGCTTTTGCCAACGTTATTGACTGGAACAAAATTGATGTTTTAACTTTTTCCTGGCAGAAATGTCTCGGCGGCGAAGCCGCGCATGGCATGATGATACTGAGCCCCAAAGCAGTCGCCCGTCTGGAATCTTATGATCCACCCTGGCCGATGCCCAAAATTTTCCGTCTCAAGAAAAGCGGCAAGATCAGCAAGGCAATATTTGACGGTGACGTTATCAACACACCTTCCATGATCTGCGTCGAAGATTATCTGGATGCTCTGGATTGGGCCGGCAAAATCAGCCTTGATGGTTTGATTAAAAAAAGCCACGATAACCTGAAAGTAGTGGCCGACTGGGTAACCAAAACCGACTGGATTGAATTTCTGGCCGATGATCCCAACGTTCGTTCAAATACTTCTGTTTGTCTTTCAGTGACTCATCCCAAAGTCAAAGCTTTGGGAGCAGATGAGAAGAGCAAGTTCCTCAAAAGCATAGCTTCTGACCTGAGCAAGAAAAACATAGCTCATGATATAAACTCCTATAAGGATGCGCCGGCGGGTTATCGTTTCTGGTGCGGCCCGACCATCGAGGAGGCTGACCTCAAGGTGGCGCTTGCCGAACTGGAAAAAGTTTTTAACGAAAAGATTAAAAGTCTTTAAAATAGAATATTAAGGAAACCGTTATGAATTGAAGCGGGGGCGAATCTTGCCGTCGTCGGAAATCATGGACTGGAGAAACTGCGGAAATTAACGCACGTTATTTCCATTAAACCGATTAAAATGCAGGAAATAAAACATGTCCAATGTTGCAGTTGTAGGCACTCAATGGGGCGATGAGGGTAAAGGGAAAATAGTAGACCTTTATACCGAAAAAGCCGACATAGTCGCCCGTTTTCAGGGCGGTAATAACGCCGGTCACACCCTGGTTGTCAAAGGCAGGAAAACTATTCTTCATCTCGTTCCTTCGGGAATTTTACATGACAATAAAACCTGTATTATCGGCAATGGCGTCGTTTTTGATCCCTTTGTCTTTCTGCAGGAGATGGAAGAATTACGAAAAGGCAATCTTCTGCAGCCCAACACTAGAATCTTTATAAGTGAACGGGCTCATTTAATAATGCCTTATCATCGCAGCATTGACCAGGCTCGGGAAACCCGATCTTCGGGTAAAAAAATAGGCACAACCGGAAGAGGCATTGGTCCGGCCTACGAAGATAAATCCGCACGCACGGGAATCCGTGTGTGCGACCTATATGAAGAAAATTTATTCCGGGAAAAGCTAAAGCAAAATCTGGAAGAAAAAAATTTCCTGCTGACAAATTATTATAAGGATAAGCCCCTCGACGAAGAAGAAATTGCCGCGCAATATCTGGCCTGTGCCGAAAAAATAAAAGCTTATGTGGCGGATACTTCTTTGATTCTGGATCATGGAATAAGACAGGGCAAAAAAATTCTCTTTGAAGGCGCGCAGGGTTCCCATCTGGACATTGATCACGGAACATATCCTTACGTGACGTCTTCCAATACAGTCTCGGCCAACGCTTCCTGCGGCAGCGGAATAGGCCCCAACGCAATCACAAAAGTGATTGGAATTTGCAAAGCCTACACTACCAGAGTAGGTGAAGGTCCTTTCCCCACGGAGCTGACAGACGATATCGGCAATCACATGCAGCAGGTAGGACAGGAATTTGGCGCAACAACCGGCAGAAAACGTCGTTGCGGCTGGCTGGACATGGTACTTGTCCGGCAGGCAGTCAGAGTTTCCGGCATCAGCGCTCTGGCCATTACCAAACTGGATGTTTTAACGGGTTTGGAAAAGCTGAAAATCTGCGTCGGCTATAAATACGCAAACGATCAGTTTACCCACTCCGCCCCGGCCAGCATAGACATGCTTTCAAAGTGCCGGCCTGTTTATGAAGAATTCGACGGCTGGAAGGAAAATATTCTTGATGCGCGGGAAATGAACGAACTGCCCGCCAATGCCAGAAAATATCTGAGGAGACTGGAAGAATTAGCCGAAGCTAAAATTACGCTGGTATCAGTGGGAGCGGGAAGAGAAGAAACAATGGTTCTGGAAGATCCTTTTCTTAATAAAATGTTGTAGTTTCTTCTTGACACATTTGAAACTTGTTGTTAAGACGTCTGGCTTTCAAGTTACGAGTTAATAAAGTGGGCTGTTAGCTCAGCGGTAGAGCAGCGGACTTTTAATCCGTTGGCCGAGGGTTCAAATCCCTCACGGCCCACCAACAAAATAAAGGGTTTTCAGTATTTACGCTGAAAGCCTTTTTTCATTTCTCGCCAAACCTCGTCAAATTAAGCAGAAATGCGGGCCATTTTATTCTGAAAAACGATTCAATACCGATCCTACAAATGGGTTGGAATCGGATCGTTTTTCTACATCATCATCCGCACTTTTCGTCTTATTTTGTGATTTTCACACTAACATCAAAAATATGTGTGTACAAAATACCACACTCATGCAGTGCAAAATAATATTGTCGCGCATATTCACCAGTAATATCAAACAAATAATTATTCTTATGTCATATTTAATATGGTGCTTTTTAGCGGCATTCTGCGCATGAAGGACCAGTTTCTGTTGAAATTTCACCCCTTGATATATTTACTGGCTCATCAACCCAATAGGAATACCTCGCAATCTTGTGGATAATCTATCATTGTCATCATGTTCTTGAATATTCACAAATATTTCACTTGCTATTCATCAAGATGAAACAATGACCTGTTAATAAAGAAAGAGGGGTTGGGAATGAGAGTCTGAGGAAAACATTTTGGGAGGTCAAAAGGTCTTATGAACGAAAAACTGATAGTAGCGTCCAAGGATGGCAATTTTAACATTGTGAGTGAACTTTTGAACGAGGGTGCTTACGTCAACGCTAAAAATACTTATGGTGAGGCGGCCTTGATAAAGGCGTCTGAGAAAGGTCATAAGGCTTTAGTGGATCTACTGCTAGCTAAGGGAGCGTCTGTCGAAACCCTGGACTTTTATAGCAGGACACCGCTACATTACGCAGCGGCTGCTGGCCAAAGGGAAGTGGTAGAATTTTTGCTGACCAAGTATTCAGGGAATTTAAATGCCCCCGACTACTTTGATAAAACACCCCTATATTATGCGGCGAGTAACAGCCACATGGATGTCGCGGAATTGCTGCGACAGCACGGCGGCCACGAATAGATTGCTAATAGAAAAAAAATGTAAGAAGCAATTTCAAAAAACTCATACGATTTCCTTACCCTATAAGTTCCTTGACCTTCTTACTAACAAAGATATGCAAAAATGTCCTTATACGAGCCCCTTTTTGCAAATCATTAAGTACGGTCGTGTAAATCAGAGCAACCTCATCCTTTGCTCTGCGGAGTTTTTTTGCCAATATCTCGATAGAGTTCTGATGGATTACCTTTTCATAATTCTCGCCAGATAAAAGTTCCATAACTATTAAAACCTTTCAATTATCAATGGTAAGAAAATTAAACATTTTGAGAGTCTCTTGTATTAAGTGCCAATTCCCCTCATTCCAAAAGATCTTACTGAAAAAGACTTCGAAAGAAGGTAACTTCCCCTGAGGCCCATATATAATATTGGCACTCTCAGGAAACTCTTATCATACAACACTCCATAGAAAGTTAAGGGTTTGATTGACTAGTTAATTATAGAGACAAAGGTAAACTTTATAATAGCAAGTTAATACTGTGCGAATGGATAGTCAAGGGGATAACTTATCTTCTAGTTACAATCCATATTATTGATATTATTTATAAATGTTTGATTTCAGAGAAATATTCCAAAAACAAAATTCCCCCTGAAAATAGATTTACAAGGGAAGTCGTGACAAGAGTATATTTTCATTATTATTTGTGCCGATGCGTCGGCATGGAGGTTTAAGGGAAGAAACGAACAGAATTTCTATTTTCAAACCATCGGAATTGTTGACTTTACCTATAAAGCAACAAGCAATGCATTTAAATGTTCTTGCCCCTTTAATATCTTAACCAAATATTTCACTTAATGTCGTCAAATTGAAATATCGGCATGATATTGTACGGCCGAAATTGTGCAAAGAAGAATTGGTTTTGGTAAATTACTGGTGAAAACAAATGTCAGAGTCAGGTCATATATTGGCATCGCATATGTACATAAATGGTCTAATTAATATTTTTGAAATATACTAAACAGGAGGACATTATGAAAAAAGATAAAATGGCTTATATTCGTAATTTTCTAATTCAAAAAATGGAAGATTTACACAAGTCAGCTAATGATACACTTCTTAAACTAAAAATAAGCGAAGATAAATTTGCTGATCCCGTTGATCAGGCCACAGTTGAAGCAAGTAAAGACATTGATCTTTACTGCCGGGATAAAGAATGGCATCTACTTCTCGATATAAAGGAAACCATTATGCGAATTGATAGTGGGCTCTTTGGAATTTGCGACCATTGCGGCCGTCCAATATCGCAAAAAAGGCTAATTGCGGCACCGATGAGCAAGCTTTGCGTAATATGTCAGCAGAAAATGGAATTCCGACATAACAGACAAAAACACAAAAACCAGTATTCACACAGAACATCATATAATCATGCTTAATGATATTTTTATGATGTTTTTAAAAGACTTGCCTGTAGTGGTCGAAGGGTCTGTTGCTGATAACCGGTATGAAAAACAAAAGAGTCTTCTGTTATATGGAATAATCTTATCTTAAACTATCATAGGTGGTCCTAGGAGTGAGATTTTAGCTGGGTTATATATTAGAATAGTTATTTCTAACATCTAATCAATTATTGTGTGGGAAATAAAAAGTTACCATGAGAGTCTGAGGAAAACATTTTGGGAGGTCAAAAGGTATTATGAACGAAGAACTGTTAATAGCGTCTGGAGATGGCAATTTTAATATTGTGAGTGAACTTTTGAGCAAAGGTGCTTATGTCAATGCGAAAAATAATTCTGGTGAGACGGCTTTGATAAAGGCATCTGAGAAAGGTCATAAGGATTTAGTGGATCTGTTGCTAGCCAGGGGAGCAGATTGGAATGCTAAGACAGATGACGAAGGTTGCGCTCCGTTACACTCTGCGGCGAGCAGCGGCCATAAGGATATAGTGGATCTATTACTCGCAAGGGGAGCGTCTGTTGAAACCCTGGACTTTTATAGTAGGACACCGCTACATTACGCAGCGGCTGCTGGTCAAAGGGAAGTAGTGGAATTATTACTGACCAAGTATTCAGGGAATTTAAATGCCCCCGACTACTACGATAAAACACCACTATACTATGCAGAGAGAAACGGTCACATGGACGTGGTGGAATTGCTGCGCCAGCGCAGCGGCCTCGAATAGATTGCTAGTTGGGGAAAATATAATAAGGGGTTATTATTCTCGCTGGGACCGAAGAGTTATGAAAAAGTCCTGGAAAGGCGAAAGTTGCCATCGCAAGCATTCGTCGGGGGGCTTGTGTTGGAGTAATATTTTCGTAACTCCAATGCACTGAAGTCCCAGCCAGTGCCTCTGATGATCTGATCTGAAAGCCCTTCATTAATGTCATCTTATGCTGCGCTCTCCCACCGCGCTTATTAACGGAACATAAATTTTCTATTGTCATCGGAAGAGTATGATCTGACGACTTTGTTGGTTGTTCTCAGGGAACGTATTGAAAACAAGAAATAGAATTACATTTTAATTAAGGGAGAAAAACTATGCCTGACTACAGGGTTAAAATTAGCGAAACGCAAGATGAGGAGAGGGAATATCATCATTACTTAGTAACTGCCAAAGATGAAGAAGAAGCAAAAATGTTCACCATGAAGTTTATGAAGCGCTTCATTGACGACGATAATGATCCGGATATAATAGAAAATGGATATACTTTCTACAATAAAGAAGTGATTGTTCGACTTGAGTCAATAAAAGA
>JBEKMY010000092.1:0-8507 GCA_049523355.1 Smithella sp. | reverse complement strand
AACCGTATCTTCATGGCTCCCATGACCCGCAGCCGGGCAGATAACCCGGAGAATGCCCCGACTGCTCTGCACGCATTGTACTATTCCCAACGCGCCACGGCCGGACTTATTATCACGGAAGGTTCACAAATTTCCAGACAGGGTGTAGGCTATATCAATACTCCGGGAATTTACAGCGCCGCACAGATCGAGGGTTGGCGGCTGGTCACGAAAGCGGTGCATGAAAAAGGCGGGCATATCTTCCTGCAAATCTGGCATGTGGGTCGCATTTCGCACCCCGATTTTCACGACGGCATGTTACCTGTCGCGCCATCCGCCATCAATCCGCATGACCGTTCCTATACACCGTCAGGCTTTAAGGAAACGGTTGCCCCGCATGCATTGATGATCGACGAGATCCATGCAATCGTCCAGGACTTTAAAAAAGCGGCCGTGAATGCAATTTCGGCAGGGTTCGATGGTGTTGAGATCCACTCCGCCAATGGCTACCTTATCCACCAGTTCTTCACAAACTGCTCTAATACCCGGACCGATGCCTATGGCGGCAGTCACGAAAACAGAGCTCGCTTCTTTTTCGAAGTACTGGATGCAGTGGGTGAATCAATCGGCTTTGAAAGAGTCGGTATACGACTCAATCCTTCAGCCCATGGTTTTTTCGGCATAACCGTTGATCAAGACACAATTCCCACTTTCGAGCATGTGGTTGGTCGCCTGAACGATTATCCGAATCTGGCCTATGCGCACCTGGTCGAGCCTATGCTTCCGGTTGATAATGTTCCTTACGCGGTCAAGGACATAGCCAAACATTTTCGGCCATTATACCGCGGAAAACTTGTAACCAACTGCGGATATACTGCAGAAAGTGCAGACCGTGTCATTGCCGAGGGATATGCCGATGCCGTGTCGTTCGGCAGTTCCTATATAGCCAATCCTGATCTGGTGGAACGTATTGGGCAAGGCTTGCCCTGGGCGAAACCGGATGCCAACACCTATTACACACCGGGACCCAAGGGATATACAGACTACCCGGCCGTGTCAAAAAATATTACCGACTGAAGATCATGCTGAAACGGATTATACAAGCCTTCATCTTGAATCGGCTTCACATTATAGTAAGTGCCCCGGCAATCATGTGGTGCTGGTCCGGGTTTCTAAAGATGCGATTTCGCAGTGTCGATTATCTGATCATCACACTGGCAGTGGCGTGCATCTGCCAATGGAACCGTCTTACTGACGTGAAGGAGGATGCGCTGAACTGCCCGGACGATCTGATGGACGCTCAAACCAAAAGCGGCGCCATCAAGGTCTTTTGTTATGTGGGCGGAACAATCGCCATATTGCTGGCGCTCTTTACGGAACCTTCATGGAAACTTACGGGGCTGGTCGTATTCGGCGCGGCTGTCGGATTTTTTTACAACACGCCACTGTTACCCTCCTGGCCGCATCTGCGACTTAAAAACCTGTTCATCATCAAAAACTTGAGTTCGGGCGCGGGATGGTCTCTCGGACTGCTTGTTTTTCCGATGCTGCGCGCGCATAAGCAACCGGATGGGCTCTTCCTCACGGCATTTTTCTATATGTTCGCCATGGTCATGACCTATGAAATCATGTGGGATATGCGTGATGTAGAAGGCGATACCCGGGCAGGAATCAGGACGTTGCCGGTTGTACTTGGAATTAACAACACCAGGATTTATACTGCCATACTACAGTTCTTCTGTCTCGGCATTATCATCAGCGGCCTTGCCAATGGTCGCCTGACATCCATATGGTCGTTTTACCTTCTCCCAAGCATAATGCTTCTGACATTTATCCTCTTTTTTCCGCGGCTGATCAGATACAAACGTAACCTTTCGCATATGCTGGTCATAGCACTGAGCGGTTTTGCATGTCTTGGCCGTTTTCTGGCAATGAGATTCGGGTAAAGATTTAATCAGCTTACAACTCAACACACAAGATCAATATTTACCTTCATCACTGCTTTTTTTATCATCTCCGGCTTGACCGCAATCTGCAATCCGGGCATGTGCGCGTCGCCAGGCCAAAACATGGCAAATATTCCCGGATACATATTGAGACCGGAACCTGTTTGCAGTGGTCTTTCATAACATAAGGCATCTTCAATAGCATCGTAAGGTTTAATGATCTTTAAAGCTTGTGCGGGATACCATTCTATTTTCTCACCTTTAGTAATGGTAGTATGAATATCAATATATTTTTTATGTGATTCCAGTTCAGCATCCGGAGCATTCGGACTAACGGTTTTGTAACTAAATACTTTAAGAATTATATCATCACCTTTGAGCTTTTTTTCCAAGGCGGGCATGTTTTCGTTTAAAGCCAGTAATTCAACAAAGATATTTTTCCAAACAGAATTTCTAAAATAAATTTGCCAGTTATCAAGACAATCAATAATCATATATTCTCTTAACTCGTGATTAATAGTGCTCTGATGATTTCGCCTTACCTTTAAAAACGCGGTAAACAAAAATCGTGTAAGCGATTACCACCGGCATCCCGATCAGTGCGATGACACTCATCAATTTCAGCGTTTGTAATCCAGTGGAGCTGTTATAAATCGTTATGCTCAAATTTTGATCATTGCTTGCTTTGATCAGATTGGGAAAATGAACTGCCGCCACGGCAAGCCATAATCCAATAAAAGCAAATGACGATTCCCAGAACGGGGAAGAGTCATTTTTATGTTTGACGGAAAAAAATATTGCCGAAAGCCACATCACAGTCCATAAAACGGCCAGATAGAATAACCAGTTTGACATGATATCTTGAAACGTAAAGGCCATGGTCAGAAAATAAATAATAGCGGTTATCAGGTTTATCCGCATTAGAATGCTGACTGCGCGAAAAGACCGCTCTTGTAATTCGCCTTCCGTCTTCATCACGGCGTAAGACGCTCCCTGCAACAGAATTGCGGCAAACCCGGTAATGCCAAATAAAAGGGGCACGGGTCTTAGCAGTGTGAAAAAGTTTCCGGTAAATTCCATTTTGTTATTAAGCGGCACTCCGTAAATAACATTACCCAGAGCCACTCCAAACAACAGGGCCGCTACGGCACTGCCCACAGACAAAGACTTTTCCCAGATTGCGGCCCCGGTCTTATCCTGCGTTCGAAATTCAATCGAAACAGCCCGAAAGATCAGAGCGAATAAAACAAGCATCATCGCCAGATAAAAGCCGGAAAAGGCCGTGGCATAGGCGTGAGGAAAGGCCGCGAACAGCGCGCCGCCGCCAGTGACCAGCCAGACTTCATTGCCGTCCCAGACAGGCCCGATAGAATTAATTAAAATATCTTTTTCCTGCCTTGTCTTACCGATAAAGGGCATCAGCGCTCCTATACCTAGATCAAACCCATCCAGAAGAGAATAACCGATAAACAAGATCAAAACAAGAACGAACCATAGTTCTTGAAAATTCTGTATGTTTTCCATTTATTTTGCCTCCAGAATAATTGCAATTCTAAACATATTCATTATACAGCCGGACCCTTTTGAACAATTTTTATAAACAGTTTAACAAACATTACAGCCAGTAGCAGATAAATAAGGAAAAACATAAGCAGGCTGAATGCTACATCACCAGCGCTGACTACTACTGACGCGGCATCAGCGGTCTTCATCATCTTATAGATGATCCAAGGTTGGCGGCCAACTTCCGCCGCTATCCATCCTGTCTCATGAGCAATATGCGGCAGGGGTATCAGAAAAGGCAGGGTGTAAAGATATAATTTATTTTCATATATTTTTTCAGTCCAAAGCAAATACGCGCCCAGCAATCCAAGCGCAATTAAAAGTATGCCAATACCTGCCATGATATGATAAACCTGAAACACAAAGTTAACCTGCGGCCAGTTTTCTTTCGGGAAATCCCTCAATCCTTTTATTTCCGAGTTCCAATCAAAGTCGTATAGAAAGCTCAGGGCTTTGGGGGCGTAGATGCCATAGGTTTTTTCGTTTTGCTCATCGACAAATCCTACGGCATAAAGCGGCACGCCTTTAGCTGTGTAAAAATGCCCTTCAAACGCAGCCGCTTTTTCCGGTTGCATGTTGATGACTTCAATCGCGTGAATGTGGCCTGTTGCCAATTGCAAAAGCGGTGTAATTGCAAAAAGGATTATGCCGATCTTCAGCATGGTTCTGGCCGTTTGGCCGTGCAGGCCTTTTCTTACGTAATACCCGGCAATACCTGCCGCCATTACCGCGCCGGTAATCCATGAAGCCATTACTGTGTGACAAAATCTGACCATTGTTGACGGATTAAAAACGGCGCCGGTAAAACTGACGAGATTAATTTTCCCCGTTTCATTTATCGCGTAGCCCGCGGGAGTCTGCATCCAGGAATTGGCAACCACTATCCAGAAAGCGGAAAGGTGACCGCCCGCAAATACCAGAAGGGCAGATAACCAGTATACCTTTGGGGAAACTTTTTCCCGGGCAAAAATAAGCACTCCGAGAAATACCGATTCCAGAAAAAAAGCTACAACACCTTCGGCCGCCAGTATCGGCCCGAAAATATCTCCCACTGCCCGGGAATATCCCGACCAGTTCGTTCCAAAAGAAAATTCCATAACAATGCCCGTTGCCGCACCCATTACGAAAATCAGCCCGAGAAGTCTGACTAGAAAATCAGATATCTTTTTAAATGTCTCATCTTTTTTAATCAGATAAATGGTTTCGGATATGAGGATAATGAGGGAAGTCCCCAAAGTCATGGCCGGAAAGAGAAAATGGAAGCCTACAGTAAAGGCGAACTGGATGCGGGAAAGGAGTAACGCGCTCATAAACACCTCCATGTTTTAATGGATAATATTAACGAATAGAATATAACTTTTCAATAACTTAATTTTTGACTATCATTTGATACTTTATTATATTATCATAAAATCAACAAAACAGCACCGGAGATGTTTTTATGGCCAACCTTATTAAATGCAAAGCGTGCGGTTATGTCACCAAAGAAGGCAAAATAAAAGATGTATGCCCTGCATGCGGAGTGCCCGCAAAAATGTTTGAGCCCTATGCCGATCCGATATCGGAGAGGAGACGGAAAATCCTGATGCTGCACATGCATCCCATCATCGTGCATTTTCCACAATCTTTTACGTTCACTCTCTTTGTTCTTGCTGTTTTATCTTTTATTACACCACCTCAAATTCATGAAGTTTTGAATTGTACAATGCGATTGATTTCACCTGTTCTTCCTTTTTTTATTATTCTGGCCATGCTAACCGGACTTATTGACGGCAAAACCAGATTCCGAAAAGTAACGACGCTTTTTTTGAAAAAGAAAATCATACTCGGGCTGTGTTTCCTGTTTACATCCATTCTGATTGCCGCCGTTGCTTTGGAATTGCAGCCGTTGTCCACGCCCGTAATGGCATTATTAACATTACTGGCCATATTAGCTTTGGGATTTAGCACTGCGCTGGGATTGATTGGTGACGAATTGCTGGAAGCAAAATTCCCCGGCTGATTCCCCTGATCATATATGAGCGTTTGATTTTTTGTGAGGAGTGGCGCCATTTGCCTATACATATAAAGTTGAAGCTGCAAAAGCGACAACCTTGAAACGGCTGCAGCCTGTAGTCTATTGGGATGTAAAACCGCAACGACTATCGTGACTTATATAACTTAATCAGGTTGCCCGGCTTATTACATTATATTGACCCGGAAAAAATTTATACATGAAAGAACTCTTGCAGAGAAATAACTGGGATATAGTAATTACCGGTGGAACGCTTATAACCATGTCCGCCGGAATGGAAATTATCAAAGATGCCTTTGTCGGCATTAAAGACGGCCTTATTGTCGCGGTGGGCCAAGATATCGATGGAGGATGCGCAGCTTTTCATGCCCGGGAAACTATAGATGCCTCCGGTTGCATCGTTATGCCCGGATTAGTCAATACCCATACGCATCTGCCGATGGTTTGCTTTCGGGGAATGGCCGATGATTTGCCATTAATGGAGTGGCTGACAGGGCATATTTTTCCGGCGGAAGCGCGTTTCATCAATGAAAAAACTGTTTCCTGCGGAGCCACTCTTGCCATGGCGGAAATGATTCTCTCCGGCACGACAACTTTTTGCGACGGCTATTTCTTTGAAAACGCAATTGCGGAGGCTCTGTGCGCCGCCGGCATGCGCGCTGTTGTCTCGCAGGGTTTTGCTGATTTTATCATGCCGGACAAGCCCTCAATCAAAAAAATGATGACTGCGGCCCAACGTTTCGTAAAACGCTGGCTTCCCTACGCACCGCTCATTACACCGGCATATTTCTGTCATTCTCCCTATACCTGTTCTCCGGAAACACTTATCCGCGTAAAGGAAGCCGCCCGTGAAGCCGGTCTTTTATACCTGATTCATTTGCTCGAAACTAAAGATGAGACAAGCACTATCTTGAATCGTTATGGCAAAAATCCCATACGGCATCTGCTTGATCTGAGGGTTCTGGATGAACAAACCATTGCCGTCCACTGCAACTGGCTGGATAAAGAAGATATGGCTGTTTTTGCCGATCTGGGCGTTAAGGTTTCGCATAACCCGGAAAGCTCCATGAAGCTGGCAGCAGGTGTCGCGCCTGTTCCCGAAATGCTGCGGCATGGGATAACTGTCGGAATCGGAACAGATGGATGCGCCAGCAATAACGATCTGGATATGTTTCGAGAGATGGATACAACAGCAAAGATTCATAAAGTAACTTCTCTTAACCCCACAATTATGAACGCGGAGACAGTTTGCAAAATGGCCACCATTGGCGGAGCAAAAGTGCTGGGAATGGATAAATTGATTGGTTCTGTAGAAACGGGGAAGAAAGCCGACATCATCATGGTGGATATGAATCAGCCTCACCTCACCCCGCTTTATAACTGCTATTCTCAACTGGTGTATGCCACGCGCGGCGCGGACGTTAAAACCAGCATTATCAACGGCAGGATCGTAATGAAAGACCGGCAACTCTGCACTATTGATCTGCAAACTGCCATAAATAATGTGCGTAAAATTGCCGCTGGCATAATGAATCAAAAGATGTGTTAGATTGGTGCCGGTTCCTTCGTACTTTCCGGGTAAAATATCATTGACACAAAATTCAATATTCCCTATATTCCTCAAAGCTCGGAGGATAGTTTTAAACTGATTGGAGGGGTGGACTTTTATGAATATTATTGTTTCCGGATCAATGGCCTACGACAGGATTATGGATTTCCCCGGAAAATTTTCCGACCACATTCTGCCCGATAAAATTCATGTTCTGAATGTTTGCTTCCAGGTAAATGGCATAAAGGAAAAATACGGCGGCACAGCGGGCAATATAGCCTACGCGCTGACTCTAATGGGCGAAAAGCCTCTAATCTGCGCCACCATCGGCCATGATTATCAGAAATACTTCAAATGGCTGGCGAAAAATGGATTATCCACGGAAAACATCAAAATTATTGCCGACGAATTCACTGCAGGCGCATACATAACCACCGACCGTTCCGATAATCAAATTACCGGATTCAATCCCGGAGCGATGAAATATCAATCAACACTGGATTTTAGCAAACTCGATCCTGAAAATACTATTGTTATAGTTTCTCCCGGCAATTTCGAAGACATGGTTAATTACCCGCGCGCCTGCAAAAATAAGGGAATAGACTATATCCTTGATCCCGGTCAGTCGCTGCCCATGTGGGATAAACAAGACCTGATTCAGGCCATTGAGGGATGCCGGATACTGATCGTCAACGATTATGAATTAAGTCTGATCATCAGCAAGACAGGGCTGGACAAAAAGGCATTGCTGGAAATGACCGGTACAATTATCACCACTCTGGGAGAGTCGGGTTCACAGATTTCCATGCGTGAGCGCGAAATTACTGTTCCCGCCTTTAAAGTTAAAAAGGTGGTTGACCCGACAGGCGCTGGAGATTCTTACCGGGGCGGTCTGCTTTGCGGTCTGGTCCACGGCAAGAATATCGAGCAGTGTGCGCGAATGGGCAGCGTCTGCGCCTCTTTTTCCATAGAAAGCTACGGAACTCAGGAATATAGCTTTACGCCTGAAGAATTTAACGAAAGACTAAACGGCCAAACGCGTTGACTGCGGGTAGTTTTCCAATCCAATATTTTGTAAGACTGTAAACACCGCATACTTGCAAAAAAGATATGATCCATAAATTTATTTCCAGATTCGGATACAAAGTTTTTGTAAAAAGTCAGTATTGATTTAAAATATCTTTCATCAGGCTGATATTCCGGAAGCGCCATGGATCTTTTCATTTTTTGTGCATTTGTGGTTTTGTGGTTTTCCCGAAGTTGGCAATATTTTTTCTGTGGTTAAATAAGATAAGCAGAAATGTCGCAAACGCTCCTGTTACCGCGTTTAAGTCCCAGTGAAGAGTTAATGCCTGTCCGCAGGCCAGAATAAAGACCATAAAAAATGAAGCGATAAAAGTAACACGGCCGATTCCGTAAACAGCAAGCCAGATTGCCGCTGCAAATACAGCCGACC
>JBEKMY010000091.1:0-8580 GCA_049523355.1 Smithella sp. | reverse complement strand
CATCCTTTATCAATAATGATATCCATAGCCTTCCTCCTTCTATATGTATTAGATTATATCAATAACCATAAATACACCAAAGGGCTGAGGCACGACAATATTTTCATCCTCCTTTGTGACAGTATGCTGTCATGTAGGTTTCAATCAGTAATAATTATTTCATTGACATGCGATGTCATTCTTCGTATCGTTTCACTATCGCAAAAACAGAATCATTTGATTGGTTTAACAGAAGGCATCTATGCGTGTGTCTGAAGACAAATTATTAAATAATGAATATCGATCCCGTTTGAATCGTACAATCGATTATATCCACAATCATTATGATGAGGATTTGAATCTGACGAAACTTGCCGAGGTTGCCTGCTTTTCCAAATTTCATTTTCATCGAATATTTCGCGCCATGGTTGGTGAGACGCTTAATGATTTTGTCCAGCGTATTCGCCTGGAAAAATCGGTTCAGAAACTGACGACCGACTTTAACAAATCCATTACAGAAATCGCCCTGGATTGCGGATTTTCCAGCTCGCAAAGTTTCGCCAAGCTATTCAAAGCACACTACGGCATGACACCCTCGACTAGCCGTAGAGAATATAATTGGGATGATTGGATAATAAAAATGCGAAATTTAAAGGGGGAAAATAAAGATAATCTGCAACCGGGAGAGGCATATCTTTATGATTACTATCACAATAAACGTCAACTGCCTATCGATAAAATATTGGATAAACGATGTGTTTTACAGGTGAAAATAGAGAATCTGCCTGATTTGCATGTTGCCTACATTAGAAGCAGGGGACCTTACAATTATAAAACAATCGAACCGGTCTTTAGACAACTATCGCAATGGGCATACCCAAGAGGAATGAACGAAAATAACTCAATGGTTTTAGGTGTTGTCCGGAGCAATCCCGTGATCACGCCAGAAGATAAGTTGATCTATGATGTCTGCATTACCGTGCCTGAATCCATCACGGCGGACAGATGGGTGGATATTCAAGTTCTTCCGGGAGGTAAATTTGCCATTCATAATTGTGAAATAGAAACCGATCATGATGAAGAGGCTTGGTTGAGCTTTGTTTTAAATTGGCTGGCATCAAGTGACTATCAGCCGGATGACCGCCCCCTTTATCAAATCTACTATAATGATCCCGAAACACATCCCCTCAAGCATCAGATTCTTGATCTTTGCCTGCCGATCAAGCCTTTGTGCGATTAAGATAGACTAAACCATATTTCTTCGGCAATTCAGATAAAAAAGCAAGATTAAACACAATGAAAGCAATCCTTAACAAGAAGTTAAGCTTCAATAAGTCTATATTGCAAGCAACACAACAAAGGAGGTCATTTTATGGGTTTTGTAAAATCATTTCAGGAAATCATGGCCAATGTAAAAACGACCGCGGATTTTTACGATGCGGAGATGCTCAGTGTCTTTTGGGAAACCAAGCCGGAGATCGTCGCCAGGCTTTTGCCGCCGCCGTTGAAACCTGCTGAATATCCGATGGTGATGGCGTTTGTGGCCAATTATCCCCGAACAAATTTCGACGTCACTTACAGGGAAACCGCTTTATTCTTAAGAGCCGTTTATGAGGGAGAAGAAGGGAATTATTGTCTGGCCATGCCGGTGACCAATGATATGGCGATGGTTGGCGGACGTGAATTCTACGGCTTCCCAAAAAAAATGGCTGACATTCATTTTCAGAAGAACGGAGACTCCATGGAAGGCTGGACCGAACGTCGTGGTGTCCGCTATATGGAGATTCGCGCCAAACTCACCGGCAAGTGCAATGATCCCGAGGCAGAAAAAAGACTGACGAGCCAGATTAAAGAAGATGGCTCCCTGACGGGTTTATCCTACACATATCGATTCTATCCGACGCCGCAAGGAGGCCCCATGGAATATAACCCGTGGCTCATCAGGCAGGAAACTGTGTTAAGGCCAAAAACCATCCAGTTCGGCGAGGGAGAAATTATCCTTAAGCATTCAGACTATGATCCCTGGGCCGAAGTCGAGGTTGTGAAGATGCTGGGCGCCGTTTACATGGTAGGAGATAATTCCATGCAGCCCGGGAAAGCGGTTGCCGGAGTCGACCCGATGGAATTTGCCCCGTATGCGTTCATTAAGATGGATGTGAAGTGATTAACCTGAAAGGATTTTACTATGACACCTCAAAATATCGATAGCAACATCAGCAAAGACTCGGAAGCGATGTTGGATCTTGTAACGAAATTCAGCATGGACATTATGCGGAAGGCAGGCATCGAGCTGGATAAAATGTCCAAGCCTGAAGATGTGATCGCGCCGGACTCCGTTCTGTGGGATGTTCACAAAAAATATCAGGAACTGGGGTTGCATACCGCGCGAATTCCAAAACATCTGGGCGGCACGGCCGGAGAAGCGGATCCCCTGGCCAGTGTGTTGATGATTGAACAGTTTGGCTATTCAGATACCGGCCTGGCCATCAGCCTGGGAGTATCCGCCGGAACATTCCATCTGGCGTCCCAGTTTCCCCATCCGGACATGCAGCAACTGGCCCGCGATTATTGCGAGGACAAAGAGGCGAAAATGATTGGCTGCTGGGCAATTACCGAACCTGATCACGGTTCGGACTGGGTCATCTGTGGAAGTTATCCGCAATGCGGCCCTTCGGTCAAGGCTGTTCTTAAGGGCGACAAATATATTTTGAATGGAGAAAAGTCGGCATGGGTTTCCAACGGAACAATCGCCACCCATGCGACTCTTCATGTCAGCCTTGATCCGTCCAGAGGAATGCAGGGGCAGGGACTGGCGATTCTTCCTCTGAATCTGCCCGGCATATCCCGTGGCAAACCGCTGGACAAAATGGGACAGCGACCGCTCAACCAGGGATCCATCATCTTTGAGGATGTCGTCATCCCGAAAAAGTATATGGTCGTACCGATACCGGACTTCATGAATGCCACATTCGGGCAGGGGTTGGCCGATGTCAATGGTGGCATGGCCATCCTCTTTGCCGGTCTGGCCAGGGCTGCCTTTGATGAAGCCCTCCATTACGCGAAAGAAAGAATCCAGGGCGGCGTGCCGATATTCGAGCATGCAACTATCAAACATAAACTGATGAAGATGTTTGCCATGACGGAAGCAGCCAGGGCAGGAGCGCGCAGAATGGCCATCTACAATTTGAAAAATCCGGTTTCTCCATCCGTCGCGCATGCGGTTGCGGCAAAATGTTTTTCCACAGAAACGGCGACGTTTGTTGCCAGTGAAGCTATTCAGATTTTCGGAGGGTACGGACTGGCCAAAGAATATCCGGTGGAAAAAATGTTTCGCGATGCTAGGGCTGGCATGATCGAGGATGGCTGCAATGACGCTCTGGCGATAAAAGCAGCGGAGTTTTTATAGATACTCTAATAATCGCTGATGGACGGTTATTTATGGAAGCATGAACTGTTAGCTGCTATTGAATTTGATGATCGATCATTGTTAAGACATTTTAAAGGTGTAGGTTGGACGCCTGAACTAAGCACTTTTCTGCAGAAGCAAGAGAATAATAAAAATGCATAACCAGCCAAGCCAACCGATCTCTACACTCTGGTTGATTTTTATTGCACCTTTCAAGTCGTAATACTCAATATCAAAACTTTTCAAAGTCATTTGTTTGTAGGTGAAGTCAACATTTGCGATGATGATTCGGATTTTCAAAATCGGTCATCGAGTTTTTTATTGACAACTTCCTGAAATCCTCATTTTTTAATTTTATGCTAGGTTACAAACAGTAATCGTTAAAAATACTTTCTTAATTCAAGAGGTTTTAGTTTATTTTCCCGATTCGTCACATATTATTCTATTGACGTGCCTGTTATTCTATGCCAAAATTCACAAGATTTTTTCATATATGAATATATAAACGAAGGAGAGAATGTTTATGAAAAGACTAAGATTCTTATTGTTAATGATTATTAGTTTTCTTGTGATCACTTTAAGCGCCTGTAGTTCCAGTGGTGGCGGTTCTAGTCCCAGTTCTACAGCGGTATATCCGCGTTTTGCCTATGTAGCTAATTTTAGTGACAACACTATATCCATCTATACCGTCGATGCCGCAACAGGGCAATTGCGTCATAACGGCTATGTGGCTACAGGGAATGAACCTTGGTCCGTCACTGTTGACCCCTCGGGGAAATTCGCCTATGCGGCAAATTATGGTGACGGCACTATCTCGGTCTATACGATCAATCAGACCACCGGGGCTTTGACCGCCGGAACGGCTGTGGCTGCCGGGACAGAACCCGTCTCCGTCACGGTTGACCCCTCGGGAAAATTCGCCTATGCGGCAAATGAAGGTGGCAACATCTCGGTTTATACCATCAATCAGACCACCGGGGCTTTGACCGCCGGAACGGCTGTGCCTGCCGGGTCGTTTCCCGTCTCCGTCACGGTTGATCCTTCGGGGAAATTCGCCTATGCGGCAAATGAACATGACAACACCATCTCGGTCTATACGATCAATCAGACCACCGGGGCTTTGACCGCTGTGGGAACGCCTGTGGCTGCCGGGACGGACCCTATCTCGGTCAAGGTTGACCCCTCGGGAAAATTCGCCTATGCGGCAAATTATGATGACAACACAATCTCGGTCTATACCATCAATCAGACCACCGGGGCTTTGACCGCTGTGGGGACGCCTGTGGCTACCGGGTCGGAGCCTTACTCCGTCACGGTTGACCCCTCGGGAAAATTCGCCTATGCGGCAAATTATGGTGACTATACTATTTCGGTCTATACCATTGATCAGACCACCGGGGCTTTGACCGCCGGAACGGCTGTGCCTGCCGGTTCAGCTCCCGTATTCGTTATGGTTGATCCCTCGGGAAAAGTCGCCTATGCGACAAATTATGGTGACGGCACTATCTCGGTCTATACGATTGATCAGACCACCGGGGCTTTGACCGCCGCAGGAACTGTCTCTGCACGTTTTGAACCAAGCTCCATAGCAATGACCTCCGGCACAACGGCCGTCAGCTATGTACCGAAATTCGCCTATGCGGCAAATTATGATTCCTCCGGCACTATCTCGGTCTATACGATTGATCAGACCACCGGGGCTTTGACCGCCGGAACGGCTGTGCCTGCCGGATCGAAACCTATCTCCGTCACGGTTGACCCCTCGGGGAAATTCGCCTATGCGGCAAATTATGGTGACGACACCATCTCGGTATATACGATCAATCAGACCACCGGGGCTTTGACCGCCGGAACGGCTGTGCCTGCCGGGTCAGGACCCGTCTCGGTCACGGTTGACCCCTCGGGGAAATTCGCCTATGCGGCAAATGATGTTTCCTCCGGCACTATCTCGGTCTATACCATCGATCAGACCACCGGGGCTTTGACCGCCGGAACGGCTGTGCCTGCCGGGTCGTGGCCTGTCTCCGTCACTGTTGACCCCTCGGGAAAATTCGCCTATGCGGCAAATTATGATTCCCCCGGCACTATCTCGGTCTATACCATCGATCAGACCGCCGGGGCTTTGACCGCCGGAACGGCTGTGGCTGCCGGGTCGTATCCTGCTTCCGTCACGGTTGACCCCTCGGGAAAATTCGCCTATGCGGCAAATTATGATTCCTCCGGCACTATCTCGGTCTATACCATCAATCAGACCACCGGGGCTTTGACCGCCGGAACGGCTGTGCCTGCCGGGTCGTATCCTTACTCGGTCGTGGTTGACCCCTCGGGAAAATTCGCCTATGCGGCAAATTATGGTGACAACACTATCTCGGTCTATACCATCGATCAGACCACCGGGGCTTTGACCGCTGTGGGAACGGCTGTGGCTGCCGGAACGGGACCTACCTCGGTCACGGTTGACCCCTCGGGAAAATTCGCCTATGCGGCAAATTATGGTTCCAATACTATTTCGGTCTATACCATTGATCAGACCACCGGGGCTTTGACCGCCGGAACGGCTGTGGCTGCCGGGACGAATCCTTACTCGGTCGTGGCAACAGGGGCTATTCAGTAATCATCGGGGACAGCGGCCTATTATGAAGCCATAGAAAAAGAGCTTTTTAATAGCCGCTGTCCTTGATATATAGTTTATTTCAAAACCATTTCTTAGTCAGTCCACACTGAGATGACAGGCCTGTTCTTTGGCAATCATCATTCATGCTTTTAAAACAATAGCTGCTAATATTTACGTTACACTCTTTCAATTAGTAATCATCAATTCAGACAACCTCTACACACTATGGATAAGTAGGTGAAGTCAATAACCAGCACATTTTAAATTTTCTTTGATCACTTCTGTGCATTACTGGGTGAAAGGTGCTATATAAACGAACCTGTCATGCTTGTTGCTTTCAATAAAAACAAATAATCTCTCGGTACAATCAAGGGCGTAAAAAAGTGTTTTCTTCAAACACTTTATTTTACATTATAAGTTGTTCTTTCCGGCAGATCGTTATTCTCCCCATGAATAATTATGGCTACGGAAATTATAATTCCATCTCCATTTCCCGAAAGCGCGGTTTCTCCTGCGCCAAAGATTGCTCTTGCTGAACGGATGATTTTATCTCGTTATGGGATTCTTTATCGTCGATTTGTATTTCACTTTCTAATTTTTGCTCTCTTTTGTTATCCTGAATGTAGTCCAGAGTTGATGATTTCTGCTGTTCTGTTTTTACGTTTTCAAAGAACCTTTCCTTGTCATCAACAAAAATTTCAAAATCAAGCCTGGAGCGACTGGCAGCAACATAAAACTGCTTCTGGTCAACATTGTCTGTTTTTGCACAATATATATCGTTGTTGTAAGATGCTCCCTGGGATTTATGTGTCGTTATGGCATAAGCATGATCAATATAGTTATAATTCTTGATATTGAGTGTTATATCCTTGCCGTTGATGTCCAGGGATAGATTGCCGTTTTCATCAATGTTTTTTATTGTTCCGGTTAATCCGTTTTGAACCTGTAAATATTTATCGTTTTTGAGAAAGACGATATGATCGCCTGCGGCAAATTCTCTTGATGCTTCATTGAAGATTCTGATTTTGTCGCCATTTTGGGCAACATCAATGAATAAATCCTTGCCATCAACTGTCTTACAGTTTAAAAAATTGTTCGTTTGATCAATACCGATAATTCTAGACTCCATGCCAGGATTCATGCCATTGAACGATTTCTGAGCATATAAAATTTGATTCTCTTCATAATTGTAGGCATATCTCTTTTTGATTTCTTTCATGCTGACTATTTCCCGAATGGTGAAAGTTTGTTCTGAAGTAAGTTTTCCCTCTTCCTTGATCTCGGTCCTGATCATTTCATTTAAAGCCTTTCTGTCGGCATTGGTGGACGTAATTATATGAGTGCCATTATCCACACCCCCTTTTTCCAGATACGCTTCTTTAACGGCATTTAAACGTTCATCACGATCAGCTATTTCCGTTATTCTGTTGTTCGATTCCAGAATCTGTTGTGCACTGTCAATATCTTTATCTTTGATGGCCTCAACCAGTTGTCTGGTATATTCCGTCTTTTGCCGGATACTTTCCTCAAGCCTAACGACATGCAGTTGACCTAGCTCCTGGGCATCCTGAAAAGCCCTACCGGCATCAATCGCCGGTAATTGTTTAATATCGCCCAGCAAAACCATACGGCAGTTATCCCTTTGGGCTGATTCGATCATTTCCAGTGTTTGTTTGCTTCCCAGCATTGACGCTTCGTCAATTACCCAAATGGCATTTACAATTCCATCTTGATCATGGAGGAAAGAGTCGACTGTTTGTCCATTGGCACCTGTCTTTTCGATGAATTCCTGAACTGCTTTGCCTGTTTTGGAATAACCTTCCAAAATTATTCCTGCACTTTTAGCGGCTTCGGCTATGGCTTGGAATACAGTTGTTTTGCCGGAACCGGCATCCCCCTGACAGATAATAAATTGATCTTGGGAAGTCATTACCGCCTGAAAAAGTTCTTTCTGCCCGTCGGTTAGATCGATGTTGTTTTTTGTTTGATAATGATCGATGAAACTATTCGATTCAGATATGGTCATTAGTGAATGCATTTTCCCCTGACCCTGCTTCAGATCATCGAGAATCTTTTGTTCGATCTCCATCATTTCCGGTGTGGAAAAAATACCAGGCGCTATCTCCCGGATAGTGTCATTTATTTTTGCCTTTTCCATTTCAGGGATAAAATCTGATTTATCATATTTTCCCATGGATAAAGTCAGAACATTCCGCAGAAGCTCGGCTTGAGAAAAGGTGGATTCATTGCTAATGAGATCCCGGACGATGTTGTTTATATAATCTTGGGGCATAAGGTTATTTGCCTTTAATTCCTGAGCTGCATTTATGACGTTGCCGGATATTATTCCCGGGGAATAGCCCCAATCCTGTATTTGTTTATTCCAATCGGATTTCAGAGCTTCAACAGATAAATAATGCTTATTAGGCCGGCTTTCCAGAGTAGCCGCTCTATTAATCTGGGCGTCATTGGCAAAGGTTAAAACATCTTTTAATTGTTCTTCAGTCTTTTCAATATTTTCATGCCGTTTGGAAAATTGATTGATTAAATCTTTCTCCATGCCGCTGATTTCATAAAGGCC
>JBEKMY010000090.1:0-8974 GCA_049523355.1 Smithella sp. | reverse complement strand
TATTCAAAGACGCGCAATCTTTCTATTCCCAAAATGAAATTTCCACGGGTGAAATGGAAAAGGCAATCATAAGCACAATTGGAATGGTTGACAAACCATTAGATCCGGCAGGTCGCGGCTATATCGCCTTGATACGTAGTTTTGCCGGAATAAATGATGATATGCGACAAAAATTAAGAAATGGCATTTTATCGGCAACTCCGCGAAAATTAAAAAACGCTTTAGTTGATTATTTTTCTTTGGCGGCAAAATCAGCTTCAGTAGCTGTGTATTCCGCTCCGGAGAAGTTAAATGAAGCCAATAAGAAGCTGGAAAAAAAGCTTGTCCTGGAAAATCTTTCGGATGAATAGCCGGCAAGCTTCCTTCATAAAAAACGGCGGTTAAAGAAAATCTCTAACCGCCGTGAAAATCAAATTTATTTTAATCGGAAATCCAGAAAGGGACCGTTTACGTAAATAATTACTTATTGTTTTTCAGCCACATTTATACGCGCTATTGCCCGCGCCAACGCGGCACGCATTATTTCGAACTCGACGTCTTCCTTAGTCATCTGAGACAGACGTGATTCCGCTTTGTCCTTTGCCTGCATAGCTCTGTCTTTATCAATACTATCAGATCTTTCGGCTGTTTCAATCAATATTGTAACTTTACTTGAAGTAACTTCCGCATAACCGGTGTTCACAGAATAATAGGTCTTTTTGCCGTCTTTGATATAATTCAATTCACCAATGTCGACAGCGCTTAAAAAAGCCTCATGACCGCGCAACACACCGAATTCACCTTCCGCCCCGGGAATGGTAACTTCCTCAATCTTATCCGAAAAAACCATCTTTTCCGGGGTTACAATTTCAAGCATTAATTCGTCTGCCATTTACCTTCTCCAACTAGGTTTTATGAAGCGATCTTCTTGGCTTTTTCCACCGCTTCTTCAATGCCGCCAACCATGTAAAAAGCCTGTTCAGGCAGATCATCGTGTTTGCCTTCCAAAATTTCCTTGAATCCTCTCACGGTATCGGGGACGGATACAAATTTCCCTTCCGTTCCAGTAAATTGAGCTGCAACAAAGAATGGCTGTGACAGGAATCTCTGAATTTTTCTCGCGCGGCTGACGGTCAGTTTATCACCTTCGGAAAGTTCGTCCATACCCAGAATGGCAATGATGTCCTGTAAATCTTTATACTTCTGAAGCGTTACCTGAACATGACGGGCAACGGCATAATGCTCCTCACCTATAACATTCGGGTCCAGAATACGCGATGTGGAATCAAGAGGATCCACCGCGGGATAAATACCCAGTTCAGCGATCGGACGGGACAAAACGACTGTTCCATCAAGATGCGCAAACGTAGTTGCCGGCGCGGGGTCAGTCAAGTCATCAGCTGGAACGTAAACACACTGAACGGCTGTAATCGAGCCTTTGTTTGTTGAGGTAATGCGTTCCTGCAATTCGCCAAGGTCCTGGGCCAGTGTCGGTTGGTAACCGACAGCAGAGGGCATGCGTCCCAGAAGAGCCGAAACTTCAGAGCCTGCCTGCGTAAAACGGAAAATGTTGTCGACGAACAAAAGCACGTCCTGACCTTCGATATCGCGGAAATATTCCGCATTGGCCAGAGCCGTCAAAGAAATTCTTGCTCTAGCTCCGGGCGGTTCAGTCATCTGTCCGTAAATCAAAGCGGCCTGCTTGATAACGCCCGATTCCAGCATTTCACGATAAAGATCGTTTCCTTCACGTGTTCTTTCACCAACGCCCGCGAACACAGAAATGCCGCCGTGGTGCATAGCGATATTATGAATCATTTCCATCATAACGACTGTCTTGCCGACGCCTGCTCCACCGAACATGCCCATCTTGCCGCCGCGGGGAAATGGTACCAAAAGGTCAATAACCTTGACGCCTGTTTCCAGAACGTGCACGGATGTGTCCTGCTCGAGGAAAGTCGGTGAAAGTCTATGAATAGGCATTTTAATCTCTGCGTCAATGGGGCCTAGACCATCCACGGGACGACCAACAACGTTCTGAATTCTGCCAAGACATGATTTCCCAACGGGAACGGTAATCGGCGCGCCCGTGTCTTTGCAGTTCATACCGCGAACCAAACCGTCAGTAACATCCATTGCGATGCAGCGGACAACGTTGTCGCCCAAGTGCTGCGCTACTTCGACAACCAAGTTATCTTCATTGTCGTTAATCGCCGGGTTGGAAATTAAAATAGCGTTTAAAATGCTGGGAAGCTTTCCTTCTTCAAAAGCCACGTCAACAACGGGTCCAATAACCTGAACAATCTTTCCGATATTCATAACTATCTCCTTACAAATAGTCGCATTAATATATTTTACATGCGGCAGATTGCCGCAGAAAAATTAACCTTTCGCCAAAGCTTCGGTACCGCCTACGATATCCATCAACTCCGCTGTAATCGCCGCTTGTCTTGCTTTGTTCATCTTCAGCGTCAAACTGCTAATCAGTTCTTCACAATTGCTGGTTGCATTGTCCATAGCCGCCATCCGAGCTCCGTTTTCGCCTGCCGATGTTTCCAGCAGAGCACGATAAACCAGAACGTGAACATACATCGGCAAAAGCTTTTGCAATAAAACTTCTTCTGACGGTTCATAGGAATAATCGATACGTTTATCAGGATCAACATCAACGTCCTGTCCAATAGATGGCAAGGGGAATAATCTGACAACTGTCGGCTTTTGCACAGACACATTAACAAATTGATTGTAAATCAGATAAAGCTCATCATATTCTTCCTTGATAAAAGGATTAATGACTTCATCAGCCACAGAAACAGCAAGCGTCATATCAAATTTACTTAAGAGATCAACCTTTTGCGCAAGGATATTTGCCTTTTTCCTGTAATAATCTCTGCCTTTGCGACCAACACAGATGAGCGAAAGATCTTTACCTTCAGCCGCTTTATCCTTTAAAAATCTATCCGTAGCCTTGATCAGGTTCGTGTTGAACCCCCCGCAAAGACCACGGTCGGAAGTCATGCAAATGACGCGAATTCTTTTTGGATCGCGAACAGCCAGAAGCGGATGCGAGATGGTATCCACGCGCAGAGCCAAACTATTGAGCACATCCATGAATTTCCCGGCATATGGTCTGAAATTCTCCATTTTTACTTGCGCCGATTTAAATTTTGACGCCGCAACCATATTCATGGCACGCGTTATTTGCTTCGTCTTCGCAACACCAACGACTTTTCTTTTTATGTCTTTTAGCGAGGCCACTTAAATTTCTCCTCAACCTTAATTATAATAAACTCATGAAAGTTTTAATTTACTATGCAACGAAAACTGAATCGAAATTAGTTAATACTTCTTTCATCTTCTTTTCCAGTTCCGGAGAGATAATTTTCTTATCTTCTATTTCTTTCAAAATGTCCGCATGTTTAGTCTCAACAAAACTCAAAAGTTGCTCTTCATAAACGCGGACTTTTTCCACATCATATTTATCAATAAATCCTCTTGTTCCGGCAAAGAGAACAACTATTTCCTGTCCAAGAGACATCGGCTTGTATTGAGGCTGTTTGAGCAATTCCACCAGACGAACGCCACGATCCAGCTGTGCCTGAGTTGCTTTATCCAGATCGGAACCGAATTGAGCAAAAGCCGCAAGTTCACGATATTGGGCCAAATCAAGTTTCAGCGTTCCTGCAACCTGTTTCATTGCTTTAACCTGGGCTGCGCCACCGACTCGGGATACGGACAAACCGACGTTAATAGCCGGACGAATACCGGAGAAAAACAAGCTTGGTTCCAAGTAAACCTGACCGTCTGTAATGGAAATAACGTTTGTCGGGATATAAGCGGAAACGTCACCGGCCTGGGTTTCAATAATCGGCAGAGCGGTTAATGAACCACCGCCGAGTTCCTGACTCACACGCGCTGAACGCTCCAGCAGACGGGAGTGGTTATAGAAAATGTCTCCGGGGTATGCTTCACGTCCTGGAGGACGGCGAAGCAGAAGTGAAATCTGACGGTACGCAACGGCCTGCTTTGACAAATCGTCATAAATTATTAAGGAATCCTGGCTTTTATCTCTGAAATATTCACCAATACTGCAACCTGCGTATGCCGCGATATACTGAAGCGTTGCCGGGTCAGAGGCACAACCTGCAACAATACATGTATAAGACAAAGCGTCATGTTGTTTTAATCTTTCGGCAACCTGAGCCACTGTAGATTTCTTCTGACCAATAGCGACATAGATACATTTTACACCGGTATCTTTCTGGCGTATGATCGCATCAACGCAAATGGCCGTTTTACCAATCTGGCGGTCGCCGATAATAAGTTCCCGCTGTCCGCGTCCAATTGGCGTCATGGCGTCAATAGCTTTCAGGCCCGTGTACATCGGTTGATTAACAGGTTGGCGCGCGATGACACCGGGGGCTACCATTTCAATACGACGAAATTCATTTGTTTCAATGGGTCCTTTACCATCCAGAGGCGCTCCCGTCGCGTCAATAACGCGGCCGAGCAGTGCATCGCCTACCGGCACCTGTGCGATCTTACCGGTACGTTTAACAATGTCACCTTCTTTAATGTGCGTAACTTCTCCAAGAACGGCAACACCGACGTTATCCGCTTCGAGGTTAAGAACCATGCCCAGGATACCGCCGGGAAATTCGAGAAGCTCCATAACCATGGCGTTTTGTACACCATAAACCCTGGCTATACCGTCACCGACGGACAGGACAGTTCCCGTTTCGCTTATATCCAGCTTTTTCTCGTAGCTTTTAATTTGCTCAGAAATAATTTGACTAATTTCTTCCGCTTTAATTGTTTCCATGTCCTATCTTGCCTCCCCTAAGAGATTCCTCATATTATTCAATTGATTTTTTATACTGCCATCGTAAAGCGTATCGCCAACTCCAATAACCACTCCACCTAAAAGAGTGGGATCTTCTTCCACAGTCATGTCCACTTTTTTACCTATTGCTTTTTCAAGGCAGGAACTTATGGAAGAACGCAACTCATCGGAAAGAGCAAATGCTGTTTTCACATTGACACTTACTCTTTTTAGAGTTTCATCCATTAATTGGCGATAGCAAATCACTATATCATTTAAGATATCGATTCTTTTTTTATCTACAAGCAACTTTAAAAAACTTACTGTCATGCCGGATAACTGCAATTTGGCGATTATAGTTTCCACGACACCTTTTTTGCTTGCCTGTTCAAAGACGGGATTAGCCAAAAAATCACTCAAAGATTTGTTTTCTGAGATTATTGACGCAAACTGATTAAGCTCATTATAAAATGGCTCGATTCGCTTTTCCTCAGTTGCAATTTCAAAAAATGCGCGCGCGTAACGCTTGGAAATATTGCTGATCAATGTCTGATTACCACCTTATTTATATAATCTTCAACCATCGCTTTGTGATCATCTTTTGTAATGCTTCGTTTAAGAATCTCTTCGGCCATCTTCACCGACAATTCAACCGCCTGCGCTTTGAGCTGTTCTGTTGCTTTCTTCATTTCCTGCTCAATACGGGCACTGGCATCTTCTTTCATCTTTTTAGCGGTCTTTTCGGCATCTTCAATAATCTTCTGCTTTTCGGTAATGCCCTGAGCTTTAATCATCTCAAAAATACCGTCAATTTCCAACGAAGCTTTATCAAGTTTCTCCGAATATTCGCGGTATTTTTTTTCTGCTTCAGCCTTCCTCTCCACTGCTTTTTCAAGACTTTCTTTTATTTCTACACGGCGTCCGGAGAAAAAATCTTTAATTTTTGAAGCTAAAAGCCAGTAAAGAAAACCTACCAGAACGACAAAGTTAAAGGTTTTCAGGCCTAAACCTTTCAACAATTCCGCACTATTGTGCCCGCCTTCTGCTTCTGCGGCAAAAACAACACCAGCCGCAACCAGTAAAACAAATATAGCAGCGATGGATGAAATTGTTTTTTTCATTGTACCGGCCTCCCCAATATTTTCTGGGCAATCTGCAAAGATAACTCTTTAGAATAACCATCCAGGATTAATTTAGCTCTGTCGACTTCCTTATCCATTTTTTGCTGAAACTCGCGGGCGATTACAGGTATTTCACTGCGTACAGCATCAACAATGTTTTTAGCCTGATTCGCGCCTTCCTGAATTATTTCTTTTTTCTGGTCTGATGCTTTGAGTTTTGCCTGTTTTAATTTTTCCTCGTACTCTGCAACTCTTTTTTCCACCGATTCATTAAAGAGCTTAATTTCGTTTTCCGACTCTTCAAGTTGTTTTTTACGCCGGTCGATAATTGATAGAATGGGTTTGTAAAGCAGAATATTAAGGAGAAAAACTAAAGCCAGAAATATGACCATTTGATAAATAAGTGTGATATCGGGGACGACTGCAACCAGTGACTTTTCTTCAGGCTTGGCGGAAGCAAAAGCAACACTAATTGAATTTAAAAAGAAAAGGAAAAAGAAAAAAAAGGAAAGGTGTTTTTTCATCGTAATTATTTACCTCTATCTTTTACATTTTATAAAAACCACCAATCACTTTTTTAGTGGTTTTTACAGTCATGCATAAACTCAGGTGCATAAAGTTTTTTACTCAAATATGTTTTGAATATTTAACTGCAGAAGGACTAGAAATCTTACTGCTGCAACTCAAAACTGGAAGTTACTAATCATAACATTATTTGCTTGTCAAGCATTTTCTGACCATCAGTCTAATATTTTATATTTACCCATTATTACAGCAACATAAATATAAAAAATGATTGATTCAGATGAAATTTGATATATTATTTTTAAGATTTGAATGAAAGTTTTCAGCTCCCAATCAGTCTACTCCATCAATCTGCTTGATGAGCATCATTTTTATTCTCCATCATTTGAGCCATATATGATCTGCCATCAAAGATGGCGCCCTCCTCCATGATAAACGCCGGTGTCTGAACATTGCCTGAAAATTTTCCTTTTGAGTGGATGTTTATTTTTTCTTTTACTTCAATGTCGCCCTGCACGTCACCACTTATATAAATGCTTTTGACCGCGATGTTAGCTTTGATCATCGCACCCTCTCCAACAACTAATGATCCCTGCCCGTAAATTTCCCCCTGAAAACATCCGTCTATGCGAACAGATCCGTTAAAGATAAGTTTGCCGATGAACTCGGCTCCCTGACCCAAGAAGGCTTTGATCTCTTCAACTTCTTTCTTTTTCTCCCACACATTATCCCCCTTTTATTTCTTGCATCAAATTACGTTAATTAATTTATTTTTATCAACGACGTTTTATATTACATTATCAATTACTAACGTTGCAAAATAAATCTACGCGCGCTTACATTCATTAATAACCCTATTGCCGCCATCAAAGAAAGCATTGCCGATCCGCCGTAACTGAAGAAAGGCAGTGGAATGCCGACAACCGGCAAAATTCCCAAAACCATTCCTATATTGATAAAGACTTCCCATGAAATAAAAGCCGTTACTCCAAACGCGGTAATTGTGCCTAATAAATCTCTGGCTTGCAAGGCAATTTTTAATCCCCAAAGGATAATAACCATAAATAGAATAATCAGAATCAGCCCGCCTATGAACCCCCATTCCTCGGCAAACACGGAAAAAACAAAATCAGTCTGCTGTTCCGGCAAAAATTTCAATTGGGTTTGAGAACCACTTAAAAAACCCTTGCCGAATATTTCTCCTGAGCCGATAGCAATCATTGACTGGATAATATGATAACCGGCACCTAAGGGATCGTTTTCGGGATCAAGAAATGTAATCAATCTTTCCCTCTGATAATCTTTTAAAAAACTCCAGCCAATTGGAATTAATATCAAAGCGCTGGTTAAAGCGGTGATTAAAGATCTTCTATCTACTCCAACAAAAAATACAATAGAAATGAAAATGATCATTAACATCAGCGCTGTACCTAAATCCGGCTGTTTCAAAATCAATACAAAAGGAACCGCAACTATTAAAAGTGGCCATAAGAGCTCTTTTAATTTGTAAGGTTCTCCGGATTTGTGATCATCAAAATAACGAGCCAGTGCAATGATTATGACTATCTTCATTAATTCAGAAGGCTGAAAGGCAAAAAAACCGCCGCCGAGCCATCTTTGTGAACCGTGTGAAGCATAACCGAAAATAAATACCAGGACTAAAAGTGCGATAGAGATACCGTAAATGATATAAGCGTACTGAATAATTACGCGATAATCGATAAAAAAAATCATCATCATGAAAATTAATCCCAGCGCAATCCATTGAATTTGCTTTAAGTAAAGAGGGATTTGTCCTTCACTGGAACTAAAGCCTGTAGAGTAAATATTTAAAACGCCGATTGCACAAATGGAAAGCACGAACGCCAGAAGCATCCAGTCAAAATAGTGAAAAATGCGACGATCAAATTTAAGAAAAATCATTAGCCTTCCTCATGCCCGTCAGGCAACCACCAAAATTATAATTTCAATTGTTCAATGTATCCATTTGCGGGCTTTGCGCCATAGCGCGCTGATGTTTATCTTTTTTCTTTCCTTCAAAATACGCAGATAATATCCTGCGGGCGATCGGAGCGGCAACTGCACCGCCGCCGCCGGCATTTTCCATCACCACAACAACGGCTATTTCCGGATTTTTCATGGGTGCAAAACAGGCAAATAAAGCATGATCTTTTTGAAAAGCGCTGAGCCTTCTGGCCCGGCGCGCTTTTTCATCCGCCGGCAACCCAAGCACTTGCGAAGTTCCCGTTTTGCCGCAAACATCGATTCCCGGTATGCTGGCGGCATGGCCTGTGCCTCCCGGTTCATTAACCACACCCCACAAGGCTCCGTTTAAAATCTCAATTGTTTTTGGACTTAACTTCACTTCACCCTTTTTCTCTGGTAAAAATTCCTTATATATTTTTCCGTCTGTCGACTCAATATATTTTACCAGATAAGGCTTCCACAAGGTGCCGCCATTGGCAAAAGCGGCAAAAGCGTTAGCCAACTGCAGCGGCGTCACTAAATTGAACCCCTGGCCGATTGA
>JBEKMY010000089.1:0-15121 GCA_049523355.1 Smithella sp. | reverse complement strand
ACGTCTGCATTCCTCTCTTGGATACAGACCGCCGGTGGAATTTGAAGAACTGTTTTTTACAAACCATAAACCCTGGCCAACTGCTCTAACCCAATCTGTCTAACCGCAGGGGTGCAGTCCATTATTCCCCTTAATTTACATAAGAGCGAGTAATATTAAACGCGTGATTTCCGGAAAAGATACAGGAACAAAAATGAAAGATTAATCAACAGTAATCTAAAGCATATATACAGATTGTTACATTTTTTTAACAATAATGTAATCAAATCGTAATAATACTCATATATAAAAACAATCAGGGAAATGTGTGTTGCTGCTACCTGAAATATTTTATAATACATTGATATTATAGGATAAATTAACGAACCTCTAATGTTTCTTTCGTTTTTAATAAAAGGTACGATTTTAAGCTAATATTAAATTGATTTTCAAATAATCCAATGTCATAATTGTAATAAATGCATTTCTTTGTGACCGAGTGTTGAATATGTCTGTCATTTCAGCCATTGATGTAGGATCAAATGCCATTCGTATGGCGATAGCTTCAGTAGAAAATAAGAAGAGTCCTCAGACACTATATTATTGCCGGGAAGCAATTCGTATTGGTAAGGATGTTTTCGCCACAGGCATGATTTCCTCTGAGACCAATCAACGCTTAATTGATGCTTTCAAGAAATTCCGTTCCATCATTGATCAGCATCATGTTAACCGGATCAGGGCATTAGGTACCAGCGCTATCAGAGAATCCCGCAATCGACTAGATATTATCAATGAAATTAACGTAGCCTCTGGAATAAAATTAACGCCCATTGGCGGCGATGAGGAAGCGCGCCTCATCAGCAGAGCGGTTGATTCGAAAATAAATCTCAAGAATAAAAACGCCATCTTGGTTGATTTAGGCGGGGGCAGTGCCGAGATCATAGTTTTTGAGGACGGCCGTGTTTCGACAACCGAAAGTTTCAGAATGGGAAGTGTACGTCTTTTGCAAATGTTTAATAATAAAAACCGAGACACAGACAGTTTCATATCACTGGTACACGATTATCTTGAGCCCACTCGTCGTTTTATTAAGAACAAGATTGGCAAAAGAGAATTCGACCTGTGCATCGGTACGGGTGGAAATATTGAAGTGCTCGGCGAACTAAGAACTTCATTGCTGGGTAAAGGAAGTAATGAAGTTCTGTATTCTAAAGAGTTGAAACAGATACTGGCTGAATTGAAGTCCATGAGTTATGAGGATCGGATTATTAAAATGAAACTAAAGCCCGATCGCGCAGATGTCATTCTACCTGCCGCAGTCGTTCTTGATTTTTTACTCGAGCAGTTTGGACATTCGAAACTGATGATTCCTCGCGTTTCCATTAAAGATGGTATCTTGATTGAGTTGGCAGAAGAAATCGAAGATCCTGATCATATTCATTTACGTGATCAGATCCTACAATCCGCACTCGTAATTGGTCGAAAGTATAAATTTGACGAAAAACATGCCGAGACCGTGACTATTTTTGCCGAGCAGCTTTTTGACATAACCAAAGATATTCATGGCCTGGACGATAATGATCGGCTGATTCTTTCTGTAACAGCCTGGTTGCATGACATTGGCCAGTTTATTAATATTACCGATCATCACAAACATTCACTATACATAATAAATGCATCGCCAATAATAGGCCTTACGCAAATGCAAAAAATGATCGTAGCCAACGTGGCCCGTTACCATAATAAATCATTTCCAAAGCTTCGCCATGAAAATTATTTTTCTCTTTCGGAAGATGACCGGGAGCGGGTGAAAAAACTTTCTGCAATTCTTAGACTTGCAGATGCAATTGATTTCGAGCATGCCGGTAGGGTGGTAAAGATGTCTGCCTCCGTGAATAAAGATTGTCTGGTCATTGAGCTTAAAGGATTGAAGGATATTTCGTTGACCAAGTGGGCAGTGCGAAAGCATGCCGAATTATTTCAGAACGTTTTTCATATGGATGTTGAGGTTCTTAAGTGACACCTTTTATCATAACTTTTGCCTGTGTATTGTGAAAAAATAATTTTTCTAATTGCAGAAAACCCCGGTTCATGCCAGGAAACCCCAATGATACCGGTGTTAAACGCGGACATCAGTGATTTTGGCTTTGCCTTAAAATAAAATCTTAATAAGGAGTGAATCTTGCTACAAGAAAAAATACCGGCTTTACAGACGAAAAACGAGAGCATTAATCTTGACGATCCTTCCCTGTATCTGGACCGTGAATTATCATGGCTTGAGTTCAACCATAGAGTGCTGGAAGAGGCGCAAGACACGTCCAATCCATCTTTCGAAAGGCTGAAGTTTACTTCAATTTTCAGCTCGAATCTTGATGAGTTCTTTATGGTTAGAATCGGAGGACTTTTTCGTATTCTCGAACTGGATGTAGAAGATATAGATCCAAGCCTCAAAATTTCTCAGCAAAAACTCAACTCCATTGCGGAAAAAGTCCGAGAACTCGTCATCAAACAGTACAAATGCTTCATGAACGAGGTGCTGCCAAAACTTAAAGAAGCGGGAATATCGATTCTCAATATTGAGAAACTGGACAAAAAAGATATCAAATGGCTTGATGAATATTTTGAAGAACATGTTTTTCCCGTTCTAACTCCTCTTGCTATCGATGCGGGGCACCCATTTCCCTATCTGGGCAATTTACGCCTCAATCTCATGGTTGTTTTTGAGGAAGTATCCGGTATGAAGAACCAGCAGCCATTTGCTTTCGTTGAGGTGCCGTCCATCTTAAATAGACTTATTTCCGTTAAGAGTGACAGTAATGAATATAGGTTCGTCCTTCTTGAAGATCTTATCCGCGAGCATATCCACAGACTGTTTCCGGGTATGAAAATCAAGCACGTTATTACTTTACGTATAACGCGAAACCACGATTACGATCTGCATGAAAATGAAGTTTTGGATCTTTTACAGTCGATTGAGGCAGAAATTAAGGATCGCTCGAATAAAATAGCGGTGCGGCTTGAGATCAATCCCGGAACTCCTAAAAAGATAGTCAATCTGCTATTGAAGCAATTGGGCATCCAGGAACGGTTCGTATATGAGATCAACGGTCCTATTAATATTTGTGATTTCCTTTCATTGTACGAACTTCCTGTCGATGCTTCCCAAAGGGATGTTCCCTTCAATCCCCGTTTTCCGAGACAGTTCACATCGGACAAGGATATTTTTTCAATAATCAGGGAAGGGGATGTGCTCCTGCTCCACCCATTCGACTCTTTCGCAGTAGTGATGGATTTACTGAACACTGCCGCCGACGATCCTAATGTGCTTGCCATTAAGCAGACACTATACCGAATTGGAAAGGATTCACCAATCATTGACGCTCTGCGGCGCGCCGCCGAGAACGGCAAACAAGTGACTGCCGTTGTTGAATTAAAAGCCCGATTCGATGAGAAGTACAACATCAACTGGTCGCGAGAGATGGATGAAGCAGGCGTGAATTCCGTATTCGGATTTGTTCAGTGGAAAATACACTGCAAAGCAACCCTTATTGTGCGGCGTGAAGGTAAACATCTGCGGCGTTATGTCCATGTTTCATCGGGCAATTATAACGCAGTTACTGCGAAGATATATACGGATCTTGGTCTCTTGACATGTGACCCGGATTTTGGTTACGATGTTTCCGCCCTGTTCAATCTTCTTACGGGATTCAATTCATGGACCGGTAATGATATGTTAAATCCTGACACGGTGGCGTCGATGTTCCGCACATTCATGATCTCACCCGTTACGACTCAGAATACGATACATCGGCTTATCGAGCGAGAAATCAAGAAGTCAACTCCTCAGAAGCCGGGTCGCATCATAGCGAAAATGAATGCGCTAATCGATCGTTCGACAATACGTAAACTGTATGAGGCATCCCAGGCCGGTGTTCAGATTGATCTCATCGTTAGAGGTATCTGTTGCCTGCGTCCGGGTTTGCTGGGTATAAGTGAAAATATAAGGGTTATCAGTATTGTCGACCGTTTTCTGGAGCACTCTAGAATCTATTACTTCCAAAACGGAGGTGAACCGGAAATATATTCAGGAAGCGCCGATTGGATGCCACGAAACTTCAAAAGGCGCGTCGAAATTCTTTATCCTATTAAAAATGATGATTTAAAGTCCCGTATCTTAAATGTGATTCTGATGACATATTTGAATGACAATGTCAAAGCTCGTCTCATGCAGAGCGACGGATCATATATACGGATTAAACCAAAGGATGGTGAAAAACCCTTGCGCAGTCAATTTGAACTCATAGCAATTGCTCGTAAAGGAGGCATAAAGTCACCGCCCTATGAGCAATTTGTCACAAATGTCGGTCGCAAGAAACGCTCAAAACGGTGATGACGGGATTCAGAATGGACAATGTTCATATGCAGGACGGGGATGAAACAATGGCATTTGTAATCAAAACGGCAAAATTGCATGATTCCGATTCTTCTCACAGCAAACAGGTTACAACTCTCGCCCTCGCTCTCTTCGCGGGGCTTTGTGACATCCATGGTTACGGCGCAATTGAACGCCGCCTGCTGGAAATTGCCAGCCGATTGCATGATATTGGCTGGTCCCGTACATCGTCGATAAAACATCATAAGCATACCTTCGATATGATCCGGGAACTTAACATTCCCGGATTAAGCAAGCAGGAACAACTTTTATGCGCGCTTATTGCCCGGTATCATACAAAATCGCTGCCGGATATTTCACGGCACAGTCAATTTGCGTCACTTGATCCCGACCAGCGTGAACTTGTGGAATGGCTTGCAGCGTTATTGCGCGTTGCGGACGGTTTGGATGATACTCATAATAACCGCGTCAAACAAGTATCATGCAAGGTTAATACAAAATCGATAGAAATTTGTCTTGAAGCTGCCGGTGATTGCAGAATGGAACTGGAGAAGGCTTGTAAAAAACAAGAACTGCTGATCAAGAAAACAGGAAAGGAAATCATATATCGATGCTTATAGCATTCATGTCCGATATACACGGTAATCTGCCATCACTGGAAGCGGCCGTAACCGATGCTGAGTCGCATGGAGCAGAACAGATCATTGTAGCAGGAGATATTACAGGATATGGCCCATTTCCGAACGATGTATGTTCTTTTCTCAAAAAAAAGTGCATATCGGCGATAATGGGCAACTATGATCAGAAGGTAATCGAAGTGATGAAACAGGGGATGGATGCAACTGATGGGATGAAAAAAAAGAAACAAGAAATTTTGATATGGACATTGAAACACATCAGTGAACAGAACCGGCGCTATTTATCAGGACTGCCCCAGCACCTCGATATGAAGACAACCGGCGGGGAGAAAATTCTTGTTGTCCACGGCAGTCCGGTTTCCATGGATGATACGATATATCCCAGTATCACCAAGCGAGGATTGAAGGAAAAGATTGGGGATGCGCATCCTGAGATCTTGGTTTGCGGGCATACGCACATCCCCTTTGTAAAATACATTGGCGGAATACTTATGGTCAACTGCGGTTCAACCGGATATCCGGTTGACGGCGACACACGACCATCTTATGCACTTGTTCAAACAAAGAGCAATGCCGCGCCGAGTGGCCGTATTATAAGGTTCGATTACGATATTGGCCGGACAATCAGGGCGATCGAGAAAACATCATTGCCAAAGAACCTGCGAAAAGATTTTTCGACAGGAGTCAAGAGGAGGTTTTTGCAGTGACTAAAGCGAAGAAACCTGTGGAAATAGAACTTAAGCTTGTTCTCGACTCTCCGGAGAGGGAGCCTGCTGTCGTTAAAAAAATGCGTGAGCAAGGTTATAAGTTGGAGCAAGCGGACCATGTTAGAAATATTGACATCTATCTGGACACATTTGATTGGTTGCTGATGAAAAATAAGCTGTCTTTACGATACCGTCTGACAAACGGCACAGCAATTTATACGCTCAAAAGTATGGGGACAGTTAATGAAGGTATCGCGAAAAGAATGGAAAAGGAAATTCAACTTGATAAAGCGGTCCCAGTCCCTTCAGATATTGGTGTGAAGCAAATCAATGAACTGATTGATGATATAATTTATCCGCGGAAGCTCCTTGAACACATTCAGATACGCACGGATCGAAGACTTTATAAAGTTGTTTCACCGGAAAGTGCGGAAATCGAACTTTGTTTTGACACTTCAAATTTTTCGACACGAGGACTACATGAACCTAAACGTGCGCGGAAACTTCAAGAAATGGAGGCAGAGATTATCAGTGGTTCAGAGAAAGCACTGAGATCTCTTGCAACACTCATTTCCCGTACATTCCACCTTCAGCCTTCAAGCTCGTCAAAACTTGAGGTCGCGATTGATCGTCTCAAGGTTACGATCCCATCAAAGAAACCACCGGAGGAACTCAGAGTTCGACTTGAAGATCGCCTTGATCTGGCTGTTCGGAAAATTCTTACTTATCAATTTCAGCGCTTTCGTGAACAGATTCCAGGTGTCCAACGGGATATCGATATAGAATTTGTTCATCAGGCAAGGGTTGCGACACGGCGAATGCGCTCATTACTGTCGCTTTTTCACAACGCGGTTTCTTCGAATGTGGGCGAATATTTTGGAAGGGAATTGAAATGGCTTGGTAAAAAATTTGGGGCTGTCCGCGATCTTGACGTTTTTCTTTTGAACTTGTCCGAGTTCAAAAAGCAAATCGAGTATTTTCCTGCGAAAAATAAAAAAGTATTTGAAGATTGGATTGAGAATCATCGCAGTGCATCACTCAAAGCTCTCATTGATGTTTTTGAATCATCGCGATATAATAATTTTGAGAAACGCATTATCAGTTTTTTAGAAAGGTCTCTTCCTGCGCGCCCCCACGCTTCTGACGCAATTAAACCGGTCAGTGAGGTGGCACCCATATTAATCAACAATATATATGACGCGGTTATTAAGCAAGGCCATGCAGTTCTTGCGAACCCGAAATTAAAAGAATTCCATCTTCTCAGGATCCAGATGAAGCGACTTCGTTATGCATGTGAGTTCATGGCTCCTGCATATGGAGGAACATTTGATAAATTTATTGATCGAACAGTTGAAATACAGGATTGTCTCGGACAGATTCAGGATACGGTTTTTACAAGAGGATTCATTGACTATTTGTTTGAAGACTGGAGAAGCAAACTAGTTGAGCCTGCTCTGGTATTCATCCTTGGTGAGATTTACCAGTTGCAAGCTGAAATTGCGAGAGAAAAACAGGGGGGATTCAGAAAGATGTGGGAGCACTTTGCCTCTGAAGAGACAAGCAGTGAACTCAATGATGTTCTTTCCATACAAACAGCGACTGACAAAAGTCAAGCCGTGTTAGGAACAACTTTAAAGTGAAAGGTTAAATCAAGGTTGCTCATGATTATGTTATCTTGCGACGATAAGGAGAAGACAATTCATCTGAGCTCCATTGAGAAACTGGCAAAGGAGTTCCGGAGGTCAATAGAAGAAGTGTTCAGGCTTTATGCGAGCGAACTTGAAAATTTTCAGAAGAACGCACGTGTAAGAAATTTTTTGCATATTTTAACAAGCAAAAATGTTAAGAAAATTTTAAGTCAGTGAAAAGCATCACTGTTTGAAAGATTCTTTTTTTATGCTATCATAAATCGAATGTCTTAATTGGAAAAGCAACGGTTCAAGGAAGTAAAAGAACGGTCACTGTTATTAATGATTATTTTTCGGAAACGCGGATAATCCATCTGATTTGAAAACTGCTTAATATGAGAAGAACAGCAAAAAATTAAATCTTTTTAAATGATACTATTTTACATGGGATTATTTCATCTTCATTGAATGAATATACCGCGCATAGCCGATGGTATCCGTCCGCGATAACAAGCTTCCTTAAACTCTCTTCCCTAACCAGTAATATTGGCGATAATGCCTTCCCTTCTTTAATTTTATCTTGATCTCTTTTTACATGAGAATTACTTACCCCTAATAACGACAAACCGGAAGCTCTGAATATATCCTTGGATTTAAAAAATACGACAGGAGCTTCTTTTAATTTATTTTCAAGAGACTCTGCTGCCTTGATTTTATAAATGAGGTTTAAATATGATTTCGCGGCTGGATAATCTTTTTCTTCCGGTTCAGGCAGCCATTTTATTTCATTTTTATTTATCATTAGATAATCCTCCTGCCCATTTATTTTTATAATATGTTAAAAGATTATCATGAATATCGATTTTAATCAACAATGAATAGGCAAAAACGGAGTGACTTGATTTCAGAAATGTCTACGCATGTGTAGATCAGGCCATATGGGGTTGTTGAAAAACGTTCATTTGCGGTGTTGCACTGCAAAGCGCACGGTTCTACGTATATCTATATACACTTCGCGATTCGGTTTTAGCGCGCCTAGCGCCTGACATTTTTGAACAGCCCTGAAACATGGAGGTTATCAAAGATGTCGAGGATGCCAGAAAGGAACTCATGGCTGTTCGTGCCAAAGGCCTCAAACTTCAGCGCAATTGCGAGGTTGAGACCAAAGCACTTGTTCATTGAATGAAAAACGTTATGAGCACAACGAATAATCTCCAATAAGTAAGAATGAACATCATGTTTTGAGATAACGCGGGACTACTTTCTTTTGATAGTCCTTCATATTCCTCTTCTCTGGTCGGCCAGCCCACATCGATGGCAGTATGAATGTCCTAACCCAAGGGAAGTCCCATTTTTCGGACGATTAACCGTTATGCTTTCATAACCCTTACGCTAATGCCGATAAGACATGTCCCGAGTCCCATAGTATGTGCTGCAAACATTGCATCTATTACAGGAGTTACGATTACTCTGTATTACCTCTAGGATGGCGTAGCGTGTCGCCCATTCTGTTTGTATAGCTTCCGTATTCATTGTCATACCAGCCGAATATCTTGGAATGGACAACAGGCACTTTCAATAACTTTTCGGGAAACGCTTTTATAATGTCCGCGGGACAATTTGGAATATTAGAAAGATCCAGATTAATGAAAGCTGTTCGTGTGTGATTAAACTGGCCTTCAATGATTACCGCCGCGTCAACTCCGATAAGATCAGTGGGTACATTTTGTTCCATCGTGAATTTTATCAATTTTTCGGGATTGTTTGCGGCCGCTTTATTGTATATTTCGTTTACCATTTTCGTATTGATGGCCATCTCCGCGCTTTGTTTGTTCTTGCGGGTTTGAAAAGTCGCGTTTAAAACAATCAAGGACATGGTACTGGTGGGTACCCTGATTGAATCCGCCATGAAACCGATATGCTGAACCTCCGGAATTACATCCGCCAATGCCTGGGCGGCATTCGTGGATGTCAGAATTATATTGTTAAGAATACTTCTGTTCTTTCTCAAATCCTTTTCGCCGGCCTTGGGAACGCTGTCCAGGACGCTCTGAGTATTGGTAACGGCATGAATGGTTGACATGGAGGCCGTGAGGATATTATTTGTTTCTTCGTTTTCCAGCAGCGGTTTGATCATGTGGGCAAGCCCTGTCGTCGTACAGGAAGCCGCGGAAACAATCTGATGTTTCTTTTGATCGAAGGCAGTATGATTTATACCATAAATCAGGGTCACCGCGTTATTTGGCATGGACATGGCCTTATTCTTTATCTTAAAGGGAGAAGAATTAATGACAACCTTCGCTCCGCCATGTAAATGGCCCCGGATAGAACCGCTTTTATTATCTGAGGCAATGGTCGGATCCTTAAATTTTCCCGTGCAATCCAAAACGATGTCCGCCCCGTATTGCCTCCAGGGAATATCGGCAGGATTTCTTGCTTCCCTGAGTACTGTTACGGGAATTCCATCAATCAACATTTTCCCCTGTTTTTCGTCTATAATCTGAATGAGTCGTTCTGATTTTATTCCATATAGAAATCTGTGCATCAGCCCATAGGTTGTATCTTTTTCAATCGCCTGAGCTATGGAGTCAAGGCCGGTGCCCGCTTCGCGTCCAAGATTGACGACGATTTCCTTAAAATATTTTCTATTGACATGGTGCCATAAACTTAATTTCCCTATTCTTCCCAGACTGTTAATGCCGAGTACCGGCGGTTTATTTTCAAATACCTGAACTTTTACCATTACTAAAATCCTCCTTTATTTGTGAAACTCCAATTTCCATAATGTGGTTTAGGGAAGTTGGTAAATTTAATAATCCAGCAAAGCGAAGCGCATGAGCTCCAAGGCCTGCAATTTGATTCATATCCATGAATCCCGTGAATCTCGTTTTTGCAGGAAGTAAAATATTGTTTAAGTTCTTTTTTATGAATGAAAAAAAATGCAGGGACACCCTGCGGAAGTAAAATGAAGTTAAATCTATGTAAAAACGGTTTTGTGGTGACCGGGATAACCATAAACTATCTCCCTTAAAAGGTCGCCACTTACCTACAGGAAAGACGAAAAAAAGTCAACAACAGATGTGAGAAATATTATCATATTCAGTCGTCGCGTTAGCGTAACTTATTTGTTTCTAAGAACAAATAAGTTTTTTAAGATTTAGACTAATTTTTAAATCATGTATGAAAAAAATATGTTTACAACTGCCTGAACTACTTGATCGTATTTAGAATGTGGAGTAATATTAATAAATCCAAGAGAAGGAGCATTCAATGAGACGGAATTTATTGCGAATAACGCTGGCATTATTTATTATTTTTACAGCTTCCGGCGTTTGGGCGGAAAGCTCTGTATGGGTGGTAAGTTCTTCCAGGGCAAATGTTTATCTTGCAGGGTCTTTCCACGTGTTGAGGGCGTCTGATTATCCTCTGCCTGCCGAATTTTTTACAGCTTACAATAATTCCCGTAAAATCATATTTGAAATTCCGCCCGATGAAACGGAAGGTGCGGGACATATGGGGGAGTTTTTAAGCGGGGCAATTTACAATGACGGCACAACACTTAAAAATCATATTACAGATGCGGCTTATGCCAAAGTGGAAAAATTCTGTAAAGAACGTAATTATCCGCTGGAGCAATACCAAATTTTTAAGCCGGCTTTGTTTTTGACGATGCTTACGTCTTTGGAAATGAACAGAATCGGAGCTGATCCTCAGAAAGGGGTTGATTATTTCTTCAAAGAAAAAGCTCTGCAGGATGGAAAAGCAACGGGAAGTCTGGAAACGGTTGATCAACAACTCAAACTTCTTCTTTCGATGGATGAAAGCATGGGAAGCGATCAAATCATCGAATCAATCGACGAATTCAAACAAATTGAAGCAGAGCTGGATGAATATTTGGCTGTGTGGAGAAAAGGTGATGAGGTCAGGATGGAAGAACTTTTTATAAAAGATTTTAGAAGTTACAGGAAATTATATCAAACCCTGATTGTCGACAGGAACAACAAATGGATGACGGATATCACAAGTTATCTCAATGGTTCGGTAAACACGATGATAATAGTGGGCGCAGCTCACCTTGCCGGTCCGGACGGATTAGTTAATTTATTGCGCAAACGCGGTTATAAAGTGGTTAAAGTGCAGAAAAAGTAAAGAAGTTTTATACAAGTATACTGACTCTGTTCAGTCCACACAAAGTTATCGAACTTAAGATTTTCCGGCGATTTCTTTAATGATTCCCAGAAATCCGTCTGCCTTTAAGGACGCGCCGCCGACAAGCGCGCCGTCAATATCCTGCATGGAGATTAAATCGCCGACGTTATCTTTGGTTACGCTTCCCCCGTATAGAATAAGAACATCATCGGCCGTCTTGCCATAAATGTCTTTGAGGATGCCTCGTATGAAGGCATGCACTTCCTGAGCCTGTGCGGATGTGGCAACTTTCCCGGTTCCTATCGCCCAGACCGGTTCGTAGGCGATGACAACTTTGTCAATTTCTTCCACACCGTTCAAACCTTGTTTCACCTGTTTGCCGATAACATCCCGCGTAATTCCTTTTACCCGTTCTTCATCAGTTTCTCCCACGCACATTATGGGAGTTAATCCTGCCGTCAGCGCTTTTTTTACTTTCAAATTAACTTCATTGTCTTGTTCGTGAAAATATTTCCGGCGCTCGGAATGGCCGATAATCACATAGGAGCAGCCGATGTCCTTGAGCATGCCCGGCGATATTTCTCCGGTGAAGGCTCCCTTGTCTTCGAAATACATATTTTGCGCGGCCAGAAATATGTTCGAGCTCTTAATTGTTTCGCTAACGTTGAAAAGGGCGGTAAACGGCGGAGCTAAAACGATTGCTCCATTTTTAAAGTTAACCACTCCATCTTTAATAGCTTTAGCCAAAGCAATTGATTCGGCAATAGTATTGTGCATTTTCCAGTTTCCGGTAACAATCCATTTTCTCATTTTTCATTTCCTCATTTTTCCAGCGCGGCAATTCCCGGCAAAGTTTTTCCTTCCAGCCACTCCAGAAAAGCGCCGCCGCCTGTGGAGATATAAGACATTTTTGCACTAAGACCTGCTTTTTTAATGGCTGTATCCGTATCGCCGCCACCGATGATGGATAGAGCTCCGGAATTTGCCACGGTATTGGCCAGCGCAAATGTTCCCTTACTGAAGGGAGCAAGTTCGAACATTCCCAGAGGGCCGTTCCAGACGATTGTTTTTACACCTTGCAAAGCTTCGCTAAATAGAGAAATTGTAGCAGGACCGATATCCAAACCCATCATGTCTTTGGGGATTTGTTTTACATCGCAGACTATTGCTTCGGCTTCCGGGGTAGCGCTTTCGGCAACAACCACATCTACCGGCAATAGAAACCCAACATTTTTTTGCTTTGCCTTTTCTACAATATTTCGCGCCAGATCAATCATGTTTTCTTCACAAAGCGATTTGCCGATTTCGTAACCGGCAGCTTTTAAAAAAGTGAAAGCCATGCCACCGCCGACAATAAGTTTATCGACCTTTTCGATCAGGTTATCCAGAAGGCCGATTTTATCGGAGACCTTTGCTCCGCCTATAATCGACACCAATGGTTTTGCCGGATTTACCATGGCCTTTTTGAAATATTCGACTTCGTTTTTCAACAGGAAACCTGCAGCGCAGGTTTGCACAAATTGCGTAATGGCCGAATTGGAAGCTGCTGCCCGGTGCGAAACGGCAAACGCATCATCTATGTATATATCGCAAAGCGCGGCCAGTTGTTTGGCGAATTCCGGGTCATTTTTATCTTCGCCCGGATAAAACCGGAGGTTTTCCAGAAGAATTATATCTCCTTCTTTCATTTTACCGACTGTCTGCTCTACTGCAGTGCCCACGCAATCATCTAAAAACATAACTTCTTTTTGCAGCAGTTCCGACAGAACTTTCACCACCGGCCTAAGCGACATCTCTGCAACTCTTTTACCTTTCGGTCTGCCCAAGTGGGAGGCGATGATTAATTTTGCGCCTTTTTCCAGCGCGTAATTAATCGTCGGGATACTTGCCCGCACTCGCTTATCGCCGGTTACATTTCCATCTTTGTCCATGGGTACATTAAAATCCACACGCAGAAAAACTCTTTTCCCTTTCATCTCTATTTGATCAATGTACTTCATCTTTTTTTCCTTATCTTTTCTATTTCATTATAAAAGAAAGCAATTCCAGCATTCTGTTGGAGAAGCCCCATTCATTATCATACCACGAGAGAATTTTTACCATATTGCCGCCCAGGACATTTGTATTTGGCATGTCTACGATGGATGAGTGTTTGTTGCCGTTAAAATCGATGGAAACCAATTCTTCCTCCGAACACATAAGGATGCCTTTCATGGCGCCTTTAGCATATTCTCTTAACTTATCATTTATTTCATTTTTGTTAGTGCTCTTTGAGAGCGTTGCCACGAAATCAACTAATGAAACATTAGGGACAGGCACACGAATGGCCAATCCGTCAAGCTTTCCCTTCATTTCCGGTATGACTTCAGCTATCGCCCGGGCCGCGCCGGTTGTCGTGGGTATTATGGAAAGAGCGGCCGCGCGTCCCCTTCTTAAATCTTTGTGCGGTTCATCCTGAACAACCTGATCATTAGTATAGGCATGAATTGTTGTCATGAGGCCGTATTCAACACCAAATTCCTCATGTAGTATCTTGACGATCGGCGCGAGACAATTTGTGGTGCATGATCCCATAGAAATAATATTATGCTTGGTTTTGTCATACTCTTCCTGATTGACGCCGAATACAACCGTAACATCAGGATTTTTAGCCGGGGCGGAAATAACAACCTTTTTTGCTCCTGCCTCTATATGTTTTCCGGCGCCTGTTTTGTCCGTGTATTTTCCTGTGCTTTCCAGGACAACATCAATGCCTAAGTCTTTCCAGGGCAATAATTCCGGTTCTCTGACGGAAAATGTTTTGATTTCTTTGTCATCAACGATTATTGAATTGTTTCCCACTTTAACTTCGGCATCCAGAATTCCATGGGTTGAATCATATTTAAGAAGATGAGCCAGAGTTTTTGCATCGGCGAGATCATTTATTGCTACAAATTCTACATCTTTGTTTTTATATCCGGCTCTGAACACAAGCCGGCCAATTCTTCCAAAACCATTAATAGCAATCTTTACAGACATATCTACCTCCTCACTAAAAATGAAGAAATTATTTAATTTAAAAGGGTTTTTTTGTCAACTGTTTTGCTAAATCTCAGGTTTGTGTTCCTGCGGCCTCATTTGTTGCAAAAACAGCGTAGTTTTTGATTTTGCGATCCGGCCTCCCGTCCGGCAAATTTTTTATATACTACATTAATTATTCATGATTGAACTATAAGAAGAACAGTCTTGTATGTCAATGGAATATTATTTATGAAGGCGAGGAGTGAAGTTAATGCTTGTCGTCGGTGGTCAGGTATTTGAATGGATTATGTTCAACGCAATGTGTCGAGTTTATTAGGCGTATGCCGAATATTGAAAGAAAAACATTTAAAAAGCGAACATATCATGTCGGGGCGAAACAAGATGTAAAGTTAGTGTTTAAATGTACTCCTGAAAGTTTGGTTCATACATGGTTGATTTGATATGGCCGGGCAGATCAGCAGGCTCATGCATTTGGGTAAGTCCCCGCGCGAAGACGACTTTTGCTACAGCCACGGCAATATTGGCCGATACTTCGCGAATATGCTTAAGCGATGGATAAATGCGTCCTATTTTCAAATCATCCGAAGTAACCTGTTGGACCAGCGA
>JBEKMY010000088.1:0-13348 GCA_049523355.1 Smithella sp. | reverse complement strand
CTAGATATACTTATTTTGTATAATTGGAAAGGATGTTTTCAGTATGCCTATTTATGAATATAAATGTAAGAAATGCGGCAGCCAATTTGAAGCATTTCAGGGAATTACCGATCCGGAATTAAAAAGCTGCAAATTTTGTAAAGGCAAGGTACAAAAATTGGTTTCATTGTCCTCATTCAGCCTGAAGGGTTCAGGATGGTACGTAACAGATTACAAGGGAAAGAAACCGGGGGCAACGGCCAAACCAAAAAAAACAGAAACCAGCGAAAGTTCCGCAACCAAAGAAACCGCAACAGCTGAAGTTGCTAAAACCGGCAAAGAAGATTAATGAGACAAGCAAGCTTCAAAACACACTGAAGTTTGTATGTCGAATTATCTACAGCCATGCCTGCAGATTGCAGGCGGGCGAACAAAAAACACATATTTTTATTCCGTATCTTAAAACCTGCATCTCAAGACCAACTTTCTTTGACCGTAAAAGCTAAATCGTTGCTATCGACTCGTATTCCACTTTATCCCTGCCATTTAACTTCGCCCTGTATAGCGCCGTGTCCGCCCTGTTTATGGCTTCTTGAATGACTTCACTGGGCTGATATTCCGTTACACCGACGGAAATAGTAATTCTGAAATCATCGGGCATATTTTCAAAAACAAGTTTTCTAACCATCATCCGAATTCTTTGCGCGCATTCCATGGCTTCTAATTTTTCCGAATTGGTCAGAATGAGAATAAATTCTTCACCGCCGTATCTGGCGATATGATCAATATTCCGAAGATTTTTTTGCGTTTCCTGAGCCACGGTTTTAAGAACAGTGTCTCCCGCGGAATGGCCGAAAGTATCATTCACTCTTTTGAAATGGTCCAGGTCAAATATGCAGATCGAAAAAGGATGAATTCCCCTGTCCACAAGGGCTTTTTCATGTTCCAGAATTTTGTACATTTGGCGCCGGTTGAATACCTGAGTCAGGTCATCTATTATGGCCAGCTTCTCGATGGTGGAAAGGGCATGGGATATTTGAGCCCTGAGCTTGGCAATGTATCCGCCAACAAGTGAAAACCAGGGAAGAACCATCGCAAGAATTGCAATATTCAATATGTCTATTTTGCTGATTAATCCGGGATTGATTTTGTAGAGCAGAAGTATAACCAGCGAATAATTGACGACGGCAAACGCGGACAGAAAAAGAAACTGCCAGACATTCAATCTGAAAAGCCCGAAAACAAAAACAACAAGATAGACAAGCAACACCAGACTCCTCATGGAGTCGGAGTAATACACAATCACCATGACCCAGAATGTGGCCATGATCATTTGGAGAAGGGTCATGCTTGGATCTTTGAACTTTTTATTGAACCCGCTTCTGATTAGCGCATATATGAGAAGATTACAGATAATAATTCCCAAAAACCAAATAACAAGCACATTGGACGTCACCCTGTTCATTTCTCCCTGTGAATAAAGCAAAACGCAAATAGCCAGCCACATGATGTATGATCCAAATGCCATGAAAAACCGTTTGATTCTTAAAATCTGATTGTGGTCGTCTTCAGGAAATATATTGATCATACCCGCCTCCCTTTTTTTATTGCCGGAAGTCACTTAGCTTTTTTACATAAAAGCTGCAAAATTCACTACTTTCAGATATCAAACTGCGAAATGAAACAAGTTACAATCTTGTTGGCCGAAATTACGTATACCTATACTAAGTCCTTAAAATAAGGCCTGAGTTCTCGGCACAATTCTTCCGGAACAGTCGGACAAATAATTTCATTGTGCAGTTTTTCAAAATAATTCAAGTCGCTTGTCCCTAATGGACTGAGAACAAAACGCGGAACAACCTTTCCCTGCACCCAGAAATAATTATTGTTTGTCATTGCTGCGTAAAAAGACATGTTGAAACTTACAAAATTATTAATATGTAAATAGTTGAATACTCTGGATAGTCCTGTCAAAAGTTCGTTGAAATTAGATTCGGTTAAATCGAAAAATGATGTTTTTTCCCGAAAAATAAAATCTATTTCTCCGGCCATGCCCTTCGGCGCGAAACTTGTCAACCAGCAGATAGAGCCGGTATTGGCGATGAACCTTTTATCCGCTTTCTTTTCCAAAGCGATTAAATTATTCCATAAGTTGTCTCCGCCCGCGACCGCGGCATAATTTTGAGCGCTGACCAAAAGCCGCTGCATTAAACTCGTGGGTTTATAACCGGCAATCGTCTGTAAATGAGGATGAATAAGGCCTCCTCCGGATGGCGGCATATAGTTCCAGTTAATCGAACAATATTTATAACCCAAACTCATTTCAACGACGCGGTGAAAATAGTCATGGCAAACGCCAAAACCGTCCCGCATCATCTCGGGGGTCAATTCATTCATAGGGACAAAGTGACGCGACGAAAAAATTGCCACATTGTTGTTTTGATCGTAAGGGAAGGCATTGGGAAACAGACATGCTTCTCCCCGCCTGAATTTTCCTTCCGCAATAATATTGGGTGTAAATCTGGGAGTCGTTTTCTCAAAAAGATCGGGGCAAAAAGAACATAACGATTCCGGCGATTTTTCCAGATATAAATCCAGATCGGGCTTTTGGGCAGGACGGATGCGAAAAGGCAAAATGCGGCACGCCACTCCGGTGATTTCATCATAACGCAATTCAATAGTAATTTTCTTTTCCTGAAAGCCGTTAAAAGGATCAAGATAATATCCTATCGTTATTTCTTTTTTAAATCCCACTTCTCTCATAAATCTTCCTCCCTGGTATTCCAGGAATATTAATCCCTGGCGTAATCAGTTTTTGGTTCTCTTCTCAGGCTTCTAAAAAGAAATCTCTCAACATTTCTTTGAGATAAATCATCTCCTAAATTGTCTCTCAATAAATCCAGGGAAACTTCCATGCGCGCGGCACTGCGATGTCCACCGCCTTTGCCGATCCACCCGAAGGCTCTTTGCGCAATGGCGCCGCAATTCTGTCTGTAACCATCGCCACGAAAAATAATTATGAGCCTATCTTCGATAATTCCGGCCACAACAACATAATAAGTGCCAATTAAACGCAAATAAAAATCAGCTATTTGAACGCAAACATCCGCGCTCTCAACATTTCCCAGAAAACAAACCCGTCGGCCGCGAAAATTATTCATGTGATGATAAGAATAATTATAATATTTCAAAAAACGGTCGGGCGTTTGATTAAGTTCAATCCGGCGAATGAACTGCATGTTGGCGTATTTTGCATGATACGTATAAGCGCTTATGTCTTCGATGATAGCGGCACGGTTGAAATTGTCTGTATCCGTTTTAATTCCATAAAGAAGAGCGGTATGCAGGTTACGGGGAATCTTCACGCGGGAACAAAGCAGATACTCGGTTAAGATACTGGATAACGCGCCGTAATCAGGTCGGATATCTTCTAAAAGCGCCTGCCATTGACCTTCGCAGGGATGGTGATCGAAAACGATGTGCGGTTTTATGGCTTTTAATTCTTTATTTAAAAAAGAAGGTTGGGCATCCAACAGAGCTATAACGCGATAAGAATCAATATTCACTTGACTGGCTAATTGAATACAAAGACGCAGGGAAGAAACAAATTCGATATTCTGCTGTCTGATCAACGGTTCCGTGGAAACAAAGGCGCTTTTGGAAAGGCCTTTCGTCCGCTTGATAATTTCGCGCAGTGCCATAGCCGAAGCGATAGCATCCGGATCAGGACTGCCATGCATCAGCAATAATAACGAATCATCAGGCACAATGATTTCCATAAGCTTTTTGAAATTAAGCTCTGTCTCTTTCTTGATCAAAATGGAATCTACTTTCATGAATCGAGCGTGAATGAAACTGACAGCTCCACCTCCTTAATAAATATCTTACCGGGATGATCTTTAACGACTTCGCCAACAACAGTGGCATCGCTTATTCCTGTGCCGCGCATTCCGGGTGGCAATCTATACTCTTCTTTCGTCATTCCCAACCTGATCGGGACTTCAGAATTCTTTTTTCTCTGGATGCCCGTCGAGCCGAAAAAACTCGACAGGGCGAATGAAACTGCGAAACCAAAAACCTAATGCACCGCTGTCATTACACTGGAAGCTTTTGTAATCGCGTACGTTTTTTTTACCGGATTTCAAACTGAGTATTTTTGCAGATTCTTTGGAAATGATTGAAACGAGCTGACTTCCGCCCGTAAATTCCAAAGGCATTTCTGTATTAACAACTCTTTGAGAAAGCTTGATTACTTTACCCGTCAATAGATTACGTGCGCTTATCTTTATGATGCCCCCTTTTTAGTTATCTCAGGTTAGATAATTAGATAAAAGGTTGCTTCTGTCAGTAAAAATATATAAGGAAAACAGTATAGTATGTCAAGGGAATATTGACCGCAATTATATTCTACATTTATTCATATCGTTTGAGTTCAAAAAGTTTTTTGTCTTGCGTGGAAACGATGTGATAAAAACGATCTTGGGGAACATAAATGTAGGGAACGTCATCCTCCCGCCGGTAAAGGAAATGGGAGAGAATCATCCGGTTGACGGCCTGATGACCGACTATCATAATGTTGTTCGCGCGCCTGTTTAGAAAAAACGCCTTCTTTATTCCCTGCGTGATTCTGGACTTCATTATCTCGTAACTTTCACCATCGGGATATACATAGTGGTATTTATCCGCCCCTCGTTTTTTGAAAACGTACGGCATTTTTTTCTCGATATTTTCGTAAGTCATTCTTTCGCAAATTCCCGCATTGATTTCATCAAACTCCTTAAGCGAAATAATCCTGCATTCATCCTGCATTTTACAAATAGCTCCGGCCGTGTCTATGGTCCTGATTCTTCTACTGGTAAAAATGTAGGAAATCTTCCTTTTCTTGAAAAAATGTCCCAGGGCTTCTGCCTGCGCTCTGCCCTTTTTTGTTAAATGCGAGTCGCCGCCGATTCTGTTTTCGACATTATATTCGGTTTCGGTATGCCGGATAAGAAAAAGATTTTTTACTTCATCAGTGACAAGATAGTCGCGCAGCCTTTCATAAAAGGGAATCACGTCGCTGTGTTTTTCCTCGATAATCATGTTTTGTAAAGAATCTATGCGGAGGTAATTTCGCTCTAACTTTAATGGCATATAAATCATCCGGTAGTAATCAATTCGTTTTAAGAATTCTTTTGCAGCTTTATCTTTAAGTTTAGCGAATTCTGGCAGTTTGATCTTTTCCTGAATGCTTAGGCGCAGAATATCTTCATCGTCGTTAAGGCATTCAATAAAAAGAAGCGGATGATCATTGAGATATTTTTCAATTACCGCTCGCCGCTTTCTCTCGGCGTTGGTCGAGTCCAGAATCGCGACCATGCCGTTGTTGCAAAGATAAGTTTTGGCCCTTTCCATATTCATTCGGGCGAATCCCTCCCGCAACTCCACGGCTTCTGAATTTTTCGGAGAATAAAATTCGGAACTTGCCGTTTCGCCAGGCGGACGATATATCCTGCGCAAATTTCCATTATTGAATATGCGGGAGGAAATGCTGTTTTTCTGAAAAGCATCCCTCAGCCGCATGGCCAGTGTGGATTTCCCCCGCGCGGGAAGTCCCATTAAAACAATGTATAATTTTTCATCACTCATTATTTATCCACTCTATACTGATGTCTTCCTTTTATGAAAACTTGTTTCTGACAGTAGATTTTATAAGGGGAACAGCCTTGTATGTCAATGAAATCTTGGAGGCAGTAGTTTTTTGAATTGATTTTTTTGCGCATTTAAGTTTAAAGAAACAATACTGAAAAAAAGGATGAGGAAGTGTAATGTCAATCCGCTACTACAGCACAAATCGTCATTTAAATAATGTTGATGGAATTACTCCTTTTACCGGCAAGGTCTCTTTTAAAGAAGCCCTGCTCAAAGGACAGGCTCAGGATGAAGGTTTATTCATGCCGGATACCATTCCCGTCCTTTCTTTAAAAGAAATTCAGAAACTTAAAGGCAAACCTTATCGTGATACGGCATTGCTTGTCGCTAAAGCATTTCTTGCCGATGAATTTCCACTGGAAATTCTTAAAAAAGTAGTTAAAGACTCTTATAATTATCCCGTTCCTCTGGAAGAGGTAAAACCAAAAGCCTATGTGATGCGACTGGATCGGGGGCCGACAGCTTCCTTTAAAGATTTTGCCGCGCGCATGATGGCTAGATTGATGAGCAATTGCCGGCCGCGGGGAGAAAGGCTCAATATCCTTGTCGCCACATCCGGTGACACGGGCAGCGCTGTGGGCGACGCCTTCAAGGGCGTGGCGGGCATTGACGTTACTATTCTTTATCCGGCAACGGAAGTAAGCAACCGCCAGAAAAAGCAGCTGGACACCATTGGCGGCAATGTGCAGGCACTTTGTGTGCAGGGCAAATTTGATGATTGCCAGAATCTAGTCAAGCAGGCGTTTTCCGACCCTCAACTTGAAAAATATAATCTGACCTCGGCCAATTCCATTAACTTTGGCCGGATTCTTCCACAGATAATTTATTATATTTACGCTTATGCCCAGCTCGCCGGACCGGAAGAGCAGGTAATCTTTTCCGTTCCTTCTGGGAATTTTGGCGACGCTCTGGGCTGTGAATACGCGCGCCGGATGGGCTTGCCGGTGGCCAAACTTGTCATGCCTACCAATGAAAATGATGAATTCCCAATTTTTCTGGCAAAAGGAAAATATAAAAAAGTTTCCCCTTCGCGAGCGTGCATTTCCAACGCGATGAATGTCGGGCATCCCAGCAATTTAGCGCGCTTTTTTGAATTGTACGGAGGCACTGTTGACCGTGTGGGGCAGGTTCATCGATATCCCGACCTGGAAGAAATGCGGCGGAATATTTTCTCGGTAAGCGTTACGGATGAGCAAACAAGAGAAACTATCAAGAATGTCTATAATCGTTACCATGTCGTTTTGGAACAGCATGGAGCTGTGGGTTGGACCGGACTGGAAGCGTATTTTAAAAAAGTTCCGGACTTAAAACTGGCCATCTGCCTGGAAACCGCTCATCCAGCAAAATTTCCTGAAGAAATTCAAAGGCTTTTAGGATTAACATTGCCATTGCCGGAGAGCATGAAAGACATTGATCAAAGAGAGGGCAGCGCCGTTGCCATAACAAACGATTACAATGATTTTAATAATTATCTGCACAATAATTTAAAGATTAAAGAATAGCAATGCCCTCCATCTTTACGAGGGAGTAGAACAACCAAAGCAATCTCTTATCGAATGTGCACCATTCCTGCCTTTTGATGTTTTAAATAATAATTTTATACTTTCATCTTTTTTAAAATTTCTATCATAATTTTGGCGCAGGCGAGAGTATCGGAAAGGGCATCGTGGTGTTGTAAATCGATATTGAAATTCCTACAAACGGCGGGCAAATTGGTAGGGTAAAGACCGAATACCTTTCGGGACAGTTTCATTGTACAAGAGAAATCAACTTCAGGCTTTATAATCCTGTATCTTTCACAGCAGGCGCTCAGGACATTGCTGTCAAAGCTCGCATTATGCGCTACCGCGAAATCAATATTCTCAAAAAACGGCCTTATTGCTTTCCAGTGCTGTTTAAAAGTTGGTTTGTCCTCAACATCCTCCCATGTGATTCCATGGATATAAGTGAATACAAAATACTTATAGGGAGGCCTGATAAGAAATGACGCTTTTTCAACAATCTCATTGTCTTCAACACGCGCCAGGCCAAGAGCGCAAGCGCTGTCGGAGTAATAGTTTGCTGTTTCAAAATCAAGTGCGAGAAAATTCATAATGAAATAAATGTATTTATTCCTTTTATCATTATAAAAACAACTCTCCTTTCGCGTAGATAACAGCATGCCCCGAAATTCGTACACGATCTCGCGCGTTTTCACAGAATAATTCACCACCGCGCTCGGAGAGTTGAAAAGCATGCAGTTTATTTTTCCCGAGACGCTCAGACCAATATGGTATTAATGTGCAATGCGCTGAACCTGTCACGGGATCTTCGGAGACACCTGCATTGGGTGCGAAAAATCGTGAAACAAAATCGGATTTTTCGCCTTGAGCGGTTACGATGATCGCGAAAGCATCTCTGATTTGTTTTAATTTATCAAAATCAGGCTTCATGTTTCTTACAGTAGATTCATTCCCAAAAATCACAAGCAGGTCTCTGGATTTCAGAACCTCCAAAGGCTCTGCTCCAAGAGCTTGAGCGATTAAGGGAGATTTTTCCGCAGGCTCAGGCCTTCTGGACGGAAAATCCATGGACAGCAATGCACCTGATCTGGCGACAGACAACAGACCACTTGCTGTTTCAAAATCAATAGAAGTCAGAGTAGCGTCAACAAATGAAAAGATTACAAACGCGCTGGCCAGTGTAGCATGGCCGCAAAGATCAACTTCAATAGTTGGAGTGAACCACCGCAGTTCATATCGTCCTCTTGATTTTGGTACAAGGAAAGCAGTTTCCGATAAATTGTTCTCCGCTGCAATAGATTGAAGTACGTTAGTATCAAGCCATGATTCCAGAATACATACAGCGGCAGGATTGCCGCTAAATATCTTGCTGGAAAAAGCATCTACTTGGTAAAAAGGTATTTTCATGAATTAATTCTGACGGTTCCTTATGTTTTGCTAATCTCTTTTCCAATAATTTGAGTATCAAACTAGCATAACTTCTTTTTCCTTTAAAGTGGAATATGTCATAATTATAGTTTTCTATATTAAAAAACCCCCCTTGAGGCCTTCGCCTCAAGGGGGGCAACCACTATATAAACAGATCATGTTTTTTATTTGCAGCGGTTAATTAAACTATTTACTCAATCCACAAATCTCGTTAACCGTTTACTTATGCTACAAGGTTCTTAACTGCTTCAATAACCGGGTTGGTGAACAGAGCCATCAGTATGGTATAAAGAGCGAAGGCACCAACCATTTCAGCTACATACATCTTTTCGTATTTCTTTTTCAGGGTCATCAAAATCAAACCGCCGATAATCAAGCAGCCCAATTGAAAGAACGGGAAATTAGCTGCTCCAGTTGCTGCATACTCGGCGAAACCAAAAGTTGCCGTTAAAAGAATAACCGCCGCCGCTACTGCTATTGTTCTTAATGTTTTTTTGTTGCCGTTAAAAGAATAACCGCCGCCGCTACTGCTATTGTTCTTAATGTTTTTTTCATGATCTGTTACCTCCTTTTCAGGTATTTGTCTTTATACTACTGAAATTATCGTGCCATATTTACAGCAAACATAAAAAATATTATAAATATTTGAAATAATAGATTATTTGTAAAGTATGCATCTTTGCTTTAAGGTACGAATTCTTTGTTTTTCCCATTTATTTTAATGAAACATTAAACCGTTTAAATAAAATATAAAAGATTTGACTCTTTACAATAAAAAATGGGGGAAATCATTTCGATATGTTCCGGATACCGGACTTCGAGGTTGTGTTGTAGTGCCTTTACGGACGAATATAATGAACGAAGCAATCTTATAAGTATCAAACTATATTAAGATTACCACGAACACTTACGTGAACTTGCGATGATAAATATAAAACGAAATAACATCAATAACTTTGTTGTTACAAACTCATTGCAGGAAGCGATTGACCTTGTCTCGCAGCGCGTTACCCTCACACAAAAAGGACAAATGGCCGCAATCGCCGGAAAACTCAAAAGTATCGGCATTAATTAATCTTGCAAGCGTCCGGGCCGGTTCGGAATTGACTATAAGATCCTGCTGTGCCCAAATGATGAGAGCTTTTGCCCGTATGGTTTTTGCGGCAGGATCAATCGCTTCTCCGAAGGAACGGTAGATATCATGATCCATGATGGCTTTGAGCTGCCATGCCCAATCGAATTCATTTTGTTTCATAAAGCTTTTTTCCATTTCGGCAAGAAATTGCGGAAAAGCTTCCGGCGTCGTATGTGTAGCAATGTAATTTGGTGTCCTCAGATGTAGATTATGGATGGCTGCCACTGTTTTCATGGCTGTATTTTCCCCATGCGGTCTTCCCCTGTCGGCATCGATTGCACTTAGTTCGGACTGCCACAGAAGCAGATCATATGAAGTGAGTCGAGGCGTTCCTACAACGACAACGGCTTTATTCAGAAAGCCGGGATAGGAAACCATCCACTGATATGCCATCATTGCACCCATGGAAATGCCGATTACGCCATAAACACGGGGCAAATCCAAATATCTGGTGAGAAGGAGATGCTGCGCATTCACCATGTCCTTAATGGAAAATCGCGGAAAGGACTGATCCGGCTGATTTTTGCTGTTGGAAGGTGATGAGGATATGCCGTTGCCGAAAGCATCGACGGCTATAATAAAGTATTTTGAGCTATCGGCCATTTTCCCCGGCCCGATTAATTCCAGATCGATCAAATCCTGAGTTGTTCCGGCAAGCCAGGTGGGAAACAGTATGACATTGGATTTGGCGGGATTTAAAACGCCAAAGGTGCGATAAGCCAGGCGACAGTCCCGTATGACCTGGCCATTTTCCAGAGTATAATCACCAAGGTCTACAAATCTGAGATTATCCTGAGCAAGAGCGCCGCTGCTCCACAGGAACAACATCGCTATAATGACGGGAATGCGGATGAAGGCCTCCGACATGAATTTCCTGCGCAATCAGATCCTCCTGCCTTCCTTTTCTTTAAGGTAGGCCTTATGATAAATATTGTCCGAAAGGACATGGTTTGGGTTTGATAAGAACTTGCTTTCCTTAAAAAGAAGTCATAGGGGATTTGTAATCGTATGTCAAAGGAATTTTGATCAACAACAGCATGTGTGGTTTAATCTGCCGGCAATATTTGTTTGACTTTTTACCGGCGCCAATTTAAGTTTCAGAAAGTTTAAATAAATATATTTTTTCACAACAAAAAGATAAGGCTTTGATTTGAAAAAACGCATTGTTATCAGTGGGATGGGCACACTAAACGCGCTTGCCAATAATGTTCCTGATTTCGCGCGAGCTCTGCAGCAAGGCTCGTGCGGCATAGGGATGATTAATCTCTTTGATACGGCCGGATTTCGCAGTCAGACGGGCGGCCAGATCAAAAATTTTATCGCACGCGATCATATTCCCCGGAATTTTTCTATTAAAAGAATGTCACGGGCGGACATGCTTTCTTTTGCCGCAACGTTGGAAGCTTTGCGTGACGCCAAACTCTATCCCCCGCCGGAAGAATTAAAAGAAGAAATAGGCCTTGCCATTGGCGGCGGTGCCGGCGGACTTCTGGAAACGGAAGAATTCTACGAAGACTTTTTAAAAAAAAATGGCAGAGGGGCGAAGTTTTCCACGCTCTCATCTTTATTTTGTTCCTCTTCCGCTGACCATATTGCCTCTGCTTTCGGTTTCGAGGGACCGAAATCAACCTTCATGACTGCCTGTTCCGCTGGAGCCACTGCTATAGGCTACGCGCGGGATTTAATCGCGAATGGCCAGGCGTCTATCATGCTTGCCGGAGGCGTGGAACCGATGTGCCGGTTAACTTATTCCGCCTTTAACGCCCTGAAATCCGTTGATCCGGAAACCTGCCGTCCTTTCGATAAAAACCGCGCAGGGCTATCGCTTGGCGAGGCAGCAGCGATAATGGTTATGGAGGAAATGGAGGCAGCTCTTAGCAGAGGAGCAAAAATTTATGGCGAGGTTATGGGCTATGGCATTACCTGCGATTCTTTCCACATGACCGCCCCCGATGAACAGGCTTCCGGCGCTATGCGCTCCATGCAAGCGGCGCTCAAAGACAGCGGCCTTTCCATTGATGAAATCGATTATATCAATGCGCATGGCACGGCCACTCCTGTCAATGACGTTATTGAGACCAAAGCAATCAGGGAAGTATTCGGCAGGCGCGCTTATTTAATTCCGGTTAGTTCAACCAAGTCCATGCACGCACACACATTAGGAGCTTCGGGCTCTCTGGAGGGCATTGTTTCCGTGCTGGCATTGCGGCATAGTTTTATACCGCCGACAATCAATTATCAGGATAGCGATCCTTTATGCGATCTGGATTATGTCACCACTGGTGCAAGAAAAGCCAATCTGCGCAACGTTCTTTCTAATTCATTCGCCTTCGGAGGAAACAACACCACACTCATTTTCGGCAGGTATTCCGGAAGGGGCGCTTGCCATGAATAATAACCAACAAACAGACAGCGCAAGGCGTGTGGTTATAACAGGTATCGGTATGGTAACTCCTATAGGAACCGGTAAGAAAGAGTTTTGCCGGAGACTTTTTGGAGGCGAAACAGCCATTGAGGAAATAAAATCTTTCGACACGAGTGCATTTGGTTCGCATCTGGGCGCGGAAGTTACTAATTTCAACCCGCGTGATTTTATTACCGTTAAAAACATTCGGCGGATGGACAAAATATCCCTGATGGCGGCGGCTTCAGCGCGTCTGGCTCTGGAAGACGCAGGTCTTCAAATCACACAGGAAAACCGCGATCGCGTCGGCATTATGCTGGGCACTGCTTTCGGCGCCACGGATGTAACCGCCCAATTTTTAGAGACACTGTTTACGGAAGGACCTGCCTCTGTCAATCCGATACTGGTGCCTAACACAGTTATGAACGCCGCCGCCGGTCATACTTCCATTGAACTGGGATTTCGTGGCGTCAACTCAACTGTAACACATTTTGCTGTTTCCGCTGAAAACGCGATTATTTATGCGGCAGCGGAAATCAGGCGAGGCACCGTTGATTTTATTTTTGCCGGCGGTGTGGACATTTTATCCAGATTTTACTATGAATCGCTGGCAAAATTTCGCAGCCTTTCTCCCCGGGATGAGGGTAAAGAGGCGTGCAGACCCTTTGATAAAGAACGAAACGGGATGATCGCCGGAGAAGGTTGCGGAATAATTTGCATAGAGAGCCTGCAATCAGCAATTGACAGAGGGCGAAAGCCCTATTGTGAAATTAAAGGCGCGGGTATGGGATCATCACCGACAAAAACGACAAGCTGGCCGGAGAAAACTGACGGTATAAAACGGACATTTAGCCGTGCATTGAGAAACGCGGGCAACGCGCCAAACGAAATTCAGGCTATCGTTGCGGCGGCCAACGGCGATAGAATTCTCGATTCAGTGGAAGCTCAAGCGTACTCCGAAATATTTGACTGTGCGGAGAAAAAACCTTTAATTACGTCGTTTAAAGGAGCAACGGGAGAGAGTTTCTCCGGCGGCGGCATCAGGACTTGCGCTTTGGCGCTGTCTATTGAAAAAAATATTCTGCCGCCTGTGGTCGGGCTTGTAAACCCGCTGCAACCGCTTCCGTTTATTGTCGGGGAGAAAAAAGAACTGGAAATTAATAGCGCGGCTCTTGCCGGTATTTCTTTCGGCGGTACTTACGCGTATTT
>JBEKMY010000087.1:0-9383 GCA_049523355.1 Smithella sp. | reverse complement strand
GGTGGGGTAGGCAAATCGACAATAGCTGCAAATTTAGCGGTTTGTTTTGCGCTGGATAAAAAAAAGGTGTTACTTATTGATGCCGATGTTCAAGGATAAAAATAGTATTTTGACTTTTTATTTATTATAAGCTAAGCTTAGATTACTTAGCTAAGCTTAGCTTGAAAGGATAGCATACGATTATCACAGTCGGACATACTAAGGGTGGGGTAGGCAAATCGACAATAGCTGCAAATTTAGCGGTTTGTTTTGCGCTGGATAAAAAAAGGTGTTACTTATTGATGCCGATGTTCAAGGATAAAAATAATATTTTGACTTTTTATTTATTATAAGCTAAGCTTAGTTCACTTAGCTAAGCTTAGCTTGAAAGGATAGTATATGATTATCACAGTCGGACATACTAAGGGTGGGGTAGGCAAATCGACAATAGCTGCAAATTTAGCGGTTTGTTTTGCGCTGGATAAAAAAAAGGTGTTACTTATTGATGCCGATGTTCAGGGTTCAACAATGGCTTTCCGGGCCAGCCGTGGCAAAGAAGATATAAAGGCAATGGCAATCAATAAACCCACTTTGCACAAAGATTTAAAAGGATTGACCGATATTGATGCAATTGTTGTTGACTCAGGCGGCCGAGATTTTGGAGTTTTCCGATCCGCGATTTTGGCCGCTGATCTTTTAATAATACCTTGTTTAGCTTCGCAAGTCGATTTTTGGGCTAATGACGATTTACTTAAGATTATCGAGGAGGCTAGGCCGTTTAGGCCAGATTTAAAGGTTTTTTTCCTTTTTAATCTGATGCAGCCAAATACAACGATATCTAAAGAGGCTAAAGAGTTAATAAATAATTACTCCGATGATATTAAGGCCCTGCATACTCAACTTAATCAAAGGGTAGCTTATAAAAATTCATATGGGGAAGGGAAGGGCGTTGTTGAGTGGACTGACAATAAGGCAAAAGATGAAATGAAAAACCTGTACAACGAAATATTAGGGGTGAAAATATGAGTTTAAAAACGCAAAAACCGGAAATTAAGACAAATGTCGATGAGTTCTTAAAAGGAGCACAAGCCGAAATCCCAGTAAGGCAGGAATTAACCGCAAAAAAGGAAAAGACATTTCTTTTAAAACTGCCTTATAGCCTTTGGAAACAGGCAAAACATAACGCCGCCATAAACGACGCTACCTTGCATGATTACATTGTCAAAGCTATACTAGAAAAAAACACTAGCTTATCTAAATAAGCTTAGTAAGCTAAGTAAGTAATCTATCACTAAGAGGTTATGTCTTGTGGAAAATACACCATCAAAAAAAGAACGTAATATTGATCCAGAAATAATAGAATCTGTTGAGCGGATGAAAGCCCTGACTAAGGCCGACCCCCAACGGCAGGCTGCAATTGAAAGAAATCTGGCCAAAGAAGCTGATGAACGGCGTAAAAGTGTAGATGAAATAAAGAATGAATTGGCTAAATTTCCTGCCGTGAAGGAGCAATTAACTTTCTCCTTTCTGCCAAATGAAATGACACGAATTAGCCCCTTTTTCCCGATGTCAAAATTAGATATGGGCCGTCGTCCTTATGAAAAACAAGCATACCAAAACTCCTGGGGAACTATCGAAATCCAAGGCGAACGTTTAGCAATTTTCGATGAATCAGTGATGCTAGCCGTATTGAGATTGGCTAAAATGAAGAAGGCTTTTAGTTTTTCAACTTCCTATAATGAAATCTTAAAAATAATGGGAAGTGCCGTAGGAAGCGACACATACAGAGCAGTATTTACTTCACTAAAACGGCTAACGGGTACGAGTATATGTCTTACAATAAAAGCTAAGGATGGCAGCCAAAAAACCGGCTTAGTTAATACTATTTTGTCTGGTGTTAAATTTGATAAATACGCTTTGAGAATATCAATTAACGATTACTTCGGCGCAATGTATTTAGATGGATTTATCACAAGTATTGATCTTGATTTTCGATCCTCTCTTAGAGGAGATATAACAAAAGCTTTGTATCGTTTTTATGAAGGGCAACCTGTAAATTTTGAGATCCATATTGAAAAACTTTGTGATGCAATTAATCTCGATAAAGCACAACCAAAATATCAACTCCGCAGGCTCCTAAATAAATCTTTAAAAGAATTAATTGATCATAAATTTCTTGAGCACGGTAAGATAAATAAGAAAGACCATATCGTAACAAAACGCATAATTTCCACAGTAAAAAGTTTAGATAATTGATCATGTTTTTTATTAATTAGTAATTAAATTCTATATATATTTCATATGGGTTTTACACTTTTTTTCATATATTGCTATAACATCCCGCAGTAAAAAGTTTAGATAATTGATCATGTTTGTTGTTTGTTTTTAATATACTTCTCTATATATTTCATAATGTTATTATCTTTTATGCCTTAATTTTTTACTTCTGTTTCATGTTTTTTAAAACATTTTCCTTTTAATATATATTTCTTTAGTTATTTCAATTATTTACTCTACTTTTAGATAATTGATCATGAAATTATTAATGGGCTTCATTAAGAGCCTTAAGAAAGGTTAGATAATTAATCATGTTTGTTTTAGATAAATGATCATGAAAGCTTAGATAATCGATCATGTTTATTTAGATAAATGATCATGAAAGCTTAGATAATCGATCATGTTTATTGATTATTTTTTTATTAATTTATATACTTACGACACATGAAGTCTTTTAAAGTCCTTTAAAGTCTTTTTAAGATATATATATGTATATTTTAAAAACCTTTTCTCTTCTCCTTCGGGAATAGCCATAAACGCATCCAGCCAACGTATAATTTACATACTCAAACCTTCAACACATTCGCTCACTACCTCTTAAACCATTTTTTCATAGTACCCTATCACTTTTTCCTACTTGTCGTTCCTGGGGCATTTAAACGCGCCGTGCAAAAGAAACTTGAAATAGGAAAGGGGAAGAAATAAACAAATTGAGATTCCGTTGAAAGCTGGCATGCTCCGGAATGGGGTACTGGTTTGGTCCGGATTCTCCAACAAATCTTACACTTCACCCTTAAATACTTAAACAGCTTGTCCGTTAGCCCAGGGGGGTAATAATTCTTGATCGTTTCTCATGGGCCTTTTATCTGCCGTTTTTTGTCTTATTGATATTTATTTTTTATGTTAATATAGCTTATAATTATTTTCATCGTAAATATATATCAAAAGGAGATAATTATGGGAAAAAGAATTGCTGATCCACGGAAGAAACATGTAACGACGAAACTAACCGAGGGTGAATATAATTTAGCAAAATTATATTGCGAATCAAATGATATCCCACTCAGCGATTACATCCGCCAACTAATTAAAATTCACTTAAAATTATCTGAAAGTTTTAAAGTATTTTACTGTAATGCCGACCATGAAATTAAAAAATACATAAAGAAAAGTAAAGAAAAATAAAGCATAATATCCATTCTTTACTCCGGTGCCAGCTTTTACGGTATAAACATTTTTAAATTTATTTCATTATTTTCTTGACATACTTTTTCTGATTTTATAAAAGCACCTTCGTACTACGTCATATTTAAAATATAATACCATATTAAAGCTTTTTATGTACACAACTGTATATTTTTATAAAAATAATATTGGCCTTAATAAACTAATTTTCGGCAATCCCTCCTTCAAGATGTATCTTGATAATAATAAGAATAACTACCATTGCAGCTTCGCTGCTAAAAGCATATTTTGTGTTTTACATTGCGATTTTTTTAAATATCGTACCCGATATGTAGTACTATATATATTACGATCTTTATCATTTTATGAAGCAGGTTCTGTCATTAAAAACGTTAAACCTGGCGCGGATATACTATTACAGGCCAGGGGCATAAAGCATGTAAATAAGGTTTTGCGCTGGCTAAATACTCTAAATTTAGCGAATGCGTCTATGCCTGACGCATCATTTTTTATAGCCGCTTCCAATCGTTTTGCAGCTAATTTGCCGCCGCACGATCCAGTAGTAACTTCTCCGTTAAGGAGATTACTATAAAGAAATTATTCATTACAGAAAAACCCTCGATAGCCAGAGGAATTGCAAATTGCCTCCCGGCAGCGGCATCCAGCATTACAAACAATTTGGCAATGTCCTGCCCTGAGCGTAAAGACGGCGCTTTGATCAAAGAAGCTTTCCCTGAGAAAGGCAAGAGCACTGCATTTTGGAAATGCAATAGTTATCCCGATTGCAGGGCAATCGTATAGTGACAAAGATAATGCTCCACAAATTAAATAACAAGGCGATATTTTTTATGATGACGACGGCGGTAATTCTTATTTTTGCAATGTATATTGTCTCTATTTATACCAGGGACAAATACTGCATCAATCTGTCGCCAAGCCTGCCTTACGGCCTTTACAAAATATCTGCGCCTGCAAGTTTAAAGAGAGGCGACATTATAATTTTTATGCCGCCCGATTATCTAAAATCAATCATTTACCAGCGCCGCTGGCTGCCCGAAGGCTGGCCTCTGATGAAGCAGATCGGCGCATTGCCGGGCGACACTTACTGCATTAATAAAGACCGGCAATTTTTAATCAATGGCCGGTTTGTCGGGCCAGTCTATAAAGTAGACAGCCAGGGCTTGCCGCTGCCGCAAATAGATGGTTGCCGCACGGTTGAACCTGATACTTTTTTACCGGTGGCGACACATATATTGAAGTCATTTGACGGCCGTTACTTTGGCGCATTACCCTTGAATATTATCAAGGGCAAGGCAGTGCCTGTGTATTCATTTTAACCGGAGGGGCTTTTAATGTTACTCGACTTATTTATCGCCGGTTCCCTGCTTTTCTCTCAGTGCGGGGCGGGTGTTCACCCGGACACTTTAAACGCGATTATCAAAGTTGAAAGCAACTATAATCAGCTGGCTATTTACGACAATACGACCGGCGCGTCGTATCGCCCGCAATCCAAAGAACAGGCGATTTATTTAACGGGAATTTTTCTATCGTCCGGGCACTCAATTGACATCGGCCTCATGCAAATTAATTCGCAGCATCTGGCGAAATTAAACATCGACTACAAAGACCTGTTTGATCCTTGCTACAATGTCGCCGTCGGCACAAAAATACTTTCCGGCTTCTATCGGGAACATGCCCGCGGCAATCCCACGGATCAGCCGGACATGATCCTTCTAAAAGCATTATCCAGCTATAACACCGGGAGCCCCCGCAAGGGCACAAGATATGTAAATAAAATATTAAAAGCCGCTGGTAAAAGCATCAACAGACCCATAGCGGGAGAATACACAAAAGCAGACACAAGCAGCATTTCTTTTTTCAAAGAGAAATTAATAGCGGTGAGGACAGAAAGGACAGAACCGACGGACGAAGTACGGAAGGCAAGATAAAGATGTGCCAGCACATCCACGCCTTCCGTAGTTATTTTAGTTATTTATCATGCCAGCATTTTTCCCCGCTGCTGGCAGCAAATGAAGTAACAAATTGATAATACAACTGATTTAATGATGGCAAAAACTAAATGACTAATAATTACTATAACATACCGAAAAGCGTTGACGAAGCCGCCGACCGGCCGTTCCGGCCAAAAACAGGCGGCGGAAAACGACAAAGACAAGAGCATTCCGACCGCAAATTATTTAACGAAATAAATCGGCTTTGCGGCCATAAAAGGGGATCGTTTTCCGGCAAGTCTTCGGTCTTCGGGAAGGGCAGGGGAGGCCTCGAATCACGCAATTATATGCAGCGGGTTGTTGTCAAAAGCCGTGTCGTAAAAATTAAGGGAAACGGCAAGGAACTGATCAATAAACACATCAATTACATAACACGATCCGGTGTTGAAAAGGACGGAAGTCCGGCGATTGCTTTCAATGAAAATATCGACCTGTCGAAAGAAGATTTGAATAAATTTGTTGATAAATGTCAGCACGACCGGCACACGTTCCGGCTGATAATATCGCCGGAGGACGCCGAATATCTGAACTTGAAAACATACACCAGAGAAGTGGTTGACCGTATGGAAAGGGACATGAATACCAGGCTGCAATGGGTAGCGGTTAATCATCATAATACTGATAATCCGCATACGCATTTATTCATCCGGGGCGTTAATGACAAGGGCAATGATTTGTATATCAAAAGAGATTACATATCGAACGGCATTCGCGTGCGGTGTCAGGAGATTTCTACAGGCTATCTGGGTCACAGAACTGAATTGGATATCGAGGAACAAATTGAAAATAACATACGCAAGGAACGGCTTACGGATTTAGACAGAAATATGCTCAGGAACAGTCGTGATTATGTTGTTGATCTGTCGGCAACACCGGAGAATTATCAGGCAAGATTTCGACGAAATGCAATGCTGCAACGCTGCGCATATTTAAGCAAATTAGGGCTGGCGTCCGAGACAGAACCGGGCAAGTGGCAATTACATCCGGAAGCGGAAAAGATATTAAAAGAGCTGGGGCAGCGGGGCGATATTATCAAGACAATGCACGCCAGTCTCCGCGGAGAAAACACAATGCCCGAATGCGTCATTTACTCAAAATTTAATGACGATCAACAACTGAAAGGCGTTGTTATAGGCAAAGGATTATCCGACGAATTAAGCGGCGACACTTACATGATTGTGAAAGCGACGGACAATAAAGCTTACTATATTCCATTATCGAATAAATCCGAAAAAGAGGGGCAGGAAGCCGAAACAGGCTCGCTTGTTTCCGTCTCCGGCAAAGGTCATTACATCACTGTGCACACGCATTCCCGTTTGTCTATCGCCGATCAGATAACAGCCGAAGGCCCGACATATCTTGACCGGGAAATAGCGAAAAAAGGCATCGGAGGGCCCGCTGACAAAGTGCTGTCGGCAATGGAAAACGATCTGGAAAAGGCCAAGGCTGAACGCTTTAAAGTATTGCAGGGAAGGGGACTGACCAACACGCCGGAAGCAGGGAAACCGGCATTAAAATATGATGCTTTTGACAAACTGGAGCAGGCGGAACACGACAAAATTTACAGGATATTCAAAGAAAAAGGCTATGCGAAAGCGGAGATTCCCGAAGGAAAAGAATTCACGGGGCACATAGTAAAAATCGATAAATTAAGCGACGGCGCATACGCGGTAATGGCTAATACTTCCACAAAAGAAGTTGCAGTTGTTCCTTATCGAAACGGCATGGAAAGGGCGATGGATAACAACAGGGAGGTTAGGATCGAAGTGCAGCGGAAACGCGCCGGATTCGAACCGGCGCATATCAGTGTAAAGAGCATTGAGCGTTCTCAATCCAAAGAGAAAGACCAGGGTTGGGAACGGTAATGAAGCATACAAAAATATTTATTTATTCATCAATAGGAATTGTCTTCTTATTCATTCTCAGCGTCTGGATTTCCACGCAGTGGGTTGCCGCGCTTCTTCATTATCATCATCAACTGGGCAAGCCTCTTTTTGTATTTTACGGTTATCCAATATACACGCCGAAATTCTTTTACTGGTGGTACTTTTACGGCGTATACGCGCCCAAAGCTTTCGACCGGGCAGCTATAGCAATTTACGCCGGTGTTTTTATATTTATTTCTTTTGCCGTTGCCGCCGCCATTTGGCGTTCGAGACGGCCTAAAGTCCTTTCTTCGCACGGGACCGCCCGCTGGGCGGATAACGACGACATTAAAAGCGTCGGTTTGCTGGACAATCAAGGCGTTATTCTTGGCAAAAACAAAGAAGGTTACTATTTGCGGCACGATGGCCCGGAACACATCATGTTGATGGCCCCGACCCGTGCCGGAAAAGGAGTGTCCACGGTGATCCCGACTCTCCTGACCTGGCCGCACAGCGTTTTGGTTACCGATATAAAAAGCGAAAATTACGGCATAACTTCTGGATACAGACAAAATGAGTTGGGGAATAAAGTTTTAAAATTTGATCCTACGACCCGGGATAAATCCTCTGTTCGTTACAATCCCCTGGACGAGATCCGCCTGGAGACAAAAGACGAAGTCCGGGACGTGCAAAATATCGCCGATATGCTTGTTGATCCGCACGGGAAGGGCGATATCGACCACTGGGCCAAAACCGGACACGCCCTGCTTGTCGGCGTTGCCCTGCACTTGAAATATACTCAGCGGGAAAAAGCCACCCTGTCGGCGATGGCTACTTTTTTATCCAACCCGGCGCTTGGTTTCGAGCAAAGCCTGATTCTGATGATGCACACGCATCACACAGCGGACGAAACATTATTTTCTAATATTTACGGCGTCACGTCCCTGACCCATCCTGTAGTTGCCCAGTCCGCCAGAGAATTGCTCAATAAAAGCGACAGGGAACGAAGCAGCGTTTTATCCACGGCAATGTCGTTTTTGGGCTTATACCGCGATCCCGTTATCTCTTACAATACATCCGTCAGCGAGTTTTGCATTTCCGATCTGATGAACCATGATCAGCCTGTTTCTCTTTATCTGCTGGTGCCGCCATCCGACATAAACAGGACAAGGCCGTTGATCAGGATGATCCTTAATCAGGTTGTTTGCCGGTTAACGGAAACAATGCAATTCAGGGACGGCAAACCGGTGCGGCAATATAAGCACAGGCTCCTGCTGCTGCTCGATGAATTTCCGGCGCTGGGTCGGCTGGACGCTTTCGAGGCGGCTCTGGCCTTCATCGCCGGTTACGGCCTGAAAGCTTTACTCGTGATTCAGAGCATGAACCAGCTCAGCAAGACATATTTTGTCAATAACTCCATTATAGATAATTGCCACGTCCGGATTGTTTTTACTCCAAACGACGGGAACACCCCCGAATTTATTTCCAGGATGCTGGGGACAAAAACCGAAGCTGTGGAAAACCAGAACTACAGCGGCCACAGGCTAAACGTCTGGCTTGGCCGCGTCAGTATCACCACTTCGCAAACCGCAAGGCCCCTGCTTACTCCGGGCGAGGTTTTGCAGCTGCCCAAAGACAAGGAAATAATATTCGTCGGCGGATGCCCGCCAATTCTGGCGGGGCTTGTTTTTTATTACCGGGACAAAAATTTCATGTCCCGCCTGAGGGAAGCGCCGGTGAACAGCGACGTGCTCATTTACAAGCCCAAAGATAATTTGCTTGTGTCGGAGTTTTCCCTCGATACTGCGTTTCCGGGGGCGGATGTGCGTAAAATCAGAAAAATGCCGGAGTACAAATATTATTTCCCCGGAGACGAAAAGGAAATCGAAGAAATCAAGAACTATGCAGCGGGGAAAGCAGAAAAAGCACAGATATCAAACAGTGAGCAAATCCCCTTTGCAGAGGAATATTAAGATGAAAAAAGATATGACAAATGCTGTAAAAATTACGATCAGAATACCCCAAGACCTTGCCTTGCAATACAAGCAATTGAAGATTTTGAAAG
>JBEKMY010000086.1:0-9498 GCA_049523355.1 Smithella sp. | reverse complement strand
GGTTTCCCCCTGAATAAGCACTGTTGTGTTCGCAAGAGCAACTTGCTGTGCCCGATAGAGAACATATTTGAGACCGTCACTCTGCCCGATAATTTTCTCAGATTGATGTTTCATTTTATTTTTTTGACGGAAATAAATATTTTCCGCCTCGATTTTTTCTTTCATTATTTTGATTTCAGAAAGAGCCGTCCGAAGTTTAACCGTTCGCTCTTCTACCTGCTGTTCAAGCTTGTCGTGGGCTTTTTGCAGTGCCTTCTCCTCCACCCGCATCTCTTCATTGTGCTTATTCTCCGTCAGGTCGGTAACAATCATGCACAAAACACCGGGAATATTCGTGTGCTCCAGATTGCTGATGGAAAGCAGGACCGGCACGGATTTTTCAGATCCGCGTTGCAAGGCTGTTTCCATCTTGCGTCTCCGTTTCAAATCCCGTTGTATCAATGTTTTAAATAATTTGATATCTGTTGATGAAAAGTATTGATAGATTGAAGATCCCACTATTTTTTCCATAGACCCCTGGATGATATTTGCAAAACGTTGATTGCAGAAAAGGATCGTGCCGTCGGCGCCCAGAGTGACGGCCCCTTCATTCATGGTCTCGACCATGAGCCGGTATGGAAAGTCGGCGCCGGATAGTGTAAAAACCCGATCGCCTTCATCCGTTTTGACAACCAGACCATCCACTTCACCGCTCAGGATGGCGCGCAGGGTTTCCTCGGATTCCTTCATTCGCTCTTTGAGTTCCTGCAATTCATCCAAAAGTTGCTGGCGAGTTTTATCTGCTTTTTTCATTGATTCGCTCTCATAAATTCCTGGATTTCAGATCGATGCCCACAAGAAACCTTTCCGTATCCGACATGTCGCCGATGAGTTTCCTCAGCGGCAGGGGGAGTTTCTTGATAAGCGTCGGCGTGGCAATAATCTGCTCACCTTTGGCCAGCTTGGGCTGCTGGTAGATATCGACCACCTCAAGTTCATAGCAGCCTTTCAGGTATTGTTCACAGAGTTTCTGGACATTGGTGATGGCCCGGGTTGACTTTGGGGTCATCCCTGTAACGTATAGCCGAAGAACATACTTTGCCCGATCCTGCTTAGCTGCCGCTTTTCCGAATTCCTCAGTGCTTGTTTTCATTTTTTTCATCTCCATCGCTGTTACTAAAATAAGTGACTGCTCAGGCAGACTGCACTCTTATTCCTGACCTCTGATTGCTGACTTATCATTCCGGCACAGCACGAATGTCCAGTCCCACCAGTACGCGTTGTGTGTTGGCCAGATCGCCGATAATCTTTTTAATCGGCATGGGGAGCTTCCTGACCAGTGTCGGGACGGCAATAATCTGGTCACCTTTGGCCAGTTGGGGATTCTTTAAAAGATCAATCACTTCAATTCGGTATTTTCCGGCAAGGTGCTCATCGCAGATCTTCTTTAAATTAGCAAAGGCCGTAATCGATTTCGGGGTCTGGCCGGCTACATACAATCTAAGATTCCAGATTTCTTTTGTTGCATCGGTCTTTTTATTTCCTTTTACTGTTGCGGCCATTTTCAGCGCATCCTCCTCTCTCTCTTCTTTTTCGAATGCTTCATCTGCGGGTTTCCCTTGCGCAGATGCGCCATATCCAGGCGATCCTGAGCCAGCATAGCCTGTCTTTTTTTCTCTTCTTCCGCCATCAACTGTACCTCTTGTGTTTCCGCATCAAAATCTGCACGCAGCGCCGCTATCTTTGTTTCCAGGGCATTTCTCTTGCGCTCCTGCTCACGGAGCCTGCGTTCCGCTTCTCGCAGTGCTGCCAACTCATTGGCTTTTTCTCCGGCTTCTTGAGCGGCCCTGGCGCTTCCGGTTAAAACCTCGCCGGAACCGGTATAGATGTCAATCAGGTCAATGCCCTTGTTTGTGAGCAGGAACTCCTGAATCTGGTTGGAATGGGCCATGCCGCGGGACTTCAAAATATATAGGCCCCGGTTGCGTTCCCCGTTGAGTTCGATATCCCGAAGCAGCAGCCACGTATCGATCAATGAAGATATCTCTTCATTGGAGTGTTCAAGACTGCCTCCGGAATGAGTAAGATCCGTAAGGAACGTGCTGATTTTTTTCATCTTTAAATGATCTATCAGGCGCGTCAAGATGGATTTGACCTCTGTTGATGTTCCCGCGGCGATCAGATTGCTGATCGGGTCGATAACAAAAACCTTGGGCTGGAATTCATCTATAACCTTATGGAAAGTGACAAGATGCATCTCCAGACCGTAAAGAGAAGGCCTGGCGGAATGAAACTTGAGAAGACCCTTCTTCACCCACTTAGCGAGATCCATGCCGATGGAGCCCATATTCCGGATGATCTGGCTGGGCGATTCCTCGAAGGCAAAATACAGACAGCGCTCACCACGCCTGCAGGCGGCATCGGCAAAGGTGGCCGCTAAGCTTGTTTTGCCTGTGCCGGCCGTACCGGAAACCAAAATGGTGCTGCCCCGATAGAATCCTTTACCATCAAGCATGGCATCCAACTTGGGGATACCTGTGCCTATGCGCTCCGAGGATACGGGGTAGTCGAGTCCCAGAGAAGTGATGGGCAAGATAGACAGGCCGCTTTCGTCAATCAGAAAAGGATACTCGTCGGCGCCGTGAGATGAGCCGCGGTACTTGACAATACGCAGACGGCGCGTGGAAATCTGTTCCTCGATTCGATAATCCAGCAGGATCACGCAATCGGCGACGTATTCTTCAAGCCCGTAGCGAGTGAGCGTCTTGTCGCCGCTTTCCCCCGTAACAACAGCCGTCACGCCGCGTTCCTTCAACCAGTGAAACAGCCGGCGCAATTCTGCGCGAATGATAGCGGAATTGGACAGCCCGGAAAAAAGCGCTTCGATGGTATCCAGGACAACCCTTTTTGCTCCGACGGAATCAATGGCGCTGCCCAGGCGGATGAACAATCCTTCCAGATCGTACTCGCCTGTCTCCTCGATCTCGCTACGCTCGATGTAAACATGATCCGTGGCAATGAGACCTCGCTTCACCATGTGATTAAGATCGAAGCCGAGAGATTTGAAGTTCTTAGCCAGATCGTCCGGCGTCTCCTCGAAGGTCATAAAGACTCCGGGTTCGCCGTATTCCATGGCGCCCCTCATAAGAAACTCCATGGAGAAAAGTGTTTTGCCGCAACCCGCGGAACCGCAGATCAGAGTCGGCCTGCCTTTGGGAAGTCCTCCCTTCGTGATTTCATCTAAGCCCTTGATGCCCGTCAAACATTTTTCAAGAACAACGTTATCATGCTTTTTCTTAGCCATTGTCATCTCCCGGAGTCGTTACCCGGCTAAAAAGTAGAACGCTTTCCGACCGGGTTAAACTAATTTGGAGTTAAGTGATACCTATCAGAACAAAACAATACAAAGACCGCTTACCAACAGGCATCAAATCATCATCATAGGAGGACAAGTGAGGACGAATGATGTCATTTCATTTAATTATTTAATTTATCAGAATATCCTTTTTATTACAATAAAATAATGTTTGTCATTTACGATCTATTCAATTCCGATTTAAAGCCGCGGCCTGAACGGCGTATAACTCTCCGGCTCTAAGGGGCGCTGTGGAATCTTGATAACTCTGTTTATCGGGACATCAACTGATGCTTCACTTATGGGATAACATGTTACTGAAAAAATGGAATTTGCCACCTGCACAAGGAACGATAAAGAATGATTAATGTTTCCTTGACATATTCAATCGCATTTTCTATACTTTACTGCATAAATGAAAATCAAAATCCATCTTCAAAGGAGACGACTATGAAATCAAAATGGATATTCTACAAAGGGGTAAAAATCCTCTTTGCCGATTACTCCGGTTTCAAAAATGACGCAGCAGCATTACAGATAGAGAATGACGCGGTCGACGCGGTCGTCTGTCAGCAGGCGCCGGGCTCCGTGTTATGCATATCCGATGTTCGGGATACAGTGGCGTCCTCCGAGGCAGTGGCAATCATCAAGAAGAGCGCCAAGCGCACAAATCCCTATGTGCGTAAGCAGGCGGTAATCGGTGTGACAGGGGTGCGGCGCGTTCTGGCGGATGCGGTCGTCCGTTTTTCGGGTCAGAACCTGACGTTATTCGATACTCTGGAACAAGCTCAGGAGTGGCTGGTATCAGACTAAAGCGGTGTTATTAAAATAACACATGGCGCCGGGCCTGGCAAAATCATTTCAACATGACCCCAAAATAATATATAATGTAGCGTGGACATTTACCCCCGCCGCAGGTATTTTACACTTCCGGCGGGGTGTTTGTTGTCTGATGAAAATTGTGTTTATTATGGATTGAAAAGTTGCATAATTATCGAGACTAAAGATTTAAGGATAAAAGTAAGAAATAAAATCCGATTCCAAATCGGCAGAACTGTTTGTTTCACCTACGAATCAATGACATTCTGTTATATAAAATTTAAGGATTACTAGTTGTAAGTTGCAACGTCCGGTTTCACAGGGCGCAGCCATCTATTAGCGCTCCCATGCAAACAGATATTATGCTTTATCAATTAATTGCCATGGTGTTTCGCAAGAGGGTTCACGTTTTTGCGAAGAGTAATTTCTCTATCCTTAACCAGTTTATTATTTTTTAAAATAAATTTCATCAATACTCGTTCTGAAGGACAACAAAGAGCATCGTTCTCCCCTTGGATAACCGCTTGAACAAATATTGAAGCTTTTTTGTAATAGATTTTTTCAACATAAATTCTGTCGCCAATCAAGTATGAATCAATGTTTCTTGGCTTACCTTTCTCATTTAGAAAGACAGCAAGAATAACGGATTCCCCATTTCCACCGCCATTCTCCACATAAATGACACCAATGTCCTCATTCCCATCATTATTTAAATCTCCTCGAACAATTAGATCTTTCAATACGGCGACCCTCTTCTGAGGATTTGGAGTTTTTTCCCTATAAATTCCATTCGTGAGTTTGACTTTACGTTCCTTGAATGAAGTGAAGATGTGGGTGTTTAAAATTGATTCCTCCGTGAGAGGTGGATATTTATCTTCACAATATCCATTTAAGGAGAATAGTAAATTGAGACACAATAATGAGATAAATAAAATGGTCCTATTATTCATACAAATTCCTAAAATCTAACATTGTTTATATGTATCTTTGCTAATATTAAAAACGCTAACGATTACCATTGTAACTAAGCATAAAAATCTTAATTTGAAAAATGAAGAGTACAGGAAGAAGGAAATAAAATATTTAGAAATACACTTTTAGAAGCAGTGGCATTGCTAAATTCATTCACCATGGCGCATTATTAAGTATATCCAGATAGTGTTGATATTCTTTGTCTGTCAACCAGCTAAGAGACCATCCGACTGGCGGCAATGGTACTTTAGCGTCTAGTCTGAGCTTCCTGTAATATTCCCGCGAAGTCTTAAATGAAGCAAGCTTGCTGCAATTCCGTTCAGTAACCCCATTCAAAATTTGAACCTGATGATCATTATTAAGTTCCGGAATAATATCAAGGTCAGCAGAATCAATCAGGCACTGTTTTGTTAAATAATCTTTCTCATCTGCCGTCAGCTTTCTGGGACTCTCCTGCTGACGTATAGATACATTAACAAGAATTTTATCGCCAATTTTGATACTGTTGGGGTCGCCCGTTATAAATACTTCCCGGCCCTGATTATCTTTGATTGTAATCTGATTCCCATTGATTTTGGTAACAGTTCCTTTTATTTCAAAATCATTTGCGGCAAAACTGAATTTAGCTAATGTAAAAACAAATATAACAACAATAGCTGCCAAAACGGTCTTCTTCATAAATTATCTCCTGTTTAACGATTACTGATTGCAAAGCGTGTTGCCGATGTCCCTTGAACCAATTTGTTTAAAGAGGCGCCTCCTCCATTATCTTTACATACCGATTGTACTCTTCTTCTGTCAGGTATGTGTCCGCGTAGACCCAATCGGCGGGCGGCATCTTCAAAGCCTTTTTCGGCTTGAGTGAATTGTAATAGTTCCGCACCGCCTTGAAAGAATTAAGCAGTGTGCAATCACGCATGGCAATTTGCGAAACAAGCTGCTGCTGCGTTTTCGCGGCCAGCTTCGGGATTACATCGATGTCAGAGGGTTCGATTTTGCACTTTGAGGTCAGAAACTGTTTGTCTTCCGCAGTTAGTTGCGCGGGCGGCGCCTCGGGCATCTTTCCCCCGTTGGCCCCCGCCTTAACCAGCGCTTCCATGACGGCTTGATTGGCGTTTGCCTGGGCGTAATAGAATGCTGTTTTCCCCTTATTGTCCGTTGCATTTATATCGGCGCCCTTGGAAAGCAGCAGCCGCGCGTTCTCCGGCGGGCATTTTGAACAGGCCGCGTCGAATAAAGGGGTTCTGCCGGCCTTGTCCCGGTGATTCACATCAGCCATTCTGTCCAGAAGCAGTTTCACCAGCTCGCTTTTATCGGTTGAGGCGGCACACTGCAATGCAGAGACGCCATCTTCGTTTTGCTGGTCTACCGATGCGCCGTGATCAAGCAACAGCGATACAACCCCGGTATGGCCCCAGGCCGCCGCGATCGTCATGGGCGTGTGACCGAGGACCATAGCATGCTTGTAGTTGATGTCTGCGCCTTTTTCCAGTAGCAGCCTCACCGTCTCCACGTCGCCCCGCTGCGCCGCCATAAACATATCTTCGTTTACATCGGCAAAACAAACGACACCCGACACTGCAAAAATCAGCAATGCCGCAAGAACATAGATTGCTATCTTTCTCATGACGGAAACCATCCTTTTTTTGATAATAATTTGCTTCTATGCTGTGAGAATATAGTCTTTTTGGATTCCGTGTCAAGATAATCCTGTTGCGGTTATGGCGTTTATGACGGATAGAAATGCTGCATTACTATAGAGGCTGATGACCTGTTTATTAAAGGCGCAATGAAATGCAAAAATATAATATTGTGTATTGCACTTTCGCATTAAATAATCATATATTCTTATTCATCGCTGAAATTGGAGAAAATTATGTGTCATGCGACTTGTATTGATTTTGTAAAAAGCCATCTTAATCAAAAAGATGTCAATGGAAAATCAGTTCTCGATGTCGGAGCCTGCGATGTGAATGGGACGGTTCGTCCCGTCATTTCCGATATGAACCCATCCTGTTATATTGGCGTTGATATTGAAATGGGAAAAGGCGTCGATATTATTTGCAGCGCTGAAGAGTTAATTAAACGATTCGGGAAAGATGCATTTGACATTGTCATTTCCACAGAGATGCTTGAACACGTCAGAGATTGGAAAAAAGTTGTTTCAAACTTAAAAAACGTTATTAAGCCAAACGGGTTACTTATTATAACAACCCGTTCAAAAGGATACAAATATCATGGCTGTCCCTATGACTACTGGCGCTTTGAAATCGATGACTTCAGGGATATTTTTTGCGATCTCGAAATAGAATCACTGGAATCCGATTTATTGTTACCGGGCGTTTTTCTGAAGGCAAAAAAATCAGGAGAATTTAATGAAAAAAAATTAAAAAGTAAATCGCTCTATTCCATGATAACGAATTCAAATAAAACAAAACTGTCTTTGTTTGACATTCTGCTTTTGAGGGTGAGATATTACATCAATAGCAACTCGGTTTTAGTTAAAATTATTCCTTCAAATGTTAAGATTTTTTTAAAGAATTTATATTTCTATTTAAGAAAATGATCCCATGCTCCCGATCATAAAATTGCAAGTTTAAAAACAGGAGGTTTACAGAATCAAAACCGAGTGAATTTGAGCTAAACAGCGGCCAGCCCATTTCCACAAAGTTGACAGATCGGAAAATATGACATCCCGGAAGCGGGAGCATTATTTTATGACTTAATTTTCCTTCACGGGCATGTGCGGCTGATAAAACCTTAAGGTGAAACTTTTTTAAAACATCAGGTATTTATTTTTCGGCTTTTCAATTTTTTTAATGCTTAACGAAACCATATCAGGATTTTGATCTTCTCAATTTCTCCATGACGGATTTTGCTTTGATTATTCATGCTGCAAGTCTGTCAGAAACTCTTTCTTTTACCCTGCCTGTTTTGTTGATTTAGTGACATCTTCCGGAACATAGCGCAATTCTTTTTTTATGATTTTGCCATTGGGATTCCGGGGAAGCTCTTTGACAAACTCGACATAGGTCGGCGTTTTAAATTTTGCCATCCTCGTTATAACCCATTCTTTTACTTCCGCCTCCGTGATATTTGTTTGCGCTTTCGGAACGACAACGGCTTTAACCAATTCGCCGAACTTTTCATCCGGCACTCCGACTACGGCTACTTCCAATATTTTGGGATTTGTATAGAGGACATCCTCCACCTCAACGCTGAATATCTTTTCACCTCCGCGGTTAATCATGTCTTTTAATCTATCCTTGATGTAGACAAAGCCTTCCTCATCGATGGCAGCCACGTCTCCGGTATGCAGCCAGCCATCCGTAATTGATTTTGCCGTGGCATCGGGCATCTCCCAGTAACCCTTGGTTACATTCGGCGCCTTAATCCACAATTCACCCTCGGCATTAACGGGCATTTCTTCAAAAGTTTCAGGATCTACTATTTTCAGTTGCGTTACCGGTGTCGGCCAGCCGATACTGGCCGGCTTTCGAGACGATTGCTGATGCGGCATCATGGTGGCCGGTGAAGAGACTTCAGTAAGTCCATAAGTATTATGCAATTCTATTTGGGGTAACCATTTGCCGATCTGGCGAACCGATTCGGCGGAGATGGCAGCCCCGCCGAATGCTCCAATCCGGAAGTGACTCAGATCGTATTTTTTAGCGTCCGGGTGATTCATCATCATGATGTAGACCGTCGGCACTGAAAGAGTGTGCGTGACGTGCTTTTCAGAAATGAGTCTTATCATTTCCGCGGCATCCATCTTCGGCATAATAACAGACGATCCGCCCGCATATATCAAAGTAATGAGCTGGGCGAAAAGACCGGTGACATGGAAAAGAGGCACCGCGATAATCCCTCTGTCTTCCGGCGTAATGTTATAGCAGAAAGTGTAACTTATAACAGAATGAATCCCGTCGATGTGACTTGAGAGCGCTCCTTTAGGCTTTCCGGTTGTTCCCGATGTATACACAATCCAGACGGTGTCTTCTTCGTTCATGGGTACGCTTATATCCTGGGCCGCGTCTTTTTCGGTCAATGCCGAAAAAGGCATGGTATCGGGTATGGAATCCCCCAGTAAATAAAATTGCCTGCAGGGAATCTCTCCTCTTATCGGCTCTATTGCCGGTTCATAATATTCGGATTCACCCATCAACAGTTTAGTTCCGGAATTTTCCAACTGATACTTCAGTTCGGCGGATTTCAATTTGTTATTTAACGGCAGCACGATTGCCCCGGCTCTGATGGCTCCGAACATGCCTATGACTATCTCGATACAGTTTTTAAACAGCAGACCCACACGATCGCCTTTTTGTATTCCGCAATCATTGATAAGGGCGCCGGCCATGTTATTGACCAATCTG
>JBEKMY010000085.1:0-9746 GCA_049523355.1 Smithella sp. | reverse complement strand
GCTGGACGAGAAGAAGTTGAGAAAATACGCCGCCAAAATCGGTAATTCCGCTGTTGGCAAACGTCTGGGGTTCATGATGGAAACGTTGGGGCTGGGAGACGTCGAAGCATTACGCAAAGCGATACCCCGTGCCCCCGGTTTTTCTCCCCTCGATCCGACCATGCCGAAGCACGGTAAATACAATAGAAGGTGGGGCCTTTTGATAAACGCGGAGATACAAACATGATTACAACGGCCCAACTGCATCACCTGGCCGAAAAGGAAGGTCTCCGTTTTGATCAGGCCGAAAAGGACTACATCATCCTCTGGCTTCTGTCGGGATTAGCCCATTCAGGGGCAAAAGAGCATGGTTGGGTCTTCAAGGGCGGGACATGTTTGAGGCATTGCTATTATGAGGGCTACCGATTTTCTGAGGATATTGATTTCAGTTGCAGGCCCGGCGGAGACAACCTTGATACATCTATCCGCCTGCTCGATACTGTTAACGCATGGGTTTTGCAAGAATCGGGCGTTCGCTTGTCCATGCGTGATCCCTTGACGGCGCCGGGCGATTTTCAGATTGAGATACCCATGGAGTACAACCGGGGCGGGGCAAGAAGGCAACGGTTGCCGCAGGTGAAAGTGCATCTGACCTTTGATGAGCCCATTCTTGATAAAGCGGTTGATCGTTCAGTTACGCCAGACTATCCCGACCTTTCGCCATTCGAAATCACGGCGTATTCCAAAAAAGAAATCCTCGCGGAAAAGCTGAGATCGCTGTTGCAGCAGCAGAAAAAGTGGCCGCGTCCGAGAGATTTGTATGATCTCTGGTATATCCTGTGCAAATCAGGAGAACCTTTTTCGTGGAAAGAACTGAAACCTCTTTTTGATGAGAAATGCCGTGTTCGGGGTGTGCAGCCTGATATTGCAGGCTTAACTTCGGACACGCTGCGGGAGTGGAACGAAAACGCATGGCGCGATCGATTGGCGCCGATGCTGCAAGACGTGCCGGATTTTGACCGCGTTTGGAAGGAATGGGTCAAGACTTTTCACGGATTGGTAAAGAATACAAATAAGAATTCACTACATGAAGACCCGATGTAGTGAATGACTTCAAAATTCATCTTTTTAGAGCATCAGTAAGGAATCTCGAATTCAATAAATTATATGTAATCTATTTCCCACCCTGCTTGAGGTTGGTATAGACGTGATACGGCTGTAAGCACATTTGTGATTTTATCCGCTGAAAAAGTGTGCCGCTTATTCCGCTATCGCTCCGAGGCTTGCAGCACGTCGCTTGCCGCTTCATAATCAACACACCTATTCAGCTAATCACAAATACAGCCATTTCACGCCTATCCCGTCTATTGTTCCCACCCTGCTATTTTTATTGCAGGGAAGGTATTTTAAGGGGATTGTAATCCCCGTTAATTCTTCCCTGCACCCATCAAAATATCCTCGACGTATTTTTCTTTTTTTTCAAAACCAACTAGCGGTGCCTTCTGCACGAAAGTTCTATTCCATGCCTTCGGCAACAAAGATTTTGATATTTGTTTTTTATTCTTTTATTTTTCTTCGGTGAAAATCTTTATCGTTACAAAAATATTCTTCTAAAAAGCTCGAACAATATTTTCGCAATACCCTCCGGGCATGACATAGAAGCGCCTTTGGCTCTTTCGTGCTCTTTGCACCGCCTTTTTGTGAAGTTGGTTTTTCAAAATGTTTTTAGAGGGAAAACCATTTAACGAAAGGAGAAAAAAGATGAATAACAAAATTTTGGGGAAGGCAATCGTATTAGCGAGGAGGGTAGCCAAAGTTTATGGACGCAATGTTTATGTTGCAACCGGTATGAAAGGTTTTGAAGTTTATGAAAAAAAGCCTCAATTCTGCAAAAGATTTTATGTTGTTGGGGAATCAGGCATTGTTAGTTTGGTAAATAATACGCTCGGGCGCAGATAATAAATTCTTATTGCTGACCTATCGGCACGACGGGGGAAAGGGAAATTTTATGGCAAAGCATAACCCAAGAATAATAGTTGAGGTAAGGGGAGGGGTAGTGCAAGCAGTATATTCAGATACGGCCAAAGTCAGTGTTGCAGTTTTGGATTACGACGAGATTGCAACAGAAGATGCTACCCCTGAATTCATTAAACTGGAAGCCGAAACAAAAGGAATGCTGGAAATCATTTAACCAGCAAATAGCAAGAAAGATCAATCCGCATGTTGATTTTTCTTGCAGCTATAAAAGAAGCTTGCATGATACATGTTTTTTTTATAGATTAAGACTAGCAATACGGTTAAAAACCATCTTTGCAAGTTATGGGGGCATTTTTGGGGGTATGCGTAATATTGTGAATTGATAAATAACAATTATTACAAATAGTTATATAACCTGTTCGTCTCGCCATTGATATTGGAATTACATGCGCGGCTACCTATAAATCGATTTTCCTTTGAAACACTGCAGCAATGGATTGGTTTACATCGTCCGGAGTGCCGGGCTGATGTTGTTGACCGCTCCATATACCAATCTGATAAGAAAGGCAGGGGACAAGAGATGAACAGTAAGCCTACTGTATGTCATCAATACGGGCAGTCACATCTTCATGGTCCTTGAACTTAAAACCTTTTTCTTCGAAGAGTTTCAGGCAGGTATCCACCGCGCCGGCGTCTAGTGTAATTCCCCGTTGCTGTTTGATTTTTTCCAACGCGGCCTTTGTTCCCATCGCAGCCCGATACGGCCGGTGGCTGGCCATGGCTTCAACCATGTCTGCAACCGTGATAATTCGTGATTCCAGAAGTATGTCATCACCGGAAATCCCCAATGGATATCCCGACCCGTCAAGCTTTTCATGGTGTTGATAGACCATGTCAACAATCGCGGGAATAAAGTCGACCTGTTTCAATATATTATAACCCACCAGCGGATGAGATTTAATCAGGGAAAGTTCGATGTCGTTGAGTCGTGTCGGTTTTGTCAGGATTTCGGCCGGTATGTATATTTTCCCTATGTCGTGAATCAGGCTGCCCATACGAATCAAGTCGATTTTTTCGGCTGATAAACCCATGTCGCCGGCAATGGCGGTGGCCAGTTGTGTCACCCGCCTTTGGTGACCTGCCGTGTAGGGGTCACGTGATTCAACGATAATGGAAATAGCGTCAATGGTGCTACTCATGACAGATTCCAGTTTCTCAAAGCTCCTCTTGAGTTCCATTTCCGATTTTCTGATATCGGTCAGGTCTTTTAATATGCCGACCAATCCGATAAAGCTGTTTTTTGAATCAAAACTCGGCGCGCCGCTGATGCTGAAATATCTCTCCGAACCATCCTTATGAATCAGAATGACGATATCTTCTTTAATGGTTTGCTTCCCGTTTCTGACTTCCTGAAAAGCTTTATCATATCTCAATGCGTCTTCTTTTCTGGCAATATCCCCGAAATATTTACCGAGGATTTCCTCGGATTTATATCCTAAAATTGTTTCAATTGCCGGGTTGATATAGGTAAATTCTCCTTTGATCCCTAAAGTATATATTATATCCGGCGCATTTTCGCTGAGTGATCTGAACCGCACCTCGCTCTCTTTTATTTTCTGATAGGCGACGGCGTTATTGATGCTGACGCCTATCTGCGGAGCAATGCCCATCAAAAGGCTCATATCCGTCTGACTCAGAGGCCTCTTTGATTGCAGATTATCCACGATCATGATTCCCATGGATTCCCCTTTGTAAACAATGGGAACGCAGATAAAAGACTGTGTGCCCATGTCGCGCACGAAATCAAGACTCTTGGATGAAAGACTATCCTCAATTTCGGAAACCTCATTGATTAAGATTGGTTTTTGTTTTTTGAAGGCAATGACCGCTACACCCTTTGAGTTGGGGTTATTAAGATGAAATTTGATGTTCTTCAGATAATCTTCATGTTTCGGGTTATATCCGTAGCTGTCCGTGTAAACAAGGCAGTCTTTTTGCTTGTTGGCAAGCATGATCATGCCCCTGTCGAAATCCAGTCTTTTTCTCAGGGATTCCATGATGAATCTAAGCAGTTTATCGATCTCCAGGATCATGGCGGAGGCCTGGCCGATTTCCTGAATCAGCAGGGCCTCATTATATCGTTTACTGATTTGATCCAGAAGGCGGTCAGCCGTATCTCCCTGGTTTTGAACATTGGCGAGCGATTCTTTCTTTTCCCGATATTCGGCATACAGCGTTATGCTCAGGGCTATAGTGATATATGAAAAAATCAGTTCATCCCAGTTATCGGATTTAAGAATCATCAGGAGTATGGCACAGAGAATAAAACCTAAAACAAAATAATAATTTCGAATTTGCTTCCAGAAGAAGGTGCGTGTTTTTTCCCAGGTGACGATATAAAGGCAGCAATCGCCGCCTTTATGAAGACAAACAGGATGTTCGACAGTGGCAAATTTATTGGTGAAGAGCTTTGCCAGAGACTCCAGTGAGCCCGTCCGGTAAACGCACTGATAGTGCTTTTCATTTACGCCCGGTTTCACTGTGGCCTTCACCTCAATCTGATTAGCTCCGATGTGTTTTATCTTCAGGACGGTTGCCCGGCTGATGCGCGAGTTAATTTTTCCCAAAAAGTCATAAGCTGTCGACGGATTAATGAATCCCAGCAGATACTGTCCCAAAGCTCCGGAGGCGCGGGATGTAGTGGAATAACGTCCTACTTTTCCCGCGATGTTCGGATCTTGTGTCATTTGCACGAGTATTTCGTGAAAACGATCGCTCTGCCTCTGAGTAAGCCAGTGGCCCTCGTCATTGAGTTGATAGGTCTCAATCTCGGCATATTTTAAAAGGGGGGCGATATCGATATCCGGAAGGTATCTTTTGAGATACTCGACGTAGCTGTTGATAATTCGGGTATTATAAAGAGGAGTGTCAGTCATCATTTTTTCAGAAACTTCTTAATAAAAAAACGAATTAAGTATTTAAACTTCACTTTGGTACTTGCCATCATAAATTCACCATACTCCCTTCCATAATTCACATCCATGATCCATAGATTATATTGTTTCTCAAAAGGAACGCTCTTTGCCTCCAAGTAACTTGCCGGATAAACCAGAATGGGTATTTTGTCAATCGTAAAAAGGCCGGCCAGTTGGGAAATGGCAGACGACAGTACTTCCCATGGCAGGGTTCCGTCGTTGACCAGAATCTTGATCCCGTTGAGGAAGTCTGACAGGCTAAAGCCCGAATCCGATCTGTTGGCAATGAGCACAGCCTTCAACATCCCCTTGTGTTTCAGCGAGAAACTTACACAATTTCTTACAAACCCGTTCCGTGCATACAGGTGAGTCAGAGATTCTGTGCCTTCTTGCTCTCTGCCCAAACGTAAAACCTCCAGTAAGAGGCCTCCGGAGACATTCCGGTAAAAAAGATCCAATTCACCGCTATCAGATGGTATAAACGGTTCAAGCGACCACCCCTCCGGGAGCGGTTGGCGGACACTGGAGGTCGGATAACTCAGATAGGAAAACAGATCGAGGGAACAGGCGCGCGGATCATTGAGATGTCTGGCAAAACCGCCGAAAAAATGATCGGGAAAACTGTTTTGGGGGCGAAAATAGAACATCATATAGTCCATTCCAACGGCAGGCAGCCGATACAGACCGTCAAAATAACGGATGATCTGTTTCAGAATTTGCAGGCCGACCCGTTTATTGTCAAGCCGCATTGCAGCAAGGTGATGAACCATCCAGGTGCGTTCGTAAGACCGGATCATGGAAACATGTCCGTAGATTCGGCCGTTTCGCTGATAGGTCATCTGGGCGATGATTTCCGGATTATCACGATAAAGTTTCCGATAGGTTTCTTTCATGTCTTGTCTGTAAGATTGGACCAGAGCATATTTTTTGGGATAAATGAAACCGCTTGCAAAAAGAAATTCCCATAACTGATCTACATCCACTTCATCGGCAATATGCGTGTTCGGGTCTATCGTATTCATGATAATGTGACTCAGGCGGTTATAATCCGCAATTGCCATATCGAGGATGACAAAACCATAGTAGAGACTTTTTTTTCTATATTCACGACGGCCCAGAACCTGGGCCTTGCATTTTATTTTCAAGATTCCGGCATAGTTAATGGTCAGATTAGGAATGATCATCCCGGATATGAGGACATCCTCATCGGCTGATAGACAAACGCCAAAGCCCGAGGTTGAAAGATCACGAATATCCATTTGGATTTTTTCTTTTGTTGCCGGATGATCAAAGGTGATATTCGGCAGAGGAGTAATCTGAACACGGGGATTGCGCAATTTCTTCTTAAGAAAACGATTCGTTTGTCTGGTTTCCGGGGCAAAGACAATATACCGGGCTGTGTGATCAAATTTCTCCCGGATGCAGTTACAGGATGCCGAGAAAATCATCTGCCCATCCCGATAAAGATTGACTGTTGATGGGGAAGAGGTATTAAACCAGCGGAAAGAGCTGTTTATTTCCGGTCTAACAGCGACGCCAAAGGCCAATGAGCTGAAATCCACAAGACGGCCTTGAGCCCAAAAACCGCTCTGGACCACTTCGACCTCGACGCCCTGGCAAGGATAGCGTCTGGCCCGGCGCTGACCAAGAATATACCCCTTATCGGGCACATAAATGGTGAAGTGATTCTCCTGCACGTCCTTGAGCCGGGCGGGAATGAGAAACACCGAGAGCCCGTCCGTGAGCATGATATTTAAGATAGCCGCATTTTCCCTGATGTGGCGGTTTTCCGCGGGCCAGCGGCAGGTCATCCCGCCATCGCTGCAAGGGTCCTGATGGGCCGGAACGAGAATATCTTCCTTATACCGGGGGTGATGAAGATGCACATATACAATGCCTTCCGTGAAGTGATGATTATTCCACAGATTAATCAGCTGTTTCTGGTTGATGGTCTTGGCGGAGTTGAGATTTTTGATCAGGTTCTGGTTGTGGAAAAGCAAAGGAGTAGTCATTTCGTCGTGTTCAGCTAAGTTTTTAATTTCTCTGAATGTTGGCTTAATGTTTGGATCCATCCTAAAACTCTCCATCATGGATAAAGGTTCCCGGTTTATCGCCGGCTGTTTTCCAACAAGAGGAAATCGATACAGCCGCTGTTTCTAATGGGTCTTAATTTTTCATGGGTTCTTTCTGATAAAGTTTAAAATTTCTGTTGCAACTTCCTCCGTCTTTTCAAATTGTATCGCATGGCCGCATGCCATTGAAACCATCCGGTTCCTGTTTCCACCGGAAAACAAATGCCCGATGAATTGCGTGACTTTATTGTTATCCACAATTCGATCCTGTTCCGCCATAATCGCCAGTACGGGAAGACGATTCTGCAGCATGGCCGACCAGGACAGTTCCTGAATTTCATCCATGATGCTGACTGATTTTAATGTGACGAGAGTGGTTTTGAGAGGGTCTTTCTCAATGAAATCCAGCCACTCGTTAATCAATGTAAAATCGGTCGCTTCCAGGGGAATAGGGATGCAGGCATGGTTACGTTCCGGTTTTATTTTGAATGAGGCAATCATCTCCAGGATGATTTTCTCAGAGACACTTAAGACAGACCGGAAACGTTCATTCCAGAAAAATCCCGGCGTCAACAATATCAGGCTGGAGAGTTCATCTCCCAGTCTGGCTCCGGCAATGGCGGCGTATTGGGCTCCCTGGCACCAGCCGGCGAGGTGTACCCGCTTGAAGGACCGCTTCAGGGATTCGATTTGCGTCACCACATCCCCGATAACTGCCGTAATGGAATTCAGGTCGCCCGGCTGTTCGTTTAAACCGCACCCCCGCCGGTCGGTTGCAACAACGGTTATGTCCGGCGATATGGATTGAAACCGATTCGCCAGCGGCGCCTGCCAGCCTGAATGACTCATGCCTCCGTGTAAAATCAGCACGACATCGTCACCTTCAGCACGGCCCCAGCGCCGGTAATGAATCTTATATTGATCGGGCATTTCAAGAAAGCAGATATCAGGTGCGCCGTCATCCATGTCACAGGGCATGCGGCACTGCATCCCAAATCCGGCATTCCAGTTTTCAACCGGTATGATCTTTAGCCCCTGAACTGTTTTCAGATAGTAGGGTGAACGCAAATCCAGCAGACCATCATGCCCGAATCTCAGCATCGGTTCTGCCGGTTCGCGATCCACCAAATAATCGCCGAATGCCCCTTCATGGGCGATAAGACTCTCTCCGGCTGCGCCGGAGACCACAAGAGCAGCCCTTGTGAGCAAAGAGGTTTCGCCCACATGGCATCCGATAATAACCGGCCAGCCCAGTTTTTTGAGCTTTTCAATCATGCCCAATGCCCTGATAAGACCGCCTACCCTCGATACCTTGATATTGGCTATGAATTTTCCTTCGATATTCCGGTAAAGCGACAAATCATCGGCGGTGCATATGCTTTCATCCAGAATAACAGGAAGACCCGTAGCGGTGCTGAATTTGCTGATATCTTCGACATGCCCCGCTCCCACAGGTTCTTCCACTGCGAATATTCTGTCAGTGCCGAGGGCCTGGATAAAGGCTATGGCTTCGTCACAGCGATCCTTCCACAAATTGTTGGCGTCAAGACGAATACGCGGGCAGGGGACGTGATGCTGCGCGGATAGTGTTTCAAGCAAATCGAGCTTTTCCATATCCCGTTCCAGATTGCCGCTTAACTTGATTTTGAAATCCCTGAGTCCGCGAATCAGATATTGATCGACCAGGGTTGTATATTTCCATTTTTTGTCATCTCCCAGAACGGCAGTGTAGTGGCTGCAAAGTTTGCCGTCTTTCAGTCCCAGCATTTTTTCAACGGTGCAACCCTTTTCCCGGGAAAGCAGATCAAGCACGGCCATTTCTATGGCGCACCATGCCGATGGGTAATTATCGATCGCTTTTTCATTGTGCTGTGCCCATTGTTTCAGATCTTCCAGTGTTTCGAAATTCACATGGCCATTGGAAAAATTTTCCTTTATCCATGAAAGACTCGTGTCAAGTTCATCACCAGCTACATAGACTCGCGGACAACCCTCGCCATATCCGATGCTTCCATTTCTTTTGGCATGAACCCAGATGCTTTCTCCTTCGTTTCTGGTTGCCGCGGCATGACGGATGGTTGTTTTCAAGGCTAACCGCAGTGGCTCAGCCTTGATCTGTAAGGTCTGTTTTGTCACTCCTGACTTCTCCTCTACTTACTAATAAAACATTATTGATGTAAAAGCAATATATTATGAAGTGTTCTTTGATGTCAATTAAAGATTCGCCATTATAGTATCTGGTGCATTTCCAATGCTTGTTGCAGGGCGGAATTGTTTTCGTTATAAACCGGAGTCTCGCATTTTTGTCGCGATTGCTGCTTGATATAAAAAAGGAAACAGTCGATTATTTCATCCACAAAGTTTTAAGTAAGAAACTTGCTTTTTTTTATTACATGGAAGAATTGAGGTTTTGTAAGTTGAACTGTTCATAATGTTATGGCTGAGAACAAATCCTGTCTTTCCCGTTTTTCTTCGCATCGTACATGAGCTGGTCCACCCGGTGAACAAACGCTTTCATCTCTTCCTTCAACGTATACTGCGAAAGACCCGTGCTCACTGTCAGATGAACCCTCTGGCCCGCGGGGCAAAAAGCTTCTTTTTCTAATTCCGTTTGGATTCTTTTGGCCGTCACAAGGCCCTCTTCGCTTGTGGTCATCGGCAGAATGACCGTAAATTCCTCACCGCCGTAACGATAAGCGGAATCCGTCTCACGCAGGCATCGTTTGATCACCTCGCCGAGCCG
>JBEKMY010000084.1:0-15216 GCA_049523355.1 Smithella sp. | reverse complement strand
ACATTTAGACATAGATTATTCTAACGCAAAATGTACATCCTTGGGATGGAGATTGGAAGAAAATGGAAATAAATAAGCAAAAAGCGATAGTCTCACTCATTGTAATTATTCTAATCGCATGCATACCCTTGGGAATAGCAGCTCCGATAGGGATCTCAGAATCTGCAGTAGTAGAAGCTGCAAAAAGTTGGATTGGAGTTGACTCCGTGCATGGCGGCAATGATAAATCGGGCATTGATTGCTCTCACTTAGTATATCAAGTATACAAACAAGTTGGAGCCAAAAGTATAGTCTTCCAAACTGTGCCTGATATGAAAAAAAATACAGATTATATTAGTATAAGCTCGCCAACTCCTGGAGATGTAATTTTCTGGGAAAAAGATGTTACTAATAACGACAAAAAATATTGGCTTTCTGTTCATGTAGGAATATACATAGGAAACGGGCAATTTATACACACATCTTATGACACTAAAAAAGTTGCCATAGATACTATTACTGGTCCATATAAGGATGGAGCACCATATTTTGCAAGATGGTCACATGCTTAAGAGAATTTCTATAAGCTCCAATTTTTGGCTGATTGTTTATTAAGTTTGTATATACAATTTGTTGAAAATCGGTGATTCATTGAAATTCTATTTTTTTGGGTTAGCCGTTTGATGTCCTACAGCCCTATAGATTTGGTTGATAAACTCGAATTGACTCTGTATTTTGTGATTATAATACAAGATGTCGCTATTCCAGATGTGGATACTTTACATGAAGTAAATATAATAAGAAATAGGTTGGCTACTGCTCAGAATATAGGCACCTTAGTTTATAATCCGTAAATGTAACCAAAAGCTAAGCAGCTGATTGGCTCAAGATAATGTTATGTTCTCTCGAAAAAGTATAATTTTATGATACTGACGACTTCACAAGTAATAAAAAATAATTATTAATATTTATTCATTTTTTGATTGCAAAAAATCTTATGCGGGATTATTTTTTGTTTAGAAGCAAATTTTCATACAATTAATTTAAAATAACTATGCAGATAATTATGTATTGTACCAGAGTAGCAGAAAAGAATAGACAGAAAAGAGTGTAATATAAAGGGCATAGTGGAATGAGATAAGGGCGGAATGGAACTAGACAATAAGTAGGGTTACTTGGAAGATGTTGATTTTACTTCGAATTAAATATACTGCCAGGGATATATATTCGAATTAATGTATATAGAAATAGTAAATACAACTCTTCCAAGGTATCTTTCTATCATTAACCAATATTGTAATCATTCTCTTTTTTATATTAATTAGTTTTGATAGCCATGGTGATTATGTTATAGATCGTGATAGAGACCATGACATAGACAATGGCGGTTTCTATGAAATATTGGGCATTGCGATTTGTTTGATGATTTTTCGTTAATGGTAGTTTTTTTATATGATTTATTTAGCATATTTCACTATCATTTGACACTTTAATCGAACAACTTAAAGTTATTTTGGGACTCCTATCGTAATTTATAGCGGAACTTGGTAAATTTTTGAATACAAACAAGTAAGCTTTTATTAAACCTAATTAACCGTCTAACAGTCAAATAGCAGATAGCCAATAAGATAATTTCAGAAAGTTTAATTTGCACACTTGAACCAAGTTCATAGTTCATTTACCATTGAAAAAAAGATTTGAATCGACAAACAAACACCCCTACAGTGATATTAATTTTAATAAAGAAGGAGTGAAACTAATGTTGAAACAGTCATTTAGTAAAGCAAAAAAAGTATTGACTATTTTGCTAGCAGTTCTTTTTGTAGCATCATTAACCGTTGGAGCAGCAAGTGCATGCCATTCGCATGTACATCATCAATGTGGCAGTTGCAGCAGTTATGGCAGCTCCCACTCTCACACTTGCGGATGTTCTCATTCTCACACCTGTGGATGTTCCCACTCTCATACCTGTGGATGCTCTCACTGTCGCTGTAACGATGATAAAGCTTGTGAAAATGATGACTATTAAAGGTTAAATCATTTGCAAATATTGAAAAACCATTCTAAGCATAATTTCTAAAATATATCTCTAAATGTATAGTAATTAATCCTTCTATATATATTATAACAGTTGAAAAGTAATAGTCTTCTAATCATATATACAATCGCGTTTCTTTTCATATGCACGGACAAAACTATTTATAGCCACATATTTTATTAAAAATTTTGGTTTTTGAACTTGTTGACGATATGATGGTTAGGCTATGCATTTGCTGATGAAGCGTGAATTAAAAAATAAGAAGAAAATGAAAAAAAGGAGATCACAAAATGTTAAAACAAATCAAAAAGTCGCTAGGTATTTTGCTATTAGTTTGTTTTTTAATGTCTGTAGCCGCTGCAGCAGTAAGCGCAGGACCAGTTGTGGTTAAGGATAAAAAAATAATCGTAGTTGTAGTGAAAGATGAAAAGACTAAAATCTTCAAGCATCCCCCTTCTCACGCATGTGTTGGCTCCAAATGTCATACATGTAGCCACGGTCAGTGCTGCAACGGTATCTCTTGTCACCCATGTAGCAGCAGCGGAGAAACCGTCTGTCCCTGTCATACATGTAGCCACGGTCAGTGTTGCAACGGGGTCTCTTGTCACCCATGTAACAGCAACGGCGAAGCCGTTTGTGGATGCTAATTCTTGACTAATTACAAGTTAAAATCATGTGCTAAACTGTTTAGATACATGAAAATACTAGTTCATATCTCGAAAAGTATTGTATTATATTGAGTGAATATTTGGTATACATTGCTTGGCGCACACCATATGGCTATTTGTTTGCAACGTATACCAGGTATGTTTAGTTTTTTAAGCTCTATTTTAAGTTCTCTATTTTGAATGATTTTTTGCTGTTTTATGGTGTTTTGAGTGATTTTTATGTTTATGTTTGCTCAAATGAGTTTTAGCCTTCTGGCCATTAGATTCTGAATTTTGAATTCACCAACAGAAGTCGATTAGTTTTGAGATTTATAAGCTTTCGATAGGCTTGCCGCTCTGTCATCGTGTTCTCTGAAGGACTTCATATTTGGAACAGCTTGTTTCATCTCAGAGTTTCCGGCTTCAAAGTTTCCTTTTTTATATTCTTCGACTCCATAAATAATATAAACTGCAGCACTTTGAGCCTGTACCATTGCTAATTGATGCTCATCCTTTGCACCTTGTAAATCATTTGATACATTGTATAAATCACTATCATACATAGCTTTCTGACTATCTGTATACAAAGCATTTGCATATGTAGAAGTTGACGTAAAATCTGGGTTATCTGACGTTAAATCAATGTTTTTTAATGCAGTACCTAAGTATTTCATATCATTATTTACAACAAGCGAGTCTGATATACACGTTGTTAACCATTGAGAATCTTGATATACTGATTGTTCAGTACTTCGATATGTTGGTTGTTCAGTATTTAGATCTGCGGGTTGTTTAGTATTAGATAGATCTCTTTTAGATAGAGCACTTTTGTGTTTCAAAGCGATTGAATTTTGCGGGTTAATTTCAATTGCCTTGTCAAACGCTTTTATTGCTTCTTTAGGCTTATTTAAACCTTCAAAAGCAAGTCCTTTACCAGCCCAATATGTCGAATCTAATGGGTTAATTTCAGTTGAGATGTCAAACGCCTTTATTGCTTCATCGTACTTGCCTAAGATGGTTAAAGTAATTCCTTTACAGGACCAAGCTGCTGGATTTTGTGGATTACTTTCAATTGCTTTGTCAAACACTTTCATTGCTTTATCATATTGGCTTGATTGCGCAAGGATGGCTCCCTGACTAACCAGATTTTGAGATTCCGTAACCGAGTCTGACGGTTTTTCAGTATTCGATAAAGATAAAGTTTTTTTGTGCTCCAAAGCTCTTGAATTCACTGGAGAATTCAGTGGTTCCATTTCAATTGCTTTATCATATGCTTTTATAGCCTCTTCAGGCTTGTTTAAACTTTCAAAAACAAGTCCTTTACAGTACCAAGTCATTGAATTCTGCGGGTTAATTTTAAGTGCTTTGTCAAATATTTTTATTGCTTCATCGGATCTATTTAAACCCATTAAAGCAAGTCCTTTTCCTGTCCAAGCATCTGAATCTTGGGAATTAATTTTAATTGCTTTGTCAAAAATTTTCATTGATTCATTATACTGGCCTGATTCCCCAAGGATGAGTCCCTGACTTACTAAATCTTGTGATTCTATAACCGAGTCTGATGTTTTTCCAGTAGTCGATAAAGATAAAGCTTTTTTGGATTTCAGAGCTATTGAATCCTGTGGGTTAATTTCAATTGCTTTGTCGTATGCTTTTATAGCTTCTTCAGGCTTGTTTAAACCTTCAAAAGCAAGTCCTTTTCCGTCCCAAGCATTTGAATCCTGCGGATTAATTTTGATTGCTTTGTCATATGCACTTATTGCTTTATCAAATTTATTTAACCCAGTTAGAGCCAGCCCTTTGCCTGTCCAAGCATCTGAATAGTGTGGGTTAATTTCAATTGCTTTGTCAAATGCTTTTAGTGCTTCTTCAGGCTTTTGTAACATAACTAGAACGAGACCTTTATTTTTCCAAGCTTCTGAATCATATGGGTTAATTTCAATTGCTGTATCCTGGGTTTTTATGTCATTTTCATATACTTTATTTAAGTCGTTATGATTGTTGCTGCCAAAGTTCGGAACATCTACAAGTTGTTCCGCCCCTGCGATACTCACCAGCATTAAAATTATAAGTGCTGACACTAAGGTTATTGAATATAACTTATGCTTACTCATCACGTATTTCAATCCTTTTTCTGATTTTAGGAATTCGAAAATAGTACTATCTAAAATGGAATGTTATTAAACTAAATATTTCATGAAGTAACGGATACTTTACACTATTAAAAGAAGCTAATACAGATAAATGCTGCCTATACTAAATTTTCAAAATATGTGACGATTTGGTTCCAATGTTACCTAAACTAAAAATTTGGAGATATATTCGTATATATATAATATTGATAAGCCACTGTTAGGTTTGAACGTAGGGTTTTCATTTGATAGCAATAGATAGTGGTATTCTCACCATCAAAAATAGGAATTAAATAAGAAAATTAAAAAATCGTCATTGTGTTAATTGAGGTTCTAACAGACTATATAATTTTTGTCAGTAGGTGGGTCTAAATAAATAGATTTCTATAAAAACTATGCACAAATTAAGTTATTTAAAGTAATTTTTAGTAAATAAGAGTTAAAAAAGCTTTTTTCTGAAAACTATGCACAGCTTTTACAACAAAAACTGTGCATCAACTAATCTGAAAAATCATGTTTTATAATGAAAGAACAGGGTTGAGAATTATTATTTCTACAGAACTTTTAGTAAACTATCTAATTTAATTAACGATTTATTTAAGATATATTTAAGATAGTTATTGTTGACTTTACAATATCGTTTTGTAGCTTCAAAGCAGGCTCCTTAAATGCTGATCAATGATGGTTCCACAGCTGCCCCTATCACAAAAGTCCCAATGTCGCAAATTTCTTTTTAGCTAAATTCAACATTTCTTGTGATATATCGATACATTTTAGATGAGCATTTGGGAACTTTCTTACGATATTGCCAGTTGTCATACCAGTACCACAGCCAAGTTCAATAATTCAGATAGGTTTATCCAAAGGAAACGGCATAATGTTAAATATACATTAAAAAAAGTGATAAGTTAAACAAAATAAATTGAAACAAATTAAGCATTTTGACTGTGTAATCGCTGACTATTGAATAAATAATATTTAAGCTTAAATAAAAGGTGATTTGTTATGGGTGATCAAGGAGATCAAACATTTGATAACTTAACGGTTAATAAAGATGCAACATTACTTGGTAATGTTTACCTTAATGGAACACCACACACGGGTCCAGTTGTGGATGAATCTATATATACTGGGAACTTAAGTGTTGCAGGCCAAGTCGGCATCGGGACAAGAATTCCCTCAGTGCGCGGTATAATAAATACAGGTCCAATTGGCAGTTTATTCGTAATTGGGGGCAACGTCGGCTTCGGGACACTACGGCCTGCAGCTGGGCTTCAGATAGACAAAGGAAGTACAAACGATGTGGCCTTAATGTTATCTTCGACTGGTCCCGGTTGGGGTTCAGGAGTTCAATTCAAAAATAACGATATTTTATATGGAATTTTTGCAGGTTCTGAATGCTTTCACATCTGTGATCAGATTAAACAAGTAGACAGATTAATTATAGATGCTAATGGCAACGTCGGAATTGGAACAACAAAACCTAGTGCTCAGCTGGATGTTACTGGGGATATTCGAATCAACGATAGACATATCTGGCTTAGAGGGATAAATAATACCGGAGTCGGGGATACGAATCATGGCATAGGGTACAATACTCAATTTGACGGGCCTATGTTATTTGGCTGGGGTGGAGGAGCATTAGGAACGAATGGGGGGCAAAAAACGGTATTGTCGTGGAACCAAAATGGCAATGTCGGAATCGGTACATCGACTCCTCAACATACGTTAGATGTGATTGGCGATATTAATGCTAATGGCAATTTAACTGTTGCTAATAATCTAGGCATTGGGACACCAACTCCTAAATATAATTTGGATGTTGTGGGCACTATTAACGCTTCGGTAGATGTTGTTGTTGGGGGTGCAGACTGTGCTGAAGATTTTGAAGTTTCGCCAGCAGAAACAGTTGATCCAGGTATGGTTATGGCTCTCAACGACGATGGCAAATTAGTACAAAGTAAACATCCATATGATAAGCGCGTAGCTGGAGTTATTTCTGGTGCTGGTGATCTCAAACCAGGCCTTGTTTTGGGCAGGCAGCCAGGCCATGTAGATAGAGTACCACTTGCCTTGATGGGACGAGTTAATTGCAAAGTAGACGCGGAATATGAATCGGTAGAAGTTGGAGATTTGCTAACCACTTCAAAAACACCAGGACATGCTATGAAGGCAAGCGATCCCACAAAGTCATTTGGTACGGTAATTGGCAAGGCTTTAAGGCCGTTGAAAGTTGGACAAAACCTTATACCAATTCTAGTTACCTTGCAATGAAGATTTTGGGGCTCCGACTATGGACACAATTAGTGAAGCTGCTACATTTCAAGGATTTAGTGATTTTCCTATTATTGTTAGCATACTTGCTCAATCATTCAATCTGCAAAAACCGATTTATCTTTCGAACCTTATGAGACTGTGTAACGCACTTGCAAATAAGGATAGTATGACTCCATTACTTTCATCAGGATTACCAGGAACCAAATTCAATATGGCTGTAATGGGGGATGGCTTTGCAGCTGGTGATGATCAAAATATTTACAATAATAAAGTTAAAGATCTTTTAATTCATGGAGTATTTAACAACGACTTTTTTTTAAGCCAAAAATCAGCTTTTAATATTTATCGGGTGAATCTGATTTCCCAAGATTCGGGAGTCGGAACTAAAACATACGATAATAATGGCAATCTCATCAGTACGGTTACAAAGAACACAGCTTTAGGGATTTATTATAATGGCGATTGGGATCATTGCTGGTTGGAAGATGGACCCAACACTGGTAATCTTATTGACAATGCTCTCAATAAGTGGGTACCTGACTACAATATTGTTTTGATTTTCGTGAATTGTCCAGGAGGTGGTGGATGTACTATAAATGGTCGACCTACTGTACCACTTGGTATTGCATGGGATACAATAGCCCATGAACTTGGTCATGGAATTGGAGGACTTGGTGATGAATATTGTGCGCAGGATGATACACACGGAGTGTACACAGGACCCGAACCTAATAAAGTTAATATTACAATCAATACAAATAAGGCAACTTTGAAATGGAAAGGCTATGTTGATTCCATTACGCCAATTCCTACAGGAATTGGAAAATGTGTTAGTTATAACCAGGGTACAAAGCCAAATGACTGGGATGACAATCAGAGTGTAGGACTATTCGAAGGAGGGGGAACGTACAATAATGGTATTTATCGACCGGTGATCGATTGCCGTATGAATTCTAACTCACCGCCTTTTTGTCCTGTTTGCTATGCTCAAATGGAGTCTATTACGAGGAATCATATGGGAACTGAAAGTGCACAAAATGCTAGTGAACAAATAAAGACGCCTGATGTCTTACAGGAAAAATCTGTACCGCCTCTCATGGAGGAGACAGTACAAAAACCTAAAGATAACTCGATAGACCCTAATTCTTCTGATGGTTATGTCCGTTTCAAAATTCATATGGAAAATGGGAAGCCATCCATAACAGACGTCAAAGAAGTACCTGGACAGCTTATAGCTCCAAAGACTGTAAATCTGGGATACAACTACGAAGTCTTGACAGATGATAAATTAATCACTCTCGGTTTTCTTCCAGATGTGGGTGTTCGTAGATCATTTGCCAATCGCGATGTGCCAGGGCGCGAAGGCAAACATCATATCACTATTCTACCAAGTTTCGATTTCTTTGTCAGGGTTCCCAAAAATCAAATATCCGAAAAAACATTGTCACAAATGACTATAATGGTTCACGATGTGAAGCAAGCTCCTTATAGACTTTTGAAAGAAGTCCCATTGACCAAGCAAACTGATTTTATGTCAATAGAGATTGGTCGTATGGTTGGAATAAAGATGGATGAGATTCCTAAGGAGGTAAGTTCCCAACTTAATCGAATCTTGAAAGAAAATGAGGAGATAAAATAATTTATTTAGATAAGTGAAATTTTCTCTCAAGAAATGGGTAATGGAGAGGCTTTTCTCTACATTTTATTTATAAAGAATATTGGACTTTTGTTGTGATTGGGCTAATCTAGGTTCATTAGTGGCAAGGCTTTGAAGCCGCTGAAAGCTGGTTGTGATATTATATCAATCTTGTGGCATTTCAATAAGGTTTGATTGCGAAGAAACGCGAGATTATGGATTATTGGGGTTGGGGACTTGCTGACGACTTTGGCAATACCAGTGTACTCAATGAAGGTAAGCGATTTTATGATATCATTTAATATGATAATTGACAAGGTTTTAGGGTCTAAGAGTATGGTTCGCAGCTTCATCCACATTGATTTATTAAATCAATTTTTTTCATTTCTGTTTTAATTAAGTAATTAAAATGAAAAGTGAGGGAGGAAGATGAAATCTCTGAAAGTAACTGCTCAGATAATAGATCCAGGTGTTCAACCAACAAGTATGTTGAACTTGGGACAGAAACTTAATTTATCATGTCCTATTTCATTGAAAGAAATATGCAATGGATATAATATCGATTTGACGCTGGTGTGGATTGGTGACATACATTTCGAAAACTACTCGAAGCTGCCCACGGCCTGGAATCTCCAGACCAAATGGATTGTAGATAACATAGCGACCTACAATATCCAGGCGGTTTTATGTGCTGGTGACATACAGAATCCTTTAGATCCTAATCAATTTGAAGCAGCCTGGAAAAATGATGGCGGTGGGCTTGCGAGCATCTATAATTCGGGGCTTCCATACTTAGTGGCTGTGGGGAACCATGACTATCCTAACTTAGCTGATTATACTAATAACACCCCGTCTCCCAGAGATACGAGTTATTTTGATACATATTTGGGTTACCAAAAACTGAAAAATCTGAAGTCTTGGTACGTTGGCTGCTGCTGTAACTGGCAGAATCCTTTAAATAATGATACTATATTCAATAGCCCTGCTACCCAGGCGATCCAGTTCACTGTCCAAACTGACAGCAGAGATCGGAATTTCCTGGTAATCTGCTCTAGAGCTCTGGCCCCGGAATGCAGCACTCAAATGGGCTGAGGAGATCATCAACGAGTATTCAGGTTATGAAGTCATCATTATCACCCATGCATTCATGAGCATGACTGGGGAGATACCGGATACAGAGGGGATGGATGCGCCGGGTTTTTGGGGCTTCACAGACTGTCACAGTTGCTCGGATCCTGATACTAATATGACATGTGCTAATAATGCGAACTCGATTTGGAATTGGGCTCAAAAATTTAAGAATGTAAAGGCGATCCTGGGTGGTCATAGTTGCATTGGCCCAAATAACTGCGCTGGCCCTAATGAGGCTTTTTCCACTTTAACGGCCACAGATGGACACACTGTGTTAGGCATTTATTCAAACCACCAACGTGATTATACTCCTAATTCTCCTGGCAACCCGTCTTATAGTCCATCCTATAGTCAAGTTGTGTTGCTGCTGCACTTGTTGAGTTGCTCGCAGGCGGTTGTCCGTGTTTTTAACACCACAACCGGTAAGGAGATAACTCAGTCCTACTACTATCCCAATGGACTTCCTACAGATGTCCAGAACTTTCCGGTGGGAGCTAATCCTAGTGTTTTTTTCCCCTATGTTTTTGCTAACTGGATCATTCCATAACTTATAGGAATATACGAGTTTTCACTGATTTATGGCCTAGAAGATGTAAAAAAGGGTTATGTTGCAAAAATTTCAAAAAAAATATGTAAATCTATGAGTAATGAATAAAAATCGAAATATTCAAAGAAAATGTACCAACATTATAAAACTATACCAAATAAGGGATTAATGTATTTGACTTCATTAAGAACAGAGTAATTTTATATTTTTGAAATTTAGATATTTTTCATAAAGTCCTTTTGCATATTAAATTATATTATAAAGTTCTTTCAGCTTTGCTCTTAAATCCATAATAATTTTCCTTATCATAAGAATTTAGTTCTGTATCAACAAACTAGGGTGAAATTACCATAATTAGAAAGATATCTTCTGCAGTAATGCACAAAAGTTCTTTAAAATCGGATTGACTCTAGGATCTTTTGACTTTTATTTATTGCTTATAGATTTACATGCTTATTCTGAAGTTTTTTCAACGGAACAATCCTTTTTTGTAGTGAACCTTATGGGTATAGTAGCAAACCATTTGACGCAATAGAAACACAAAATTCAGAATCTAATGGCCACAAGGCTAAAGCTCATTTGAGCAAACATAAACATAAACACAATACAACTAAACACCATAAAACAGGAAAAAAATCATTCAAAACAGAAAAATTGAAATAAAACTTGAAAAATTAAGCATATCTGTATACCAAATATACAATTCAAAACAGCTTAACTTGCTCTTACAGTCATAATTCATTATTAATTATTATTTGCTCTTACAGTCATAATGATACCTGGTCCACGGCCAGCGAGATTATCGAAGGCCTATTTACTGACTTTCAGGAAACCTGAACGTCCGTAAAGTGCAAATCGCTAGGGTTTCAGAGTAGAGCAGCTTGCCGTGTGCTTGAAATGAGTAGAGGAGAAACTACCAGAATGTCATACCCACCAGAGGTGGGAGCCAGTCCCACAGGCGATTACGTTAGCAAACGCGAAGCTGTGCTGCATGTGATGGCGGCAGTGGCGTTTCTCGTCCTCTTTCAGGCGTATCTTGTAGCCCCGCTCATTCCGTCGCTCTCCATTGAGTTCCACGCTTCCACGGATTTTCTTGGCATGCTGGTTCCGGCCTACATGCTTCCCTACGGCATATCCACTCTGTTCTATGGACCCATCTCCGACCGGTTCGGCAGGAAGGCGGTGTTTCTTACCCTGCTGGGGCTGATGGTTGTGATGATAGCCGGAGTTGCTACGGCAAATACTGTGCCTCAGATGATGGTATGGCGTCTGCTGGGAGGGGCGATTACCGGAGGAACCGTGCCGATCTCACTGGCGCTTCTAGGAGATATTTATCCCTATGAGCAACGCGGGCGGCCTTTGGGATGGATATTTGGGGCTGCGGCTGGAGGCATGGCCTTCGGATCCACCCTCGGGGCGTTTCTGAATCCCATCATCGGCTGGCGCTGGGAGTTCCTCATCATCGCCGCCCTCACCGCAGCTGTTCTGGCTTACGCCCTTCGCCTTCGCTGGTTTCTTGAGGGGGAAATCGTCGCCCATCCATTAAGCCCTGGCAAGGTAATTGCTGGATACTGGGAGCTCCTTACCAGCGCCAGAGGAGCCAGAACCTATACCTACATTTTCCTCAACAGCATGTTCCATTCCGGAGTCTACTCTTGGCTTGGTCTGTATTTCTGGCAACGCTATCACCTCGGCGATGAAGGGATTGGCCTTGCGCTGCTGGGCTATGGAATCCCAGGAATGCTCTTCGGGCCGTTCTTTGGACATCTGGCGGATCGGGTTGGGAGAAAGCGCATTATCCCGTTCGGCATCCTGATCGGCGCTCTTGCCGGCGCAGCACTCATTCCACGCGCGCCGCTGCGGTGGCCCGTAGCCATTACCACGGTGCTCTCCCTGGGCTATGACACGAGCCACCCGTTGCTGGCTGGAATCAGCACCTCGCTTAATCCCTCCCGGCGCGGCCTCGCCATGGGCCTGAATTCCTTTTCGTTATTCAGCGGATTAGGTTTGGGCGCTTTGGCCTTTGAGCCCCTGCTGAAATATGGATTCAGCACCGCGCTGGCGATCTTTGCGCTTGTTCAATTGTGCCTTGCAATACTGGCCGTACAGCTGTTTCGAGGCGAAGATTCTTCAGCAGAAAATCATTCAGAGATAACTGGTTCCGGTTCCGTTTCAAAAATTCCAAAATAAAACATTTAAATCTATGAGTAATGAATAAAAATCAAAATATTTAAGGAAAATGTACCATTATTACAGAACTGTTTCAAATAAGTGATTCACATATTTGGCTACATTAGGACTAAAGTTATTTAGATTCTTGGTTTGTCCTTTTTAATCATAATCCCTGGGAATATCTAAGATTATACACAGGTTTTATAGCATAAACTATGTATTAGTGAAGATAAAAAACAGGAACCGTGTTAGCATAATCATTGAATTTACACTTTTAAATCAAAAGAATAAAAAGATCAATGTTAAATTTGTGAAGATCTCAGGGAAGAGTAAAAACATAATTATTATTAAATTGTTGTACAATTTCAAAATATTTTATGACAATATAAATTTTATTCAGAAAATATTTTTTGTATAATTACATTTTATGATAAAGTAAATTTTATTCAGAAACTATTTTTTGTAGAATTAATTTAAAATAACAAGGGAATAATTTAAAACAGAGGGTACTAATTCAAAAATGTTTCATAGCATCCGACTTGAAGGCACTATAATTATTTTACCTAAATTATTAAATTTGAAAATCAAAACATTATATGTTCTTCAGAGATTTATATAATTTAGATGAGAGTTTGAATAACTTAAGTATTATATATATAGAGTTATTTCAAAATAGGAGATTGAACGTGACAGACAAAATCCAAATTATGTTACTGACGGCTTACAATGCTAAGGATTCTGCAGATCTCAAAAAGGGGCAGGCAAAAAAAATTGCTCAGCTCTTTAGTGACTTTGTGGGCCAAGCCCGCCAAAGTCTTCATATTGCAATCTATGATTTCAGACTTGAGGAGCCCGAAGCTCAGATGGTAATCGATGCACTGAACAAAGCCGCAGAATCCGGAATAGATGTACGAATCGCATATTTTCAACCGAGTAAGAAACATGTCTCTACATCTGAATTCTCGCTTCTTGGGAGTGATCCGGCGCCAGGACCCAACGAAGCATTTTTTGGGCGGTTCCACAAAGATATCCCGTTCAAGGCGATAACTGGAATCGAAGATCTGCCATCCGATGTCAGCTCCTTACCGATCGAAGGTGGTGGTCACTTGATGCATAGCAAGTACATTATTCGTGATGGGCTTGCTCCTTCCGCCGCTGTGTTGACGGGATCAGCCAATTTTACCACCGATGCATGGACCATTCAGGATAATAACATTGTTACCCTGGAATCACAAGATATCGCAGGTAATTATGAAACTGACTTTGCAGAGTTGTGGGAGGCAGGAAGGATTGCTGGGACAGGCAAGAATGATCATGGAGAAACTAAAATCGATGATGTAGACGTTGATGTGGATTTTGCTCCTGGTGATGGTGCAGCGATGGATCTAAATATTGCCAGCCAGATCTCGACAGCAAAAAATGAGATAATGCTTGCTTCAATGGTTATCTCTTCAGGAGCCGTTCTGGGTGCCCTCGTTGATTCAATAGAACGCGGTGTTAAGGTGTCGGGAGTTTACGACGGACCGGAGATGCATCAGGTTATGACAGACTGGGAAAAAAGCACGCGTGGCACTGGCCAGGCCAAACTCGCGCAATGGAATGCCGTAAAGAATAACCTTGTTGAAAAACATTCCACGCCGTATAGTGAAAATGGACCTCATGACTTCATGCACAATAAGGTGTTAGTGGTCGATCGGCAGGTAGTTGTAACGGGGAGCTATAATTTTTCTCAGAACGCGACGCACAATGCTGAAAACATAATTACTTTGTATGATGGGGCCATCGCATGCCAATATGAGCAATATATTGGAGATCTTGTCTCGAAGTACAAGTAGGCTCAGTTATAAGGTATTTTCAACATATGGGAATCAAAAATATATAAGTTAGTGGAAGATTGGATTGTTTTTTAGTTTTGATCTTCTCTCTGTATCCTGGGGCTTGTGGCTTGGATACCATTGAAAGCTGGCTGCTGACCTTCGAGAATGTTATGGACTTGTGTAGTTAAATTGAGTATCAATGGCTAATTTTTTAAAGGCATTCAAAAGGAGATACACAATAATATCTACCAAAATGAAGTTAATAACAATATAACATTATTTATTCAGTTGACGAGATGATCAACCCGACTTTAAAGCTTATTCCTTTCTGAATGCCATAATTTATTTCCTTTATCATGAAAATTTAGTTCTGTATCAACTAACTAGGATGAATTACCATTTTTGCTGATGTAGAAGTTTTCATACAAAATCTCTGCACATATGAGATGGAAGAGAATACAATCACAGTCATTGATACTGCAATTATGTTCAAGCCAATCATCATGTGGTAAAGTTATTCAAGCTGAATTTGTTAATTTCTTTCTATGATAGGATGTAATTCATCAACTAATTAAGGGGATATGTTTGATACAGTGGGACTGGTTGCCATAATTGGTCGTGTCACAATGGGTTTATTTGTGTCTACTATAAGTTGTACTAAGACGGGTTGTTCTTCAAAGGCTATAGTTCCAATCTATACTAGAGTAGTAGTATTTCCTATCTATTCATAGTCCGGATAGTAAGCACCATTGTCATAGTGGTCAGATAGATGACAATTAAGATGATCATGTCACTTAAGAAAGTGGTGTCTGCCAGGATGTTTGCCTTAGTGTTCAATTG
>JBEKMY010000083.1:0-11205 GCA_049523355.1 Smithella sp. | reverse complement strand
ACAAACGCCAAAAAATTATCTTATAATACTTTTTATGAAAATTGATTGTTTAACGATTACTGGTTGTAAGGTAGCATAAAATTGCAGATTTGAAAAACAAGGATAACAGGAAGTTATCAATAATCTTGACACTCAATGTCAGGTCAAATTATGTTTAGGTCAAATAATTGTTATATTATTGAGTAAATATTTTTATAGGAAAGTGAATCAAGGCAGCCAACGCATTCCTGTAGCGTGCTACAGAATAAGCAAGCGTTTATATAATTATAATATTCCTTAAGAATCGAAGCCTCTCCGCGGTTTATCGCGGAGAGCTTCAATTATGGTTTATCAAGTAAACAAATTCGATGATTTTTTTAATCCGATTATTTTCTTTACCTGTTTCATTAAACATTAAACATTTCCGACTTTTTAAGGCAATTTTATCTTTAATCCATATAATAATGGATCGGTAATTTTCATGTTATTAATTTTGAGCAATTCATTTACGGTTGTTGAATTATTCTTTGCCACAATAAAAAGAGTATCCCCCTTCTTAACCGTATAATATTTTGACGATTTCTTTCGGCTGCCGGACTTCTTTTTTTCGGCTGCCGATGCAGGGTTTGTATTTATTTTATTTTCGGTTTTGTTTGCGGGCACCATGATTTTTCTGCCGACAAAAAGCGGATCTTCCAATTTTAATTTGTTAAGTTTTAAAAGAAGAGCGACTTTTGTATTAAAATGCTTCGCCACTGAAAAAAGTGTGTCACCGCATTTTACTTTATAATAGGTTGCAGTTAATTCATCATTATTTTGTTTTTTGTCCGCCTTGCCGTTTTCATCATCCTTTTTAGATGCATCTTCGCTTTGCGCAACAGCGGAAGTGTCTGATAAATACTCGCTTATTGAAGAAGATATCGCTGTTGCCAGCGTTTTTTGAAAACTACTATTTTTTAATAAGATTTCCTCCTGAGGATTGGATATGTATGCTGTTTCAATTAATACCGCTGGAATATCCGGCAATTTCAACACGCGAAATGGCGCTTCCTGAACAATTTTATTTTTTATATTGCAAACCGTAGACAGGTGCCTGATTAAAATGCCGGCATAAATTTTCGATAAATTAATTGTATTGGTTTGAAACATATTCATGATGATCGAAGATGATTCATTGTTGCTTTCATTATCGGGAACGCCGCCCAGGATATCGGATAAGTTTTCATTCCTGGCCAGCAGTTTTGCGGCTTCATTACTGGCTCCGCCGGTAGAGAGGCAATAGACCGAACCGCCTTTCGCGCTTCGATTTCTTGCCGCATCCGCATGAATGCTGATAAACAGACTGGCGCCCAGATCCTTTGCTTTTTGCAGCCGCTTGCTGAAGGAAACATAATAGTCGCCGTCGCGCGTCAAAACAGCGCGATACCCATGCATTTTATTAATGGCTTTTTGAACTTCACGGCTAATGGAGAGCACAACATTTTTTTCATAAGTTTTCTTTTTTCCCACTGCGCCCGGATCTTCACCGCCATGGCCGGCGTCAATAACTATTATTTTTTGGGGTTTGAGTTCAATGATCTGATCCGCTGTTTTTACTTCCCTGGGACCTTGTTCCAAAAGAATATCCACAACAATCCGGTTAGGTTTATCCTGAAACTTCTTTAATTTAAAAACTTCAACTTTCTGGTGTTTATTCAGAACAAATTCGATTCTAACCTTTCTAACATTATTTTCATCCATGTGATGAAAAACGATCTTTGTAATTCCGGGTTTATTAATGATGATTTTGGCCGGTATTGATTTGTGTAATGAGGATTCCTTGAAATTTAGAAAGAGAAGATTTTCACTTTCATTAATTTCATAATCCGGATCGCCATCAACATCCAGAACAATCCGTGTATGATCCGGCGCCGTCCAATGACGAACATTCAATATTTCCAGAGAGCCGTAACATTTTGTGGAAAACAAGACTGCGATAAGAATTGTCAGGATGCAGGTAATTCCCTTTGAAATATTTTCTCCTCTACATATCATTGGTGAAAAATAGCAAATTTAATCAAGAACTGCAACTGTTAGATGGGAAAATGTAAGAAGACAGAAAAGATATTGACAAGTTCTTTTGATAGTGTCATTTTCTTGGCACATAAGTTATACCAATGCGCTTGTAATTACCTCCTTGTCGAAGCTGATCCTTTGAAAGCGAATGGTATTTGAGAATAGCTTAAGGATATTTATGCGGGAAAATAGTTTTAAAGAGGCTTTATTGAACCATCGTGTGTTTCCGGTCACCTGGGAATTGGTGCCGGGAAGAGGCGCAAGAGAAGCGTCTCAGGAAAAGGCCATAGCTTTGGCAGGGCAGGCCGCCCCCGGCGGGAAGATACAAGCGCTTACCGTTACAGACAATCCGGGTGGAACCCCAGCCATGTCCGCCGATTTTATGGGCGGCGAAATTCTGAAACTGGGTGTAGAACCCCTCGTTCATTTTACCTGCAAAGACAAGAACCGTAACCAAATGGAAAGCCAGCTTTACGCCCTGGATCGGGCGGGGGTCAGAAACCTGCTGGTTATGAGCGGCGACTACCCTGTGTCGGGTTATCAGGGGAGGCCCGCCCCGGTCTTTGACCTGGATCCGATCCATACCCTGCAACTGATATCGGAAATGAATAGGGGGCTTACTTATCCCGGTGTCAAAGGCGACATCCATCATCAACCCAGTGATTTTTTCCCCGGAGCCGTTGTTTCTCCCTTCAAAGCAACCGAAGCGGAGCAGATGCTTCAGTATTACAAGCTGAAAAAGAAGATCAATGCCGGCGCCCGATTCATCGTCACTCAACTGGGATACGATGCCCGGAAATTTCACGAGATACTCCTTTTTATGAAACAAAACGGTTTCGATATTCCACTTATGGGAAATATTTATATCCTTCCATATGGCGCGGCCAGGATGATGAATTGCAATGAACTGCCCGGAAGTGTCGTTACGGATAAACTCCTTGCCGAGTTGGATCGGGAGCGAAGCGGGCCCGATAAGGGAGAAGGAGCCAGGATACTGCGCGCCGCCCGAATGTACGCCCTGCTAAAGGGAATGGGCTACAGCGGAGTTCATATCGGCGGGCACAATATTAAATATGAACAGGTGGAAAAGATTATCAGTCAGGGTGAGGCTCTTGTTTCGCAATGGACTGATTTAGTAAAATATTTCGATTATCCTATTGCCGATGGCTTTTATTACTTTGAACGCGATTCGGCAACCGGTTTGAACAAAGAGACGCCGGTTGGGCGGCGAAACAGGCCGCCCGATGCTAAAATCGAATGTTCCTACGGGTTTTCACGGTTCTCTCATAAACTCATGTTTGAGCCGGGAAAGAAACTTTACGGGATTATGAATGGACTCAGCCGCACAGTGGCAGGGACAAAATTAGAGAGCTTTTTTTACAAACTGGAACACCTGACTAAAGTTGTGTTATATGATTGTAAAGATTGCGGAGACTGCGCCCTTGTTGATGTGGCATATCTTTGTCCGATGTCGCAATGTCCGAAGAACCAGCGCAACGGCGCCTGCGGCGGAAGTTTCCAGGGATGGTGCGAAGTCTATCCGGGTAAAAAGAAGTGTGTTTATGTCCGGGCCTATGCCCGATTGAAGAAATACAGGGAAGAAGCGCAGTTGGAGAAAAACATTGTCCCGCCATGCAATTGGGATCTATATCAAACCTCATCCTGGATCAATTTCCATCTGGGGAAAGACCACACATCAAAAAAACAAGGCGGCAGTCAGTCCTGAAACAGGTTTCGCCTACTTTGCCCGGATAATATTTAGTCGTTGCTCATAAATCCAATTTCCCGTGCGTAGGAGAACTGACGCTGCCATGGAATGCCCGGATGGACTTTTTCAAAGATATCCGATCCTGTCATTTTCAGAGATTCCGCATCCACGTCCGCGGGATTATAGCCGCCGATAAAGCCGTAATCAGGACCTATGATAGGATTCTTTCCCGGCAGGCAATCACATTCTACAGTGATATTAAGCAGGGCGTTGATGACGATAGCCTTTCCCTGAATCTTCTTCCAGACGGCAGCCGCTGTCTCCACAAGCTTTTCCTGAAAAACCGTCATATCGGAATTCCAGAAAATCTGGAGGGCTGCCTCCGGGCACATGGCAATACACTGAGCGCAGCCAATGCATTTTTCCAGATCATATTCGGGATAGTCAGGTTCGGAAATACTGGCTGCCTTAGTCGGACAAATGTTGACGCATATGCCGCAGCGGGTGCAGTTTTCCCGATTAAGAACGGGATGATAATCGGCATGCATTCGCTGCTTCTGCGCGCGGGATGCAAATCCCATGGAGATATTTTTTATGGCTCCGCCGAACAAAGAAACCATGTGTCCCTTGAAATGAGAAAAGATGATAAACCCCTGCGCTTTGTCAAAGACAGATCCAACCTGAACTGTTTTGAAATGTTTGTAGCCTGCGGGAATTGAAACAACATCCCGTCCATCCATGCCATCGGCGACAATAACCGGACATCCGAGAAAATCGGCCGTGTAACCATGATCTGCGGCTGTTTTCAGAGAATCTTCCGCGGTGTGCCGGCCGCCGGAATAGAGTACCGTTGTATCAAAAATAAACGGTTTTGCTCCTTTTGTGATCAGCCAACCGGCAATTTCTTTTGCATAGTCGGGAGGCAGATAGCCTTTATTCCCTCGTTCGCCCCAATGGAGTTTGATCCCAACATTGTCGCCGGGAGCGAATGGATACCGGAATTGTTTCAATAGCTGCCGCAGAGATTTGATATAAGGTTTTTCCTTGCCCGTTACCGATTTAAATATAAAGTCATCCATTATGAAGTCCTGGTCTTGTCCTTTGCAGTCTAAGCGAATACTGGTTTGATTACTTCTTTTAACATCCAATCCATATACGTTCTTTCAATTTTTATTTTAACTCTTTTTTCTTCTGATTGCATCAAAAAAATTCCTGTCAGTTTTTCATTGACATCGCAGAGCACCCATCGTAAAATTTCAACAATATTTAAGGAGAGGTTCGGAGAATACTTATCATGAAGGCAAATAAAGGTGAAAGAAAATGATTCAGGATCGTCTTGACAAGATTGAAGAGAGGTTGAAGCAGAGCCAGGCGGTAAAAGAAAGTGATAAAGTTGAGCTATTGAATCTCCTGAAGACGCTGAGGACGGAAATTACTGATCTTTCCAAAACCCGCCACGAGCAGGCGGAAAGCATAGCGGGATTTGCCGAACTATCAGCCCGCGAAGCCACCCGCAGAGAAAAGAATCCGGAGCTCTTCAATTTGTCGCTTGCAGGTCTGACTTCATCGGTTCAGGACTTCGAAATATCTCATCCACAGTTAGTGGAGATTATTAATAGATTTTGCACAATGCTCTCTAATTTGGGTATATAGAGTCATTAATCCGGGCAACGGATCCCCTGGCATTGTTACTCTGTTTATGAAAATTCATGATCGCTGTGATCAAAAGATACAGCCCTGCCGGCCTGATATTGGCTTGATATTCCATAGTCCGGCACTATCCACCGGCACTGTCCACCGGCGCTATCCACCCGCACTATCCAATGGACAAGCAACCCGTTCTCGTATAGAATCCAAATCAACACATCACTGGAGGTCCAGCAGTGGGGACAGGATACAAAACCAGGCTTGAGCTTATCGACGAACTGGAGGCGGCCCGCAAGGAAATCAAAGCTCTTCAGTCGCAGGATCGGGAGTATGAACGGCTTGAAAAGAATTTGACCCATTCGGGACATTTTTACCAGACCCTGTTCGAGAATTCCGGCACGGCAACCATCGTCATCGAACAAGATACCACCATCTCCATGATGAACAACGATTTTGCCAATTTCACGGGGTATCCCCGCGAGGAGATTATCGGCCATACGTGGACTATGTATGTGGCCGAAGATGATGTCGAACGCCTTCTTGATTTTCACCGGATCAGGCGCAAGGATTCATCGGCGGCGCCAAGGAATTACGAATTCAAGATTCGGCACAAGGACGGCAGCCTTCTCCATATTTTTATGACGATCGCCATGATTCCGGGGACAACACAGAGCATCGCCTCCATGGTGGATATTACCGAAAGGGTCAAGACCGAAAAAGCCCTGCGCGACAGCGAGGAGAGATTCCGCCAGCTTGTGGAGAGTATGAACGAGGGCCTGGGCATTCAGGATCGCCGCGGCATCATCACCTATGTCAACGACAAGATCTGCAATATCCTTCAACTTCCGCGGGAGAAGATCGTCGGCAGGCCAAGCCGGGACTTTATCAGCAAACGCGACCTCGAGACATGGACACGAAACATCGCGAACAAGGATGCTCCCGAATCCTATGAAGTGACCTGGATGGATAAAGGCGGCAATCCTGTCTACACTCTTGTTTCGCCGCGTGCCGTCTACGATTCCCAGGGACATTTTATGGGGGGATTCGGAGTCATCACAGATATCACGGCCATCAAGAAGCTGGAAAAGGAAGTTCTGGATGTATCCGAGAGGGAACGCCAGAAGATCGGCTATGAACTTCATGACGATCTTGGCCAGCACCTGATCGGAATCGATGTAATGACGAAGGTCCTGCGCGACAGGCTGCTCCCGATTTCCGATGAAAACGCCCGCTATGCCGGTGAGATCAATCAACTGGTCAAAGGAGCAATTGAAAAGACACGGCGACTGGCCCGCGGGCTGTGCCCTGTCCATCTTACATCTCTGGGGCTTGAGGCATCACTGGAAGAACTTGCCGCTTCCGCATCGGACATCTTCAACATAAACTGCGTTTTTCGCTGCCCCCGGCATATCCCCATTAATGATAATTCCCTGGCCACGCACCTTTATTATATTGCGAAGGAATCGATTCACAATGCCATCGAACACGGCAAATCTTCCAAAATTATAATAGAGTTTCTGAACAACAACGGAACGGTCTCCCTTTCGATTCTCGATAACGGCGTCGGGATCAAGGACACAACTAAAGTTGGCGGCATAGGTCTTCGGATTATGAACTACCGCGCCCGCATGATCGGGGCGTCCCTGCGGATCGAATCGGAACAAAGCGGAGGCACACTGGTAACCTGCACTTTCAATCTTATCGAGGAATGACGCTTATGGCCGCGACCAAAACAACCAAAACAGATAAACATAGAATCCTCATTGTTGATGACCACCCCATCTTCAGGCAAGGCCTTGCTCAACTCATCAATCAGGAAGATGACCTGTGCGTCTGCGGAGAGGCCGAGGACTACCAGGGCGCCATGAAGGCCGTGGCGGAACTTAAACCGGCCATGATCATTGTGGATATTACCCTGAAGGATATGAGCGGCATCGACCTCATCAAGGAACTCCGCAAATTTCAAAAGGGGATAACCATGCTGGTCATCTCCATGCACGACGAGTCCCTTTACGCCGAACGGGCCTTTCGGGCCGGCGCCAAAGGCTACATCATGAAGCAGGAGGCCTCCGAGTCCGTTGTCAAAGCCATCCGTCAGGTCCGGTCCGGCGGCATTTATGCAAGCAAAAAAATGACGGATCAGATCCTTTCACGCTTCGTTGAAGGCCCCAAAGATGTTGCCGCATCGCCCCTTCATGCCCTGACAGACAGAGAGATTGAAGTTTTCCAACTCATCGGCGAAGGACTCAGCATCAGCGAGATCGGAGTCCGGCTTCACTTAAGCGTCAAGACCATCGGCACCTATCGGGAGCGCATCAAGGAAAAGCTGAATCTCAAAAACAGCACGGAACTCCTGCGCTACGCCCTCAACTGGGTTGAGAACAGCAGAGAATCCAAAACACCTTAAACGCGCCCTCTGTAGGTCATCGGCTTACCTTTTTTTAATCCCATTAAGGACAGACAAAACAGCTTCCTGCGGATTGTGCATCACTTCGCTTTAGCGGATCATATTAGCCAGAGAAAACTAAAATTCTAGGAGGGCTAACTATGAAAGGGAAATCTTTAAATGGAAATAAATACGGGTTTCAATTAACCATCAAAGAATTACTCAACGGACCAAGGTTAAGCGCGGGCAACCAGGAGATCGTTTACCGGAACAAGATGCGTTATACTTACAATGATCTGTTTGAGCGGATCAACCGGTTAGGCAGAGCCCTTGCCGGAATCGGCGTCAAGAAGGGGGATACCGTAGCGGTCTTCGATTACGATTCACATCGCTACCTGGAGAGTTTCTTTGCCGTTCCCATGCTGGGGGCCGTGCTGTTCACGGTGAACTGGCGCCTGTCTCCCGATCAGATCGAGTATACAATGAATCACGCCGAAGCGGACGTGATCCTCATCAATACCGATTTTCTGCCCCTTTTGGGTTCCATCCGGGACAAGCTTACCTCCGTGAAGAAGATCATTATTCTTTCGGACAGCAATGAACTGCCCAAGACGGATGTGGCCTATGACCGGGAATATGAGGCATTCCTGGCCTGCGCGTTTCCCGATTTCGAATTCCCCGATCTCGATGAAAATACGAAGGCCACAACATTTTATACAACAGGCACGACGGGCCTTCCCAAAGGCGTATACTTCACCCATCGCCAGATTGTCCTTCACGCCATGAGCGTCTGCATTGCCGTAAGCGGTCACGACAGTCCGTTGCGCTTTTCCACATCGGATGTCTATATGCCCATTACCCCCATGTTTCATGTCCATGCCTGGGGATTCCCCTTCATCGCCACAATGATGGGTGTCAAACAGGTTTATCCGGGCAAATACGAGCCGGAAATGCTTATCAAACTTATCGTTGGGGAAAAGGTCACCTATTCCCATTGCGTGCCTACGATCCTCCAGATGCTTGTGACAAGCCCTGTAGCAAAGACAATCGACCTTTCAGGATGGAAAGTCATAATCGGCGGAGCCCGTTTGGCCAAGGGGCTTGCTGTCGCGGCTATCGATCTGGGTATCCAGGTTATGACAGGTTATGGCATGTCTGAGACGTGCCCGGTCATCAGCGTATCCAATCTCAAACCGCATATGAAAAACTTTGATAACGAACAGAAAAGCGATATTGCCATCAAGACGGGAATGCCGCTTACGCTGGTTGATGTGAGGATCGCGGACCCCAGCGGTAATTTCCTTCCTAATGATGGCCACACCACCGGCGAGATTGTTGTGCGCGCTCCCTGGTTTACCAAGGGGTACTACAAAGACCCGGAGAAGACGGAAGAACTCTGGCAAGGCGGCTGGCTCCATACGGGCGATGTGGGCTATATGGATGCCGAAGGGTATATCCAGATCACAGACAGGCTCAAGGATGTGATTAAAACAGGCGGTGAATGGGTTTCTTCGCTCGACCTTGAAAATGCCATCAGTCTTCACAATGCGGTGCAGGAGGCTGCTGCCATCGGCATACCGGATGCCAAGTGGGGAGAACGGCCCATGCTGCTTGTCGTGCTGACGCCTCCGTTCCGCAACGACGGTATTACGCCGGAGGTACTCAAGACCCATATGAAGCATTGCGCCGAACAGGGGAAAATTCCCAAATATGCCATACCTGATCAGTATATCATTACTCATGAGATTCCTAAAACCAGTGTCGGCAAAGTCGATAAGAAACAGCTCCGCGCCCTCTATGTAGATGCATTATAATTTGAGATCATTCTCCCTCTCCTGGTTTTCTCTGATGAGGGGCCGGCCGATCACCAGCCGGCCCCTCACATCAGCAAAATAGAGCAGCAGGCGCTTGCCTCCTGCTTTTAGGATTGTGTCGCCTCATTAAAATATAACGGAATTGTTTACTGCCTTGGGAGAGGCTTCGATTCTTAAGGAATATTATAATTATATATTCGCTCACTTTTTCTGTAGCACGCTTCAGGAATGTGTTCGCTGCCGAATTCACTTTTTTATTGATAACTTCCTGTAAGTCTTATTTTTAAAATTTGTAATTTTATGGTAGGTTGCAACTATTAATCCTCAATTTCCAAGAATTCAATTTTATGCTAACTTTGAACCTAAAATTGTTGATAAGGAGATGGAATATTAAAAAACATTCACAGAATTTTTGTCGTATAACAATCGTTAATAAAACTTTTTCATACAAAGTCTTCATGCACAATTTTATAAGAGTTTTATTGGCAGCCTTCTTTGTCTTAATAATGAATGCTCCAATATGCATGGCTGAGGAAATAGATTTATCCGCCTTATTGGGATATTCTGAATTTCTATCTCAAGAATACGTATCTGTAAAACAGGGATATTCGGAACTTCCATCTCAAAAGTATGTATCTGTAAAAGAAGAAAAGATGGATATTGATCACGCAAAAAATATGGTTAATTTACCTGCATGGTGTGGAAATGTCATAAGTTATACAATGAATTATACCATCAAAGATGAGAGAAAAAAAATAGCCCGTGATAAGAACGTCAGAAGATCCGGCAAATTACTTACAATTAAGCCGGTATCAGCTCCGCCTATTATTTTCAAAAATTGGAGTGATCTGGGCAATGATCAACATGAAGGTGATGGAGAGAGTTTTTTATACATGGGGAAAATACCTCATAATGGTTTTTACAGAGTAGATGCATATTACACCGTTGGTTGGCCAGATTCGTATTTTATAAATCCCAGAAATGGTCAAATATTATATGCTGATATTTCAACGGATACTGTCTCATTTTCTCCTGACGGCAAACGAATTCTTGTTATGCGCGACAGCTTAAATCATCCTTTTGGGTTCCTTGTCGCCAATATAAGCAATGACACTACAACAATTGAATTGTTTTGTCGTTGTCAAAACAATCCCAACATCCGTAATGTAATACATTCCGGCTTAAATGGATGGCATGACCCTGAGTATGTCGGTTTTGATTTATTAATAACCGTTCAACAAGATTCATCCAATAAATTATCACCTTTTATATTGATCCCAGTCAGACTTAGTTTGCAGGGTGACGGTTGGCATTTGGCTGCTCCTGATCCATTGGAACTCAAACAAGCTACAGGTCTAGAATGTTCTCAAATTCAAAATATTTCTAAATAGAATTGTAGAAAAAATTATTTCTTTTTACTCAATTTCTTAAATTATGATTTTATTCAATCTTACGAATAGTAATCCTTAATTCGGACGACCATCAAATGCTGTGGATAAGTAGGTGGCCTCAATAACCATCGCCCGGATCTTTTGTTCAGAATAATCTGCAAAATACTGGTTGTAAGGTTGAATCTTGGCATTGAATACAAATAAGAGATGGCTTTCAGTGGCCCT